>NZ_RFFG01000121.1 GCF_003696215.1 Actinomadura harenae | reverse complement strand
GCCAGGCCCGCGCCGACGACGGCGACGCCGCCCGGCGGGTCCGGGGGGGTCGGCGGGCCGGGCGCGGGAGCCCGCGGGGCGGGGGACGGTTCAGCGGCCATGGACGACGGTCTCCTCGATCTGCGACCGGACCTCCCACAGGTCCGGGAAGGCCGGGGTGAACAGGGTGGAGCGCAGGTAGTCGGCTCCGGCGGAGCCCCCGGTGCCGATCTTGGCGCCGATGGTCCGCTCCACCATCTTGACGTGCCGGTACCGCCATTCCTGGATGCCCTCGTCGAGGTCGACGAGCGCCTCGCACACCTCGACGGCGGGACCGCTCTCGTCGGCGTAGACCTTCAGCAGCGCCTCCTGGACGCCCTGGTCGGCCCGCCACGCCTCGGACGGGTCGCGCTCCAGCACGGCGTGCGGGACCCCGAACCCCTGCGCGGACAGGTACCGCATCAGCGAGTCCATCAGGGACCGGCGCGCGACCGCGCCCTGGAGTTCCTCGTCGTCGCGCAGGTCGGACGCGGGGAACCGGCGGCGGCCGAGCACCGCCTCGATCTGCCGGAACTGCGCCGACTGGAACCCGCTGGACGTGCCGAGCGCGTCCCGGAACGAGGCGAACTGGCGCGGCGTCATCGTCTCCAGGACGTCCAGCTGGCCGACGACGGTCTTGAGGATCTTGACGATCCGGCGGCCGGTGCTCAGGGTCCCCGCGCTGTCGCCGTCCTCCAGGCGCCGCTGGAGCAGGGCGGCCTCGTGCAGGATCTGCTTGAACCACAGCTCGTACACCTGGTGGATGACCACGAAGAGCATCTCGTCGTGCGCGCCGGTCCGCGGCTCCTGGCAGGCCAGCAGCCGGTCGAGCCGCAGGTACTCGCCGTAGGTGAGGGGCCTCTGGGCCGGGTCGCCCATCTGAGCCGGGTCGCCCATCGCCACGTCCTCCTTCGTCCCCGCCTCGTTCCCGAGCCGCCCGGCACCACGGTGTGCCGGGGACGACGCCGCGGAACGGCATCAACGGGTGGATATACCGCAGACTCTACGAAGGCGGGCGGCCCGCGCCGACGACGGCGACGCCGCCCGGCGGGTCCGGGGGGGTCGGCGGGCCGGGCGCGGGAGCCCGCGGGGCGGGGGACGGTTCAGCGGCCATGGACGACGGTCTCCTCGATCTGCGACCGGACCTCCCACAGGTCCGGGAAGGCCGGGGTGAACAGGGTGGAGCGCAGGTAGTCGGCTCCGGCGGAGCCCCCGGTGCCGATCTTGGCGCCGATGGTCCGCTCCACCATCTTGACGTGCCGGTACCGCCATTCCTGGATGCCCTCGTCGAGGTCGACGAGCGCCTCGCACACCTCGACGGCGGGACCGCTCTCGTCGGCGTAGACCTTCAGCAGCGCCTCCTGGACGCCCTGGTCGGCCCGCCACGCCTCGGACGGGTCGCGCTCCAGCACGGCGTGCGGGACCCCGAACCCCTGCGCGGACAGGTACCGCATCAGCGAGTCCATCAGGGACCGGCGCGCGACCGCGCCCTGGAGTTCCTCGTCGTCGCGCAGGTCGGACGCGGGGAACCGGCGGCGGCCGAGCACCGCCTCGATCTGCCGGAACTGCGCCGACTGGAACCCGCTGGACGTGCCGAGCGCGTCCCGGAACGAGGCGAACTGGCGCGGCGTCATCGTCTCCAGGACGTCCAGCTGGCCGACGACGGTCTTGAGGATCTTGACGATCCGGCGGCCGGTGCTCAGGGTCCCCGCGCTGTCGCCGTCCTCCAGGCGCCGCTGGAGCAGGGCGGCCTCGTGCAGGATCTGCTTGAACCACAGCTCGTACACCTGGTGGATGACCACGAAGAGCATCTCGTCGTGCGCGCCGGTCCGCGGCTCCTGGCAGGCCAGCAGCCGGTCGAGCCGCAGGTACTCGCCGTAGGTGAGGGGCCTCTGGGCCGGGTCGCCCATCTGAGCCGGGTCGCCCATCGCCACGTCCTCCTTCGTCCCCGCCTCGTTCCCGAGCCGCCCGGCACCACGGTGTGCCGGGGACGACGCCGCGGAACGGCATCAACGGGTGGATATACCGCAGACTCTACGAAGGCGGGCGGACGCCATGTCAGGGGAGGAGCTCAACCCTTTTCTCCTCTGGCTATACCCAACCGGTTATGTCACGAACCAGACTTACCGCACATGTCGTTCATCTCCCGCGAAGCCCGGTCCAACGCCCCCGGAATCTCCGGGAAAGCGATCGGGCCGACCGGCGAAGCATGGGTGTCCGAACACCGACCCCACAGCGGAGACGCCCATGATGGATCTGATCGCGTGACCGCCGACCTGGCCACGTCCACCCGGACGGTCCGGGACGGCGGGGACGAGCTCCTGACGGACGCGCGGCTCGCCGCCGCGTTCCGGGCCGACCCCGAGCGGTTCACGGCCGTGTACGACCGGTACTTCCGCGACATCTACCTGTACGCGGCGGGACGGCTCGACACCCAGGCCGGAGAGGACATCGCCGCCGAGACGTTCTGCACGGCGTTCGCGTCCCGGGACCGCTTCGACCCGGAGCGCGGGGCGCTGCGGCCCTGGCTGTACGGCATCGCGACCAACCTCATCGCCCGGCACCGCCGCCGCGAGGCCCGCCACTACAAGGCGCTCGCGCGCGGCGGCGGCGCCGTGGAACCGGCGGAGGGCGGCCACGAGAACGGCGTCCTGTCCGCCGTCGCCGCCCGCCGGATGCGCCCCGAGCTGGCCCGCGCGCTCAGGTCCCTCAACCAGGGCGAGCGCGACGTCCTGATGCTGGTCGCGCTCGCCCAGCTCGGCCACGACGAGATCGCCGAGGCGCTCGGCATCTCCTACGGCACGGTCGGATCCCGGCTCAGCCGCGCCCGCGCCAAGCTCAACAAGACCCTCGCCAAGGAGGACTTCCATGGATGACGACCTGCGGGTCCTTGCCGACACCCTCGCCAAGCCCGAACCCTCGCAGGACGCGGTGGACCGCCGCCGCCACGAGCTCCAGAACGCCATGCGCGGCGGCTCCGGCCCCGCCCGCGCCCGCCGCCGCATCAGCTGGGCCCTCGCCGGAACGGGCCTCACCGCCGGGGTGGCGGCCGCCGCCGTCACGGTCGCCCTCGCGACCGGCTCGATCGGCCGCTCCCCCCACCACGGCGGCCCGTCCGCGCACGACGCGGGCCCGTCGGCGACCGGGACCGCCGCGCCCATGACCGCCCGCCAGGTGTTCCTCGCCGCCGCCGAGACCGCGTCCCACGGCCCGGAGCGGATCGGCAGGTACTGGCACCTCGGCACGCTCACCACCGACGCCCAGGGGGCGCTGGTCAAGGGCCAGAGCTTCGACCGCTGGTTCCGCCACGACGGCCGCCACTACACGAGCGGCCTGAAGACCGACTGGAAGCCGTTCTTCCCGCCCAAGCAGGACCCCGGCTTCCGCATCGGCGGGCCCGTCATGAGCTTCGACGAGCTCCGGGCGCTCCCGGACGCCCCCGCGCCCCTGGTCGCCCGGCTGACCCGGGCCGTCGAGAACGCGCACATCCGGACGAGCGCCGGTGAGTTGAACGCCCAGGACCGGCGCTACCAGGTGCTCGGCGACCTGTTCGTCCTGTCGACCCAGAGCCCGGTCACCCAGAAGGTCCGCGCGGCGGCCTTCCGCGCCCTGGCGAACGCCCCCGAGGTCAAGAGCCTCGGCCGGGTCAAGGGCGGCGTGCGGCTGAACCTGCCCTTGGCCGGGGACCCGCAGGGGACGGAGGTGGTCCTCGATCCCGAGACGGGCCGCCTGCGCAACTCCAGGACCTACATCGACTTCCAGGGCGGCATCTTCTTCGCGGGGGCGGACGGGGAGACGGTCAGCATCACCGCCGAATGGACCGACACCCTCCCGGAGAAGACCGGGCCGAAGTGACCGGCGGGACGCCCCGGGACGCCCCGGCCTCGGGCGCCCGGGGCGTCTCGGTACACTCCTGGTCGGCCGACCTGGGGAAACGAGAGCTGAGGCAACGATCCGCATGGAACTGATCCACTCGGGCAAGGTCCGCGACGTCTACGCCGACGGGGACGACCTGGTCCTGGTCGCCACCGACCGGGTGAGCGTGTACGACGTGGTGCTGCCGACCGAGGTCCCGGACAAGGGGAAGATCCTCACGCAGCTCTCGCTGTGGTGGTTCGAGCAGCTCGCGGACGTCGTCCCGAACCACGTGATCTCCGCCACGGACGTGCCCGCCGAGTACGCCGGCCGGGCCCTGCGCGTCCGGCGGCTGACGATGCTGCCCGTCGAGTGGATCGCGCGCGGCTACCTCACCGGCCTCGGCCTGAAGCAGTACCAGAAGGACGGCGCGGTCTCCGGCGTCACGCTCCCGCCGGGCCTGGTCGAGTCGGACCGGCTGCCCGAGCCGATCTTCACCCCGACGACCAAGGCCACCGAGGGCCACGACGAGTTCATCACCTACGACGAGATGGTCGCCGAGATCGGCGCGGACACCGCCGCCGAGCTGCGCGAGACCACCCTCGAGGTGTACCGGCGGGGCGCGGCCCTCGCCCTCGACCGGGGCATCATCATCGCCGACACCAAGCTGGAGTTCGGCCGCGCCGCCGACGGGACGCTCGTCCTCGGCGACGAGGTCCTGACGCCCGACTCGTCGCGCTTCTGGCCCGCGGACAAGTACGCGCCCGGCCGCACCCAGGACTCCCTGGACAAGCAGTTCGTCCGCGACTGGTCGTCCACGCTGGACTGGGACCGCACCCCACCCGGCCCGGAGATCCCCGCCGAGGTCGTCGACGCGACCCGCGCCCGCTACGTCGAGGTGTACGAGCGCCTCACCGGTGACCGCTGGAACGGCTGACCCGCACCCCTCGACATGACCGTGCCCCGGACCGGGGGCACGGTCATGTCGCGTTGCCGGGGCTGAGGACGCCGTCCAGCGGCACCTTGGGAATCCGGCCGTCCAGGGCGTCGGCCACCGGCTCGTCCACCAGTTCGTCCGCCGGCTCGTCGACCAGGTCGTCCGGCGGGAGGTCGCCCGCCGAGGCGCGGACGGCGCGCAGGGCCCCGGTGATCGCGGACGCCTGGTCCGGGGAGAGGCCGGGCATCCCGAAGTCGGCCTCGTGCAGCGCCCCAGTGGCGGTCTCGGCCAGGTCGCGCCCGTCGCCGGTGATCGTCGCGAGGACGACGCGCCGGTCGTCGGGGGAGGGGCTCCGGCCGACCAGGCCGCGCCGTTCGAGCCGTCCGATCACGTTGGTGACGGACGCGGCGTGGACCATGAGCCGCTCGCCCATCTTGCCCATGGGGAGGGTCCCGGTGCGGGTGAAGGCGAGCAGGCGGAGGGCCTCGTAGGCGGCGAAGGTCAGCCCGAACGGCTTCAGGACCGCCTCGATCCGGCTGATCAGGAGCTGCTGGGCGCGCATCACCGAGGTCACGGCCGCCATCTGGTCGGCGTGCCCGGGCCACCGGGCGCTCCACTGGCGGTGCGCCTCGGCGATCGGATCGAGGGAGTCATGGCCGGTCACGGGCATACCGTACGGCACCCCGCGCCCTTGACTGATGCGCTCACGGTTATTACTTTAACTTCTAAATATTGGATGTCCAAGGAGTTGTGATGTCGGGATCGCTGCACGTGCCGGTGCACCCGGTGCGGTTCGTCACGGCGGCCGCCCTGTTCGACGGGCACGACGCGGCCATCAACATCATGCGGCGCATCCTGCAGGCGCAGGGCGCCGAGGTCGTGCACCTCGGGCACGACCGGTCGGTGCGCGAGGTCGTGGACGCCGTGCTGGAGGAGGACGCCCAGGGCGTGGCGATCAGCTCCTACCAGGGCGGGCACGTCGAGTACTTCGAGTACCTGGCGCGGAGCCTGAAGGAGGCCGGGGCCGAGCACGTCCGGGTGTTCGGCGGCGGCGGGGGAGTGATCGTCCCCGGGGAGATCGCGCGGCTCGCGGACGCCGGGGTGCGGATCTTCTCGCCCGAGGACGGCCAGCGGCTCGGCCTGCCCGGCATGATCAACGAGCTGGTCCGGGACGCCGACGTCGACCTCGCCGACGAGCCGTCCCGCGTGGACGAGGTGCTGTCCGGCGACCGCCGCGCCCTCGCCCGCGCCCTCACCTGCCTCCAGGCCGGACGCTACGACGGGTTCGACGCCCTGCGCGAGGCGGCGGCGTCCCGGCACGTCCCGGTCCTCGGCATCACCGGCACCGGCGGGTCCGGCAAGTCGTCGCTCACCGACGAGCTCGTCCGGCGGCTCCGCGCCGACCAGCAGGACAAGCTGCGCGTCGCGGTGATCGCCGTCGACCCGACCCGGCGGCGCGGCGGCGGCGCGCTGCTCGGCGACCGGATCCGGATGAACTCCCTGGACGGCGACCGGGTGTTCTTCCGGTCCCTGGCCACCCGCGGCGCCCGCGAGCTGCCCGAGAACGCCGCCGACATGATCACCGCGGTGAAGGCCGCCGGGTACGACCTGATCATCCTGGAGACGCCCGGCATCGGGCAGGGCGACGCCGCCGTCGTCCCGCTGGTCGACGTCTCGCTGTACGTGATGACGCCCGAGTTCGGCGCCGCGTCCCAGCTCGAGAAGATCGACATGCTGGACTTCGCGGACGTCGTGGCGATCAACAAGTTCGAGCGGCGCGGCGCCGCCGACGCGCTGCGCGACGTGTCCCGGCAGCTCATCCGCAACCGCGAGGCGTTCGGTTCCAGGCCCGAGGACATGCCGGTGTTCGGGACCAGCGCCGCCACGTTCAACGACGACGGCGTCACCGCCCTCTACCAGCACCTCGCCGGACGGCTCGCCGAGCACGGCCTGCGTCTGGAGGAGGGCACGCTGCCGCTCGTGACCACCAAGGCGTCCACGGGCGCCGCGCAGATCATCCCGCCGAACCGCGTCCGCTACCTGTCGGACATCTCCGACACCGTCCGCGGCTTCCACGCCGAGACCGAGACGCAGGTCGCGGCCGTCCGGCGCGCGCAGCGGTTCGAGCTCGTCCGGGACGAGCTGACCGACACCGCCGAGATCGACGCGAAGCTGGCCGAGGCGCGCGGCGCCGTCGCCCCCGAGGCCGCCGAGCTCGTCGCGCGGTGGCCCGCGACGGTCGAGGCGTACTCCGGGGACGAGCAGGTCGTCCGCGTCCGGGACAAGGAGATCCGGACGCGCCTGACCCGCGAGTCCCTGTCGGGCAACCACATCCCGCGCGTCGCGCTGCCCCGCTACGAGGACCACGGCGAGCTGCTGCGCTTCCTGCGCCGCGAGAACCTGCCCGGCCGGTTCCCGTTCACCGCCGGGGTGTTCCCGTTCAAGCGCGACAACGAGGACCCGGCGCGCATGTTCGCGGGCGAGGGCGACCCGTTCCGCACCAACCGCCGGTTCAAGCTGCTCAGCGAGGGCCAGCCCGCGACCCGCCTGTCCACCGCGTTCGACTCGGTGACGCTGTACGGCCGCGACCCGGGCGAACGCCCCGACGTGTACGGCAAGGTCGGCACGTCCGGCGTGTCCATCGCGACGCTGGACGACATGAAGGCGCTCTACGACGGCTTCGACCTGTCGTCGCCGACCACCTCGGTGTCGATGACGATCAACGGCCCGGCCCCGACGATCCTGGCGTTCTTCCTGAACACCGCGATCGACCAAGGCCTGGACGCGTTCCGCGCCGAGCACGGCCGCGAGCCGTCGGACGCCGAGGCCGCCGAGATCCGCGCGCGGGTGCTCACGACCGTCCGCGGGACGGTCCAGGCCGACATCCTCAAGGAGGACCAGGGCCAGAACACCTGCATCTTCTCCACCGAGTTCAGCCTGCGGATGATGGGCGACATCCAGGAGTGGTTCATCACCCAGGGCGTCCGCAATTTCTACTCGGTGTCGATCTCCGGCTACCACATCGCCGAGGCCGGGGCGAACCCCATCAGCCAGCTCGCGTTCACGCTGGCGAACGGGTTCACCTACGTCGAGTCCTACCTCGCGCGCGGCATGGACATCGACGCCTTCGCGCCGAACCTGTCGTTCTTTTTCTCCAACGGCATGGACCCCGAGTACAGCGTCATCGGACGCGTCGCCCGCCGCATCTGGGCCGTCGCCATGCGCGAGCGCTACGGGGCGAACGAGCGCAGCCAGAAGCTGAAGTACCACGTCCAGACGTCGGGGCGGTCCCTGCACGCGCAGGAGATGAACTTCAACGACATCCGGACGACCCTGCAGGCGCTCATCGCGATCTACGACAACTGCAACAGCCTGCACACCAACGCCTTCGACGAGGCCGTCACCACCCCGACCGCCGAGTCCGTCCGGCGCGCCCTGGCGATCCAGCTGATCATCAACAAGGAGTGGGGCCTGGCGATGAACGAGAACCCCCTCCAGGGGTCGTTCATCATCGACGAGCTCACCGACCTGGTCGAGGAGGCCGTCCTCACCGAGTTCGACCGGATCAGCGAGCGCGGCGGCGTCCTCGGAGCGATGGAGACCGGCTACCAGCGCGGGCGCATCCAGGACGAGTCGATGCTGTACGAGCAGCGCAAGCACGACGGGTCGCTGCCGATCGTCGGCGTCAACACCTTCCGCAACCCCGAGGACGGGCACGAGGGCGGCAAGGCGCTCGAGCTGGCCCGCGCGACCGAGGACGAGAAGCGGTCGCAGCTGGACCGCGTCCGCGCCTTCCAGGGCGTCCACCACGGCGGCTCCGAGGCGGCGCTGACCGCGCTGAAGGACGCCGCCCGGTCCGGCGAGAACGTCTTCGCGGTGCTCATGGACGCGGCGCGCGTGTGCAGCCTCCAGCAGATCACCGACGCGTTCTTCGAGGTCGGCGGCCAGTACCGCCGGAACGTCTGAGGACTGGCGCCGTCGTGCGGGTCGTGTCGCTGGTGCCGTCGCTGACCGAGTCGGTCGCGGCGACGGCGCCCGGCGTCCTGGTCGGGGCGACCGACTGGTGCAGCCATCCCGCGGACCTCGACGTCACGCGGGTGCGCGGCACCAAGAACCCCGACCTGGACGCCGTCCGGGCCCTGAGCCCGGACGTGGTGCTCGCCAGCGCCGAGGAGAACCGCGCGCCCGACCTCGAGCTGCTCCGCGCGGCCGGGCTGCGCGTCTGGGTGACCGACATCCGCACCGTGGACGACGCGTTCCCCCAGCTCCGCGCGATGCTCACCGAGGGCTGCGGCCTGCCCGCCCCGGCCTGGCTGGACGAGGCGGAACGCGCCTGGGCGGCCGTCGAACCGGTGTTGCCGCCGCTCCGCGCGGTGATCCCGATCTGGCGGCGTCCGTGGATGGTCGTCGGCCGCGACACCTTCACCGGCGACGTCCTGCGCCGCCTCGGCGTCGAGAACGTCCACGGCGGCCACCCCGAGCGCTACCCGAGGATCCCGGTCGACGAGCTGAACGCCGCACGGCCCGACCTGGTCGTCCTGCCCGACGAGCCGTACGCGTTCACCGCCGGGGACGGCCCGGAGGCGTTCCCCGGCGTCCCGTGCGCGCTCGTGAGCGGACGCCATCTCACCTGGTACGGGCCGTCCCTCGCCGAGGCACCGGCCGTCCTGCGCCGCGAACTGGACGATCCCCTTGAAAACCGAATGACCTAGATGATCCGGGTTTGCCAGGATGGTCCGATGAAGACCGACCTGGAGGCCCTCGTCGTCCGCCACACCCGGCGCGTCCCGCTGCCGGACGGCCCCGCCGGAGACGCCGCGGCGGCACCGGGGGCGGCCATGGCGCGCCGGTTCGACGCCGCGCTGATGGACACCGGGTTCAAGCTGTCCGGGGACCTGCTCGCCGCGCTGTCGCGGCTGGACGCCCAGGCCGTCGCGAGCCTCGCCGTGCGCACCCTCGCGACCGTCCGGGAACTGGTCGGCGACCACGTCCGGCACAACGTCTACTTCATCGACTTCCCGAACAACGTCCCGGACACCTTCGAGTTCTGGATGGACTGCGTCCGCGCGACGTTCTCCGAGCCCGCCCACCAGGAGAAGGCCGCGATCGCGATCAGCGAGGGCACGCTCGACCTGCTCACGCTCGCCACCTACGGCGACTACCAGCACACCTACGAGGAGATGCTGGCCCGCCACGACGAGCTGATCGCCTCCGCCGGTGACCGGCTGACCGTCCTGCACCCCGGCGCCGACCCGCAGACCGAGGCCGGCGACCTCTACCTCGCGCTCGCCGGGAGCGCCGTCCCCCTGAACGAGGACGACGCCCGCGACCTCACCGTCCTCGCCCGGCACCACGTCCACGGCCCGCAGCCCGAGCAGATCCCGGTCCGGGAGATCCGCGCCGTCGTCAACCACGCCCGCGTCGACGCGGGCGCCGAACCGCTCCTCGACACCGTCACCGACGTCCTGCGCCTCGCCTGCGCGCTCGCCGGCGGCGACGTCACCCTCCAGGAGCCGACCCGCTTCCCCGCGTTCCCGCGCCGGATCCGCCGCGTCCTGCTCGGCGGGCTCGACCGGGTCGTCGCCGGCAGCCCGGCCAAGCTCGCCGACACCGGCGTCCACGCCGAGCGCTGGAAGCGCCTCGGGGAACGCCTTCATCCGCACGAGTACCCGCGCTGGCCGCACGCCGCCGACGTGTTCGCCGTCGCGCGCGGCGACAAGGCCGCGCCGACCCCGGACGCGCGGATCGAGGCGCTGCTGGCCGCCGGCGACGTCCACGGCGCGGTCGAACTGCTGGCGACCATGCCCGGACGCCTGTTCCGGTCCCTGGACCGGCTCCTGCGCCTGCACCCCCTCCCGGACGAGGCGGAGGCCGTCCTGACCGCCGCCGAGCGCACCGCGAAGGACGTGTCCGGCCGCGTCCTGCTGTCGGTCCGCGAGCACCTGGCCAACCGCGAGGGATCCCTCGCCGAGGACGGCGCGAAAGCCCACGGGAAGCGGGGCAAGGGCGCCAGGCGGAACCGCCGGTACCGCATGTTCGTCAACCGCCAGGGCCGCGCCTGGATGACGCCGGAGCGGCGCGGGCCGATCCCCGCGCCCGTCCGCCAGCGGCTCATCGTCCTGCTGGACGGCGAGATCGCCCGCCGCCTGCCCGCCGCCGCCCGCCTCCTCGTCGACCCGGACATGCTGGACGTCGCGCTCCCGCTCAGCGGACGGGCGACCACCGGCGGTTTCGGCGTCCTGCCGCGCGGCTCGCGCTCGCGCGTCGAGGGCGAGGTGCTGCGCTTCTTCGTCTACTGGCGGCAGCACGGGGCGATGACCGACTACGACCTGTCCGCGCTCATGCTGTCCAGTGGCTTCAGCGCCCCGTCCTGGATCTCGTTCACCAACCTCAAGGACGGCGCGGGCGTGCACTCCGGCGACGTCACCAACGCCCCGGAGGGCGCGAGCGAGTTCATCGACATCCGGCTCGGTTGGTTCGCGCGCGCCTACGTGCTGCCGCAGGTGCACATCTACGGCGGCGAGGGGTTCGAGCGGGTCGCGGAGTCGTTCTTCGGCTACATGACCCGCGACCCCGACCAGGAGGGCCGCCCGTACGAGCCGCACACCGTCCGCATGAAGTCCGAGCTGCGCGGTCCCGGCCGCGTCGCGCTGCCGCTGGTCTTCGAGCGGCACGACGACGGCACCTGGACGGCCCGCTGGCTGCACCTCTACCTGGCGGGCGGCGTGAGCCACAACCAGGTCGAGGGCTCCCGCGTGACGGTCTCGGCCCTGCTGCGCGCCTTCGTGGAGCGCGAGTACCTCACCGTCCGGCACCTGGTGGACCTGATGGCCGGACGCGGCGCCGAGATCGTCCCCTGGGACGCCTCGTCCGAGCCCGTTCAGAAGGGCCCGGAGGACGGCGGGCCCGTGCTCTACCTGGGCCTGGAGCGTCCCGAGGGCCTGCCGGAGGGGACGCGGGTGGTCACGCCGGAAAACCTGCGTGACCTGATCCCCGCCTAGCTGTTACCTTGATCGAGGCGAGGCCATGAGGGGGCTTCCTTCTCAAAACCCTTTGACTCTAGTCCTCTCGCTCTCCTCGCCACTGCCTTCAGGAAACCGGGCGCGTCCTTCACGGGGCGCGCCCGGTTCGCTTTCCGGCGGTGGTCTTTACGAGGGGACCGGGTCAGACCTTCATGTCCTTGGCGATGATGGTCTTCAGGACCTCGCTGGTGCCGCCGTAGATGCGCGTGACGCGCGCGTCCGCGTACAGGCGGGCGATCGGGTACTCCAGGATGTAGCCGTAGCCGCCGTGCAGCTGGAGGCACTTGTCCACCACGCGGGCCTGCACCTCGGTGCAGAACAGCTTGGCGACGGCCGCGTCGGCGGGGGTGAGCTCCCCGGCGTCCAGGGCCTCGATGCAGCGGTCGACGAGCGAGCGCGCGGCCTCCACCTCGGTCTGGCACTCGGCCAGCACGAACTTGGTGTTCTGGAAGGACGACACGGTCTTGCCGAAGACCTGGCGCTGCTGGACGTAGTCCTTGGCGAAGTCCACGGCCGCGGCCGCCGACGCGTAGGAGCTGAGCGCGATGCCGAGGCGCTCCTCGGCGAGGTTGTGGGTCAGGTACTCGAAGCCCCGGCCCTCCTCGCCGAGCAGGTCCTCCACCGGGACGCGGACGTCCACGAAGGACAGCTCGGCGGTGTCGGACGAGCGCAGGCCGATCTTCTCCAGCTTGCGGCCGACCGAGTAGCCCTCGCTCTTCGTGTCCACGACCAGGATGGACAGGCCCGCGCGGCGGTTCTCCGGGGTCGCGGGGGAGGTGCGCGCGACGATCAGGACCCGGTCGGCGAGGACGCCGCCGGTGATGAAGGTCTTGGCGCCGTTCAGGACGTAGTGGTCGCCGTCCCGCTTGGCGGTCGTGGCGATGCCGGCGAGGTCGGAGCCGGTGCCTGGCTCGGTCATCGCGATCGCGAACATCGCGTCGCCGGAGACGAACGGCGGCAGCCAGCGCTTCTTCTGCTCCTCGTTCGCGTACTTCAGCAGGTACGGCAGGCAGAGGTTGACGTGGACGCTGTACCCGCCGAAGCCCACTCCGGCGCGCGCGCACTCCTCGGCGATGACGGCCTGGTACTTGAAGCTCGTCTCGCCCGCGCCGCCGAACTCCTCGGGGACCTGGATGCCGAAGACGCCCAGCTCGCCGAGCTGGTTGTAGAAGTCCCGCGGCGGGTGGCCCGCGTTCTCCCAGTCCTCGTAGCGCGGCGCGACCTCGGCGTCGATGAACGCCCGGATGGTCTCCCGGAACGCCTCGTGGTCCTCGTTGTAGAGCGTGCGGCGCACGGCCCGGCCCCTCTCGTCGGCGGAACTCTCGGTGGATCCCGCGATGGATCTCGCGGTGGAACGTCGAACTTTGGAACAAGATTCTAGTTCGGTCGGCGCGCGGTCCCGGCGCCCGGCCCCGCGGGTCGGCCACGGGCCGGAAAAGTTTCCCGGACGAAAGCCGAAAAACCGCCCCCCACCTGCGTGGACCGTCATGGACGCCGGACCTGGTGGGCACGATCGGAACATGATCGCAGTCGCTGGGCGCAAGATCACCTGGACCCGGGTGATGCCGTGGCTGGGGCTGGTGACGCTGGTCGCCACCTGGGGCCGGGTCCTGCCCGGCCCCGTGGCGGCGGTCGTGGCGCTGCTGCTCGCCGGCGCCGTGCTCGCCGCCGTCCACCACGCGGAGGTGGTCGCGCACCGGGTCGGCGAGCCGTTCGGCTCGCTGGTCCTCGCCGTCGCGGTGACCGTGATCGAGGTCGCGCTGATCCTGAGCATGATGGCGTCCGGGGGAGGCGGCAAGGCCGCCACCCTCGCCCGGGACACCGTGTTCGCCGCCGTGATGATCACCACCACCGGGATCGTCGGGGTCTCGCTGCTGGTCGGCGCCGTCCGGCGGCACACGGCCGTGTTCAACGCCGAGGGCGCGGGCGGGGCCCTGGCCACCGTCGCGACCCTCGCCACCCTCTGCCTGGTGCTGCCGACCTTCACCACCAGCCGTCCCCGCCACGAGTTCAGTCCCGCCCAGCTGACCTTCGCGGCCGTCGCGTCGGTGGCGCTGTACGGCCTGTTCGTGCTCACCCAGACCGTCCGGCACCGGGACTACTTCCTGCCGGTCGACCGCAGCAGCGGCGGCGTGATCGAGGAGGACGCGCACGCGGCCCGGCCGACCGGGCGGGCCACCCTGGCCAGCCTGGGGCTGCTCCTGGTCGCGCTGGTCGGCGTGGTCGGGCTGGCCAAGGTCGAGTCCCCGACGATCGAGTCGGGCGTGGCCTCGGCGAACCTGCCGCAGGCCGTGGTCGGCGTGGTGATCGCCCTGCTGGTGCTGCTGCCGGAGACCATCGCGGCCGTCCGCGCCGCCGCCCGGGACCGGCTCCAGACCAGCCTGAACCTCGCGCTGGGCTCGGCGATGGCGAGCATCGGGCTGACCATCCCGGCGATCGCGGTCGCGTCGATCTGGCTGACCGGGCCGCTGAAGCTCGGCCTCGAGCCGGTCCACATGGTGCTGCTGGCAATCACGGTCGCGGTCTCCACCCTGACCGTGGTGCCGGGCCGCGCGAACCTGCTCCAGGCCGGGCTGCACCTGTTCCTCTTCGCGAGCTTCCTCTTCCTCGCCGTCAGCCCCTGAGGCCCCCGGGACGAGACGGGCGGACCAGAACGACCCGGGCGTGGCGGAAGTTCGCGCCACCGGGGTTTCGGTCGCTGGCCTCATACGGCCAGCGTTGGGCCTTGTGCCCGCGCGGGAGGGAGGTCATCCGGGTGCCGCCCCAGGTGAAGCCCGCTTCAGTGGCCGGGGAACCCGAAGTGGATCAAAGCGCGTGCCACGGTGACGGCACGGGAACCTCGGGGAGGACCCCCGGGAAAGTAAAAGCGACGCCGGGTGGATACGGGGGCAATCCACCCGGCGTCGCATCATCGGTGTTCCGACGGGGGCCCGGAACACCGGCAAGGGCGCCCCGACGGGGGACCAGAGCGCCGGTACAAATCGTACACCGAAACCCCCTGGCCCGAGTCAAGAGAATGTCACGACCCGATTTCTGGACGATGTCCGGAAACCTCGTTCTGGTCCGGACGCTCCGGGGTCTCGAACCGCGCCCGGGACACCGGCTCACGCCCGCCGTTGGCGACCACCACGCTGATGTACGGCAGGAACACCGCGCCGACCACGAACAGGCCCACGACCCACAGGGGAGCCCCCGCCACGCCACTGAACACGGCGCCCAGGAAGCAGCCCGTGCGGATGCCCATGGACACCAGGTACCGCTTCTGGCGGCGGCTGATGTCCTCCGACAGAGGACGGGGCGCGTTGGTGACCGTGTACACGACCTGCGGTCCGCGCTGGTGCTTGGCCTTCACGATTTAACGGTAGACCCCTCCCTGGTGAACGGCGACACCAGGTCGGTCCAAAACACACCGCCGTTCCCGAACGAATCCTGAAGGCGGCCCAAAAACCACGGAAAGTCCGCCCGTGGACGCTCGCCGAAACACCGCCGACCGCTCTCACCTGCTCCTGGGCGGCACAGAAACCCGCCCAGGACGCCCTGAGCCCCCCGCAGACGGCTCGGCGGGCGGCCCCCGCGCTAGGGGACCGCCCGCCGGAACGACCGCGCGGTCAGGACGCCTGGGAGACCGTGGACATGTTGAAGTCCGGCACCCGGACCGGCGGCATCGCCGACCGCTGGAAGAAGTCCGACCACTCGCGGGCGAGCGTCGGGACCGTCCCGCCGACCTCGGCGAGCCGGCCCAGCAGGTCCACCGGGCTCTCGTTGAACCGGAAGTTGTTCACCGCGCCGACGACCTCGCCGTCCTCGACCAGGTAGACGCCGTCCCGGGTGAGGCCGGTCAGCAGCAGCGACTGCGGATCCACCTCGCGGATGTACCACAGGCAGGTCAGCAGCAGCCCGCGCCCGGTCCGCGCGACCATCTCCTCCAGCGTGGCGTCCGAGCCGTCCGGGCCCGCCATCAGCAGGTTGTCCACCGCCGGCGTGACCGGCAGCCCGGTGACCTCCGCCGACCGGCGGGTCTGGGTGAGCGCGGCGAGCGTCCCGTCGCTGATCCAGTCCGTCGGGCCGAGCGGCAGCCCGTTGTCGAACACCGACTGGGTGCGGGCCGAGGCGTGCGCCACCACGAACGGGGCGGTCTGGATCCCGGACGCGCCCGGGTCGCTGAACAGCCGGACCGGCAGGCTCGCCAGCTTCTCCCCGACCCGGGTGCCGCCGCCCGGCGCGCTGAACACGGTCGCGCCGTCCGCGGCGTCCCGGGCGCCCGCCGACCAGTACAGGTAGATCATCAGGTCGGCGACCGCGGACGGCGGCAGCACCGTCTCGTACCGCCCGGCGGGCAGGTCGACCCGCCGCTCGCCCCAGCCCAGCCGCCGCGTCAGGTCCGCCGCCATGGCCGGGACGTCCACGTCGGAGAAGTCACGGGTGCTCACACCGCTCCACGCCGAGCCGCCCGCGCCCTTGGCGTTCAGCTCCAGAATCCCCGACGGCTGGTCGTGCCGGGCGCGCAGCCCCGCCGAGGACCCCACGAACGTCGACACGACCTCGTGGTTGGCGAACCCGTACAGCCGCCGGTCGCCCGCCGCGGCCTCGGCGAACGCCTCGCCCAGCGCGGGCGCCACGTCCCGGTACACGCCGATGCCGGTGCCGGCGGGCGCCGCCGACCAGTCGCCGAACTCCCCGGACAGCAGCGCCGCGGCGTCGTCGGACGGCTGGTTGGACGCGGCGTCGGCCTCGGCGGCCCGCACCACGTCCTCGATCCCGTCCCGGTCGACGGCGGCCCGCGACACCACGCCCGCCGCGACGCCGTCGCCCGCCCGGCGCAGCGCGATCACGGTCAGCCGGCTGGAGCCGGTCACGCCGTTGGTGGTCAGGGTGTTGCCCGCCCACCGCAGGTTCGCCGTGCTCGACTCGTCGGCGATGACGATGCAGTCGTCGCCGCGGGACAGCGCGAGCGCGCGTTCCACGGCCTCCTGCGGGGAGAGTGCGCTCACTGGCCCGCCTCCTTGACCGTGTTGAGGATGTTGACGCCGCGGAACACCGCGGACGGGCAGCCGTGGCTGACCGGGGCGACCTGCCCCGGCTGGCCCTTGCCGCAGTTGAACGCGCCGCCCAGCACGTAGGTGCTCGGGCCGCCGACGGCCTCCATCGAGTTCCAGAACTCGGTGGTGCTCGCCTGGTAGGCGACGTCCCGGACCTGCCCGGCGAGCCGCCCGTTGCGGATCCGGTAGAACCGCTGCCCGGTGAACTGGAAGTTGTACCGCTGCATGTCGATCGACCAGGACTTGTCGCCGATGACGTAGATGCCGTCCTCGACCCCGGCGATCAGGCCCTCGGTGCCCGGCCCGTCCGGGTCGGCCTGGAGCGACACGTTCGCCATCCGCTGGATCGGCGTGCTGTGCGCCGAGTCGGCGAACGCGCACCCGTTGGACCGCCCGGCCCCGGTGAGCCGCGCGATGCGCCGGTCGAGCTGGTAGCCGGTGAACAGGCCGCCGGTGATGATGTCGAACTCCTGGCCCTCCACGCCCTCGTCGTCGTACCCGACCGTCGCGAGGCCGTGCTCGGCGGTGCGGTCGCCGGTCACGTTCATGACCTTCGACCCGTACTGCAGCGTCCCGAGCTTGTCCGGCGTCGCGAACGAGGTGCCCGCGTAGGCCGCCTCGTAGCCGAGCGCCCGGTCCAGCTCCGTCGCGTGCCCGATCGACTCGTGGATCGTCAGCCACAGGTTGGACGGGTCGACCACCAGGTCGTACCGGCCCGCCTCGACCGACGGCGCGGCCAGCTTCTCGGCCAGCAGCTCCGGGATGCGGCCGAGCTCGACGTCCCAGTCGTAGACGCCGCCGACGAGGAACTCCCAGCCGCGGCCGACCGGCGGCGCGAGGGTCCGCATCGTGTCGAACGCCCCGGCCGTGACGCCGGTCGCCTCCACCGCCGGGTGCATCCGGACGCGCTGCTGGGTCGTGGTCGTCCCGTTGAGGTCGGCGTAGAACTTGTTCTCGCGCACCTGCATCAGCGTGGCGTCGACGTGGTCGACGCGGGGATCGGCGAGCAGCCGCCGGCTCCAGTCGGCCAGCAGCCCGACCTTGTCCTGCGTGGACACGGCGAACGGGTCGATCTCGTAGGACGACACCCAGGTCACGTCCCCGTGGGACGGCTCGGGCGCCAGCTCGACCGGCTCGCGGTTGACCGGCGCGGCGACGCGCGCGACCTCGACCGCCCGCTCGGCCAGCGCGGCCGCGCCCCCGGTCGTCAGGTCGATTCCGGCCGCGAACCCCCAGGTGCCCCCGGCGACGACCCGGACCGACAGGCCGAGGTCGCTGTCGTCGGAGGCGGTCTCCAGGGCGGCGTCGCGCAGCCGGAGGTTCTGGGTGCGGATGCGTTCCACCCGGACGTCGGCGTGCTCGGCTCCGAGCTCGCGGGCCCGGCTCAGCGCCGCGTCGGCCAGCGCCCGCAGCGGCAGTGCGGTGAAGGCGGGATCTATGTCATGCACCTTGCTGAACCTACCCCCCTGACCACCGTCTGATCGCACGGTTATGGCCGGTGTCGGAACGTGGCGCCGGCAGGGCGGCCAGGGCGGATCCGGGGCCGGGCGGGGGCCCGCGCGAGGCCGTCCGGAACAAAGGCGGCCTCAGGATCTTGTCGGGAAGGAACATCTCGCCGCCGGGCCGCCGCTCGATACGCTCGACCCCGATGTGATGTGGACAACGGAAGGCAAGAGATGAGTCGCTCTGTCCTGGTGACGGGCGGGAACCGGGGCATCGGCCTGGCGATCGCGCGCGAGCTGGCCGCCGCCGGTGACAAGGTCGCCGTCACCTACCGGTCCGGCGAGCCCCCCGAGGGACTGTTCGGCGTGCGCTGCGACGTGACCAGCACCGAGGACGTGGACGCCGCGTTCGCGAAGGTGGAGGCCGAGCAGGGCCCGGTCGAGGTGGTGGTCGCCAACGCGGGGATCACCAAGGACACGCTCCTGGCGATCATGAGCGAGGACGCGTTCACCTCCGTCCTCGACACCAACCTCACCGGCGCGTTCCGGGTCGCCAAGCGGTCGGTGAAGGGCATGATGCGGGCCCGCAGGGGCCGGATCATCCTGGTCTCCTCGGTGGTCGGGCTGCTCGGCTCGGCCGGGCAGGCGAACTACGCCGCGTCCAAGGCGGGCATGGTCGGGTTCGCCCGGTCGCTGGCCCGCGAACTGGGCTCGCGCGGGATCACGGTCAACGTCGTCGCGCCCGGCTTCGTCGACACCGACATGACCGCCGCGCTGACCGAGGACCAGCAGAAGACGATCAAGAGCGTGATCCCGCTGGGCCGCACGGCGCGCCCCGAGGAGATCGCCAAGACCGTCGGGTTCCTGGCGTCCGACGACGCCGCGTACATCACCGGCGCGGTCATCCCGGTGGACGGCGGCCTGGGAATGGGGCACTGAGCGATGGGCATCCTCGAAGGCAAGAACATCCTGGTCACCGGCGTCCTCACCGACGCCTCGATCGGGTTCCACGTCGCACGGGTCGCGCAGCAGGAGGGCGCGCGCGTCGCGCTGACCGCCTACCCGCGGCCGACGCTGACCGCCCGCACCGCCAAGCGGCTCCCGTCCGGCCCGGACGACGTCCCCCCGGTCATCGAGCTGGACGTCACCAACCCCGAGCAGCTCGACGCGCTCGCCGGGAACCTGGCCGACGCGGGCTTCGACCGGCTGGACGGCGTCGTCCACTCGATCGGGTTCGCGCCGCAGACCGCGCTCGGCGGCAACTTCCTCGACACCCCGTGGGAGGACGTCGCCGTCGCCGTCCACTCCTCGGCGTTCTCGCTGAAGTCGCTCACCATGGCGTGCCTGCCGCTGATGAAGGACGGCGGCTCGGTCGTCGGCCTCGACTTCGACGCGACCAAGGCGTGGCCGGTGTACGACTGGATGGGCGTGGCGAAGGCGGGCCTGGAGTCCACCTGCCGCTACCTGGCCAAGTACCTCGGCCCGCAGAACGTCCGGGTCAACCTGGTCGCGGCCGGGCCGCTCGGCACGATGGCGGCCAAGAGCATCCCCGGCTTCCAGACCATGACCGACCTGTGGCCGCGCACCGCGCCCCTCGGCTGGGACATCAAGGACAGCGAGCCCACCGCGAAGGCGATCGTGGCGCTCCTGTCGGACTGGTTCCCGGCGACCACGGGCGAGATCCTGCACGTGGACGGCGGCCTCCACGCGGTCGGCGCCCCGCCCGCGTGACCGTCCCGCCCACGTGAGCGAACCCGTGTGAATCGGTTCGCGCCGGACGGCGGTGGCGCCGGTCTTCGACACCGGCGCCACCGCCGTTTCCGTGTTCAGCGGGTCCGGGGACGGCGGCGCATGGTGCGGGCGATGTGGCTGAGGTTCAGCGCGGCGGCGGCGCCGATGACGGCGGCGGACCCGGCCACCCAGACCATCTGGCCGCCTCCGGTCGGCTCGGACGCGGCGACCGGCGACACCAGGTGCGTCTGGGGGAGGAGCGCTCCGGCGGCCGGGGCGCCGTCCGGCCCGGCGACCTGCGGCGTGGGGAGGAGGCCGGTCAGGTTCGTCTCCCGCCCGTCCGGCGCGGCGGCCGTGAGCGGCTGCGGGGGCCGGTCGTTCATGAGGGACGGCGCGTTACCGGTCGGGACGGTCACCTTCGGCCCGCCGCCGCCGTCGCCGCCCTTGGGCGTCTTGCCCCCGCCCCCGCCCCCGCCGCCGTTGTCGTGGTCTCCCGCGCCGTTCCCGCCCGGGCCCTTGACGGACGTGCCGGGCTTCTTGGTCGGCGTCGGCGTGGGGGACGGAGTGTTGTGGTGGTCGACCCGGTCGCGCAGGTTGTCGAGCTGGCACTTCCAGTTCTCGAGCGTGCTGGCCGGATCGGTGCCCTTCTTGCACGGCCTGGCCGCGGCCGCGGCGGCCGCCGCCGAAGCCGACGTCCCGGCGTGGGCGGCCGGGGACCCGAACACGGTCATGACCAGGGCGGTGGCGGAGACCGCCGTGGCCGCGGACCCGATCCTCCGGAGGCGTCGCTGCTGGGGCATCTCACTCCTTCGCTGGCGACGCCCCGCCCAAGGAGACTCGGCCGGGGGTCGCACCGGGTTCGCGCCTTCGTGATCGAATCGTGCCGCACCGGACCCCTCCGGTAAACACCGTTACGCGGGTTTCCCCCGCCCCGGTGACACGACCGTGCACCGGCGGTGCCGTGCGAGCGACCCGGGGAAGGCCCCCGCCCCGCCCGGCGTCAGCCCAGGACCAGGCGGGCCAGGCGGGTGCGGCGCTCCGGCGCGCCGGACTCCCGGACGGCGCGGGCGAGGCCGGGTCCGGCCGCCTGCACCACCGACAGGTGCCGCCGGGCGAGGCCGA
>NZ_RFFG01000120.1 GCF_003696215.1 Actinomadura harenae | reverse complement strand
TCGGGTCCACCGGGCTCGGCACGGCGGGCGGGCAGCGGCTGCCGAGCGCGCCGCGCGAGCGCAGGCCGGCGCTCGCGGCGCTGGCCGTGCTGCTCGTCCTGGGCGGCGCGCTGGCCAGCGCGTACCTGGTGATGGCGAGCGGGCAGCGGGTGTCGGCGATCCGCATCGCGCAGCCGGTCGCGGCCGGGCAGCGCATCCCGATGTCGGCCCTCCAGGAGGTCCAGGTCGGCGACACCGGCATCGAGTACATCGCCTGGTCCGAGCGCGCCAAGGTCGCCCAGACGTACGCGGCCGTGCCGCTCGTCCGCGGCGCCCTCCTCACCAACACCATGGTCAGCCGGACGAACGGCGCCGCGCAGGGACGCATGGTCGTCGGCCTCTCCCTGAAGCCCGGCCAGTTCCCCGCCAAGGGCCTCGAGTCCGGCAAGCACGTCGCCCTGTACGCGGTGAGCGGCGGCAACGGCGGCGGCGCCACGCGCGCGGGCACCGTCCTCGCCCCCGACGCGATCGTCATCGGCGTCTCGGACGGCGGCGGAGGACGGCTCGGCAGCGACGGCCTCAGCCTCGACGTCGCCGTCACCCCGGCGCAGGTCGGACCCGTCACGCAGGCCGCCTCCGGCGGCCTCGTCGCCGTCGCCCTCATCCCGGACGGCACGCAGGCCCAGGCCGCCGGATCGGACGTCCCGCCGTCGCCGAACGGGCTCTCCCCGTCCGACGCCGCGGACTCGCCCCGGGGCAACGCGCCGTCCGGGAACGCGCCGTCCGGCACCACCCCGACGACCCACCCGTCGGAGCGCGGCAAGAAGTCGCCCGGCACGGGCGGGGGCTGACCGTGGCCCTCATCGCGCTCGCCGCCGACAAGGGGGCCCCGGGCGTCACGACGGCCGCGGTGGCGCTCGGCGCGGTCTGGCCGCGCCCGGTGCTGGTGGCCGAGTGCGACCAGGCGGGCGGCGACCTGGTGTACCGGCTGCCCGCCGACCCCGCCACGTCCGACGGGTCCGCCATGCTCAACCCGTCCCGCGGCCTGCTCAGCCTCGCCGCGACCGCCCGCCGCGGCCTGCGCCCCGACCAGATCGCCGAGCACTGCCAGCGCCTCGTCGGCGGACTGGACGTCCTCGTCGGCATCACCAGCGCCGAGCAGGCGCAGGGCATGACCTGGCTGTGGGGACCGCTCTCGCGCGCCTTCCGCGGCCTGGCCCACGAGGGCGGCGGCGTCGACGTCCTCGCCGACTGCGGACGGCTCGGCGCGGGCAGCCCGCTGAACGAGCTGCTCCGCGAGGCCGACATGGTCGTCCTGTTCACCCGCGCCACCCTCGAACAGGTCGCCCACCTGCGGGAACGCGTCACCGCCCTGACCGGCGAACTCCGCGGCGGACCCCCCGTCGGCGTCGTCGTCCTCGCCGACCCGCGCGACTTCCGCGCGTCCGTCGCCGAGGTCGACCGCGTCCTCACCGGCACCCGGCAGCGGATGGAGGCGCGCGGCGGCGTCCCGTCCGCGCCGGTCACCGTCCTCGGCGGGCTCGCCCTCGACCCGAAGGGCGCCGAGCTGCTGTCCGGGCAGTGGGGCGGGCGCCTCGACCGCACGCTGCTCGTCCGCTCCGCCCGCGAGGTCGCGTCCACCCTGGCCGGACGCCTCGACCGCTCCCCGCTCGCCGAGCCGATCCCGGCCGAGGGACGGTTCTGATGGACCACGCGCTCGTCAAGCGGCTGCGCCAGGAGGTCGGCGACCGGCTCGCCCAGCAGCGCCGCCTCGACGCCGCCAACGGCCTCCCCCCGATGTCCGGCGAGGACGAGCGGCAGTTCGCCCGCGCGCTGATCTCCCAGGTCCTCGAGGAGTTCGCGCGCGGCGAGATCACCTCCGGGCGCCGTCCGCCGAACGCCGAAGAGGAGGAGGCGCTCGCCGCGGGCGTCCACGCCGCGCTGTTCGGCGTCGGCCGCCTCCAGCCGCTGCTGGAGGACCCCGAGATCGAGAACATCGACGTCAACGGCTGCGACCGCGTCTTCATCGGCTACGCCGACGGACGCGAGGTCATGGGCGAGCCGGTCGCCGAGACCGACGAGGAACTCGTCGAGCTCATCCAGATCCTCGCCGCCTACTCCGGCCTGTCGTCGCGTCCGTTCGACACCGCCAACCCCCAGCTCGACCTGCGGCTCCCCGACGGCTCCCGGCTCTCCGCCGTGATGGACGTGACCGTCCGGCCCGCCCTGTCGATCCGCCGCGCCCGGCTCGGCAAGGTGTTCCTGTCCGACCTCGTCGGCAACGGGACGATCACCCCCGAGGTCGGCCGGTTCCTGCGCGCGGCCGTCCTGGCCCGCAAGAACATCATGATCGCCGGGGCGACCAACGCCGGGAAGACGACCCTGCTGCGCGCCATCGCCAACGAGATCCCGACGTACGAGCGCCTCATCACCGTCGAGCGCGCCCTCGAACTCGGCCTGGACGCCTTCCCCGAACTCCACCCCAACGCCGTCGCCTTCGAGCAGCGCCTCCCGAACTCCGAGGGCCAGGGCGCGATCTCCATGGCCGAGCTCGTCCGCCGCTCCCTGCGCATGAACCCCTCCCGCGTGATCGTCGGCGAGGTCCTCGGCGACGAGATCGTCACCATGCTGAACGCGATGACGCAGGGCAACGACGGCTCCCTCTCGACGATCCACGCGAACTCCTCCATGGAGGTCTTCAACCGCATCGCGACCTACGCGATCCAGTCCGAGGAACGCCTCCCCGTCGAGGCCACCCACATGCTCATCGCGGGGGCCATCGACTTCGTCGTCTTCATCGAGAAGCACAACGACTACGCGACCGGCGGACGCCTGCGCCGCTACGTCGCGTCCATCCGCGAGGTCACCGGCGTCGACGGCCGCGTCCTGTCGTCCGAGGTCTTCGCCCTCGCCCCGGACGGCCAGGCCCACCCCGCCGCCCCCGTCGCCTGCTCCGCCGAACTCGCCGACCACGGCTACGACCCGACCGTCGGCGGCTGGTGACCATGCGCCATCCCACCGCTCCCGGAGGCCCCTGATGTTCGCCTCGGACGTCCTGCTGGCCATCGTGACCGGCGCCCTCGTCGGCGGCGGGCTGCTGCTGCTCGTCGTGGCGCTGCGCGGCCTCCCGGCCCGTCCCGGCCCGGCCAGACGCAGCCGCGAGGACCTGCTCCGCACCCTCACCACCCGGACGGGCGTCGCCGTGATGAGCGCGCTCGCCGTCCTCGTCGTCACCCGCTGGGTCGTCGCCGCCGGCGGGACCGCCGCCCTCGTCCTCGCCTGGAACGGCCTCGCGGGCGGCGCCGCCGAGGAACGCCGCGCCATGGCCCGCCTCGAGGCCCTCGCCGCCTGGACCGAGTCCCTCCGCGACACCATCGCGGGCGCCGTCGGCCTCGAACAGGCCATCCCCGCGTCCCTGCGCGCCGCGGCCCCGGCCCTCCAGCAGCCCCTCCGCGTCCTCGTCGACCGCCTGCACACCCGCGTCCCGATGCCCGAGGCCCTCCGCCGCTTCGCCGACGACCTGGACGACCCGTCCGCCGACCTCGTCGTCGCCGCCCTCATCCTCAACGCCAAACTCCGCGGCCCCGGCCTCCGCGACATGCTCGGCGCCCTCTCCGCCTCCGCCCGCGCCGAACTCGACATGCGCCGCCGCGTCGAAGCCGACCGAAGGGCCACCCGCCGCAGCGTCCGCATCGTCGTCGCCGTCTCCGTCGGCACCGCCCTCGGGCTGGCGGTTTTTAACCGCTCGTACGTGAAGCCCTACGACGGGTTCCTCGGGCAACTCGTCCTGGTACTGATCATCGCCCTCTACGCCGGAGGCTTTCTGTGGCTCCGGCGCCTGGCCAAGTACGAGCTGCCCGACCGCTTCCTCACCTCGGCCCCGGAGCCCGCGCCGGGAGTGCCACGCGAGAAGCCGTCCACGGTCGCGGAGTGGAACGGCGGCAACCTGCGAGGACGGCACACCATGGACGCCGGAGGTGGTGGCGCGTGACCGGGGCACTGCTCGCCGGAGCGGTCGTCGGGTTCGGCCTCTACCTGCTTTCCCGGGCGCTCTTCCCGTCCCGTCCGGGGCTGGCGTCCCGGCTGGCCTCGCTCGACTCCGCGCGGTTCGACGGCCAGGGGGCGGCGGGTTCCGGACGCCTCTCCCCGACGACGGATCGTGTGGGCGCGCTGCGTGCGCGGCTGGGACGGCAACTCGCGTTGTGGTGTGACGCCCGTGGCTGGCAGCTGCGCTCCATCCGCGCCGACCTGGCCATCACGGGACGGTCGCTGGAGGGCTTCCTCGCGACGAAGGTGTTGCTGCCGACCGCCGCCCTCGTGTTCACCCCGGTGGTCGTGGCGTACTTCGCGTTGCTGGGGGCGGGCGTCTCCTACGCCGTTCCGCTGTGGGTCTGCCTCCTCTTCTCAGCGGCGTTCTTCTTCTTCCCGGACATGCAGCTGAAGCAGGAGGCGGAGTCCCGGCGCCAGGACTTCCGCCACGTCGTGGGCGCGTTCCTGGACCTGGTCTCCATGAACCTCGCGGGTGGACGCGGTGTGCCCGAAGCCCTGATGGCCGCCGCCTCGGTGGGCGACGGCTGGACGATGCTCCGCATCCGGGACGCTTTGTCCAACGCCCGTATCACCGGCCGAACGCCCTGGGAGGCACTGGGCGGTCTCGGGGACGAGATCGGGATCGCCGAACTGCGCGATCTCGCCGGTGCGCTCACCCTCGTCGCGGACGACGGGGCGCAGATCCGCAAGTCCCTGACGGCGCGCGCGGCCTCCATGCGGAGCCGCGAAATGTCGGAGATCGAGGGCAAGGCGGGAGAGCGCTCGCAGTCGATGCTGGTCGCCCAGCTGCTCTTCTGCGCGGCCTTCATGATCTTCCTCATCTACCCGGCGTTGATGCGCATCGTCGTGTCCACGTGACAGTCCCGCTCGAAGGAGTGCACATGTTCCCGCTCAACCCCCTCGCCGACCCCCGCGTGGAGTACCTGCGGCTCATGCTCGCGGTCCGTGTCGACCGGCTGCGGTCGGAGGAGGACCGCAGCGTCGGGGCGTCCGCCATCGAGTGGGCGATCATCACGGCCCTCCTCGCCGCGATCGCCGCCGCGATCGGGCTCATCATCAAGAAGCAGATCCACCAGGCGGCGGACAACATCAAGGTGAACACCCCGCAGGGCTGACGACCCGATGCCTTCCGAACCGTCTTCCGGGAACGCCCGTCGCGTTCGCCGCGGGGGAGTCGCGCGCTCCTCGGGGCGTTCTCGCCGGACGCGCCCGGCCGAGAGAGACCGGGGCGCGTCCGCCATCGAGTGGGCCATGCTCACCCCGATCCTGATCCTCATCATCCTGCTGGTCGTCCAGTTCGCGATGGTCTTCTTCGCCCGGCAGGTGGCCCTCGCCGCCGCCCAGGCGGGGGCCCGGACGGCCCGGACGGAACCCGGCGGCGACTGGAACGGGCTGGCGGTCGAGCGGGCCACCGCCAACGTGGACCAGGTCGGCAAGAACCTGCTGAACCCCGTGACGGTGCAGGCCGGGCAGGAGGGCGACGAGCGATGGGTCGAGGTGCGCGGGACGGCCGTCCGGGTCATCCCGTTCATGACGTTCCACGTGGCGCAGCGGTCGCGCGGACCGATCGAGTGCTTCCGTCCGGACGTCGGTTCGGGCACCGCGTGCCAGGGTGGCACGGGATGAGGCGGTGGCGCCGGGACGACGACGGCTCCATGTCACTGGAGATGGTGTTCGCGACACCGATCGTCGTCGCGTTCCTGCTGCTCCTCGCGGGAGCCGGGCGCATGGTGGACGCCAAGAGCCAGGTGGACGGCGCGGCCCGGGACGCCGCGCGCGCCGCCTCGACGGCTCGCGGGGCCGGCGAGGCCGCGCGCCTGGGCATGGAGGCGGCCCAGGCGGACCTCCAGGGACATCACTGGTGCGCGGGCGGTCCCCAGGTCACCACCGACACCTCCGCGTGGGGCGCGGGGGGCCGGGTGGCCGTCAGCATCACCTGCCACGTCGACCTGTCGGACATGGCGTTCATCGGCCTGCCGGGCACCAAGTCCATCACCGGCAAGGCCGTCGCGCCCATCGACACCTACACCTACCGAGGTGAGGGCACCGTGAACGGACCGGGCGGAGCGGGCGGATGAGCTCCTCGTCCCACTCGAGGCCCGAGGGCCGTGTCCGCCGGTTCGTCCGGCGGCGTATGCCGCGGGGAGAGCGCGATCGCGGCACGATCACCCTGTACATCGTGCTGTTCACACCGATCGTCTTCATGCTGGCGGGCCTCATCGTGGACGGTGGCCTGGCGATCCATGCCCGCCAGCATGCCGCCGACATGGCGGAGCAGGCCGCGCGCGCCGGGGCGAACCAGATCGACACCACCGCGCTCCGGGACAACGGCAAGGTTCGGATCGACACCGGGACGGCGTGCGCGAGCGCCTACTCCCTCCTGGACGACTTCGGCGAGCAGGTGGACGCCCGGAGCTGCGACCCGACGCCGGACGAGGTCCGCGTGTCCGTCGAGATCACCGTCCATCCGCAGCTGCTCGGCATCATCCCCGGCATGGGCTCGTTCCACATGAGGTCGCAGGCGTCGGCCCATCCGGTCACCGCCGACACGCCGCGATAACCCCTCGTCGGATTCCCGCCAGCGCCCCGGACGCCGGCCGCTCATGCTCGGATCATGACGAACGAATCGGACGCCTGGGCCGTGATGCGGAAGTTCTACGAGGCCGAGGCCGCCTATGTGGCGGCGGGCGGCCACGGCAAGGCCGACTTCGCGGGCGTCGCCGCTTGCCTGGATCCGGATGTGGTGCTCTATCAGGCTCCCGGAATGCCCTTCAGCGGCACGGGTGAATGGCGGGGACACGCGGGGATGGAGGGCTTCATGACGGCCTTCGGTGACACATGGGAATCGATGGAGTTCCTGGAGCAGGAGCACTGGGGCGACGCCGACACGGTCGTGGTGAGCAACCGCGTCCGCTTCCGCTCCAAGGCGACCGGACGCGACGTCGAGACCCGGATCGTCCAGCTGATCAAGGTCCGCGACGGCCGCATGCTCGAATGCCGCCCCTTCTACTGGAATCCCGCCGCGATCGGCGAGGCGTGCACTCCGTAACGGGGGCGCACTATCAAATGATTACAAACGTAGTCGCTCACTATGTGAGTGTGGCGTGATGTGGCCAGAGGGGATTTAATTCGCCTCTTGAAAAGAATGTCGGGGTGGCTGATCGTGACGTGAATCGGAGAATGTGCGGCGAAGTGGTGTGATCTTCGTCGGCGGGAAAGGTGAAATGATGGAGCGAGGAATGCGTTTGGTGCGCCTTATGGCGGCCTGCGTTGTCGGGGCCGGGAGTGTGGTCGGTCTGGCGGCCGCGCCCGCCGCGGCCGCGACGTGGACGGTCTCGGGTGGGACGGCGGCCTCCGGGCATGGTCGGACGGACTTCAAGAACACCACTGCCGGCGTGACACTCGCGACCTGCCGGGACTCGTCCTTCACGAGCTCGTTCACGAACGGTGTGGGCCTTCCTGGGGCGGGCATCGGGCAGATGCTCACGTGGAGCTTCCATGAAACGGGACTGCCGGCCGGGTTGTGCACGGCGGGTCCCACCGGCTTCACCGTGTCGGTCGTGGCGATCGGACTGCCGTACGTGTTCAACGCGGTGGGCTACAACGCGATCTCGCAGACCACGACCGGCACGCTCACCGGCCTGCGGTTCTCCCTCAACTCCCCGGCCGACAACTGCGTGGTCACGGTCGGCGGCCCGGGCGGGACGACCGGGACCCTCAACTGGTCCCTTCAGGGGAACCAGCTCACCTTCTCGGGCGGCAATCTCACCGCGTACTCGGTGAGCTCTTCCTGTGACCCGACCGCGATCAATGGGGGAGACAGCATCAGCGCCAACGGGACCTACACGGTCTCGCCGTCGACGCTGAAGATCACCAGCCCCTGATCCTCCAGGGCGTCCATCGCACCGCGTAGTCACTCGACTACCGTTGAGATATGGAGAGTGAGCGGGTCACGCCGGGGCCGTTGATGGAGATGGCGACGGGGTTCTGGGTGACGAGGACGCTGGCGGCGGCCGTCGGGCTGGACCTGTTCACGCGGTTCGGTGTGGAGGGGTGCACTGCGGCCGAGCTGGTGGACGGGCTCGGGATCGCGGAGCGGCCCGCGGAGATGCTGCTCACCGCGTGCGCGTCACTGGGGCTGCTCGACGTGCGTGACGGGCGGTTCGTGAACAGTGCGATGGCGGAGGAGTTCCTCGTCCGCGGACGGCCGTACTACCTCGGCGGATGGGTCGACATGGTCTACCGGCGGCTGTACGGGGGGTCGGGCGAACTCGAACGGGCCATCCGGACGAACCGTCCGACCAGCTGGGATCCCGACCGGGGGGAGACCCTGTTCGACGGCTTCGATCCGCAGATGATGGAGACGTTCTGGGCGGCGATGCACTCGCTGTCGTCGTTCAGCGCGCGGGTGCTCGGCCAGGCCGTCGACCTGGGGGGTGTTCGGCGGCTGCTGGACGTCGGGGGCGGCTCGGGCGCGTACGACATCGAGCTGTGCCGGCGGTATCCGGAGCTCACGGCGACCGTGTTCGACCTGCCGCAGGGGTGCGAGGCCGCCGCGCGCAAGGTCGGAGAGTCGGGGTTCGCGCGGCGGATCGACATCGTGTCCGGGGACTTCCTCGGGGACGATCCGCTCCCGGGCGGCCATGACGCGGCGCTGCTCTCGATGATCCTGCACGACTGGAACGAGGAGCACTGCCTGGACATCCTGCGGAAGGTCCACGAGGCGCTCCCGCCGGGCGGACTGCTCCTGGTCTGCGAGCTGTTCGTGGACGACGACAAGTCCGGCCCCGCGCCGGCCGCGCTGATGAGCCTGAACATGCTGGTCGAGGGCGAAGGACGCAACTACACCGCGGCCGAGTGCGCGGACTGGCTCACCGAGGTCGGGTTCGCGCCCGAGCCGGTCGTCCGGTTCGAGTCTCCGGGGGCGAACGGGGTGCTGGTGGCTAGGCGGCGTTGAGGGGGCGGTCCTCGGTCCAGTCGACGCGCGTGCCGGGACGCGAACAGCCAGCGGCCGTCCTCGAGGATGAACGCCTCCTCGTAGCGGATCGTCATGACGAAGAGCCGGTCGCCGTCCGGTGTCTCGTAGACGTGGGACGCGGTGCAGTAGGTCTCGGCGGTGGCCGTCTCGGTGTCGGTGAGCTGGTTCGTGACGGCGTGACTGGTGACGCGGTACCGGTTCAGGCCGGTCATGGCCTCGGCGATGGCGGCGCGTCCCCGGTAGGCGGTGGACGGCGCGGTGTCGCCGGGGCGGGAGATGAGCAGGACGCCGTCCTCGGTGAACAGTCCGGCGATGGTGTCGGGGCGGCGGCGGTCGCACGCGGCGGCGTAGTGCTCGGCGAGGTCGCGGAAGGCCTGGCGGGTGCGCGGGTCGTCCAAAACGGCTCCTCGGTATGAAGGTGGCTGGCGGGTCCTGCGGGACGTGGGCGGCGCGCCCGAGGGCGCGTCCATGCCGTCCGGTGCCGCGCGCCGGGGTCAGTCGGCCGGGGGTGTCCAGGCGGCGACGAGGGTGGTGAGGCCGGGGAAGCGGGCGTCGAGGTCGTCGGTGCGGACGTGGCTGCGCCGCTCCAGGCCGTACTGGCGCTGCCGGATCACCCCGGCCTCGCGCAGCGCGCGGAAGTGGTGGGTCAGGGACGACTTGGGACGGTCGAACCCGAACCAGCCGCAGGTGTGGTCGAAGTCCTCGCGCTCCAGCAGCAGCCGCTGGACGATCTCCAGCCGCAGCGGGTCGCTCAGCGCGCCGAGGACGGTCTCCAGGCGCAGGTCGTCCGCGTCCGGCTCGGGCAGTGGCGCCGGCGCGTCCACCGGGACGGGGATCTCGCGGATCTCGGGCATCGAACCTCCTTGTACGAGTTTGATCGTACTGCATGCTAAGTTCGAAAAAACTCGTACAAGGAGGACCTTCATGGCCCTGCCCCGATCGTCAGCCGCCGTGCCGACGACGACCGCCGTACCGACGCCCGGCGAGGCGGTGGCGGGGACGCGGTGGATCTGGCTGGCGGCCTGGCCGGTGACGGCGGTGTTCGTCCTGTCGAACGCCGCGACCCCGCTCTACGTGCTCTGGCAGCACCGGATCGGGTTCTCGCGCGGCACCCTCACCGTGGTCTTCGCCTGCTACATCCTCGGGCTGCTCGGGACGCTGCCGATCGCGGGGATCGCGTCCGACCGGCTCGGCCGCAAGCCCGTCCTGCTGCCCGCGCTCGGCGCCGCGCTCGTCGCGTGCGGGCTGTTCGCGACGGCCTCGTCCGTGGCCGCGCTGATGGCGGCGCGGCTGCTCACCGGCATCGCCGTCGGCGCCGCGGTGTCGGCGGGGATGGCCGCCGTCACCGACGTCGCGGGCCCCGGACGCCGCCGCCTCGCCGCGCTGCTCGCGTCGACCGCGATGGTGTTCGGCGCGGGGCTCGGGCCGCTGCTCTCCGGCGTCCTGTCCGAGACGGGCCCGATGTGGACGGTGTTCGCCGTCGAGGCCGTCCTCCTGGCCAGTGCGATCGCGGTCGTCACCCGCATGCCGATCGGACGCCCGCACGACGCGGCAGGGACACGGTGGGTCCGGATCCCGGGTGTTCCGCGGCGGAACCGGCGGGACCTCGTGATGGGGATCGCCGTGTTCGCGCCCGGCATCACGGCGACCTCGTTCGTCCTGTCGCTCGGCCCGTCGCTGCTTTCCGGGATGCTCGGCACCGACAACCGGATCGTCGCGGGCGCGACCGCGTTCGTCATGTTCTCCGCCGCGACCGGCGTGCAGTTCGCCGTGCGCGGACTGGAGCGGACGACGGTCCTGGCGGCCGGGGCCGCGAGCACGCTCGCCGGGATGGGGGCGCTCGTGCTCGCCGTCCAGCTGAGGGAGATCGTGCCGCTGGTCGTGGCGGCCGTCCTCGCCGGGGCGGGGCAGGGGCTCGGGCAGCTCGGCGGGCTGTCGCTGATGAACGCCAACGTTCCGGCGCGGCGTCTCGCCGAGGCCAACGCGGCGCTCAACGTCGGCGGCTACCTGCTCGCCGGGACGCTGCCGGTCGCCGCCGGATACCTCAGCGACCCGCTCGGGCTCGCGACCGGGAGCACGGTGTTCGCCGTGGTCCTGGCGATGCTCGCCGTCCTGGGCGCGGCCACCGTCACGTTCCACGCGCGACGCCGGTGACGCCGTCGCCCAGGCCCCGCCCCGCCCTGCCTGTCAGCGCCCCTCGACGCGCTCGACCTCGACGGCCGCGACGGCCGCGACGGGCGCGGGACGGGCGCGGCGGACGTCGGGAAGCAGCGTGAGCAACCCGAGCACCGCGAGGACGGCGCCGAGCCAGAGCGGCGCGCGCAGTCCGTAGCCGCCGATCAGGGCGCCGCCCACGGACGACCCGACGATGACGCCGCCCGTGATGAACGAGGAGTGGACGGTGTTGACCAGCGGCCCGGTGTTGCCCGCGCGCTGGACGCGCGTCGCCATCGCCGGGTTCATCGTGACGCCGACCAGGCCGATGCCGAGCATGAACGCGACGGCGGCGGCCGGGACGTCCGCGAGCAGGGCGAAGCCGGTCAGGAAGCCGATGTTCAGCAGCAGCCCCGCGAGCTGGACGCTCATCGTGTGCCGGTCGGCGAGCCGTCCGACGATCGTGTTGCCGACGACGGTCGCCGCGCCGTAGGCGACGAGCAGCAGCGGGACGGTCCCGGTCGAGAACCCGGAGACCTCGGTGAGGATCGGGTTGAGGTAGGAGAACGCGGCGAACGTCGCGCCGATGATGAGCGTGCTGGTCGTGAGCGCCAGCCAGAGCCGCGGACGGCCGAACGCCGAGCGGTCGCCGCCGGTCGCCCCGCCGGTCGCGGGGTCCAGGTCGGGGAGTCCCGCGCGGGTGACGGCGGCGGCGAGCAGGGTGAGCGCGCTGATCGTCCAGAACGCGGCGCGCCAGCCGAACCGCTCGCCGACCAGTGTGGACAGCGGCATGCCCAGCAGCGTCCCGACCATGAGCCCGTTCAGGACGACCCCGACGGCCCGTCCGCGCCGCTCGGCCGGGACGAGCCGGACGGCCGTCGTGATCGCCAGTCCGAAGAACGCCTGCGACGCGATGCCCGTGATGATCCGCGCCGCGACCATGACCGGGTAGGACGGCGCGACCGCGGCGAGCACGTTCCCGGCGAGGAACACCGCGAACAGAACCAGCAGCGCGGCGCGCGGACGCAGCCGTCCGGCCAGGAGGACGGCCGGGGGGCCGCCGAACGCCATCGCGGCGGCGAACGCGGTGATGAGGTAGCCGATCCTCGGGACGGTGGTGTGCAGCCCGTCCGCCATCTGGGGCATCAGGCCCGCGACGACGAACTCGCTGCTCACCATGGCGAAGATGCCGAAGGCCAGGAGGGGGACGGCACGGGGCATGGGAGGGGCTCCATTCTGCATCGATCGGTGTAAAACGTGGGCACGCGAAGACCGCCGCGAGAGCGGACCCGGGAAGACCCGGGCGGACGGGATCAGGGGGATCGAGTCAGGCGGACCGGATCAGGCGGACCGGATCAGGTGGACGGGATCAGGTGGACGGGATCAGGCGGATCGGATCAGGCGGATCGAGTCAGGTGGCGAGGACGTCCAGGGCGGTGTCGGCGATCGCGGCCAGGGCGTCGAGCGCCGCGCCGCCCTGCCCGGAGACCCGGATCCCGGCGATGACCGCGTTCAGGTAGCGGGCCAGGTCGGCGGGGTCGCGGGGGGAGGTGACCGAGCCGTCGCGCCGTCCGGCCTCGACGGCGACGCGCAGGGACGCCAGGCGCCGCTCGGTGTCGCGGGCGAGGTGCGCGGCGATCTCGGGATCGCGTCCGGCGAGCTCGACGGTCGTGTTCACCGACAGGCAGCCGGCGCCCCGGCCGTCCCGGAAGCTCGCGCGCTCCTGCTCGACGATCACGGCGAACAGGCGGCGGATTCGGTCGAGCGCCGGGCCGTCCGGCGTGTCGAGGATCTCCAGCTGGCGTTCGGTCATCAGGTCCGTGTACCGGGCCAGCGCGCGCCGGAAGAGCTCGTGCTTGCTGGTGAACGCGTTGTAGACGCTGCTGCGGTCGAGGCCGAGCGCCGCGCACAGGTCCCGGGTGGACGTGGCCTCGTAGCCGTTCTCCCAGAACAGCCGCATCGCGACGTCCAGGGCCCGGTCCTCGTCGAAGGTGCGCGGCCTCGCCATGGGACGGGACTCTAACCGTTTTGCATCGACTGATGCAAAAATAGTCGTCGCGGGATCGTTGTCAGCGCGGGATTGCCAGTTCGGCGCGCCTGTCTACGATGGCCATGCGACCTCAGGACCCGCAGACATCCCGACTTCGAGGGGCGCCATGGCGACGAGACAGGCTGGCGGGCCGGGCCTCGGCCAGGGGCAGCGGCGGCCGGTGCCGCCGCGGCACCGCCGGGGCGCCGGAGACGTGCTCACCGGCGTCGGGGCGCTGGTGGCGCTCGCGGCGCTGCTCATCGGCGTCCCGTACGCCCTGCTGACGCTCTTCGGATCACCCGTCCCGGACCACGTTCCCGCGACGTCCGACCTGACCCAGCGGATCGGGCCGTCCGCCCTCCTCGCCATCCTGGTGGTGCTGGTCTGGCTCGCCTGGCTGCAGCTCGCGGCCTGCGTCGTCGTCGAGGTGTACGCGGGCGTCCGCGGCGTCGGCGTGCCCGTGCGCGTCCCGCTCGCCGGCGGGACGCAGTCGCTCGTCCACCGGCTGGTCGTCGCCGCGCTGCTGCTGTTCACCGCGACCAGCGCGATCATGCCCGCGTTCAGTGGACGCGAGCTCTCCGCCAAGCCGCCCGTGACGACGCAGACCGAGTCCTACCACCGGCTGCCCGCCACCACCGCCGCCCCGGACCGTCCGGCCGCCGCGCCCGCCGCCGCGGCCCCCGACCGCGAGGTCACCGAGACGCTCGCCGGGAACCCCGTGGAGAAGGCCGCCACCACCAAGATCTACCGCGTGCACCCGCCCGCGGGACGGCACCACGAGAGCCTCTGGGAGATCGCCGAGAAGTGCCTCGGCGAGGGCCGCCGCTACAACGAGATCTTCGATCTGAACAAGAACCACGTCCAGCCGGACGGCAGCCGCCTGCACACCGCCGGACTGATCCGTCCCGGCTGGATCCTCGAGATGCCCGCCGACGCCAAGGGCGCGCAGGTCGTCCCCGTCCACGAACTGGGCGACTACTTCCGGCACGGCCACCTCGTCCCGCACGAGCAGCCCAAGCCGGACGCCCCGAAGCCGCCCGTCAAGGCCACCCCGCCCGCCCCCGCGCCGAGCCACCGGCCACCGGCCCACCAACCACCGGCCCACCCCACGCCCACCCCCGGCCACACCACACCGGCCCCGTCCCCGAGCCAGTCCGCACCGGCCCCGTCCAACCCCACCCCGTCCCCGCCGCACCAGACGCCCACACCGCCGCACCACACCCCGGCGCCTCCGCACCACACGCCCGCGCCCTCGCACCCCACACCCGCGCCCAGCCACCCCACGCCCAGCCACCACGCGCCCGCCCAGCCCAAGCCCGCCCCGAGCCACCACGCGCCCGCACCCGCACCGGGCCATCAGCTGCCGAGCCACCAGCCGCAGCCCGCGCCCGCGCCGAGCGAGTCGGCACTGGCGAAGGTCGCGCCGCCCGCGCACCAGCAGACCCCGGCCGAGTCGCCCGGGACGCCGTCGCCGGGCGGCGGCTCCACGGCGGACGGCCACCAGACCCCGGAGGCCGGGGCGGGCGTCCAGGACCAGGGACGGCGCGAGCACGCCGGGCCCGGACGGAACATGTCCTGGCCGCAGGGCATCGCCGCCGCGTCGCTGGTCGCCGCCGGCCTGCTCAGCGCGCTCGGCCGCCGCCGCCGGACGCAGATGTGGCACCGCGCGTTCGGCCAGGTGATCGTCCGCCCCGAGGGGGACGCGGCGGTCGCCGAGCAGGCGCTGCGCGTCGGCGCGGACGACGACGGCGCGCGGCTCCTCGACCTCGGCCTGCGCATGCTCTCCCGGGCGCTCGCCGCCGAAGGGCGCGCGCTGCCGACCGTCTACGCCGTCCACCTCGGGGCCGAGAGCATGGACCTGTGGATCGCGCCCGCCGACCCGGAGGCGCCCGCGCCGTGGCACCCCCACGACGGCGGCCAGGTGTGGCGGCTGCGCGCCGCGGACGTCTCGGACGAGGGCCTCGCGGACGTCCTCGCGCCGTACCCCGGCCTGGTGACGCTCGGCACGAACGAGACCGGGCGCATCCTCGTCGACCTCGAGGCCGCGCACGGCCTCATCGCGATCCGCGGCGACGACGCGAACCGGCGCGCCGCGCTCGCCGCGCTGGCGCTGGAACTGGCGACCAACCGCTGGTCCGACCACATGCGGATCACGCTGGTCGGGTTCGGGCAGGAGCTCGCCGAGGGACTCGCCGACGTCGCGCCGGACCGGGTCCGGGCCGTCCCGACGCTGGTGGAGGCGCTGCCCGAGCTGGAGGCGCGCAGCGCGGAGGTGCGGCAGGCGCTCGCCGCGTCCGGCGTCGGCTCGGTCCTCACCGGACGCGCGAAGGGCGTGTTCGGCGAGGCGTGGATGCCGCACTACCTGATCATGTCGGACGCCCCCAACGAGCAGGAGGCCGACCGGCTGGTCGCGCTCGCCCGCACCGGCACCCGGATGGCCGCGGGCTACCTCGTCGCGGGCGACGTCCAGGGCGCGACCTGGACCTGGGACGTCGACGGCGCCGGACGCCTGCACGCCGGGGTCCTCGGCTTCGAGGTGGACGCGCAGCTCGTCCCCGAGGAGCAGTACCGGGGCGTGTTCGAGCTGTTCCGCACCGCCTCGGACCTGCGGTCGGTGCCGCTGTCCGAGCCGTCCGAGCAGGACGCCGCCGAACCTCCGGCCGAGGGGCGCTCGTCCGTCGACATCCGGCTGCTCGGCCGCGTCGAGGTGGACGCCCCGGGCCCGATGGACGACGCGCGCCGCGACCTGTGCACCGAGGTCCTCGTCTACCTCGCGACGCACCCGAACGGCGTCCACCCGACCGTCCTCGGCGGCGCCGTCTGGCCGCGCGGGGTGAGCCAGGCCGTCCGGGACGCCTCCATCGCGCGCGTCTCCGACTGGGTCGGACGCGACGCGCGCGGCCGCCCGAACCTGTACCACGACGACCGCGGCCGGATCCGGCTCGGCTCGGAGGTCCGCGTCGACTGGTCGGTGTTCCGCTGGCTGATCTGGCGGTCGGCCGCCGAGCCGTCGTCGGAGGCCGCCTACATGGCGTACGCGCTGGACCTCGTCCGGGGGCCGCTCCTCGCCGACCGTCCACGGGGACGCTACGGCTGGCTCGCGACCGAGCCGCTCGAGTACGAGGCCGGGGCGCGCATCGTGGACGTCGCGCACCGCCTGACCGTCCTGCGCCTGGACGGCGGCGACGTGCACGGCGCCCTGAACGCGTCCCGCGCCGGGCTCCGCTTCGCCTCCCGCGACGAGGTCCTGTGGCGCGACCTGCTCCGCGCGACCCGCGCCTCCGGCGACGACGACGCCGTCCAGGCGGTCATCGACGAACTCCGCGCCCACGCGGGCTACGACCAGCTCCAGCCGGAGACCGAGGCCCTGATCGAGGAACTCGTCCCCGCCTGGCGCCGCGTCCCCACCCGCTGACCGACCGCCCCGCCTGGCCCGCGCGGGCGAGGCGGGACGGGCCGCGCGGACGCGGACTGGGTCGTGTGGGGGAGGCGTGAGATCGCCGGTGTCGGCGATGTGGCCGACGGGGTGCGCGGACGAGGATCGACGGCATGAACAAGACACGGCTTCCCTACCTCGCCGCACCCCTGCTGATCTCGGTCTACGGCCTCGTCCGGCTGCTCGACGGACTGGACGGGCGGCACGGCCCGGGCGTGCTCTGGGTGCTCGGGCACCTCGCCTTCCTCGTCTCGATCGTCCTGTTCGTCCCGGTTCTGCGGGGGTTGCGGGAGGCCGCGACGGCGGGAGGCGGTACCGCGAGCCGGGTCGTGGCGACCGGCGCGACCGTGGTCGGGCTCGCGGGAGCGGCCGCGGCGTTCGTGCAGATCGCCATCGACATCTGGGTCGGGGCGACGGCCGCCGACGCCGACGAGATGTCGCGGATGTTCGACCGCGTCCAGTCGGTGCCGGGCGTCCAGGCCATCGTCTACGGCCCGGGGCCCGCGCTCTTCTACCTCGGCCTGCTCGCGCTGCTGGTCGGCTGCGCGGTCGCCCGCGCGATCCCCGTGTGGACGCCCGCGGTCGCGCTGGCCGGGGTCGTCGCGTCGCTCGCGTCCCTGGACCTGCTGCCGCTGACCGGCGCGCTCGTGCTCGTCCCGCTGCTGCCGCTGTGGCACGCGGGCTTCCGGGCGGACGCCGGGGCGCTCCCGGCGCGCGGCCGGGCATGACAGGATGCGCAAGGTGTCCGATATTCCGGGTGTCGCGCGGCTCCGCCGCTGGTCAGAGACGTGGGCGTCGGACGCCGTCCTCGCCTCGGCGGTCCTGCTCGCGCAGGTCTGGCCGCTGCTGACCGTCCCGCGTGAGGGCGGCGGGCACTGGAACTGGTGGGGGTACGCCGCCGTCGCCCTCTCGGCGCTGCCGCTGGCGTTCCGCCGCCGCGCGCCGGTGCTCGCCCTGCTCCTCTCGTCCGGGTTCGGCTCGACGTACGACATGGTGTCGCCGCTGGCCGCGCAGCCCCTCTGGTACGGCCCGATCCTCGCCAACTACACGCTCGGGTCGCGCTCCGGCCGGACGGCGCGGACCGCGGTCATCGCCCTGCAGATCGTCATGACCGTGGCGCTCCGGCCGTCGCCCGACACGATGTTCCGGGGCGTCTTCGTGTGCGTCACCGCCTACGCGATCGGACGCGCCGTGGCCCTCGGGCGAGCCCACGCCGCGGCCCTGGAGGACCGCGCCGCCCGCGCCGAGAACGAACGCCGCCTGGAGGCCGCCCGAGCCGAGGCCGAATCCGAACGCGCGGCCGCGGAATCCGAACGCGCCACGGCCGAATCCGAACGCGCGGAGGCGGAGTCGAGGCGGGCGGCGGCGGAGGCCGAGCGGGCGGTGGCCCAGGCGGAGCGGGCGGCCGCGGCGGAGCGGGCGCGGATCGCGCGGGACATGCACGACATCCTGGCGCACGCGGTCAGCCTGATGGTCGTCCAGGCCGAGTCGGGGCCGCTGCTGGTGGCGTCCGACCCGGCGCGGGCCGCGGCGACGTTCGACGCGGTCGCCGAGACCGGACGGGACGCGATGGCGCAGCTCAGGCGCGTCCTCGCCCTGCTCAAGGACGGCGAGGACGCCTCCCGCTCCCCGCAGCCCACCCTCGCCGACCTCCCCGAGCTCGCCGGACGCGTCGCCGGGGCCGGGCTCGCCGTCGACCACCGCGTCCTCGGCGAGCCGCGCCCGCTGCCGGCCGACGTCGAACTCGCCGCCTACCGGATCGCGCAGGAGGCCCTCACCAACACCGTCAAACACTCCCGCGCCGAACACGTCGAACTCATCCTGAACTGGCGGTCCGACGCCCTGGAGCTGACCGTCCGCGACGACGGGAACGGGACCCGCGAGCCCGGCGGCCGGGCGCCGCTCCCGTCCGGCGGGAACGGCCTGATCGGGATCCGGGAGCGCGCCGCGGCCTGCGGCGGGACGGCCGAGACGGGCCCGCGCGACGACGGCCGTCCCGGATTCGCCGTCCGCGCCGTCCTTCCGGTGACCCCGGCCGCCGCGCGAACCCCGGTGTCCGCCAAGATCTCCGCATGACGCTGCGCGTGGTGGTCGCCGACGACCAGGAACTCGTCCGGGCCGGGTTCGCGCTGATCCTCTCGACCCAGCCGGACATCGAGGTGGTCGCCGAGGCCGGGGACGGGTTCCAGGCGGTCGCCGCCGTCCGCGAGCACGCCCCGGACGTCGCGCTGCTCGACATCCGGATGCCCGGCATGGACGGCATCGAGGCGGCGCGCACGGTGTGCGCCGAGTCGGACTGCCGCGTCGTCATGCTCACCACGTTCGACCAGGACGACTACGTGTTCGCCGCGCTCCGCGCCGGGGCGAGCGGGTTCCTGCTCAAGGACGTCCGCCGCGACGACCTCGTGCACGCCGTCCGGGTGGTCGCGGCGGGCGAGTCGCTGCTCGCGCCGTCGGTGACCCGGCGGCTGATCTCCGAGTTCACCTCCGGGACGGTCGTCCGCGTGCCGTCGGACGAGCGGCTCGCCGTCCTGACGGCGCGCGAGCGCGAGACGCTGCGCCTGCTCGGCCGCGGCCTGTCCAACCCGGAGATCGCCGCAGCCCTCGTGGTCAGCGAGCACACGGTGAAGACGCACGTCAGCAACGTGCTGAGCAAGCTGGGACTGCGCGACCGCGCGCAGGCCGTGATCGCCGCCTACGAGACGGGCCTCGCCGTCCCCGGCGAGGGCTCCTAGCCGCCGTGATCGCCAACGTACCTGCGGAAACAGGGCGAACCGCCGTGAGGCGGGTCAGCGGTAGATGCCGGGGCCGCCGAGCGCGCGCCGTCCGGGCTGCGGGAACGGCAGCGGCGCCGCCGGACGCCCCTCGAGGTGGACGGACCGCTCCGGGACGCCGGTGCGCGTGTCGAGCGCGAGCAGCGTCCCGCCGGACGGGCGGGTCAGCCACAGCGTCCGCCCGTCGACCGACACCCCGCCCTCCGCGAGCGGCCCGGCGCCCGGCACCCGCCAGTGCGCCGTGACCTGCCGCGACGCCACGTCCAGCACGGTCACCTCGGACGGCCCCGCGACGTACAGCGACCGCGCGTCGCGGCTCAGGACCAGCGCCGACGCCCCCGGCGCCGTCCGGACGAACCGGGCGTTCCGGAGGTCGCGCGCGTCCAGCAGCCACACGCCGCCCGCGCCCGCGTCGGCCACGGCGAACTCCGCGCCGTCCGGGAGCAGCCGGATCGCGGACGGCCGCGCCCCCGCGGGCAGCGCCCGGGTCGCGTCGACCAGCCCGTGCCGCGGGTCCAGCAGGACGAGCCGCCGCTCCTCCGCGCACGCCACGGCCAGCCGGGACGCGTCGGCCGAGAAGTCCGCCGACCCGCCCGCGCAGGGCAGCGGGATCGCCGTCCAGGCGTCCGACGCCGGCGACCTGACGTCCACCTGCCGCTTCTGCGCGGACACCACCAGCGCGGCCTCGGTGTCCGGCGCGAAGTACAGCGTCCCCGGGACGGGCAACCGCTGCGTGGACGTCCCCACCCGCGTGACCAGCGGCGACGCACTGCCGGGCACGCCGGACAAGGAGCCGCTCACATAACTCACGTCCGTGCCCAGGAGCCCGCCGAGCACACCGCCCTGCCCGCGCCCGCCACCGCCACCGGCCCCACGCCCGCCGCCACTGCCACCGGTCCCGCGCCCGTCGCCACCGGCTCCGCGCCCCGGCTCACGCTCGACTCCGCCGTCCGGGGTCGGGGCGCGCCTGGTCGGACGCGGCCCGCCCCAGTCCGGGCCGCGCGTTCCCGAACGCTGCCGCGTGACGCGCGGCCTCACCCCACGCGGCCGCGCCCCGGCCCCCCGCTCGTCCACATCCGGACGCGCCCTGCCCGTCCAACCGCCCGTCCAGCCGCCCGTCCAGCGCGGGTGCGGAACGACCGGACCGCGCATGGTCCCGGTCGGCGCGGTGGCCGGTTCAGGCGACTTCGTCTCCTTCGGCGAGGGCGTCGGACTGGGCGACGGCAGGGTCGGGACGCTCCGAACCCGCCCCTCCCCGGCCTCCGGCAGCGTGACGACCGCGCCGTGCGTCGTGTCGTTCAACCAGAGTTCGCGCAGGTCAGGCGCCACCGTGAGCTGGACGGGCCCAGGCGGGGAAGGACGCAGCCGCCCGACCGGACGCAGCGTCCCCGCGTCCAGAACGGTGACGCCGCCGGTGAGCGAGTCCGGGACGTACAGGCGTTGCGGCAGGTGGCGCAGCGACTCGGCCAGCGCGGACGCCCCGGTCGTCGCCGCGTACACACCCGCCGCGTCCCGCCGGACCGCGCCCGCGAGATAGGGAGCGGGCGCGCCGAGCACGACGACCGGGGCACCGGGCGGCCCGTGCCCGGGACGGTAGAACGTCACCGGTCCGCCACATCCCGCCCCCAGAGCCGCCACCGTCACCAGCAGCGCCGTCCCCCCGCGCAGGCGCGCAGAGGTCACGGCGTGCGCGGTGGACATGGCGTGCGCGGTGGACACGGCACGCATGAGGGACATGGCGCGCACGAGGGACATGGCGCGAGTTGGGGACATGGCGCGCGCGGCGGACGCGGAGCGCGACGGCATGGTCACGGCCCGGACACTACCCTGCGTGCGCGCCCGATGTCCGAGTGATCAGCGAACGCGGGTCAGTCGGAGGTGCCGATGCCGATGCCGAACTCGCGGTACACCCGCTCCCAGAAGCCGTCCCGCAGCCAGGTGCGGGCCTCCTGGTAGGGGCGCAGCGACCCGCCGAGCTCCTTCTCGGCCTCGATCAGGAGCTCCTTGTCGATGACCGGCGGCAGGATCGGGCCGGGCAGCAGGTCGCGGATGTTGTCCCGGCCCCGCTCGAAGATCCACTTCTGGGCGACGTGCTCGCCGATCTCCAGCATGTGCGCGCGGTCCGGGCCGAGCTTGCCCTCGGACAGGGACGCGGCGGCGGCGTTCAGCGCGGCGGCGACGGTGGCCGGGGTCGGCGCCGGGGCGGTGTGGTTGGCGCGTCCGGCGGCGGGGGCGGCGGCC
>NZ_RFFG01000012.1 GCF_003696215.1 Actinomadura harenae | reverse complement strand
GGCCTTCCGCGCGGCCAGCCGGACCCGCCGGCCCAGCGCCGCCGTCTCCGCCGGCGACCCGCCGGCCAGGCCCAGCAGCGGGACGTCCAGCCGCCGCGCGACCCGGCGCTGACCGGGGACGGTCGGCCGGGCCATCTCCGCGACGACCGCCGCGAGGATCCCGAGGACCAGCCCGCCGAGCCCGGCGACGACCGTCATCATGACCGTCGGGTCGGTCTTGGGCGCCTCGATCGCGGGCTGCGCGATCGAGGCCGTCCCGGTGGTCACCAGCTGCGAGCGCAGGTCGCTCCGGCTCGTCCGCAGGTCGGTGAGCTGGGTCAGGATCCGGTCGGTCGCCGGTCCCGGCGCGGCGGTCGCCTGCTGCCGCTCCAGCGCGGTGATCTGCTGCCCGACCTGGTTCAGCTGGCTCTGGATCGCGCTCTGGTTCGAGGTGTTGATCCCGTCGACGGTCGCGGCCGAGACCGACTGCGCCAGCTTCAGCGCGACGTCCGGGTCCTGGTCCTTGACGGTCAGCTCGACCACCGCGGACGTCCCGAGCCCCTTCACGCCGATCTGCTTGGCCACCTTGTCGGGGTCCCGGTCGAGCCGCCCGTCCTTGATCACCTTGGCGAGCAGGTCGTGCCCGGTGGCGAACGCCTTGGCGGTGCTGACCGCCGCGCTCACCCCGTTGTCCCCGGCGGCCCCGGCGGCGGCCCCGCCCGGCACGACGATCCGGGCCTGCGCGGCGGCGGGCGGCGTCCGCCCGCTCATCACCAGGAACACCGCGACCAGCGGCACCACCGTCGCGACCAGCAGAAGCGCCCAGTAGGTGCGGATCACCCGGGCGGCGACCTCGTCGATCTCCACGGCAACGGCCCCCTCGGCTGGTGCTGACACCGCGAGCGTAGGAAGGCCGCATAGAGATCGAATCGCCCACAAAGACGACTCGGCTACGTCGTTTGCTGGGGGCGCGCGGGGCACGCCCGAGCCCGGCGGGAGCGCGCGGCTCAGGGGTCCTCGGACGGGCGCATCCCGGTGCGCATCGCGAGCGTGATCGCCTCCAGCGCCGAGTGCAGGTCCAGCTTGGCCAGCAGGTTCTGCGTGTGCGTCCGGACGGTGTTGGCCGACAGGCCGAGCCGGCCCGCGATCTCCGCGCGGTTCAGGCCGTCCACCATGCACTGGAGGACCTCGCGCTCGCGCGGCGTCAGGTCGGCGAGGAGCCGGTCCGCGCCGTCCGGCTCGGGCTGCCCCGACAGCAGCCGGCGCAGCACGTCGCCGAGCAGGTCCGGCGGGATCCAGCCGCCGCGCCGCGCCGCCTGCCGGACGACCCCCGCGACCCGCTCGGCCCGCTCGGTCTTCGACAGGAACCCGACCGCGCCCCGCCGGACGCACCGGACGATCGTGTCCACGCCGTCCGCGGCGGTCAGCACCACGACCCGCACGTCCGGATGGCGCTCGCGCAGCCGCGCCAGCACGTCCAGGCCGTTCTCGGGGCCGAGGTCCAGGTCGAGCAGCACGACGTGCGGGCGCTCGGTGGCGGCCAGGGACAGCGCCTGCCGCCCCGCCGCCGCGACGGGCAGGACGACCAGGTCCGGCTCACGGGCGAGCCGGGCCGACAGCGCCTCGGCGAACAGCGCGTGGTCGTCCACGATGAGGACCCGGGTGGGCTGCATTCCGCCACCATCGGCGATCGGCGGCGAGAACGGATCCCGCAAACGCTGTAGACGGCCGTCCGGCAGCGGACACTTTCCCGTTGTCCCTGGTCAGAGCACTCACGCGCGCGGGGTCATTCCGCCTGCGCACACGGACGCGGCCCCCCGCGCGCCGGTTCACGGGCGTCCGGTCCCGGTCAGTTGGTAAACGCGCCGTTGACCTTGTCCGGACCTATGCGGATTCTGTGGTTACCGAGCCACGGGGAGCACACTTCGGTAAGGGGAAGACAAGTGAAGGTCCTGATCACAGGGGGCGCGGGCTTCATCGGCAGCACCATCGCGTCGGCCTTCGCCGAGCGCGGCGTCACACCCGTCGTGCTCGACAGCCTGGTCACCGGGCGTCCGGAGTTCACCGAGGGCAAGATCTTCTACCAGGGCGACATCGGGGACGGCGCGCTGGTCGACCGGATCTTCGCCGAGCATCCGGACATCGCCGTCGCGGTGCACTGCGCCGCGCTGATCGTCGTGCCCGACTCGATGAGCGACCCCGCCCGCTACTACCGCGTCAACCTCACCCGCACCCTGGAGTTCGCCGAACACCTGCGGCGCAACCACTGCGACCGGATGGTGTTCGCGTCCACGGCGGGCATGTACCGCCCGTCCCAGGACCTCTCGGTCACCGAGGCGTCCGATCTCGACCCCCAGAACCCCTACACGCGCTCGAAGGCGATGGCGGAGGCCGCGCTGCGCGACATGGCCGCGGCCTACGGGCTGCGCGTGGTGTCGCTGCGCTACCTCAACCCGATCGGCGCGGACCCGAGGATGCGCACCGGCCTCCAGTCCAGCAAGCCGACGCACGCCCTCGGCAAGATGATCGAGTCCTACGAGTCGGGCGTCCCGTTCCGGATCACGGGCGTGGACTGGCCGACCCGGGACGGCACGGCCATCCGCGACTACATCCACGTGTGGGACATCGCGCGGGCGTTCGTCGCGGCCGTCGACCGGTTCGACGCGATCGTCCCGCCCGCGCGCCCGGCCGGCGCGCCGCCCGCCTACCAGGTCGTCAACCTCGGCACCGGGGACGGCACGACCGTCCGCGAACTGGTCGACGCCTTCCGCGAGGTCGTCGGCGACGACTTCGCCGTGGAGGAGGCCCCGGCCCGTCCCGGGGACGTCGTCGGCGCGTTCGTCGACCCGGCGAAGGCGTGGGAGATCCTGCGCTGGAGGCCCGAGTTCACTATCGGCGACGCCATCCGGCACTCGCTCCAGTGGGCCGAGCGCCGCCGCAGGCTCGACGTCGTCGCCTGATCCTCCGCACGCGGCCCGTCCCTCCGCACCCGAGGCCCGCCCCCTCCGGAACGCGTCCGCGGACGCGTTCCGGAGGTCGTGCGATTGGCCTCGCACCTCGGCCGACCGTGTTCGGCGGGTGGCGTCCCGCGCACGGCCGGTCGCGGCCACGCGCCCTCATCCGCGCGCGCCTCTGCCAGACTCCGCGATGCGGACCCGCGGTCCCCGGCCGGACGCCGGGCCCCGGCCGTCCCTGAACGCCGGGTCTCGATTCGACCGCGCCCCCGTCGGCACGGGCGGATCTGCGGGACAATGGGGCCGTCACAACGAGGAGGCGCGTTGAGCGGCAGTGTGCGTGGCGGGGTGAGCGGCGAGGTGCGGATCACCGTCACCAGGACGTTGACCAAGGATCAGCAGGCCCGCCGCGAGCGGCTGCTCGAGGCGGCCCGCGAACTGGCGGACGAGGGCGGCTACCAGGCCGTCACCATGCACGACGTCGCCGACCGCGCCGGGGTCGCCCGCGCCACCGTGTACCGGTACTTCGCCACCAAGGACCACCTGCTCACCGAGGTCGCCGCCACCTGGGCGCACCGGGTGACCGCCGACATCGACGCGCTCGCCGTCGGCGAGACGCCCACCGAGCGGCTCACCTCGCTGCTGGAGCGGATCGTGGAGATCGCGTCCGGCGAGCTGACCCTCACCTCGGCCATCATCCAGGCCGTGACCTCGGACGACCCGTCCGTCGAGGACGCCCGCACGGTGCTGTTCCTGTTCGTCCGCGACCGGCTGTCCGCGGCCATCGGCGACCCGGTGCCCGACCGGGACGCCGTCGAGATCGTCCTCGGGCACACCCTGCTCGCCGCGCTGGTCGCGCTCACCTCGCTGCGCCGTCCGCTCGACGAGGTCACGTACATGGTCCGCACGTCCGGACGGCTCGTCCTCGCCGGGGCCCTGGCGTCCGAGGAGCAGCGGCCGGAGGCGCCCTGACCGCCTGACGGAACGAGCGTGGCGGCGCTCCCCGTCCGGGGGCGCCGCCACATCGGGGCGTTCGTCCGCCGCTCAGGCGAGGCGGAGCAGGCGGTGCAGCAGGGACGGCTTGCCCAGCGGCGCGTCCAGCGCCAGCGGAACGCGCGCCGGACCCGCCGTCAGCGTCCCGACCTTCGCGCCCTGCGGGGCCGAACCCGGCGGATCCCCGGCCACCCCGAACGGCACGGTCAGCCCCGGCCACCCGACCACGGTCACGGCCTTGGCCGCGCGCAGCCCGGCGCCGCCGCCGAGCCCGTCGTCCACCTTCGCCACCCGGCTCCCGGACGGCGCGACCGTCGCGCTGACCAGCGCGTTCCCGGCCGCCGCGACCAGGGGCTGCGCCGCGTGGATCGCGCCCATCGCGCTCGGCGACGGCTGGTTCATGACCGCGCCGAGGATCAGCGTGTCCACCCCGCCGACCTGGCGGCGCGCGGCGAACACGAAGTTGCCGCCCGCCTTGTCGGTGTAGCCGGTCTTGCCGCCGACCACGCCGGACTGCCCGAGCAGGACGTTGCCCGCGTTGCGCGCCGGGCCGCCCTCGGCCGGGACGTAGGAGCGCAGCGCGACGGACTCGGCGAACGCGGGCAGCTTCATCGCCGCGCGCAGCAGTTTCACCTGGTCGGCGGCCGTGCTGACGGTCGCCGAGTCATAGCCGCTCGGGTCGGTGTAGGTCGTGTTCGTCATGCCGAGCGACCGCGCCGCGTCGTTCATCCTCTGGACGAACGCCTGGTCCGAGCCGGTGTCCCAGCGGGCCAGCTCGTGCGCCACGTCGTTCGCCGAGATGACCAGCAGCGCCTCCAGCGCCTTGCGCTGGGTGAACTGCTGGTTCGCGTGGATCCCGAGCAGCGACTCGCCGCGCTTCCTGCGCCCCGGCATCTCGGCCACGCCCTGCGGCGTCACGGTGAAGGTCGGCCCCGACTCGCCACTGCGCAGCGGCCGGTCGCGCAGGATCACGTACGCCGTCATGACCTTGGCGACGCTCGCCGTGGGCGTCGGCGTCGGCGCGCCGGACGACCCCATCGCGCCCAGGCCGTCCACGTACACGGTCGCCTGCCCCGCCTTCGGCCACGGCAGGGCGGGCCGCTGACCGGCGAAGGTGTGGCTCGCGCTGGACAGCGTGAGCGCCAGCGACGCCTCCGGCACCGGCCGTATCAGCTGCCCGGCCACCACACCGCCGACCAGGACGAGCACGGCCACCAGCGTGATCACGAGGCGGCGGCGTCCCTTCCGGGGCTCCTCCTCGTACGCGGGCGCGTCCTCGCGGGCCGCCCGGTGGTCCGCGTACTGGTCGGCGTACTGCTCCGCATAGGGCTGGCGCTGCTGCGTGTGGTGCGGCTGCGGCTGCTGCGTCTCATACCCGTACTGCGGCTGCCGGGCTTGCCGAGGCTGCGGGGACGGCTGAGGCTGGGGCTGGGGGGCCTGCTGGGGCTGCCGCGGCTGGACGCCCACCGCGTACTGGGACGGGTTGATCGGCGGGTCCATGCGCGTGACATCGGCGCCCCAGATCTGGTCCTGGGCGGCCTGCGCCTGCGCGCGCAGCCGCGCCTCGGCCTGCGCGTCGGTGTGCGCCTGCGCGGTGAACCGGGGCGCGATCGGCTGGTCGACGCTCGTCCGCGGCCCGGCCGGAGCCGGCGGAGCGGCCGGGGGAGCGGCGTGGGAGGCGGGCGCGACCGGATGCTGCCCGCTCACCCGGGGCTGCGCCGGGTGCTGCCCACTCGCGCGAGGACCCGCCGGGTGCTGACCGCTGGTCTGAGGCGTGACGGGGTGTTGTCCGCTGCTCTGAGGCGTGACCTGATGCTGACCGCTGGTCCGGGGCGTGACCGGGTGCTGGCCGCTGGACTGGGGCTGCGCACCCGGCTGGGGCGGCGTGGCCTGGTGGCGGCCGCTGGAACGAGGCGCGTTCTCGTGAGGACCACTCGTCCGGGGAGCGGCCTCGTGACGGCCGCTGTGACGGGGGTCGGCCTCGTGGGGCTCGCTCGTCTGAGGCGGGGCCCCGTGCCGCCCACCAGGGCGCGGGGCGGCTTCGCGCGGGCCGCTCGTCCGGGGCGTGGTCTCGTGAGAGCCACTGACGCGAGGCGTGGCCGGGTGCGTTCCGCTCGTGCGGGACGTCCCGGACGGCTCGCCTCCCGCGTCCGGACCGGACGGGTGGGATCCGCTGGTGTGCGGGGTGGCAGGGGGCTGACCGCCGGAGCGCGGGGCATCCTCCTCGTGCGCGGGCGCGTCAGGCTTCGGGGCCCGAAGAGTGGGCAGCCGGTCCTCGACCGTCGGCGCCGCCGACCGGAAGGGCTTGGACTCCGGCCGCTTCGGCGGCTCCGGGCGCTCAGGCTGCTGCGGAGGCTCGGGCTGCTGCGGAGGCTCAGGACGCTCTGAGCGCTCTGCACGCTCAGGGCGCTGCGGGGGTTCGCGGTGCTCAGGGCCCTCGGGAGTCTCCGCGGGCTCCGGCGGCTCCGGCCGCTCCACGGATTCCGGGTGCTCGGCGGGCTCCGGCTCCGGGGCTTCCGCGGGCTTGGGGCGTTCCACGGGCTCCGGGCGCTCCTGGACCTTCGGGAACGCGACCGTCCACTGCCCGGACGACTTGGACGCCTGCATCGGATGCGGGCCCGACTCGCGCGACGCGCGCGAGGATTCGCCCCCGTCCGGCTCGGGCGCCTCGGGGACCTCGGGAGCCTCAGACACCGCAGGAGTCGCAGGAGTCTCGGAAGCCGCAGGCGCATCGGGAGTTTCGGCGGGCTCGGCGGACTCGGGCGCCTTGGCGGGCTCGTCCGGGGCGTCCCGCTCGGTCGGTTCGGCCTGGTCAGGCTGCTCGGGCCGGTCGGCGTCCTCGGCCGGAGCGTCGGCGGCGGCGTCCGAGGCGTCCTCGGCAGCGACGGTGTCCGAGGCGTCCTTGGTGGCCGCGGCGTCCTCGGCGGTGCCTGTGGCGTTCGCGGTTCTGGCGTCCTCGGTCGTCTCCGACCGGGCCGGTTCCGTCTCGTCCGGCCGGTTCTGGGCGTCGTCCGTCACGCCGCGTCCTCCTGCTCGCCCCTTAAGCGGAAGAGCGCGGACCTGGACCGAACCCCCGCGTCCGAGTCCTCGCGCTCACCTCTGGGAAGATGCGCAGGTTATCCCGAAAGTTCACTTCGTTATCAATTGGTGATCTTGGAATCGTGAACCCGGGCGGGCCCGGACGGCAAGACACGGTCGACAACGAGCCCGCTACCCCCGGGAAGGCCGTGGTGTCCACGATGACCGCCCCGCCCGCCGTGACGGCGGACGACGCGGAGCTGATCCGCCGGTCGCACGACGATCCGGAGACGTTCGCCGCGCTGTTCGACCGCTACTCCGGGATGCTGTACCGCTACGTGTCCCGGCGGCTCGGCCCCGAGACCGCCGAGGACCTGGTCGGGGACACCTTCCTCGCCGCGTTCGGCGGACGGCACCGGTACGACCTGTCCCATCCGGACGCCCGTCCCTGGCTGTTCGGCATCGCCACCAAGATCATGGCGCGGCACCACCGGCGTGAGGCCGCGCACTACCGGGCGCTGCGCCGCAGCCCCGTGGACGGCCCGGACGACGGCCCCGCCGACCGGGTCGCGGCGGGCGTCGCGGCCTGGGAGTCCCGCGCCGAGCTCGCCGGGGCCCTCGCCGCGCTGCCCCGCCGGGACCGGGACGTCCTGCTGCTGGTGGCCTGGGGCGACCTGAGCTACGAGGAGGTCGCCTCCGCCCTGTCCATTCCCGTCGGCACCGTCCGGTCGCGCCTGAACCGGGCCCGCCGCAAGGTCCGCGCCGCGCTCGGCGGCGTCGACCCGACCGCTGAGGAGGGCTGAGCCGTGGACGACCTCTCGCCCCTGCGCGACCTCGGGCGCGCTCTCGAGCACGATCCGCCGCCGTCGCTGGCCCGCCAGCGGTCCCGGCTGACCGACGCCGCGCACGCCCCGCGGCGCCGGCGCCTGCGTCCGCGCGGCTGGACGGCGCTGGCCCTCGCCGCCTGTGCGGTCGCGGCGCTGCTGATCGTCCCGTCCGTCCTGCTGCGGTCCGGCGGTCATCACGGCAGGGCGCTGAGTCCGCTCGGGCGCGTCGACGACCGTCCGCTGAACGTCCTCGTCCTCGGGTCGGACGCGCGGGGGGCGGACGCCGTCCACCGCGATTCCGCCCGCTCGGACACGATGGCGCTGGTCAGGCTGCCCGCCGGCCGCGCGCGCGTGACCGTGGTGAGCCTGCCGCGCGACCTGGTCGTGCAGCTGCCCGCGTGCGTCCGCCCGGACGGCCGGAAGACCAGGCCGGGCCCGGGACTGATCAACTCGGCGTACTCGATGGGCGGTGTCTCCTGCGCGATCAAGACGGTGGAGGCGGTCACGTCCGTCCGCGTCGACCAGGCCGTGGTCGTGAACTTCAAGGGCTTCGCCCACATGGTGGACGTGCTGGGCGGAGTGACCGTGACACTGCCGAAGAGCGTGAACGACCCGGCATCAGGCCTTCACCTCAGCGCGGGCAAGCACAAGCTGGACGGCAAGGGCGCCCTCGCGTACGCGCGCGTCCGGCACGGCATGGGTGACGGCTCGGATCTCGACCGCATCAAGCGCCAGCAGAGGCTCATGGCCGATCTGTACGGTGAGGCCTTGCACATGCTGACGAGCAACCCGATCCGGTTCGCCCAGTTCCTCAAGGCGGGCGCGGATTCGGTGAAGACCGTCCCTGGGCTGGACCTGGCGGGCATGAAGGCGCTGGCCGAGAGCTTCAAGCGCACCGATCCGTCCAAGGCGCACTACACGACCCTGCCGTACCGCTTCTCGCCCAAGGACCCCAACCGCCTCGTGGTGAACGAGCCTGCGGCGGCCCGCGTGCTCGCCCCCTTCAAACAGCCGTGACCGTCAGATGAGGGCGAGAAGGCGCTCCAGCTCGTCCTCGGTGTTGTAGTAGTGCACGGAGGCCCGGACGACCGCATCCAAGGCGTCCGGGTCATATCCGTGCTGGCGAGGCTTGCTGACGTTCAGGTTGATGCCTCGTGCGCGCGCGGTCTCGACGATCTCGGCGGGCGTCCGGCCGTCCACGGTGAAGGTGACGATGCCGGACCGCAGGACGCCCTGGTCGTGGATGGTCACGCCCGGTTTCGCGGCCAGTTCCGCGCGCAGGAGCGTGGCGAGGATGTCGATGCGGGACGCGATGGCGTTCATGCCGAGGGCGTTCGCGTAGTCGGCGGCGACGCCCAGCCCGATCTGACCGGCCACGAACCGTTCCCACGTCTCGAACCGCTTGGCGTCCGGCTGGATCTCGTACCGGTCGGGCGCGTGCCGGATCGCGGAGGCGTTGTCCAGGAACGGCGGTTCGAGCTGGGGGAGGACGTCCGCGCGCGCGTAGAGGAAACCGGTGCCACGCGGCCCGCGCAGGTACTTCCGCCCGGTCGCGGACAGCAGGTCGCAGCCGATCTCGTCGACGTCGACCGGGAGCTGCCCGACCGACTGGCACGCGTCCAGCAGGAACAGCGCGCCCGCCTCCCGGCACAGCCGCCCGACGTCGGCGGCCGGGTTGATCAGCCCGTTGGACGTCGGGACGTGGTTCAGCGAGACGAGCCGCACGCCGCCTTTGCGGAGCTCGGCCTCCAGGGCGTCGAGGTCGATCGTGCCGTCCGCGTCGTCCGGGACCACGTCCACCCGGACGCCGCGCTGCATGTAGGCGATCGCGTTGCTGGCGTACTCGTTCGTCGTCGTCAGGACGCGCTCACCCGGCGCGAACGCGATGCCGTAGAAGGCCATGTCCCAGGCCCGGGTCGCGTTCTCCACATAGGCGATCTCGTCGCGGCGCGCGCCGATGAGCCCGGCGACCGCGTCGTAGAAACGCTCGACGGCCTGGGCGTTCTCGGTGGCGGCCTCGTAGCCGCCCGTCATCGCCTCAAGCTCCAGGTGCCCGGTGACGGCGTCCATCACCGGACGCGGCGGCAGCGCGCACCCGGCGTTGTTGAGGTGCGCGACGCGCGCGCATCCGGGCGTGTCGTTCCGGACCTTCGCGACATCGATCGTCATGTTCGAGAACCGTACCTCGCGGATTGTCGGACCCTTCGGGCAGAGTGGTGCGGCGAGCGGAGTTGACCTCAACATTTGTTGAGGTTCCAGGATGGGTCTCCGACGCATCCCGACCACTCGACGACGGGCAGACCGCACATGAGCATGGAAGTGACCGCGTGGCACTCGCTGCGCCACGCGATGAACGCGAAGGACGAACGCCGTCCCTTCTCCAGGGCGACGATGCGCCGCATCGCGGCGTTCGCACGCCCGCACTCCCGCAGGATCACCGGATTCCTGCTGGTCAGCGTGATGCTTGCGGTGATCACCGTGGTGACCCCGGTGCTCGCCGGGCGCGTCGTCAACGCGATCGTCGGGCACCGCTCGTCCGGCATGGTGGTCGGCCTCGCCGTCGCCATCGCCGCGCTCGCCCTCGCCGAGGGCGGCCTCGGCCTGGTCAACCGCTGGTTCTCCGCGCGGATCGGCGAGGGCCTCATCCTCGACCTGCGCACCGCCGTGTTCGACCACGTCCAGCGCATGCCGGTCGCGTTCTTCACCCGCACCCGCACCGGCGCGCTGGTCTCCCGGCTCAACAACGACGTGATCGGCGCGCAGCGCGCGTTCTCCGACACGCTGTCCGGCGTGGTCAGCAACATGGTCACGCTGCTGCTCACGTTCGCCGTGATGGTCGGCATCTCCTGGCAGGTCACGTTGCTCGCGCTCGTCCTGCTGCCGGTGTTCGTGCTGCCCGCGCGCCGCATGGGCCGCCGCCTGGCCGGGCTGCGCCGCGAGGCCGCCGCCAACGACGCCGCCATGTCCACGCAGATGACCGAGCGGTTCTCCGCCCCCGGCGCGACCCTGGTCAAGCTGTTCGGACGGCCCGCCCGCGAGTCCGCCGAGTTCGCCGTCCGGGCCCGCCGGGTGCACGACATCGGCGTCCGCACGGCCATGCTCCAGCACGTGTTCATCACGTCCCTGACGGTCGTGTCCGCGCTGGCGCTGGCGCTCGTCTACGGCCTCGGCGGGTTCCTGTCGCTGCGCGACCAGCTCGACGCGGGCGCGGTCGTCGCGCTCGCGCTGCTGCTCACCCGGCTCTACGCGCCGCTCACCGCCCTCGCGGGCGCCCGCCTGGAGATCATGAGCGCGCTGGTCAGCTTCGAGCGCGTCTTCGAGGTCCTCGACCTGGAGCCCCTCGTCAAGGAGAAGCCGGACGCCGCCCCCGCCCCCGAGGGCCCGGTCGCGGTCGAGTTCGACCACGTCCGGTTCGGCTACCCGTCCGCCGACAAGGTCTCGCTCGCCTCCCTGGAGGAGGTCGCCGCCCTCGACGCGCGCGGCGGCGTCGAGGTCCTGCACGACGTGTCGTTCCGCGCCGAGCCCGGCCAGATGATCGCGCTCGTCGGGTCGTCCGGCGCGGGCAAGTCCACGATCGCGCAGCTGCTGCCGCGCCTCTACGACGTGGACGAGGGCGCCGTCCGGCTCGGCGGCGTCGACGTCCGCGACCTGTCCTTCGACGCCATCCGCGAGACGCTCGGCATGGTCACCCAGGACGGCCATCTGTTCCACGAGTCGATCCGCGAGAACCTGCTGCTCGCCCGCCCCGAGGCCGACGAGGACGAGATCTGGGACGTCCTGCGCCGCGCCCGCCTGGACGACCTGATCCGCTCGCTGCCCGACGGCCTCGACACCATCGTCGGCGAGCGCGGCTACCGGCTGTCCGGCGGCGAGCGCCAGCGCCTCACCATCGCCCGCCTGCTCCTCGCGCGCCCGCGCGTGGTGATCCTCGACGAGGCCACCGCGCACCTCGACTCCACGTCCGAGGCCGCCGTCCAGGAGGCCCTCGCCGAGGCGCTCGACGGCCGCACCTCGATCATCATCGCCCACCGGCTGTCCACCATCCGCGCCGCCGACCAGATCCTCGTCATCGAGTCCGGCCGCGTCGTCGAGCGCGGCACCCACGAGACCCTGCTCGCCGAGGGAGGCCGCTACGCAGAGCTCCACAGCACCCAGTTCGCCGACCAGTCCACGTCCGCCGACCGGTCCCCGACCACTGAGCCATCTCCGACCACGGAGCAGCCTCCGACCACGGAGCAGCCTCCGACCACGGAGCAGCCTCCGATCACGGAGCAGCCTCCGACCACGGAGCAGCCTCCGGCCACGGAGAAGGCCCTGGCCTGACCGCGTTCCACCGGCCCGCACCCCCAGACCGGACGGCGACCCGCGAGCCGCGCCGCTCCGACCGGATCCGGTCCGTTCCACTTCCCTGGGAACGGGCCGGATCCGGGATGTCCCCAGGGAGGCCGAAGCCGGACGATGGCCGCCGTCCTGCGAAAGCGACGACCACCGCCCGGGGTTCCGAAAGGCCGCGCCGGCGGCCTGGGATCAGGGCGTGACGAGGCGCTGGGCGAGCACCGCGGCCCCGTGCATGCCCGCCAGGGGCCCCAGTTCGGCCGGGACCAGGGGCGGGGGCGTGCGGAAGGTCAGGCGCGGGACGAGGCGTTCGGCGAGCGGCGGCAGGAGCGCGTCGCCCGCCTCGGCCAGTCCGCCGCCGAGCACGATCCGGGACGGGTCGAGCATCAGCGTCGCGGCGGCCAGCGCGTCCGCGAGGGTGTCCAGCGCGAGCGACCAGACCTCGGCGCAGCGCTCGTCCCCGGCCGCGGCGCGCCGGACGACCTCCTCCGCCGGGATCCCGCCCGCGCGCCGCGCGATGGACGCGGCGGACGCGTAGGTCTCCAGGCAGCCCCGGTTCCCGCAGGCGCACGGTTCGCCGCCGGGCCGGACGACGACGTGCCCGATCTCGCCGCCCCACCCCGACGACCCGGGATAGGGCGTGCCGTCCAGCACCATCGCCGCGGCGATGCCGGTGCCGATCGGCAGGAACAGGAAGTCGCCGCCGGAGCGGCCCGCCCCGCGGACGGCCTCGCCGAGCCCGCCCGTCCGGACGTCGTGCCCGAGCGCCACGGGCAGCCCGAGGCGCTCGGCCGCGAGCTTGCGCAGCGGCACGTCCCGCCAGCCGATGTTGGACGAGTTGACCGCCGTTCCGGTCGCCTCGTCCACCAGGCCGGGCACGACGATCCCGGCGGCGGTGACGCCGGGATCGCTCGCGGCCAGCTCGGCCGCGAAGTCCAGGATCGTCCGGACGACCGTGGCCGGCCCGTGCTCGCGTCCGGTGGGACGGCCCTCGGTGCGGAGGACCGTCCCACCGGAGTCGATCAGCGCGCCCTTCATGGACGTCCCTCCGACGTCCAGGGCGACGACCGTCATTTGACGGAGCCCGCGGTGAGCCCGCCGACCAGGTACCGCTCGATAAAGACAAAGAGGATCACAACGGGCACGATAGCGATGACCGAGGTGGCGAAGAGAAACTGCCAGTGCGCCTGGTACTGCGTCACGAACGACGGAGCCACCACGGTCAGGGGTTTCCGGTCGGGGGAGACGGTCACGGTCAGCGCGACGATGAACTCGTTCCACGCCGCGATGAACGTGTAGACGATCGCCGTGACCACGCCCGGCATGGAGATCGGCAGGGTCACCCGGGCCAGCGCCGCCATCCGGCCCGCGCCGTCCAGGAACGCCGCCTCCTCCAGCTCGCGCGGGATCGACGAGAAGTACCCGTGCAGGATCCACACGCAGAACGGCAGGTTGAACGCGGCGTTCACCAGGATCAGCGCGAGCAGCGTGTCGGTGAGGTTGAGCGCCACCATCTCCCGGTAGATGCCGATGACCAGCGCCGTCGGCGCGAACATCTGCGTCACCAGGACGAGCAGCAGGAACGCCCCGCGCCCCCGGAACCGGTTGCGCGCGGTGTAGTAGGCGGCGGGAAGCGCGCACAGCAGCGTCACCAGGGTCGACGCGACCGCGACCTCCAGCGACACCGCCAGCGCCTGCCCGACGCCGGTGCCCTTCCACACGTCCGCGTAGTTCGACCACTGCCAGTGGGACGGCACGTACGAGCCCGGCGAGCGCGTGAGGTCCGACGGCGTCTTCAGCGACGTCAGGAACATCTGCAGGTAGGGCAGCACGAACAGCAGCCCGACCAGCCATCCGACGGCGGTCAGCAGCACCGTCCGCAGCCGCACCGGCCGCCGCCCGGCCCGCCTGGCCCGTCCGGCCTGTTCGCCCGAAGAGGCCGTCGCGGTCGTCCGCTCGCTCATCGCGTCTCCTCCCGCCAGCGCGAGAAGGACAGGTACAGCGCCACCATGACCAGCACGAGCGCGAAGTTGATCACCGACATCGCCGCGGACTCGCCGACGTGCTGGTCGGAGAAGGCCAGCTTGTACATGAACGTGGTGGTGGTGTCGGTGTCGTTGCCCGGCCCGCCCCCGGTCATCTCGTAGATGATCGGGAACGAGTTGAACACGTTGATGACGTTGATGATCCCGGCGATGAGGACCGCCGGGCGCAGCAGCGGCAGCGTGATCTGGAAGTACGACCGCCACGGGCCCGCGCCGTCCACCCGGGCCGCCTCGTACACGTCCGCGGGGATGGTCTGGAGACCGGCGAGGATCACGAACGAGGTGAACGGCAGCGACACGAACACCGCCACCCACATCATCCAGAGCATCGCCTGGTGCGGGTCGCCCAGCCAGTTGTGCGGACGGTCGATCACGTGCAGGTCGAGCAGCGCCCGGTTGACCAGGCCGGAGAAGTTGTCCAGCATCCACTTCCAGATCAGCGCCGTCATCAGGACCGACGCCGCCCACGGCACGATGACCGCCCAGCGCACCACGCGGCGGCCGGGGAAGCGGGCGTTGAGGAGCTGCCCGAGCGCCAGCGACAGCAGCAGCGTGACGACGACCACGCCCGCGACCCACAGCACCGTGCGGAGCAGGACGGGGATCAGCGCGTCCTCGTCGAACAGGTCGGAGTAGTTCCGGACCCCGTTCCAGCCCTGGGTCAGGCCGGACGAGGTGATCTTCTGGAGCGAGGTGCGGGCCATCTCCACGACCGGCCACAGCACCACGAAGGCGATGAGCAGGATCGACGGGCCGAGCCACAGCAGGGGCGCGAGCTTGCGCAGCGCCCGCAGCGCGGCCGGGGACGCGGCCCCGGAGCGGGGGGCTCCGGGGACCGCGTCCGCCGGGGGGCTCACGTCGCCCGAGTCAGGGACGTCGTGCACGGCTCGATCAGCCGGCCTTCTCGGCGGTCTTCTGGATGTCGCCCAGAACCGCCTTCGGGTCCTTGTTGGCGACGGCCGTGCCGAGCTGCTGCTTCACCGCGCCCGCGACGGCGCTCCACGCCGGGTTGCCGGTCGGGGCGAACTTGCTGGTGGGCAGCGCGTCCACGAACTGCTTGAAGTACGGGTCGGCGCTCAGCGCGTCACCGGCGGACTTGGTCACCGGCAGGAAGTTCTCCAGCTTGAGGAACTTGCTGGTGTTGTCCTTGTCGTAGAAGAAGTCGAGGAACTTCCGCACGGCCTCCTTGTTCTTGCCGTCGTTCCGCTTGAACGCCGCCAGGATGTCCATGACGCCGAGCGTGTTGTGCTCGGTGCCGGCCTTGCTCGGCAGCGGGGCGATGCCGTAGTTCAGGTTCTTGTTGACCGGGTCGATGAATCCGGCGCGGGTGAACGGGCCGCCGATCGACATGCCGACCCGGCCCTGCGCGAACTGGTTGAACACCGTCTTGCGGTCGGTGCTCTCCGGGTTCGGCTGGGTCAGCCCGGACTTGTTGAGGTCCTTGAGGAAGTTCAGCGTGTCGATGTTGGCCTGCTGGTCGATCGCCCATTTCCCGGACGCGTCGACCCAGCCGCCGTTGTTGTTCATCGCCCACGAGTAGAACTCGGCCTGGGCCTCCTCGGGCCCGAGCGGCAGGCCGTAGCCGATCTTCCCGCCCGCCTTGATCTTCTGCGCGTCGGCCTTCACGTCCGCCCATGTCTTGGGCGCGTCGCTGATTCCGGCCTTCTTGAACAGGTCCTTGTTGTAGAACATCAGCCGCGCGCTGGAGATGAACGGCAGCGCGTACTGCGTCCCGTTGTACTTGGCCTGCTCCACGAAGGTCGGGGAGAAGTCGCTCAGCGTGTTCGGCGAGACCACGTCGGACGCCTGGTAGATCAGGCCGTCCCGGGCGAAGTCGGAGAACGCGTTGTAGTTGAGGACGTCGGGGACCTGCTTGGTCTGGACATAGGTCTTGACCTTGGCGTCCATCTGCGTCCAGTCGACCATCTCCAGGTCGACCTTGTACCCCGAGTTCTTGGCCTCGAAGTCCTTGATCAGGCCGTCCCAGTAACCCTTGGTGTTGTCGTCGTAGATGGCCGCGACGAACTTGATCGTCTTGTCGGAGCCGCCGTCCCCGCTCGACGAGCTGCCTTTGCTGCAACCGCTGACGCCTACGGCGACCGTGAGGCCCGCGGCGATGGCGACCGTGAGATGCCGTTTCATCTGGTCCCCGCCTTCTCCACGCACATGAAAGAATGTGCGCGGTACGAATGCACTGTGAGCAGAAACGCGCGTGGCCCGACGATAAGAGGTGGTCCGTACCAGTTCAAGGGGCGGCTTACCCACGAGTCTCAACCGTTATCGGCTATCTTGCGCTGGTCTGTGCTGGTATGTGCCATACGCAGGACTGGTCCGGTTCTTCGTCACCGTCCGCCCGGGATTGCGGTCCGGCACCTAATCACCATTGCGTCCGCGCCACCGCCTCGAGCACCTCAGCTGATCGCGGTGGCGTCCAGGATCCACGAGAACACGAACGGTCGCGGGACGCAGCCGCACTGCCCGCATGTGGACGGCGCAGCGGGTTTGTTGATCTTGAAGAATGCTTACATATCCGGACAAAGGTGCTAGGCCGTCCGGCGTCGCACCGTGCCCGGACCGACTCTGGGGGCTGATCGACGTGGCGGCTCGCACCGGCGGAGGCGAGTGGCCCGGCACGTTGGACCTCGCGGCGCTGCGGGCGTCCGGCTGGCGGCCGACTCCGTTCCGGCAGTTCATCCTCAAGATCCACAGTCGCTGCAACCTGGCGTGCGACTACTGCTACGTCTACGAGATGGCCGACCAGGGCTGGCGTGAACAACCCCGGCGGATGGGCGGCGCGGTCGTCGACGCCACCGCGCGGCGCATCGGCGAACACGTCCGCGCGCACGGCCTGACCGACATCGAGGTGATCCTTCACGGCGGAGAACCGCTGCTGGCCGGACCGGACCTGATCCGGCGCGCCGTCGTGACCGTCCGGCGGGAGGTCGGCGCTCGCGCGCGCGTGCGGGTAGGTGTCCAGACGAACGGCGTCCTGCTGGACGAACCGTTCCTCAGCCTCTTCGACGAGCTGGACGTCCAGGTGAGCGTCAGCCTGGACGGCGACGAACGCGGCCACGACCGGCACCGCCTGCACGCCGACGGCCGGGGCAGCCACGCGCAGACGGCCGCCGGGCTCGCGAGGCTCACCGCGGAGCCGTACCGGCACCTGTTCGGCGGCCTCCTCGCCACCATCGACCTCGCGAACCCGCCCGTCGAGACCTACGAGGCTCTGCTCCGGTTCCAGCCGCCCGCCATCGACTTCCTGCTCCCGCACGGCAACTGGGACACCCCGCCGCCCGGCCTCGACCCCGGCTCCCCGGACGCCCCCTACGGCGACTGGCTCACCGCCGTCTTCGACCGCTGGACGGCCGCGCCCCGCCGGGAGACCCACGTCCGGCTGTTCCGCGACCTCATCGCGCTGAGCCTGGGCCGCCCGTCCACGAGCGAGCAGGTCGGACTGTCCCCGGCCGCGATGGTCGTGATCGAGACGGACGGCACCGTCGAGCAGGTCGACACCCTCAAGTCCGCCTACGAGGGAGCCGCCGCGACCGGCCTGCACGTCGGCCGGGACGGCTTCGACGCCGCGCTCGCGCTCCCCGCGACCGCGGCCCGCCAGATCGGCGCGGACGCCCTGTCCGACACCTGCCGCGCCTGCGCGGTCGGGCACATCTGCGGCGGCGGCCAGTACGTCCACCGGTACCGGGCGGGCAGCGGCTTCCGGAACCCGTCCGTCTACTGCCGGGACCTGTTCCGCCTGGCCGCTCACGTCCGCGACGCCGTCGGCCGCGACCTCGCGCGCGCGAGGGACGAGGCCGCACGCCGTGTACAGCCGAGGAGCGAACCGATGCCCCCCGAACTGAAGCGGTTGTCGATCCCGGAGAAGGTCTTCGCCGGTCTCGCCCAAGGCGGCGGCGGAGCCTACGCCGTCGACGAGCTGTGGCGCGTCCAGCGCTCCAAACGCCTGCTGCTCCTGCGCTGGGTCCGGGAGGCCGCCAGGTCCCGCGACCCCGCGCGCGAGGCCCGCGCCCGCCAGGCCTACGCGCTGCTCGCCGACATCCAGGGCCGCGACCCGGACGCCGTCCGCGCCGTCCTGGACCACCCGGCCGTCGGAGTCTGGGCCCACGCGGTCGCGGCGCGCGGCGCCGACACCGACCCGATCACCGCCCTGGCCGCCGCCGCGGCGATCCGCGCCCGCGACCCGCGTCCGATCGAGGTCGTCGGCGGCCCGGACGGCCTGTTCCTGCCGTCCCTCGGCATGGCGGTCCCCTTCGCCGGGACCGGTATCGTCCGCGCGGCCCCCGGCGCCCCGGTCACGATCTCGTCCGACGCCGACACCTTCGTCCTCCCCGACGGCGACCCTCACCGCGACGCCCCCGGCTGGCACGGCCTGCGGACCCTCGAAGCCGAGTACCACGGGATGGCCCTGCACCTCCTCCTGGACGACCGCGACCCCCTCCGCTCCGTCGGCGGCGACCCGATGCCGCGCCTCACCCACGAGGAGACCGAGCAGTGGCGAAGCGTCCTGCGCAGCGCCTGGCGCCTGCTCGTCCGCCGGCACTGGACCGTCGCCGAGGAGGCCGCCCGCACCCTGCGCGTCCTCACGCCCCTCGCCCCACCGGCCCAGGGCACGCGCAGTTCGACGGTGCACGAGGCGTTCGGCGCGATGTACGCGTCCCTGCCGCCGGACGAGCGGGACCTCGCCGTGACCTTCGCGCACGAGGTGCAGCACGCCAAGCTCGGCGCCCTCAACGACGCCATCCCGCTCACCCGTCCCGACGACGGCCGCCGCTTCTACGCCGCCTGGCGGGACGACCCGCGCCCCGCCGCCGGCCTGCTCACCGGCGCCTACGCGCACCTCGGCGTGGCCGGATTCTGGCGCAGGCAACGCCACCACGAGCACGGCCCGTCGGCTTTGCGCGCGCACACCGAGTTCGCCCACTGGCGCGACGCCTCCGCGCTGGCCACCGGGACCCTCCTCCGAAGCGGCGCCCTGACCGAGGACGGCGAACGCTTCGTCACCGAGATGGACCGCACCCTGCGCTCCTGGCGCCGCGAACCCGTCCCGCCCGCCGCACTCGACCAAGCCCGCACGACCGCGAACGAGCACCGCCGCCGCTGGCGCGCCGAGCACGGCGACCCGAACGCGCGCGAACAAGGCGGGTCCACGACGGCGACCTGAACTCGCACGACTCGTCCGGACCTCCGCGACCGGTCGGGCCCTTCGCGATCCGGTCGGGGCCTAGATCGGCGGCGGGTCGAAGTCGCAGTCCAGGTGGCGTCGCTCGGCCGCGACGACCGCGTCCGGGTGGTTGAGGCCGAAGAGCCGCGCGTACCGGTGGATGGTGTCCTCGTACAGCCCCTCGCCCTCCTGCTGGAGGGCGTCGTTCCGCCGCTCCTTGCCCTCGCGCTCAAGGTCGGCCGAGAGGTTCGCGGCGCACGCCAGCGTCATGGGGTGCTCCATGCCGAGCAGCGACCGCAGCCGCCGCAGCGTGCCCCGGCCGAGCGCGATCGCGCCGGCGAGGTCACCCAGGTCGGCGAGGTCGCTGGCGAGGTTGGTGGCGATGGTCAGCGAGTAGTGGTGGTCGCGTCCGAGCTTGGTCTCCAGCCCCTTGAGCGCCGTCTCGTTCGTCGACCGCGCCGTCGTGGTCTCGCCGCGCACGCGGTGCAGCAGGGCCAGATTGCCCTGGACGGCGAAGATGTAGGGGTGTGCGGGTCCGTACATCTCCGGGTAGCGCTCGGTGACGGTCCTGGCCAGCTCCAGGGCCTCGTCCTGCCTGTCCACGGTCCGGTAGGTGTTCGCCAGGTTGGTCGCCGAGGCGAGCGTGTCGGGGTTGATCGGGCCGAACGTTCGCAGGCATCGGTCGTGCGTCTCCTCGGCGAGCTCCAGCGCCTCCTGGTAGCGGCCGGCGCGGCGCTTGGCGATCGCGAGGTCGATGGACGCGCGGACCGTCACCGCGTGGTCCAGCCCGAGCTGCTCGGTGGCGAGGGCGAGCGCGTCCTCGCCGAAGTCCATGGCGTCCCGGAAGATCCCCAGCAGCCGGACGGCCCGGGCCAGCCCGTTCAGGTGCAGTGCCTCGTCGAAGGCGTTGACGCCCTCAGGGCGCGGCCGGACGGAGGTCAGCCGGTAGCAGCGCTCCTGGAGGTCGCGCGCCCGCACGTAGTCGCTGACGAGGCCGTAGTCGAGCGCCAGGTTGTTCATGGGCCGGATCGTCCTCGCGTGCGACGCCCCGAAGAAGCTCTCGTGCTCGCGCAGGGACTCCTCGTCCTGCTCCCGGCTCTGCCGGAAGTCGCCGCGTGCGCGCAGGTCGGCCCCGCTGCTGTCGATCACGGCGAGCAGGAGGTCGCGGAACTCGTCGTCGGTCCGTTCACTGGCGCGCATGGTGCGCAGCGTCTCCCGGTTGAGCTCGTACGCCTCGGCGTACTGGCCCCGCTCTCTCAGGAGGATGGCGCGCAGCCGCCGGGCCCGCAGGACGTTGAGGTCGTCCGGTGGCGAGATCTCGCTCCAGTGGTCCTGGACGCGTTTGGAGAAGCCCGCGCCGCCCGACTGGTCGCTGGACCTGTACAGGTACCGGACGAACGCCAGGACCATCGCCCGGACCCTCGGATCGCCGCTGTCGATGGCGCCCGTCGGGTCGATGTGCGCGTACAGGGCGCCGAAGTCCCGCCACGACTCGGGCCGGTCGGGGTCCCCGGGCGTCGCCTCCGCGAGCAGCAGGTGGACGTCCGCCAGGTAGCGCGCCCTGTCCCCGGCCGAGAGCGCGCTGCGGACGAGTCCCTGGATCAGCCGGTGCATCTGGATCGTGCGGTTGTCGCCCTCGATCTCGACCCGGACCAGGGCGTACCTGCGCAGACCGGCGACCGCGCGGCTGGTCTCGATCGTGTCCCCGAGGATCGTGGCCAGCTCCGGCGACACGCCCTCGGGCGCCGTCCGGAACACGTCCCGGGGGAACGGCTCGGGGCCGAAGAAGGCGCAGCAGCGCAGCAGCGGGACGGCGTTCGGGTAGTTCCGTTCCAGTTCCTCCACCGCGAGCCGCCACGCGGCCGTCATCGGACGGGGGTACTCGCTCGCCTCACCCTCCAGCAGGAGGTCGCTGATGCGGTCGCGGAGCAGCGCGAGGTAGTCCCGCACCGACATCGCCGACTCCTGCAGCAGGGACGCCGCCTGCTCCAGGGCGAGCGGCAGGTCGCCGAGCTCCTCGGCGAGGCGGGCGGCGTCCTTCTCGGCGAGCGCGCCGGGGAGGCGCTTGTCGAGGAACTCGACGCTCTCCTTGCGGGAGAACACGTCCACCTCGACGGTGGCGACGCGTCCCCGTCCCTTCCAGTTCGGGTTGCGGGAGGTGATGAGGACGTCACCGGGCCCCTGCGGGACGAACGCGTTGATGTCCTCCGGCTCGTCGGCGTTGTCGAAGATCAGCAGCCAGCGGTTGTAGGGCTCGCCGCGCTCCAGCGCCTGCCGCACCAGGTTGGCGGCCTCCTCCACGCCGATCTTGCTGGCGGGCGGCAGGTCCAGGCGGGGAGCGAGCCCGGCGAGCGAGGACCGGACCAGGCTCTCCTGCGCGGACGGAATCCACCAGACGAGCTGGTATTCGGGGCGGAAGCGGTGCGCGTACTCGATCGCGAGCTGTGTTTTACCGACTCCGGCCATTCCGTGCAGGGCGTAAGGGACGACAGCCGCCGCGACGCTGTTCCTGATCCCTTCCCGAAGGGATGAGAGAAGATCTTCGCGACCGGTGAAATTGTGGTTGCGCGCGGGAATCTTGGCACCCCAGATGCGCGGGATACCCGCTGGCACCGGGGCGACATCGACTGATTCAGTCACGCGACTCGCCTCCGCACGTGGTCGCACCATCGATCGTGTTCTGCATCCTATGCCGCTGGACTTGTCCGGACCATGGGAGAATTCCACGTCCGGGACGGCCGCCGGGCAGATACGAGTGCGCATGGTCTCGCGCGCCATCTGAGCTGGCAATGGAGGTCAGAACAATGGCGCGATGTGGCCAGGTTGTCCCGTGCCGGGAAGGGAACATGCACAATCACAGATGGGCCCCGACCGCCGGAACAAGGAGCTCCGATGCGCGACGAGGTTGACTTCCGCAGTGACCTTCCCGACCTGTCCGGGGCTTCGCTCGAAGAGCTGAGCCGGGTGGGCGGCACGGTGCTCGCGAGCGAGATCGAGGCGGTGTTCGCGCCCGAACGCAGGCCGACGACGGTGTGCGCCGGGTTCAGTTCCTACATCGGCGACGCGGAGCTTGGCTGAGGTCCGCGGGACGGACCCGGCACCGAGAAGCCCGGCCGACATCGGGCGAAGGGTGGGCGACGTGGAAGAACTCACGTCCCGCCATGACCCGAACCCTTATCCGGGTCGACGGCCGTTCACGACCGCCGAGGGCCACCGGTTCTTCGGCCGTGCCGACGAGACGCGAAGGCTCGCCGAGCTCTGGGCGCACCGTCCCGTCACGGTGCTGCGCGGGCCGAGCGGCTGCGGCCGGACCTCGCTGATCAACGCCGGCGTGATACCGCTTCTGCGCGACACCCGGCACGACCCCGTCCCCGTCGCGGACGTCGGCCCCCTGGCCGTCCCCCTCCAAGGGCGCGTCCTGCCGAACGCGGCGTTCCCGGAGTGGGATCCCTATCTTCTGGCGCTGCTCGCCGCATGGCGCGAAGACCCCGGCGAGGCCGGCCCGGTGGCCGCGTTCCTGCGGCGGGCCCGGCGGCGCGGACGGTTCGGAGCGCAGCGTCCGGTCCTGCTCGCGGTCGACTGCGCGGAGCGCTGGTTCACCGGCCGCGCGCTCTCCCGCGGGCGATCGGGTCTGCGCGAACTCCTCACGGTGGTGGCCGCCGATCCGGGCGCCCGGTTGCTGTTCTCCGTCCGGGAGGAAGAAGCCGAGCACCTGGTCGAGGCCGTCGCCCGCCACGGGCTGCCGGTCGCGGAGGTGCGCCTCGGGCGGCTCACATGGAGCGGGGCTCTGAGCGCCGTGGTGGAACCCGCGCAGCAGGCGGGCCGTCCGTTCGAGGACGGCGCGGCCGAACGCCTGGTGGACGAGCTGAGCACCACGCACAACGCCACCGCACACGAGTCCGCCGCACACGAGGACGCGGGAGTGGAGCCCGTGCTCCTCCAGGCCGCCTGCCGGACACTCTGGGACCGCCTCGGCGAGACCGACGAGACCATCTCGTCCAGGCTGGTCCCCAGCCTGGACGACATCCTCGCCGACCTCTGCACGGCGACCATGGACAACATCGTGGACGTCCTGGACGCCGCCGCGCGTTCCGCGGGCGCCACCTCCGAGGCCGAGTGGCGGACGCTCAGGACGTGGGAGCGCACACCGGAGGAGGTCGCACGGCACGCGGCCGAGATCCCGTCGAGTCCCGAGGAGGCCGCGGCGGCCGCCAGGGAGCGGGGACGCGACGGTCCCGCGGTGTCCGCCGCCGCGCGGCACCTTCTCAGGGAAGCACACCTGGTGAAGAGCGTGCGCACTGGTGACACCACGACCGACGTTCTCCAGCATGCGGCGCTCGCCCTCACCCTGGACCGGCTGGGGGAGCGGCCGAAGCGCAGCAGGTATCGCACCGGCCCCTGGCATCGGCTGCGTGCGGCGGAAGCGGCGCTGGCCGCCGGACAGCCCCTGCTCGCCCGGGGGCTCGCAGGGGCGGCCGCCGGGCACCCCGACACCGACGCCGGGTTCCAGGCGGACGTGCAGACCGTCCTCGGGAACATCGCCTACCTGCACGGACGCTTCGACGAGGCGGCCCGTTCCTACCAGCGCGCGGGCGAGCTGCTTCAGACGATCGACGACAGCGTCGGCGTCGTCCGGCAGCTCGCCGCCGAGGGCTGGGCGCGGTTCGCCACCGGGGACGTCGAACGCGGCGTCGCCCTGCTCCGCAGCGGCGCGGACCTGGCGCCGGGCGACGCGTCCGTCCAGGTGGGGCTCGGCCGGATGCTCTGGCGGGCCGGCCGTCCCGAGGCGGCCCTCGCGGTGCTCAGCGGTGTGCTCAACCGGCACGGGGACGTGTCCGAGGCCCGGGAGATCCGAGGCGAGATCCTCGCCGACCGAGGCGAGTCGGAGTCGGCGCTGCGCGACCTGGACCGGCTCGGACGCTCCGCCGATCCCGCCGCCCGCGCGGCCCGCGCGCTGGCGCTCGCGAGGCGGGGCCGCCTGGACGCCGCCCGCGCGGAGATCGGCGAGGCCGTCGTGGCGGGCGCGGAGAGCGGTCCGGCCCTGTACCGGGCGGCGCAGGTCGAACTGATGACCGGCGACACCGGGACGGCCACCGACCTCGCGACCCGCGCCGTCGAGGCCCGGCACCCGCCCCTGCCCGAACACCTGCGCGCCGAGGCGTGGCGCCTCCTGGCGGACGTGTGAGGAACGCCGGACGGCAGGTCCGCCAGGTGTGGCACATGACGCTGAGCGGTGTCCGCTCCGGGCGGAGGATCACGGTATGGGCTCCACTGCCACGGCGCTGGTGACGGGCGGGACCGCCGTCCTCACCGGGGCGCTCACCGCGGTCGTCGGCGTCGTCACGGCCCGCCTCGGCCATACCTACGAGCGGCGGCGGGCGGCGGACGCACGGCAGGCCGAGCAGTCGGAGGCCGCCGGCCGGCGCGTCCGCGATGCCCTGCGGAGCATGGACGACGCCGTCGTCGACCTCGGCGTGACCGTCCGTCTCTGCGAACGCCTGCGGTCCCTCGGCGCCCTCGGCGAGGACGAGGACCTGGTGGGCGGGCGCCGCGTCTCCGCCGAGTACCGGACGGCCGTCCGCGAGATCCAGGGGTTCCTCGACGCGGTCGGCCACGACCCGAGCCTGGCGAAGCCGGTCGAGACCCTGCGCGCCGAGGTCCGCCGCGCCTGGCTGCACGGTCTCGGCGAAGCCGGAAAACAGGACCCGCGCAGCGCGGCCGCCGTGGACGACGAACTCCAACGCCTCATGAGCGACGTCGGACGCGCTCTCACCGGCCCGGCGGACGCCGGGCCGTCCGTCATACCCGGGCCGGCACCACGGCCTCCCGGACCGGGCCGTGACGGAGCCGCCGCCGAAGCCGGAGCACGTGCGCCCGCCGGGCCGTCCAGAGCAGGACGCCGGTGGCGGCGATGGCGATCGGCACCGCCCACGCGACGGCGCGAGCGCCCACCGCGGTGATCGCCACCCCACCGCACATCGTGCCGATCGGCGCGATCCCGAGGGTGACGAACCGGTTCGTCCCGGCGACGCGTCCGCGCAGCTCAGGTGGGGTGCGGCTGGCCTGGTAGGCGGACAGGGCGATGTTCAGCCGCGCCCCCACGAACCCGACGCCGCCCCAGGCGACCATCCAGACGCAGGCCCAGGGGAAGGCGGCGAGCAGGATGGTCATCGCGAGCCAGGCCCACATGCACAGGGTGACGAGCTTGATCGGACGGCGTCCGAACCGGCGCCGGCGGGTGACCGCAACATAGCCGGAGACGAACGACCCGCCCAGGCCTGGCGCGGCGAGCAGGACTCCGGCCATGGCGAGGGGGAGGCCCGCCTCACGCGCGCGCACGACCAAGAGCAGGGTGACGACCTGGAACAGCAGGTTCGTGGCTGTGCACGCGATCAGCGTCGTGCGCAGGAACCGGTACCGCCACAGCCACGTCAGCCCCTCCAGCATTTCGCCGACCAGCGATCCGCCCCGCCGGAACCCGGCCCGGATCCCGGACGCGTCGGTGGGGCCGTCGGCGTGCAGCGGGCGGGCATGGTTCCAGCGCCCCCGGAGCCCGGCGGACCGCAGCGTCAGGATCGCCGCCGTGGACGCGAGCCCGAACGCGGCGTCGGCGGCATAGGGGAAGCCGGTGCCCGCCGCCTGCAGGACCCCGCCCAAGGGCCGTCCGAGCAGCATCGCGCCGTTCGCCCGCCCCTCGTTCTGCGCCATCGCCCGCTGGAAGTGCTCCGCCGGGACGACGCTCGGGACGGCCGTCACCTCGGCGACGTTGTAGAAGGTCGTGCACGTCCCGCTGACCAGCGCGGCGACGATCAGGACGGGCGGCCGGAAGGCCCCGGCGGCGAGGGTCAGCACGACCGCCAGCGACATCAGCGTCCGGACGGTCTGGCTGAGCAGCATCGTCCACCAGTGGTCCAGCCGGTCCACGAGCATTCCGGCGGGGATGTGCAGCAACAGGCTCGGAACCGTTCCGGCTGCAACGACATAACTGACAAAAGTAGGCGATCTGGTAAGCGTGAAGGCGAGCAGGGGTGCCGCTGTGGTGACGCTCATCGCGCCGAGCAGGGAGGCCGCCGAACCCGTCCAGAGTAGGCCGAACCGGAAACGCCAGCCGTCCGGTTCCTTCGCCATCTGTGTCGCCCAAGAAGAAGGGACCGCGCAGGTCAACAGGGTGGTGCGGAGGAGAGCGCGCGCAGACGGCCGGACAAGGGCCGCGCGCGAACGGCCCAACAAAAGCTCAGCCTAGAGGGTCGCCGGTATTGCGCTCACCAAGGGCGAAGTAGAGGCCCGAAAATGTAACTCTGGGGTGTTTCAGGAGTGCGGATGTGTGGTCGGGGGGAGGGGTTCGGCGGCGGGGAGGAGGAGGGTGAAGATGGGTGGGGAGGGGCGGCGGAGGACGAGGCGGCCGCCTTCGGCTTCGGCGAGGGAGCGGGCGAGGGCGAGGCCGATGCCGTGGCCTTCGGCGGAGGCGGTGTGGCGGCGGGCGAAGATGTCCTCGGCGTCGTCGGTGACGCCGGGGCCCTGGTCGGAGACGTCGAGGGCGAGGCCGCCGCCGATGTCGCTGGCCTCGACGGTGATGTGCCCGGCGCCGTGGGTGACGGCGTTGTCGATGAGGACGTCCAGGATCTGGCGGACGGCGGACGCCTTGACGTGCAGCTCGGGGAGCGGGTCGTGGGCCGTGACCGACAGGGGGCGGTCGACTCCGGTGAGGGTGGCCGACCAGCGGGAGCGGAGGTCGCCGAGGAGTTCGGGGACGTCCAGGACCTCGGCGTCGGGACCGGCGTCACGGGCGAGGCGGAGCAGGTCGTCGATGATGTCGCGCAGGTGCTCGCCGCGGCGGACGGCCGCGCGGATCGCGGCGGTGAGGTCGGCGCCGGGGCGCTCCAGGGCCGATTCGAGGCCGAGGAGGAGGCCGGTCAGGGGGGTGCGGAGCTGGTGGGAGACGTCGGCGCTGAAGGCGCGCTCGCGGTCCAGCATCGAGCCGAGGTGGCGGGCGGTGACCTCGAGCGCGCGGCCCGCCTCGTCCGCCTCGCGGACCCCGGACGGCTCGGCGCGGACGGTGAAGTCGCCGTCGCCCAGCGACTGCGCGGCGCGCGTGAGCCGCTCCAGCGGACGGGCGAGGCGGCGCGACTGGTAGAACGCGGCGGCCGCGGCCAGCCCGATGACCACCACGGCGAACACCGCCATCAGCAGCCAGGCCCGGTTGCGGCGGTCGTAGACCTCGTCCTGGGGCATGCCGACGCGGGCGATCGAGGTGACGCCCACCTCGGACGGGATGGGCGCGACGACCGTGAGCGTGCCGTCCTCGACCGACTCGTGCAGCCGCCCGTTGGCCGCCTCGGACGCCAGCGGCGAGATGTGCGGGCCGTCCCCGACGATGCGGCTGCCGTCGACCCGGTAGATCCCGACGACCAGGCGTTTGTTCAGCCCGGCCGGCTTGGTGAACGGACGCGGGTTGTGCGCCTCGTCGTCCGGCGCGGTCGCGGCGACCCGGGTCGCGTCCCGCTCCAGCTTGGTGATCGCCTCGCTGTGGTACAGCCGCTCGACGGCGACGGCGAGCAGCAGCGCGAGCACCAGGACGGCGATCGAGGTGATGCCGACGATGGTGACCAGGAGCTGGCGGCGCAGCGGCGTGCTCGCGCCGCGTGTCCGGTTCGGCATCCGCATCCCCTCTCACCTGGGCGCCCGCGGTGACCGGAGGATATCCGGGCGGGTCCGCAGTGAAGGTAAACGCAAACCTAACCGTCGTTGCAAGGACTTCTCACCCGCCTGGGGCTAGCCTGGACCGGCGATACGGTGATGGAACGTGACCAGGAGGCCACACATGCGCAAGGTGCTCATCGGCGTCCTCGCCCTTGCGCTGCTGGCCACGCTGGGCATCGGCCATGCCGCGCGGTCGCCGTTGTCCAGCGCCTGCGAGAGCGAGCCGCACAGCGGCGGACGGCTGTCCAAGGTCGTCGACACCGTCAGCGACACCCTCCAGATGACCTCCCGGAACACCTACTGCCGCCAGGAGCGCGGCAGTGTCAGCCGCCCGGCGCCCGCGTCCGGTCACGACGCGCCCGCCTAGCCGGGGCGTTTCGCGAGGCGCCCACGCGAGGCGTTCTCCTTATGGCGTCCCACTGGGGCGTTTTCCAAGGCGTCCGTGGGGGATGGCCCACAAGGCGTCCGTGTGGGGTGGTTCACAACACGCCCGTTGGGCGTTTCACAGCGTGCCCGCGTGGAGCGCCTCACGACGCGTCCGGGCGGGACGTTCCAGAGGACCGATCGGGGGGACCGTGTTGACCGAGGTGAACGTCCGGTACGGGTGTGAACGTCACGCTAACCTGTCCGCCCCTACGCTAGGTGGTATGGCGGTGGGACCATACGTACTCGTCGTGGAAGACGACGAGGTCATCGGCACCGAACTGGGCGAGGCCCTGTCGGCGCAGGGATACGAGCCGGGCTGGGCGACGACGGGCAAGGACGCGCTCGAGCGCGTCTCCGCGCGCGCGCCCGACCTGATCCTGCTCGATCTCGGCCTGCCGGACATGGAGGGCGTCACCCTCTGCCGGCGGCTGCGCTCGGTGCTCAGCGACACGGTCATCGTCGTCCTCACGGCCCGCACCCAGGAGTTCGAGGTCGTCGTGGCCCTGGACGCGGGCGCCGACGACTACCTGACCAAGCCGTTCCGGCTCACCGAGCTGATGGCGCGGCTCCGCGCCCACCTGCGGCGCAGCAGCGCGTCCCGGGCGGACGAGCGGTTCGTCGGCTCCGGCAGCCTGAGCCTCGACCTGGCCGCGCGCCGGGCGACCTTCGACGGCAGCGAGATCACGCTGCGGCCCAAGGAGTTCGACCTGCTGGCCTGCCTGGTGTCCCGGGCGGGCGAGGTGGTGACCCGCGAGGAGCTCATCGACCAGGTCTGGGACGTCAACTGGTTCGGCCCGACCAAGACCCTGGACGTCCACATCTCCGCGCTCCGCCGCAAGCTCGCGCAGCACGGCGCCGACCCGCGCGCCATCACGACCCTCCGGGGCCGCGGCTACCGCTACGAACCCGCCTGACGCGTCCGCGGCGGTGACCTCGGGTCAGTTCTTGCGGCCCACGGCGCAGTATCCGGCGACGTCGCCGGCTTCTTCGAACGTCGGGCGCCACCGCGTCATCGACACCACGCCCGGCTCCAGGATGTCCAGGCCGTCGAAGAACGAGGCGACCTCGGCCCGGGACCGCGGCCGCATCGGGTTCGCGGACTTGGCGTTCCAGTCGCTCTGCGCCTCGGCCTGCGCGGACGGGTCGCGGTCGAAGTCGAGCGTCGAGTGGGTGAGGACGACGTAGCTGCCGGACGGCACCGCGTCGAGCAGGGTCCGGACGATCGCGTGCGCCTCGTCGATGTCGTGGACGAAGTGCAGGATCCCCAGCAGCATGATCGCGACCGGCCGGCCGAAGTCGAGCGTCCCGGAGGCCCGCTCCAGGATGGACTTCGGGTCGCGCAGGTCGGCCTCGATGTAGTCGCAGGCGCCCTCGGACGTGCTGGCCAGCAACGCGCGCGCGTGCACGAGCACCAGCGGGTCGTTGTCGACGTACACGATCCGCGTCTCGGGCGCGATGCGCTGCGCGACCTCGTGGGTGTTGTCCATCGTCGGCAGGCCCGTCCCGATGTCGAGGAACTGCCGGATCCCGAGGTCGCCGACCAGGTGCCGGACGGCCCGCCCGAGGAACGCGCGGTCGGCCCGCGCGATCGCCAGGATCGCCGGGAACGTCGCGATGAACCGTTCCGCGGCCTCCCGGTCGACCTCGTAGTTGTCGTTGCCGCCGAGCAGGTAGTTCCACACGCGCGCCGAATGCGGAACCGACGAGTCGATCCGCGAACCCCCGACGTCAGATCCGCCCACGGCAAACTCCCCTCACCCACGGATGTCGAGGCCCACATTAGTGCGTCCGCGGCGTTCCGCCGGACCCCCGAGTTCCATCCAACGAAAAAGGCCGCCGGGTCTTCCTCCGCGCGCCTTCCCGAGGCCACCGGAGAACCCTCATGATGGACGGCATGGAGCAGTCGGCCGACGAAGAGTGGATCAAGATCGCCGGGTGGGAGAGCCTTCCCGGCTGCCCGCATCCGGCCACCGCCGTCCAGGGTTGACTGCGCGACCGCGGCGTCTTCTCGATGCCTTTCGCGGACGGTGAGATCCGCGTCGACCTGGCCTGCGGCCCCGACGCCACCGGACGCTGGCACGGTTGGGTCGCCGTCCGGCTGAACGCGTCCGTCCTGCGTGACCTGGGGCTTCATCCCGACCAGCCCGCCGTCCGCCATCTCGGCCCCGAACCGCCTTCGTGGTGGACGAAACCCGATCGCGTCACCCGCCGGCACGGCGGAAGGCGCCGCCGTCGAAAGTGACGCCGCCGAATGCGGCGTCCCGCGAAGTCACGACACGGAAAGTGACGGCGCGGAAAAACCCTTCGCCCTCACGCTGAGTCAACGGTCAGTTTCGTGGCGACCCGAAACAGTCGACCAGGTAGAGAGGGCCTCCCCATGCTCACTACGACCCGTCACCGGTCCACCGTCAGGAACACCGGGGCGATGACCCCTATCGACGCGGGCAAGACCACGACCACGGAACGTATTCCTTTCTACACCGGTGTTTCCCACCGCGTCGGCGAGGTCCATGACGGCGCGGCCGTCACCGACTTCCTGAAACAGCAACGCGACCGCGGCATCACCATCACCTCGGCCCTGATCGGTGGGATGGGCGAGCTGCGCCTGGAGGTCCAGACCGTCCCGCCTGGCGGACGACTTCGGCGTCGCGACCTATGAGTTCGCCGACCGCGTGACCGGCGGACGCGTCCCGAGGCGGAGCCCGCACCGTCCACGCCGAGGTTCCCTTGGCCGAGATGTTCGGCTACGTGGCCACCCTCTGAACCCTCACCCAAGGCCGGGCCACCTACACCATGCACCCCCAAACCTACGAACAAGCCCCGCCCCAGTAACCCCTCGGCCCGGCACCCCCACAGGTGCCGGCCACCCCGACGCATCCGAACCGATCCCTTCTCTCCCACCTGTGAACTGTGAGAGACAGGAGTGTGAACGTCACGGATGAGTCGTGGCAGCGGCTCCTCAAACTCGCCACCGCACGCTCCTGCCCGTCCGGAAGCACACTGTTACGCCAAGGCGACCCGCCCACGCACGTTCTCGCCCTGGCCACCGGACGCGTGAAGATCGTGCGTTCCTCCGCCGAAGGCGACGATCTCGTCCTGGCGGTACGCGGCCCGGGCGAGATCCTCGGCGACTACTCCGTCCTGGGGCAGGACGACCGATCCGCCACGGTCATCGCCATCGAGCCATGCACCACCTATGCGATCCCCGCCGATCGCTTCCTGGCGTTCGTCCGGACGTCCGGCCTAGAGGCCGACCTTCTACGCCACGCGATGGCCCGGATCCGTGAGAGCGAGGCCTGGCGCGCCGAACTCGCCGCCCTGCCCGCGCGCACGAGGCTCGCCCGAACACTCCTGCGTTTCGGCGCCGGCCCGTCAGGCGCCATAGGGCTCGACCAGACCGAGATAGCCGGCGCCACCGGCCTGGCGCGCAGCACAGCCGCGGGCGAACTCGCCTACCTGCGCGAACACGGGATCGTCACGACCGCCCGCCGCCGCGTCGTCATCACCGATCCGGACGCCCTCCGCCACCTGGCGAGATCGATCCCTCCGAACGTCTGATTCCAGACAGAGCGACGAGCACCGACCCGAGACCGTGAAGGCACGCCCCGCCCCGCGGGCGCATGAGCAACGGGAGGATCCATGACCGCACCCCGGTTCCGCAGCCTGCTCGTCGTTGACGCCGAGGGGTTCAGCAAGCATCCGGACGCGCGCCTGCCCGCACTCCACACCGAGATCCGCGAGGCCCTCGACGCCGCCTGCGAGGCGTCCGGCCTGGGCGAGGTCTGGCGTTCGGCCGACTTCCGGCAGAGCACCGGCGACGGCATCCTCGCCGTCCTCCCGCACGAGGCGACCCCCGCGCTCGTCCACCCCTTCACCGACCGCCTCCAGGACGTCCTCGCCGGAGCCGCGCGCCGCCTGCGCGCCGACGGTCTCCGCCTCCGCCTCCGCGTCGCGCTCCACGTCGGCCTCGTGGACGACCAGCACCCGGTCACGGCGGGCATCGCCACCGCGACCAACGACGTCAGCCGCCTGCTCGACAGCGACCCGCTCCGGGCCGCCCTCGGCGGCAGCGATCCCGACGTCACCTTCGCCGCGCTGATCGTTTCCGCCGAGGTCTTCGACACCTACGTCCGCGGCGGCCACGTGGTCGCCCTGCCCCCGAGCCGCTTCACGCAGGTGCGGGCCAAGGTCAAGCAGTTCGACCGCCCCGCCTACCTCTATGTCCCGGTCCCGTCCGCGAAGCAGGCAGCCGAGACCCCCGCCCTCACCGCCAAGCCGCCCGCCCCGTCCGGCGTCTCCATCAACGGGGTGACCCTCTCCGGTGACGGCAACCAGAACGTCATCGGCAGCTGGACGGGCGGCGACATCCGGCAGGAGCGCGCATGACCGTCATCCAGGACGTCGACATCACCGGCGACGACGCCCAGAACGTCATCGGAACCATCGTCAACGGCGACCTGATCAAGACCCAGATCCGTTTCGTCCGGGGCCAGCCCGCGATGTACCTGGGCCCGCGGGAGATCCGGGACCGGATCGCCGACCACGTCCCGGCCCGCAACCACGACCTGATCGTGAAGACCCTGGCCGACGAGAACGTCGTCACCCTGTCCGCCCCGCCGGGCTCCGGCCGCCGCACCACGGCGATCGCCGCCCTCGGGCGCGTCACCCCGAACACCGACATCCGTCTCTTCTCCCCGGACCGCGACGAGGTCGGTGAGATCAAGGTCAGCGCCGCCTGCGGCTACCTGGTGGACGGCGACGCCGAGACGGGCCTGGGAGGCCTGGCCGACGCCGTCCGCAACGCCGGCGCCTACGCGGTCATCGTCACCACCGCCAGGCCCCCGCACTCCATCCCCCTGGACCCGCCCGACCCGATCGAGGTGTACCGCCGCCGCGTGGCCCGCCAGGGCCTGGGCACGTCCTGGATCCGCTGGGACCGCGCCCCCGTCCTCCTCTCCGGCGCGTCCCCGGCCGACGCCCGCCGCCTGGCCGACATCGCCTCCGCGGTCACCTCTCCCACCGAGGCCGAGGAGTCCTTCCGCCACTGGTCGGACGAGCTGTCCCGCTGGTTCACCCAGCACCGCGAACCCCACGACCGCGCCCTCCTGGTGGCCGCCGCCACCCTCCGGCAGGCCGACCCCACCCACGTCTACACCGTCGCGGCGTCCCTGCTCCGCCGCCTGGACGTCACCGTCCACGGCTCCGGCCTCGCCTGGTGCCCGGCCGCCGACCTGCGCGGATTCCTCTCCGCCGCCACCGACTCCGACCAGGTCGAGTTCCGCCGCCACGGCTACACCGACGCCGTCCTCCGCCACGTCTGGGACGACTACCCCCTGATCAGGTCGGACCTCCTCGCCTGGCTGGCCGCCCTTCCGGACGACCCCGCCGTCCCGGCCGTCCTCTGGAACACCCTCGCCGAGACCTTCGCCGACCTGGCGGCCGAGCACGACGCCGCCGACCAGATCATCCGGACGGCTCAGACCTGGGCCGACAACGACCACGCCGACCTCGCCTACATAGCCCTGGCCCGCACCTGCCTGGCCCCCACGGTCGGCGGCCGAATCCGCACCGCCATGTACCGCTGGTCCCGGGAGAGAACCCTTTCCCAAACCCTGAAACTCACCCTGGTCCGGGTCTGTGAACCCCTTGGCCAAACCCATCCGTCAATAGCCCTGACCCGCCTGAAGCACCTGGCGACCAACGGCAACAGGCAAGTCCGCGACGAAACGGTGGAGGCCCTGCTCAACCTGGCGGAAGATCACCCCGACGAGACCCTGAACGCCATCCTGACCTGGTCAAAGGGCTCAGGCGTGGAAAGCCTCAACCTCCGCCAAGAGGCCCGTCGAAGGCAGACCGCCGCCCTGGCCTTCCTCCGCTGGCACCTGACCCCCGAAGAAATCGACCCCCACATCACCATCCCCGCTTGGAGAGCCGCCCTGGCCTACGCCCAAGGCCCTCTCCTGGAATCCACCCTGAAAACCTGGCTGGACACAACCCAAACCGCCCCAGCTCTAACCCCCGCCATCACCTGGACCCTCGTAGAAGCCGCCGAAGAACGAACAGCCCGATACCTCATAACCCAAACCACCCACTGGTGCCGCCGAACCCGAACCCGCCGCCCCGTCTACGCCGAGATAGTCGTCCCCCTGACCACTCCCTGGTGGCGCCGCCAAACCCTGAAACTCCGCCTCCACGCGAGATCCCTCTTCAACCGATAGTTCGCGAAACCCTGGACGACAAGAAGGACGCGTCATGAACATCGTGATCAGCTCCAGATCACTGCCCGGAGCCGTGCTCGTTCCGCTGACGGCCGTGGCGGCCTCGATATTCCTTGAGTCGCGTCCGGCAGCCGCACAGGGAATCACCGGTGGAGGGCACGGCCACCTGAGGCAACCCGACGCCGTTTCGTCCCCGTCGACGTCCCAGGCGCGGCAGGAGCCATGTCCGTGGGCATCAACGACCACGACCAGATCGTTGGCACCGGCTTCCCATCCGCCGCCCCCGGAACCCTCAGGAAACGCACCTCAACACCCATTCGGTGAATGCGGAGAGGGCGATGTTGCAACGAACGACTTTCGGGGAAAAAGAAAAAGCCGACACATCCGAAGATGTATCGGCGGAGAATCTCTTCCCGTTTTCTAGGTGCCCCCTGCAGGATTCGAACCTGCGCACACGGCTCCGGAGGCCGTTGCTCTATCCCCTGAGCTAAGGGGGCGTTGCGCCTGGTGTTCTTCGGCGCGAGATGAAGACTACCAGGGTTGGGGGCGTGGTGCGCACCTGGTTGTTTGGGGTGCGGGGGGATCGCCGGTCGGCTAGCTTCGGGGGCGTGACCGAGCCACTGGGACGGGTGCTGGTCGTCGATGACGACGAGGTGATTCGGCAGCTGATCGCTGTGAACCTGCAACTCGAGGGGTTCGAGGTCGTCACGGCGGTGGACGGTCAGGACTGCCTGGACAAGGTCCGGGAGGTGCGTCCGGACGTGATCACCCTGGACGTGATGATGCCGCGCCTGGACGGGTGGGTCACGGCGGTGCGGCTGCGCGAGGACGACGAGACGCGGCACATCCGGGTCGTGATGATCACGGCGCGCGCGCAGGACCACGATGTGCGGCGGGGGCACGAGATCGGCGTGGACGCGTACGTCACCAAGCCGTTCGATCCGAACCGGCTGATCCAGACGGTGCGGACGCTCGCGGCCGGTGCGTGACGTGTCCGCATAGTGGTCGGATAGTCTCGCGAGGGTGACTCCAGCGGTGGTGAGCGGTGTGCTTCGGGACGCCGTGCGGGACGTCGCGGGCCGGGAGCCCGGGGACGTCGCGCTGCGCTGCGTTGGGGCTGGGGTGTACGCGAGCCCGGTGGCGTTCAAGATGGGGCTTGACGCCGGGGCGATCGCGGAGGCCGTCTCACATGATGAGATTTCGGCCGAGGTCGATCAGGGGTTCGTGATCCTGCGGGTCCGGGCCGGTGCGCTCGCCGAGGCGATCACGGAGGACCCCGATTACGGGGTCGCGGCCGGGGTGCCGCCTGTAGAGCTGATCGACCGTCCGAGGGTTTTCGAGAATCCGGGGTTTTCGGTGCGGTTCGCTTATGCGCGCGCGATGGCCGTGCAGAGGCGGGCGAAGGATTTCGGGGTTCGTCCTGGGCGCGTCGAGCCCGCAGAAGACGAGTTGCCGCTGATCCAGGCGTTGGGGGAGCTGCCCGGGTGGGCGCGGAGCGCGGCCCGCAAGGGGGACGGGCGCCTTCTGGTCCAGTCGCTGGTCGAGGTGGCGGACGCCTATCACACGGTCTACGAGCGCTGTCCGGCGTTGCCGGTCGAGGAGAAACCCTCGGCGGTGCACGCGTCCCGTGTGACGATCGCGGCGGCGGCGGGCATCGCCTTGCGCAACGGCCTCACGATGATCGGCGAAACCCCTAGAGAGCGGATATGAGCAGAGTTCACCCGGCCGGCCCCCGGCACGCGGACGTCCTCCCCGAAGACCACCCCCTGCCGCCCCCGGCGGACCTCAACGCCCTGGACGAGCGGGTCTGGCCGCTCGGCGCGCGCAGGGACGAGGGCGCGATGACCGTCGGCGGCGTCGACGTCCGCGACCTGGCCCAGGAGTTCGGCACTCCGCTGTACGTGTACGACGAGGACGACGTGCGTGCGCGGGCGCGTGAGTACGCGGCGGCGTTCCATGACGGCAGCGTCCACTATGCGGGCAAGGCGTTCCTGTGCGTGGCCATGGCCAAGTGGCTCAAGGAAGAGGGCCTGGGCCTGGACGTGTGCACCGGCGGAGAACTGGCCATCGCCCTGGCCGCCGACTTCCCTGTCGAGCGCATCACGCTGCACGGGAACAACAAGTCCGTGCAGGAACTGGAGCGGGCGGTCGAGGTCGGTGTCGGACGCATCGTCATCGACTCGTTCGAGGAGATCGCCCGGCTCGCCTACCTGGCCGAGAGGCTGGGCAAGCGGCCCAAGGTGATGGTGCGCGTCACGACCGGTGTGGAGGCGCACACGCACGAGTTCATTGCCACGGCCCACGACGACCAGAAGTTCGGGTTCTCGCGGAACACCGGGGCCGCCCTGGAGGCCGTCCGGCGTGTTCTCGAACTGCGAGACAGCCTTGAGCTCGTCGGTCTGCACAGCCACATCGGTAGCCAGATCTTCGATCCGGACGGTTTCGAGGTCGCCGCGCACCGACTGGCGGAACTGCTCGTCTCCATCAGGGACGAGCACGGCGTCGAGCTTCCGGAGCTCGATCTCGGCGGTGGCTATGGCATCGCCTACACGAGCGGCGACGAGCCCATCGATCCGAAGACGATGGCCGACTCGCTCAGGGACATCGTCCAGCGCGAATGCCGCGCCTATGGGCTCAGCATGCCGAAGCTCACGGTCGAGCCCGGACGGGCGATCATTGGTGCCGGCGGCATTACGCTGTACGAGGTCGGCACGGTCAAGGACGTCGAGGGGCTGCGCACCTACGTGTCCGTCGACGGGGGCATGAGCGACAACCTTCGCACCGCCCTCTACGGCGCCGAGTACACCTGCGTCCTGGCAAGCCGGGAGTCGCGGGCGGAGCCCATGCTCAGCAGGCTCGTGGGCAAGCACTGCGAGAGCGGCGACATCGTCGTCCGCGACCTGTGGCTTCCGGACGACCTGGCGGCGGGCGACCTGGTGGCGGTGGCCGCGACCGGTGCGTACTGTCGATCGATGGCGAGTAACTACAACCATGTCCCCCGGCCCGCCGTCGTGGCCGTGCGGGACGGTGCGGCGCGGGTCGTCGTGCGGCGCGAGAGCGACGCCGACCTGCTCCGGCTGGACGCGGAGGTAGAAGCGTGAAACAGGGCGGGCCGCTGCGGGTGGCGCTGCTGGGGTGCGGCGTCGTCGGCACCGAGGTCGTACGGCTGCTGCGCGAGCAGGCCGACGATCTCACGGCGCGGGTCGGGGTGCCGCTGGAACTGGCGGGGATCGCCGTCCGGCGGCCGGAGCGGGTGCGCGCGGGGGTCCCGCGCGAGCTGCTCACCACCGATGCGCTGGGCCTGGTCACCCGGGATGACGTGGACATCGTCATCGAGGTGATCGGCGGCATCGAGCCCGCCCGGACGCTGATGCTGGAGGCGATGAAGACCGGCAAGTCGGTCGTCACCGCCAACAAGGCGCTGCTCGCGGAGGACGGCGCGACCCTGTTCGCGGCCGCGCGCGAGTACGGCGCCGACCTGTACTACGAGGCGTCCGTGGCGGGGGCGATCCCCCTGCTGCGGCCGCTGCGCGAGTCCCTGGTCGGCGATCACGTGCACCGGGTCCTGGGCATCGTGAACGGCACGACCAACTACATCCTCGACCAGATGGACACGCACGGCGCCGGGTTCAACGAGGCGCTGGAGGAGGCCCAGGCGCTCGGCTACGCCGAGGCCGACCCGACCGCGGACGTGGAGGGCTTCGACGCCGCCGCCAAGGCCGCGATCCTGGCGCAGCTGGCCTTCCACACGCCCGTCACGGCCGCGGACGTCCACCGTGAGGGCATCACCGAGGTCTCGGCCGCGGACGTGGCCGGCGCCAAGGAGATGAACTCGGTCGTCAAGCTGCTGGCCATCTGCGAGCGCGTGCCCGCGGCGGAGGGACGCAGCGGACGCGGCGTCTCCGTCCGCGTCTACCCGGCCATGATCCCGCGCTCGCACCCGCTCGCGAGCGTGCGCGAGGCGTACAACGCGGTGTTCGTGGAGGCCGAGTCCGCCGGATCGCTGATGTTCTACGGCGCGGGCGCGGGAGGCGCGCCCACGGCGAGCGCGGTCCTGGGCGACCTGGTGGCCGTCGCGCGCAACCTGCGCGGCGGGACGCCCGGTCCGCTCGAGGTCACCTATGCCGAGCTGCCCGTCCTGCCCATGGGCGAGACGCGGACGCGTTACTACATCCAGCTCGACGTCGCCGACCGCTCCGGCGTGCTCGCGATGGTCGCGGAGGAGTTCGCCAAGCACGACGTGTCGATCCAGGCCGTCCGGCAGACGGGGTCGGGCGAGGACGCCCAGCTCGTCGTCGTGACGCACCGGGCCGCGGACGCCGCGCTCAGCGCCACCGTGGAGCGGCTGCGCGGCTTCGAGGACGTGCGTCAGGTGGCCAGCGTCATGCGCGTGGAAGCCGACGACGTGTAAACAGGGCGAAGTTGTCCACAAGTAGAGCAACGGACGACAAGGGCGTCGGCCGGTCCCTTAGGATTTCGTTAAAACCGCAGGTCAACAAGGAGACCGACTGTGAACGCGACCACCCGTCCCTGGCGTGGCCTCATCGAGGAGTACCGTGACCGGCTGCCGGTGACGGAGGCGACGCCCGTCGTCACACTGCTCGAGGGCGGCACGCCGCTCGTGCCCGCCACCCGGGTGTCCGAGCTGACGGGCTGCGAGGTGTACCTCAAGGTCGAGGGGCTGAACCCGACCGGCTCGTTCAAGGACCGCGGCATGACGGTCGCGATCTCCAAGGCCGCCGAGGACGGCGCGAAGGCCGTCATCTGCGCGTCCACCGGCAACACCTCGGCGTCCGCCGCCGCGTACGCCGTCCGCGCCGGGATGACCTGCGCCGTCCTCGTCCCGCAGGGCAAGATCGCGATGGGCAAGCTGGCGCAGGCCCTCGTGCACGGCGCGCGCCTGCTCCAGGTCGACGGCAACTTCGACGACTGCCTCGAGCTGGCCCGCAAGCTCGCCGTCGACTACCCGGTCGCGCTGGTCAACTCGGTGAACAAGTACCGGCTCCAGGGCCAGAAGACCGCCGCGTTCGAGATCGTGGACGCCCTCGGCGACGCCCCCGACGTGCACTGCCTGCCCGTCGGCAACGCCGGCAACATCTCCGCGTACTGGATGGGCTACACCGAGTACGCCCGGGACGGCGTCGCCTCGCGCCGCCCGCGCATGCTGGGGTTCCAGGCGTCCGGCGCGGCCCCGTTCGTCAAGGGCGAGCCGGTGCTGAAGCCGCAGACCATCGCCACCGCGATCCGCATCGGCAACCCCGCCTCGTGGGACCTCGCCATCGCCGCGCGGGACGAGTCGGGCGGCGCGATCGACGCGGTCACCGACCGGCAGATCCTGCGCGCGTACCGGATGCTCGCCGCCGAGGAGGGCGTGTTCGTCGAGCCCGCGTCCGCCGCGTCCGTCGCGGGCCTGCTCCAGGCCGCCGAGCAGGGCGTGGTCGAGCGCGGCTCGCGCGTGGTCTGCACCGTGACCGGCAACGGCCTCAAGGACCCCGACTGGGCCATCGCGGGCGCTCCCGCCCCCACCACCGTCAAGGTCGACGCCCAGGCCGCCGCCTCCGCCCTGGGCCTGGCATGACGACCGCCCCCCGCATGACGCCCGAGCCCCGCCCGACGCCCGAACCCAGCCCGGCGCCCGAGCCCAGCGCGGCGTCCGAGCCCGCTGCCGCGTCCGAGCCCGTTGTGGCGTCCGGGCCCGCCGCAACGGCCGGGCGGCGGGTGACGGTCGATGTTCCGGCGACCAGCGCGAATCTGGGGCCGGGGTTCGACTCGCTCGGGCTCGCGCTGACCCTGTCCGACGAGGTGACCGTCGAGCTCGGCGGCGACGGCGTCGTCATCGAGGTCGAGGGCGAGGGGGCCGAGGTCGCCGACCGCGGCGACCGGCACCTGATCGTCACGACGATCCGGGCCGCGCTCGAGGCGATCGACGGGCTCGCGGGCACCGGCGAGGCCGCCCGGCTCGGCAGGGGCGTCCGGTTGCGCTGCGTGAACCGCATTCCGCACAGCCGGGGGCTCGGGTCGTCCTCGGCGGCCATCGTCGCGGGCGTCACGGCCGCGCGGGCGCTCCACCCGGCCGGTGGCGCGATGGACGACGCGGCCGCGCTGCGGCTGGCGGCCGACATCGAGGGCCACCCCGACAACGTCGCGCCCTGCCTGCTCGGCGGGCTGACGATCGCCTGGGGCGACCGGGCCGTCCGCCTCGACCTCGACCGCGAGGTCGTCGCGTTCGTGCCGGAGACGCGGCTCGCGACCGAGCAGGCCCGGGGCCTGCTGCCCGGGACCGTCCCGCACGCCGACGCCGCCGCGAACGCCGGGCGCGCCGCGCTGCTGGTCACGGCCCTGACGCACGGCCTGGACGAGGCGACCCTGCTCGCCGCGACCGAGGACCGGCTGCACCAGGAGTACCGCGCCCCGGCGATGCCGGAGTCCGCCGCGCTGATCCGTGACCTGCGTGAGCGGGGGGTCCCGGCCGTCGTGTCCGGAGCCGGGCCGACTGTCCTGGCGTTCACATCGGCGTCGCGGATTGATTCAAACGCGTGTGGAGTGGGTAATGGGTGGCACGTACACCCCTTGCGTGTCGCCCCCGCAGGTGCCTCGGTCCGCGTCTGACCCGCCTCGGCGGGCGGCCGGGGTGTGACGAACCGGCTAGGTAAAATGCGAAGACATCGACCTCTGGGGAATAGCAGTGTGCCCTGGTGATGTTAGGCTGAATGCCGCACCAGATGCCCCGTTCGGGGCCGAGTGCTCGTCAGCCACGCGTCACCTGACCGGCCCGTCGGCCGAGTCGGTCCCGCGTACCAGGCTTCCCGTCTCCGTGACACTCCGTTGTCCGGCATTCCAGCGAACTTCGGATCCCCGCGGTCACGGGAGGGCCCGTGAGCGAGCCGTCCCGGCCGACCGCCATCTGGCTGTTGCCCAGCATCGCCGACCGCGGCTCCTCCGCGGTACGGCGAGCCCGACTCGGCGCCCCCGCCGGGCCGCACCACCGGGTTGACTGGCCGAACGCCGGCCAACGCCCGCTCCCTGGGAAGGACCCTTAGTGAGCGAATCCAGCGAACTCCTCACGGACGCATCCAGCAAGGCAGCCGCGACCGCGGACGAGGCCGGCCAGGGCGCCGCCCCCCGGCGGCGCCGCGCCGCCGGCACGGGCCTGTCGGCCATGGTCCTGACGGACCTGAAGAAGATCGCGTCCGACCTCGGCATCAAGGGCGTCAGCCAGATGCGCAAGGGCCAGCTCATCGCCGCCATCCAGGAGAAGCAGGGTGGCGCGGGGCAGGGCGCTTCGGGGGGCGAGCAGGGAGCCGCTGCCAGCGACCGCACCGCGTCCGAGAAGGCCGACAAGGCTGACAAGACCGAGAAGGCGGAGAAGGTGGAGAAGGCGGAGCGGACCGAGCGTCCGCGCCGGACCCGCACGTCCGCCAAGCGTGAGACCGAGGCGGCCGTGCCGGCCGACGCCGGGCAGGCGGACGGCCGTCAGGACGGCCGGCAGAGCGAGGAGCGCCCCGAGCGCGCCGAGCGTTCCGACCGCGACCGTGACCGCGACCGGGGCGAGCGCTCCGACCGCGACGGCGGCCGCGGCCGTGACCGTGGTGACCGCGGCGAGCGGGGCGAGCAGTCCGGCGAGCACGGCGGTGACCAGCAGGGCGGCGGCCGGGAGCGCGGCGAGGGCCGCGAGGGCGGGGGGCGCCAGCGGGGCCGCAGGGACGGCCGCGACCGCGACGGTCGTGACCGCGATGGCCGTGACCGTGACGGCCGGGATGGCCGCGACGGCCGTAACCGGGACCGCGACCGGGACCGGGACCGTGACCAGAGCGACCAGGGCGGCAACCGTCAGCGCGGCGGCCAGGGCCAGAGCGGCCCGGTGGGCGACGACGAGGACGGCCGGGGCCGGCGCGGACGCCGGTTCCGCGAGCGGAACCGCGGCCGTGGCCGTGGCGAGCGCTACGAGGAGCCCGTGATCAACGAGGACGACGTCCTCATCCCGGTCGCCGGCATCCTCGACATCCTCGACAACTACGCCTTCGTCCGGACGACCGGCTACCTGCCCGGCCCGAACGACGTGTACGTCTCGCTCGCCCAGGTCCGCAAGAACGGCCTGCGCAAGGGCGACGTGGTCACCGGCGCCGTGCGGCAGGCCCGCGAGGGCGAGCGGCGCGAGAAGTTCAACGCGCTGGTCCGGCTCGACACGGTCAACGGCATGGAGCCCGAGCAGGCCCGGCAGCGCGTCGAGTTCTCCAAGCTCACGCCGCTGTACCCGCAGGAGCGGCTGCGCCTGGAGAGCGACCCGGGCGTGCTGACCACGCGGATCATCGACCTGGTGTCGCCGATCGGCAAGGGCCAGCGCGGTCTGATCGTGTCGCCGCCGAAGGCCGGCAAGACCATGGTGCTCCAGGCGATCGCGAACGCGATCACCAAGAACAACCCGGAGTGCCACCTGATGGTCGTCCTCGTGGACGAGCGTCCGGAAGAGGTCACCGACATGCAGCGGACGGTGAAGGGCGAGGTCATCCACTCGACCTTCGACCGTCCCGCCGAGGACCACACCACCGTCGCCGAGCTCGCCATCGAGCGCGCCAAGCGGCTGGTGGAGCTGGGCCACGACGTGGTCGTCCTGCTCGACTCGATCACCCGCCTCGGCCGCGCCTACAACCTGGCGGCCCCGGCGTCCGGGCGCATCCTGTCCGGTGGCGTGGACTCCACCGCGCTGTACCCGCCCAAGCGGTTCTTCGGCGCGGCCCGCAACATCGAGAACGGCGGCTCGCTTACCATCCTCGCCACCGCGCTGGTGGAGACCGGATCCCGCATGGACGAGGTCATCTTCGAGGAGTTCAAGGGCACCGGCAACATGGAGCTCAAGCTCAACCGCTCCCTGGCCGACAAGCGGATCTTCCCGGCGGTGGACGTCGACCAGTCCAGCACCCGCAAGGAGGAGATCCTCATGGCGCCGGAGGAGCTGCGCATCGTCTGGCAGCTCCGCCGCGTCCTGCACGCCCTCGACACCCAGCAGGCGCTGGAGCTCCTCATCGAGAAGATGAAGGAGACCAAGTCGAACGCCGAGTTCCTCCTCCAGGTCCAGAAGACCACCGTGTCCGACGACCGCTGAGTGGACTCCTGAGAACGCCCCGGCCGTCCAGGCCGGGGCGTTTTTCATCTCCGGTTCCCTCTCCGCGCGGCCGGACGCCCAGGTCGGGGTGGGGTTTTCCCCAGTACGGCTCGGGTGGCTTCTTCATGGCGGGGGGTCGGGCGCGTCGGGCAGGGTGGTGATGGCATGGACGAACAGGTGGAGGCGCAGGTGGGCGAGGCGGCCCGGACGGTGTGGGACAGGTCCGTGCGGACGGTGTGGGGCAGGTCCGTCATGGACGCCTCGTGGTGGCCGCTGAGGATGCTGCGGACGCCGGTGACGTGGCTGGCGGTGGCGCAGGCCCCGCTGGCGTTCGGACTCGGGATCTTCTGGTTCGTCGCGCTGTCCGTCGGGCTGCTGCTGTCGTTCGCGCTGTCGGCCCTGTGGGTCGGGCTGATCATGCTCGTCGCCATGATGGCGTTCTGGCGGGCCGGGGCGATGTTCGAGCGGCGGCTGCTGCGGGTGACGTTCGGGCTGCGGATCGAGGATCCGTACCGTCCGCTGCCGGCCGGGCGCAACGTGTTCGGCAAGATCAAGGCGATGGCGGCCGACCCCGCGACCTGGAAGGACCTGATCTACCTCGGCCTGCTGCTGCCGATCGCCCTGGCCGAGTTCGTGGTGTGGCTGTGCTCCTGGTCGCTGGTGGGGCTGCTCGTCCTGACCCCGGTGCTGGTGGCCACGCAGGGCGGCGGGATGCAGTACGTCATCGGGCCGGTCTCGCTGTACGTCCACGATCCGCTGGTCGGGTTGTGGGCGACGCTGGCCGGGCTCGTCCTGGCCGTCCCGGCGTTGTACGTCACGCGGGCGATGGCGGTGGCGCACTCGCTGTGGGCGCGGGTGCTGCTCGGGGCGTCCGGCTCGCAAGAGGAGAACGCGCAGCTGCGGGAGCGCGCGGAGCACCTGCGGGCGAGCCGGGCGCGCGGCGTGGACGCCGTGGAGGCCGAGCGCCGCCGGATCGAGCGCGACCTGCACGACGGCGCGCAGCAGCAGCTGCTGTCGGTCGCGATGGACATCGGCCGGGCGCGTTCCAAGCTGGACGCCGACCCGGAGGGCGCGCGCGTGCTGATCGAGCAGGCGCACGCGGGGGCCAAGGAGGCGATCGTCGAGCTGCGCAACCTGGCCCGGGGGATCTACCCGGCGATCCTCACCGACCGGGGCCTGGACGCGGCGCTGTCCGGCCTGGCGGGACGCGCGTCCGTCCCGGTGGAGGTGAGCGTCGATCTTCCCGAGCGGCCCCCGGCCGCGGTGGAGAGCATCGCCTACTTCGTGGTGGCGGAGGCGCTGACGAACATCGCCAAGTACGCGCGGGCGACGAGCGCGTCCGTTCAGGTGACGCGCGAGGCCGGCTGGGTCGTGGTGGAGATCGCCGACGACGGCGTGGGCGGCGCGTCGGCCGAGCCGGGCGGCGGCCTCGCGGGGCTGGCCGACCGGGCCGCGACCATCGACGGGATCCTTACGGTGGACAGCCCGCCCGGCGGTCCCACGGTGATCCGCGCGGATCTTCCCTGCGATTGGTGATCATGGCAGCGCCCGTCCTGGCATGATCGGATCAATGCCGACATAGCTGACGGGGAACATCATGTCGCGTTCGATGCGAGGACTCGCGCTCGTCCTGACGGCCGTCCTGGCCGCCGGTGCCTGCGGTGGGACGGGCGGGAAGCGGGCGGCCGACACGGCGTCCGAGAAGAAGATGGACCAGGCCGCGGTGGGCGCCGCGGCGTCCTGGTGGCGGCCCAAGCCGCGGACGACCTGGCAATGGCAGCTCAGCGGACGTGTCGACACGTCCGTCCAGGCACAGGTGTTCGACGTGGACCTGTTCGAGACGCCCGCCGCCACGGTCGCCAAGCTGAAGAAGGCCGGACGCCGGACGATCTGCTACACCGCGATCGGCTCGGCCGAGAACTGGCGCCCGGACTACAAGCGCTTCCCGGCGCGGGTGCTGGGCAAGAAGGTCGCGGACTGGCCGGGCGAGCGCTGGGTGGACATCCGGCAGCTGAACGTCCTGCGCCCGATCTGGGGCGCCCGGCTCGACCAGTGCAAGAAGAAGGGCTTCGACGGCGTCGAGCCCGACTGGATGGACGGCTACAAGAACGACACCGGCTTCAAGCTGACCGCGCGCGACCAGCTCGCGTTCAACCGTATGCTGGCGACCGAGGCGCACAAGCGCGGCCTGGCGATCGGCCTGAAGAACGACCTCGACCAGATCCCGCAGCTCGTCGGGACCATGGACTTCGCGGTCAACGAGCAGTGCGCCCAGTACGGCGAGTGCAACGAGCTGGTCCCGTTCATCAAGGCGGGCAAGGCCGTCTTCCACGCCGAGTACGAGCTGGCCCTGGCCAAGTTCTGCCCGACGTCGAAGAAACTGGGCCTCAGCTCGATCCGCAAGCCGCTGGAACTGACGGCCAAGCGCCAGGCCTGCCCGGCGTAGCGGCCGATGACGCGCGGAGCAGCCCTGAACAGCCGGGATACTGGGGTCATGCGGGTGGTGATCGCCGAGGACTCGGTGCTGTTGCGCGAGGGGCTCGTCCGGCTGTTGGCGGACGAGGGGATCGAGACGGTCGCGCAGGTCGGTGACGGTACGGGGCTGCTCGCGGCGGTCCAGGAGCACCGTCCCGACCTGGTCGTCGCGGACGTCCGGATGCCGCCGTCCTTCACCGACGAGGGGCTCCGGGCGGCGCTGGCCGTCCGGGAGCGCCTCCCCGGGACGCCGATCCTCGTGCTGTCGCAGTACGTGGAGGAGCGGTACGCGACCGACCTGATCGGCGGCGGCACGCAGGGCGTCGGCTACCTGCTCAAGGAGCGGGTGTCGGACATCGCGGAGTTCGTGGACGCGGTGCGCCGGATCGCCGGGGGCGGCACGGTGATCGACCCCGAGGTGATCGGCCAGCTGCTCAGCCGCCGCCGCGTGGGCGACCCCCTGAAGGACCTCACCCCGCGTGAGCAGGAGGTTCTCGGCCTGATGGCGGAGGGGCGCACCAACGGCGCGATCGCCGCCGACCTCGTCGTCACCGAGGGCGCGGTGGAGAAGCACATCTCCAGCATCTTCGCCAAGCTGGGCCTCCAGCCCGCGAACGGCGAGCACCGCCGGGTGATGGCCGTCCTCACCTATCTCGGGCATGCCTGACCACCCCCTCCAGAGATCTACCCTGGGTGTGGCCCGCTCGGTTTCCCGGGCGGCGTCCGGCCCTTTCGTCACCTTCGGTACCCGCATATGAGCACAACGTGCTCGTCATCGCCCGGGTCCCGGGGTGCGGGATCGGGCCGGAGCAAGATCATTGAGGCGGGTCGGGAATGCCCGGTGACCTCGGCACGTTCGGGTATCTGGCACACTTGGTGTGCAAGCGCTGCGGTACCGGTTCGCGCCCCGCACGTCTGGGACGTCCGGCGACCGCCCCGAGCGAGGAGAGACCAGTGAAGCCCGACATCCACCCGAACTATGCCGTCACGACGGTGACGTGCACGTGCGGTAACACCTTCGAGACGCGGAGCACCGCCGAGAACGGCGTCATCACCTCCGACGTCTGCTCCAACTGCCACCCGTTCTACACGGGCAAGCAGAAGATCCTGGACACCGGCGGCCGGGTGGCGCGCTTCGAGCAGCGCTTCGGCAAGAAGGCCAAGTAGCCCGCAGCCTGCACCACAGCCAAGGAGGGGGCCCGGGGACGAGCCGTCCCCGGGCCTCGCTCATAGTCTGCTACCAGGCCGGGACCCACCGTGAAACTCGACGAACTCATCAGCGAATACACCGACATCGAGGGACGGCTCGCCGACCCGTCGGTCCACGCCGACCAGGCGCTCGCCCGCAAACTGGGCAAGCGGTATGCCCAGCTGCGCCCGATCGTCGAGACCTACCGGGAACTGGGCTCGACCGAGGACGACCTCGCCGCCGCCCGTGAGCTGGCGGGTGAGGACCCGGCGTTCGCCGCCGAGGCCGAGGAGCTGGAGAAGCGCGCCGGCGACCTGGAGGAGCGGCTGCGGCACCTGCTGCTGCCCCGCGACCCCAGCGACGACAAGGACGTGCTCCTCGAGATCAAGGCGGGCGAGGGCGGCGAGGAGTCGGCCCTGTTCGCCGGCGACCTGCTCCGCATGTACCTCCGGTTCGCCGAGCGGATCGGCTGGAAGACCGAGATCATCGACACCCACCCGTCCGACCTCGGCGGGTACAAGGACGTCACGGTCGCGGTGAAGAACAAGTCCGGCACCGCCGACGCCGAGGGCGTCTGGACCCGGCTGAAGTTCGAGGGCGGCGTCCACCGCGTCCAGCGGGTGCCCGCGACCGAGTCGCAGGGCCGCATCCACACCTCCGCCGTCGGCGTGCTGGTCACCCCGGAGGCCGAGGAGGTGGACGTCCAGATCGACCCCAACGACCTGCGCATCGACGTCTACCGGTCGTCCGGGCCGGGCGGGCAGTCGGTCAACACCACCGACTCGGCGGTCCGCATCACGCACCTGCCGAGCGGCGTGGTCGTCTCCTGCCAGAACGAGAAGTCCCAGCTCCAGAACAAGGAGCAGGCGCTGCGCATCCTGCGGTCCCGGCTGCTGGCGATGGCGCAGGAGGAGGCGGAGGCCGCGGCGTCCGCCGAGCGCAAGTCCCAGGTCCGGACCGTCGACCGGTCCGAGCGGGTGCGCACCTACAACTACCCGGAGAACCGGATCTCCGACCACCGGGTCGGCTACAAGGCGTACAACCTCGACCAGGTGCTCGACGGCGACCTGCACAACGTCGTCCAGGCCCTCGTGGACGCCGACACCGAGCGACGCCTCGCGGAGGCCCAGCAGTCGTCATGAACCTGCTGCTCGACGAGATCGCCAGGGCCACGGCACGGCTCGCCGACGCCGGGGTCGCCTCCCCGCGCGCGGACGCCGAGGAGCTCGCGGCCGCCGTGCACAACGTGAGCCGCGCCGAGCTGCACACCGTCCCGGACGGCGCGTTCGACGCGCTGTTCTGGGAGTACGTGGCGCGCCGTGAGGCGGGCGAGCCGCTGCAGCACATCACCGGGCGCGCGTTCTTCCGGTATCTGGAGCTGAAGGTCGGCCCGGGGGTGTTCGTCCCCCGCCCCGAGACCGAGGTCATGGTCGGCTGGGCGCTGGAGACCCTCCGCGACATGGACGTCCAGGACCCGCTCGTCGTCGACCTCGGCACCGGCTCGGGCGCGATCGCGCTCTCGCTGGCCCAGGAGGCGCCCCGAGCCCGCGTCCACGCGGTCGAGAAGGACCCGACCGCCTACGTCCACACCGACCGCAACGTCGAGGACCTCGACGAGCGCGGCCAGGTCAGGCTGCACCTGGGCGACTTCTCGGCGGCCCTGCCCGAGCTGAACGGCACCGTCGACCTCGTCGTGTCGAACCCGCCGTACATCCCGATGAGCGAGTGGGAGTACGTCCCCACCGACGTCCGCGACCACGACCCGGCGGACGCCCTGTGGGGCGGCGGCGAGGACGGCCTGGACGCGATCCGCGTGGTCGAGCGCACCGCCCGCCGCCTGCTGCGTCCCGGCGGCCACGTCGCGGTCGAGCACAGCGACCTCCAGGGCACGGCCGTCTACTGGATCTTCGCCGAGGAGAACGGCTGGCGGGACGTCCGCAACCACAAGGACCTCGTCGGCCGGGACCGTTTCGTCACCGCCCGCCTCGGCACGACCTGACCCCCGCCCTGCCCCGCCGCCCGGCCCACGCCCTCCGCCGCCCGGCCCGCGCACGCGCACTGCCCGGGCGCCGATAGGCTTTCCCACGTCAGCACAGCAAGCCGAGTTTCGACGGGGACAGCCGTGAGCCGACGTTATGACTGCTCGGATCCGATGGAGCGGACGCGCGGGATCGCCGAGGCGGTGTCGGCCGTCCGGCGCGGTGAGCTGATCGTCCTGCCGACCGACACCGTGTACGGGGTCGGCGCGGACGCGTTCACGCCGTCCGCGGTGACGGGCCTGCTGAACGCCAAGGGCCGCGGCCGCAACATGCCCCCGCCGGTTCTGGTGGGCTCGGTGCGCGCGGCGACCGCCCTGATCGACGATCTCGGCACCTACGGGCAGGACCTGATCGACGAGTTCTGGCCGGGCGCGCTGACGCTCGTGTGCCGCGCCAACCCCAACCTGATGTGGGACCTGGGGGAGACCAAGGGCACCGTCGCCGTCCGCATGCCGATGGACAGCCTGGCCGTGGAGCTGCTGAAGGAGACGGGCCCGCTCGCGGTGTCGAGCGCGAACCTGTCGGGCCGTCCGGCCGCCCGGGACGCGGGCGAGGCCGAGGAGATGCTCGGCGACTCGGTCGAGGTGTACCTGGACGGCGGCCGGGTCTCGCAGGGCGACGCGTCCACGATCGTGGACCTGACCGGCCCGATCCCGCGCCTGCTGCGCCTCGGCGCGATCTCCGAGGACAAGATCCGCGCGGTCGTCGGCGTCCTGCTCACCGACGAGGACGACATCAGGCCGGACGCCCAGGCCGTCGAGGAGACCTACCCGGCGAAGCCCGCCGAAGCGGAGCGGAAGGACGGCGAGGAGCCCGAGGCCGCGAGCGGTGCGCAGCGCGGCGAGGCGCCCGGGGGAGAGGCGAAGCCCCAGCCCCGCAAGGACGAGCCGGGCACGGCCTCCTGAGCGCCTTCTGACCCCCTTCCGGGAGTCCTGCCCACGTCCAAAACCCAACGAACCCCGCGATAGCGGACGTGGGTGGCGGGAGAACGACGAAACGGGGGCTTCACCGCAGCCGCTGCGGTGAAGCCCCCGTCGTCGTTCCCGCTACTGATCACGCCTGCCGGACGTCAGCCCGGCGGGCGGGGCCGATCAGTAGAAGATGCGCCACTTGCCGCCGTGCGAGATGTGGAAGCCGCCCCGGACCGGGTAGCCCTCGCACTCGCGCATGTACATCTTGCCCGTGAGGTAGGACGAGATGACGAGGCGGGCGGTGGTGCCCTTGCCGTGCGTGTTGTAGATGATCTGGCCGTCGCGCAGCTTCTGGTTCTGGTACCGGCCCGGCCAGAAGACGACCTGCATGCAGGAGTCCAGGCCGTAGGCGTTGTCGCGGACGCGGCCGTCGAGGACGCGGACCGGCTTGCCGTGGTAGCTGCTGAACCAGTAGTAGCCGTACGCGGTGGTCGCGCTCAGGCCGGACTTCTTGAGGGTGAAGGCCGTCTTGCCCTGGGCCGTCATGCCGTCGCCCGCGACGGGCGCGCCCGGGCGGGCGACCTGCGTCGTGCTGGAGACGGTGGCCTTGGCGGCCCCGTCGGCGAAGGCGTTGCCGCCGGTCGCCATCAGTCCGGCGACCAGGGCGCCGGAAGTGATCGCCACGGTGGCGATGCGTCGCATGGATCCTCCGTTTTATGGGGAATGCGGGGTGAAGATCGCCGTAACCGTAGCAGGGCCTTCCTCACCCGTTTCGACACCATTCGTGACGCACAGCAATGTCCGATGGATCGGGAACCGGGGTGCTTCAAGCGGCGTCCAAGCACCCTCGGGACAGGTCTGGAACCACCCGCCCGGGCCGCCTCAAAGGCATCCTGACCTGCGGAAACATAAGCCTCTGAAAAGTGCCCGATCAGCCTGTGTCCTTGGTCACATTTTCCAGAGAACGGCCGAATCCGACCCCGGAAAGGCTGGACGGCCGTCGGCCGAACGGCTCGGGGAAGGGCTCGAGAAGGGTCGGGAAAGGCGAATGGCCGGGCGGTGAGGCCGCCCGGCCATTCGGGGATCACGCTAGATGATCATGTGGAGAAGGCTTAGTAGAGCGCCTTCCACGGCCCGTAGGCGATCTTCTTGGTGTTCTTGACGGAGACGCCGGCCTCGCGCACGTAGAGGTGCTTGGTGTAGCTCGAGGTGAAGACGCCGTAGTAGTGGCTGAACTTGAAGTCCGCCGGGACGCCGCGGTACTTCAGGTAGTACACGCCCGAGGTGTAGAGGTACTTGCCGTTGCTCGTGCGGAACTGGACGGCCGGGGACCAGCCGTTGCGCTTGGTGTCGGCGAGGGAGAAGCTCACCTTCACGCCGCTCTTGGTGCGGTTGTACGTCCCGTACGCCTTGATGGTGCTCCACCCGTTCTTGGAGACCCAAGAGTGGGAGGCCGCGGCCTGCACGCCGGAGGCGGTGGGCAGCTTGGCGGACTGGGAGAAGCCCTGGTCGGCGTTGGCGGCGCCCGCGCTGACCAGAAGACCGGCAGCCAGGGCGCCGGTGGTGACCGCCACGGTGGCGATACGTCGCATGCGTTCCTCCGTTGTACTGAATGAGGGGGTGCGGGCGGGGCAGAAGATCGCAACCGTAGCAAGATCGGCATCCCTTGTACGTGCACTTTTACGCGTTGGGTTCGATTTCACACAGGAGTCGGTTTCTGCCCGGGATCGGCGGTCGGCGGGTTCGGCGCGTAACCTCGACGCAGAGCGACCGGAGGGGACGGGGAGTAATCGCCTCGTTGGGGCGGCGGGTCGCCGTGGCCGGTGGGAGCATGGGGCGGGCTGAGCTGAGGGCTGGGGGCGAGGTGCCGGGGCGGAGCCGTGGAGCCGCGGTCGCGGGCGTCTTCGCGCTCGTGCTGGTCCTGTTGTCCTCCGCGCCCGCGCGTGCGCGTGAGGCCCCGGCTCCCCGCAGGTTCGCCGGCGGCGGGACGATCCCGACCTACGACGTCACCATGACCATCCGCCGGGACGGCGTGGTGGACGTCCGGGAGACGATCACCTACGACTTCGGGTCCGAGGGCGGGCACGGGTTCGCGCGGCGGGTGCCGTACCGGCGGGGCGAACGGATGTTCGACATCGACGACCTGCGGACCAGCTCGTCCACCGGGGCCCCGGCGCGGGTGCGGACCCTCACGCTGCCGCATGATCTCCAGATCACCGTCGGGGACGACCGGCGGATCGTCCGCGGGCCGCAGGCGTACGTGATCGAGTACGAGATCGGACGGCTGTTCGCGCCACTGCCGGACGGACGCTGGGAGATGCGGTGGGACGCGATCGGCACCACCTGGAACGTCCCGATCGCCAACGCCGCCGTCCGGCTGGAATCGCCGACCATGCACTGGAAGACGTCCTGCCGGGCCGGGCACGGCGACGTGACCGTCCCCTGCCAGCGGGACCGGGACGGCCCCTACGCCGTGGACTTCCTCCAGAGCGGGCTCGACCCGCATGAGGGCATGACCGTCCGGGTACGGCTACCCGGGAACGCCATCGCGCCGCGGCCGCCCCGGTACGTCCGGCCCTACTGGGACGCCGGGTGGGCCGGAACCGGCCTGCTGGCCCTGACCGTCGCCCTCCTGCCATGGATGCTGGGGCGTCCCGGGCCCGCGGGGCGGCTCGCCGACCCGGTGCGGCCCGTGGGCTCGAAGGGGCTCGCGCGGCGCGCTCTGACCGGCCGGATCCTGCTGCTGGCGGCGGTTCTCGCGGTTCTCGGGGACGCCGCCGTCGACGTTGATCGCTACGGGCTCTGGGCCGTGTCACTGGGGGATCTGACCATGGCGGGGATCGCGCTGGGGATCGCCGGGACGGCGGCACTGTGCGCCCAATGTGCGCCATGCGACGGACGGGAGGAATAGAGTTGGCCCGGAACACCACCAGGGTGAACGATGCGGAACCATTGGCGGAACCATTCGGTGCCCGCCGTACGTAGACATCTCCGTGGGGCCGCGGGGCCCCGCCCAGGACCGATGCCGAGGGGAGGCGCGGGGCGTTGCGCGAGTACCTGCTCACCATCCTCGTGGCCGCCCTGGTGACCTACCTGGTCACCCCGGCGGTCCGGAAGTTCGCGGTCTGGTTCGGCGCCCAGGCGGTGCCGCGCGACCGGGACGTCCACGTCATCCCGACGCCGCGGCTGGGCGGCCTGGCGATGTTCCTCGGCATGGTGGGGGCGCTGATCGTGGCGTCCGGGCTGCCGAAGATGCGGCAGGTGCTGGCCGAGGGCGACGTGAACGTGGGCCGCGCGCTGCTGCTCGCGGGCGGGCTGATCGTGCTGCTCGGCATCGCCGACGACCGCTGGGAGGTCGACCCGCTCACCAAGTTCGCCGGGCAGGTCGCCGCCGCCGGGATCTTCATCATGCAGGGCATCCAGCTGTACGTGCTGCCCCTGCCGAGCGGTGAGCCGCTGTCGCTGCCGCCCGCCTACGGCGTCCCGCTGACCGTGCTGGTCGTGGTCGCGACGATCAACGCGGTGAACTTCATCGACGGCCTGGACGGCCTGGCCGCGGGCGTCGTCGGCATCGCCTCGCTGGCCCTGTTCTCCTACGCCTACCTGCTGTCGCACGCCAAGGGCATCACGACGCTGAGCGGTCCGACGCTGACCGCCGCCGTGCTGGTCGGGATCTGCGCGGGCTTCCTGCCGCACAACTTCAACCCGGCCCGGATCTTCATGGGCGACACCGGCTCGATGCTCATCGGGCTGCTGCTGTCCGGCTCGACGATCATGCTGACCGGCCAGTTCGACCCGGCCATCATCGGCACCTACCGGCTGTTCCCGCTGTACGTGCCGCTGCTGCTGGTGCCGCTGGTCGCGGCCGTCCCGTTCGTCGACATGCTGCTCGCGGTCTGGCGGCGCACCAACGACGGCCGCTCGCCGTTCAGTCCCGACAAGCGGCACCTGCACCACCGGCTGCTGGAGCTCGGGCACTCGGTCCGCCGCGCCGTCCTGATCATGTACTTCTGGGTGGGCCTGCTCGCCGGCGGGCTGATGGGCATGGCCACCACCAGCAACCTGGTCCTGGTGGGGTCGGCGACGCTGACCGTCGCGGTCGGCGGCGTCGTCCTGATGATCGTGCTGCCGCGCCTGGCCCGCCGCCGCGCCGCGGCCGCCGCCGTCCCCGATCCGGCCCCCGCCGTCCCGCTCGGAACGGCCGTTCCGGCCATCGCCGCGGAGCTCGCTCTTCCGGACGTCGCCGCAGCTCAGACGCCTGGCACGGACATTCCCGACACGGGCACCGGCAAGCACCGCCAGCACATCTGACCGAACCGTCCGGACGGTCGGAGCACGGACGGGTTGCTCCTAGACTGACGCCGTCGCCGCAGGGACGCGGTGGACGTGCCGGAGGTCCGGCGTGCCCCACGGCGTTCCGCGGAATCCGAACGTTGACCTGAGCTACAGTCCGTGGTGCGCAGGTAACGTTGGGGGAGCGTTCATTCATTACATCTTGGGTAATTGTGGACGTTCTGGACGCTTGTGATACCTTTCACTAACAAGAGCCGACCACTGAAAGTGACCGCTCGGAGCCCACATGCATACTTCCGACGCCCGGATGCTACGCGGCGCCGCGATCCCCTCGGCGGTCGCCGGGGTCGTCGCCATCGTCCTCGGGGCACTGCTCGCCGGGACCAAGGGCGCCATCGGCGCGGGGCTCGGCACGGTCACGGTCCTGGTCTTCTTCTCCATCAGCGTCGTGGCGGTCAGCTACGCGTCGCGGATCTCGCCGCAGATGATGTTCGCGGCCGCCGTCTTCAGCTACATCGGCAAGCTGCTCGTGATGCTGGCGCTGATCGCCGCCTTCAGTGACGCCACCGCGTGGGACCCGAGGTCGTTCGCGTTCACCGTCGTCGCCCTGACCCTCGTCTGGCTCGGCGCCGAGATCCGCACCACGCTGAAGGCCAAGCAGCTCTACGTCGACCCCGCCCCGTCCGGGCAGAACGCCCAGGCGCAGGACGTGTCCGTGCAGGACGTCGCCACTCCGGCGGACCGGAGCCCGTGATGAACGCTCGGATGATCATGGCGGGATTGGACTACTCCAATATGACCACCGGGGGGGTGGCCTGCTATGGTCCGTCCTGCGATGAGCGAGGAGGGGCACCGGCCCGATCCGCAGGACTCCGAGGAGTCCGAGCAGGATCGAATCGATGCGGAACACCGAGGCTTCGCCAACGCCGCCTGGTCGATCCCGAGCTACATCTTGAGCGGGATGGCGGTGTACGGCGGACTCGGCTGGCTGCTGGATCGATGGCTGGGCACCTCGGCGCTGCTCCCCATCGGAATCCTGGTGGGCCTTGCTCTCGCGCTCTACCTGGTCTTCCATCGCTACGGGCGATCGAGCTGAGGCGACAGCCCCGGCACGTTCCGCCCGCAGCCGCGAAGCCCTACGCCGACTTTGGAACGCCGCCGCTGCCCCCGGGCACGCAGCCGACGAAGAACCACCGACTGACTTGCCGAGTCACTGACGAAGGGACTGCCGCGTGAGCGCGCCGCACCTCCTCGCCTCCGGCAGTGGAGACGAGTTCGAGGCACCCGGCCTCGAAATCTTCCACTGGGGGCCGCTGTTCCCCGACGGTCCCTCGTGGCTGCACTGGCTCACCAAGCCCACCCTGATCGTCGCCCTCGCCGGGCTGCTCGCCATCGTCTTCGCGTGGCGCGCGTTCGCCGGCGCGAAGCTGGTGCCCCGGGGCATGCAGAACGTGGGTGAGGTCGCCTACCTGTTCGTCCGCGACCAGGTCGCGCGGCCGATGCTCGGCAAGGACGGGGACCGGTGGATGCCGTTCCTGTTCTCCACCTTCTTCTTCATCCTGTTCATGAACTGGATGGGCGTCGTCCCGGTTCTGTACCTGCCGGTGAACTCGCACATCGCGTTCCCGATCGTGTTCGCGATCACGGTGTACCTGATGATGCTCTTCCTGGGCATCAAGCACCAGGGCGTGGTCGGCTACTTCAAGAACATGATGTTCCCGCCCGGCCTGCCCAAGCCGCTGTACGTGATCCTCGCGCCGATCGAGTTCCTCTCGAACCTGATCCTGCGCCCGTTCACGCACTCGGTCCGGCTGTTCGCGAACATGTTCGCCGGCCACCTGCTGCTCGCCTTCTTCGCCTCGGTCGCCTACTGGTTCCTGGTGGAGAAGCTCACCGTCCTGGGCGCCGGAGTCGGGGTCGTCGGTTTCCTGATGACCATCGTGATGACGGCCTTCGAGCTCTTCATCCAGGCTCTCCAGGCGTTCATCTTCACGCTGCTCGCCGCCAGCTACATCCAGAGCGGCCTGCACGCGGACCACTGATCAGAACCACCCGCAACCAAGCAACCCTCCGGCGGAGAGATTCCCGCCGGTCGAGTGAAAAGGAAAGAGCATGAGTGCTGTCGCCGCCGTCACCGGCAACCTCGGGTCCGTCGCGTACGGCCTTGCCGCCATCGGCCCGGGCATCGGCGTGGGCATCATCTTCGGTCAGGGTGTGCAGGCGATCGCTCGCCAGCCCGAGCTGACCAACGTCATCCGCCAGAACATGCTGCTGGGCTTCGCGCTCACCGAGGCGCTCGCCCTCATCGGCTTCGTCGTGCCCTTCGTGCACAAGTAAGCCGACCTTCCACTACTTGATTCGGAAGGTGGGAACTAGATGATTCTGGCTTCGGAAAACCCTCTGGTCCCAGAAGCCTCTGAGCTGATCTTCGGCACGATCGCGTTCCTGATCGTCCTGATCCTGGTCGGCTGGAAGCTCGTCCCGCAGATCCAGAAGACGCTGGCCGAGCGGACGGACGCGATCGAGGGCGGCCTCAAGCGCGCCGAGGCCGCGCAGGACGAGGCCAAGGAGACGCTGGCGCAGTACCACGCCCAGCTCGCCGAGGCCCGCAAGGAGGCCGCCCGGCTTCGCGAGGAGGCTCGCGAGGAGGGCGCCCAGATCAAGGCGGAGATCACCGAGCAGGCCCAGGCCGAGGCCCGGCGGATCGTCGAGTCGGCGCACGCCCAGATCGAGGCCGACCGGCAGCAGGCGCTCCAGTCGCTGCGCGCCGAGATCGGCACCCTGTCGGTCGAGCTGGCGGGCAAGGTCGTCGGCGAGTCCCTCGAGGACAGCGCCCGGCAGAGCCGCGTCGTCGACCGGTTCCTCGAGGAGCTCGAGGGACGCGCGAGCACGCGGGAGCAGATCACATCATGACCATCACGGGAGCGGTGAGCAGGGCGTCGCTGGCCACGGCCCAGGAGCGGCTCGAGACGGTCATCCCGTCCGCCGACCTGAGCCGGCTCGGCGCGGACCTGTTCGCGGTGCTGAACCTGCTCGACCGCGAGCACGGCCTGCGGCGGGCGGTCTCCGACCCGTCCCGGGACGGCGCCGACAAGGCGCGGCTCGTCGAGGTCCTGCTCGAGGGCAAGGTCTCTCCGGCCGCTCTCGGGCTGGTCGCCGATGTCGTGCGGACGAAGTGGTCCAAGCCCTCGGAGCTGTCGGACGCGGTGGAGACCCTCGCGGTCACCGCCGAGGCCGCCCGCGCCGAGGCCGACGACCGGATCGACGACCTCGAGGACGAGCTGTTCCGGTTCTCCCGGGTGGTGGAGGGCGACCCCGCGCTGCGCGGGGCGCTGTCGTCGCCCGGGCTGCCGGACGAGCGCAAGACGGGCCTGCTCGACGCGCTGCTCGGCGGCAAGGTCACCGCCGCGACGCTGGAGCTGGTCACCGAGCTCGTTCTGCGCCCCCGGGGACGTAGCCTGGAGAGCGGGCTGGCCGACTACGGCCGGCTCGTCGCCAAGCGGCGGGAGCGGCTGGTGGCGCTCGTGCGCACGCCGGTGGACCTCTCCGCCGACCAGCGCACCCGGCTCGCGGCCGTGCTCGCCACGGCCTACGGCCACCAAGTACACCTCAACATCGAGCTCGACCCGAGCCTGATCGGCGGCCTGTCGGTCCAGATCGGGGACGAGATCATCGACGGCACGATCGCCGGACGGCTGGACGACGTCCGCCGGCGGCTCGCCAGCTGACGAGCGACGGCTCGCGCCGCTCGGTCGCACCACAGGCACGACGAGCCACCGACGAGCCACCTGAGCCCCAAGGGAGCAAGAGAGGAATCATGGCGGAGCTGACGATCCGTCCGGATGAGATCCGGAACGCGCTGGAGCGCTTCGTCCAGTCGTACGAGCCCGAGGCCGCCGCGCGCGAAGAGGTCGGCACCGTCGTCGATTCCGGCGACGGCATCGCGCACGTCGAGGGCCTTCCCTCCGCGATGGCCAACGAACTCCTGGAGTTCGAGGACGGCACGCGCGGTCTGGCTCTGAACCTGGACGTCCGTGAGATCGGCGCCATTGTCCTGGGTGACTCCAGCAAGATCGAGGAGGGCCAGAAGGTCCGCCGCACCGGCGAGGTCCTGTCGGCCCCGGTCGGCGACGGCTTCCTCGGTCGCGTCGTGGACGCGCTGGGCAACCCGATCGACGGCAAGGGCCCGATCGAGTCGACCGAGCGTCGCGCGCTGGAGCTGCAGGCCCCGACCGTCGTTCAGCGGCAGTCGGTCAAGGAGCCCCTGCAGACCGGCATCAAGGCCATCGACTCGATGACCCCGATCGGTCGCGGTCAGCGGCAGCTGATCATCGGTGACCGGCAGACCGGCAAGACCACGGTCTGCATCGACACCATCCTGAACCAGAAGGAAGCCTGGGAGTCGGGCGACGAGAAGAAGCAGGTCCGCTGCATCTACGTCGCCGTCGGCCAGAAGGGCTCCACGATCGCCAACGTGCGCCGCACCCTCGAAGAGGCGGGCGCGCTGGAGTACACGACGATCGTGGCCGCCCCGGCGTCCGAGCCGGCCGGTTACAAGTACATCGCGCCGTACACCGGTTCCGCGATCGGCCAGCACTGGATGTACCAGGGCAAGCACGTCCTGATCGTGTTCGACGACCTGTCGAAGCAGGCCGAGGCGTACCGCGCCGTGTCCCTGCTGCTGCGCCGTCCGCCGGGCCGTGAGGCCTACCCGGGTGACGTCTTCTACCTGCACTCGCGTCTGCTCGAGCGCTGCGCGAAGCTGTCGGACGACCTGGGCGCGGGCTCGATGACCGGTCTGCCGATCATCGAGACCAAGGGCAACGACGTCTCGGCGTTCATCCCGACCAACGTCATCTCCATCACCGACGGTCAGTGCTTCCTGGAGACCGACCTGTTCAACCAGGGCGTCCGGCCCGCGGTGAACGTCGGTATCTCGGTCTCCCGAGTCGGTGGCTCCGCGCAGATCAAGGGCATGCGGAAGGTCGCCGGCACCCTGCGCCTGGCGCTCTCCCAGTTCCGTGACCTGGAGGCGTTCGCGGCGTTCGCGTCCGACCTGGACGCGGCCTCCCGCGCCCAGCTGGAGCGCGGCGCCCGCCTGGTCGAGCTGCTGAAGCAGCCGCAGGGCTCGCCGTTCCCGGTCGAGAAGCAGGTCGTCTCGGTGTGGGCGGGCACGTCCGGCGAGCTGGACGACGTGCCGGTGGAGGACATCCGCCGGTTCGAGGCCGAGTTCCTCGACCACGTCGAGCGCCAGCACGGCGGCATGCTCACCGCGATCCGCGAGACCGGGCAGCTCTCCGACGACAGCCTGACCACCCTCAAGGACGCCATCACGGAGTTCAAGAAGGGCTTCGAGACCAGCTCGGGCGGCCTGCTCGGCGACGAGTCCGCCGAGCCGATCGCGGACGAGGACGTCGAGCAGGAGACGATCAAGCGCGTCAAGAAGGGCTGATCCGATGGCCCAGATCCGTCAACTGCGGCAGCAGATCCGGTCGGTGAAGTCCACCGCGAAGATCACGCGCGCCCAGGAGATGATCGCGACGTCGCGCATCGTGAAGGCGCAGGCGGCGGTGGCGGCGGCCAAGCCGTACGCCGACCAGATCGTCCGCGCCCTCACCGCGCTGGTCAGCCACAACGTCGGGATCGACCACCCGCTGCTCGAGGAGCAGCCGGAGGACGCGCGCACGGCCGTTCTGATCATCACCAGCGACCGCGGGTTCGCGGGCGGTTACAACGCCAACGTGATCCGCGAGGCCGAGTCACTGATCGCCAAGCTGCGGGCCGAGGGCAAGCAGCCGGTTCCGTACGTCGTCGGCAACAAGGGCGTCACCTGGTACCGCTTCCGGGGCCGGGAGATGGGCGCGCAGTGGACCGGGTTCAGCGACCGGCCGTCCTTCCCCGACGCCGAGGGCATCGGGCGGCGGCTGGCGGCGGACTTCCTGAAGACCGACGCCGAGGGCGGGGTCGGTGAGATCCACGTGGTCTACACCGAGTTCGTCTCGATGCTGACCCAGGCGGTCCAGGTGCGCCGGCTGATCCCGCTGGAGATCGAGGACACCTCGTCCACCGACGGCGGTACGCCCCCGGCGTACGAGTTCGAGCCGTCCGCCGCGGACGTGCTCGACCTGCTGCTGCCGAACTACATCGAGAGCCGCATCTTCCACATGATGCTGGAGTCGGCCGCGTCGGAGCACGCGGCCCGGCGGCGCGCGATGAAGTCGGCGACCGACAATGCGAACGAACTGATCGGTGTCTACACGCGCCAGATGAACCAGGTGCGGCAGGCCGCGATCACCCAGGAAATCAGCGAGATCGTCGGTGGCGCTGACGCGCTCGCCGATTCTGGCGGGGAGTGAGAGAGTGACCGCACAGGTAGAGGAGACGACGACGGCCACCGGTCGCGTCACCCGGGTCATCGGCCCGGTCGTCGACGTGGAGTTCCCCGCCGACGCCGTGCCCGGCATCAACAACGCGCTGCACACCGAGATCACCCTCGGCGGCGAGACCAAGAAGCTGACCTTCGAGGTCGCCCAGCAGCTGGGCGACAACATGGTCCGCGCGGTCTCCATGCAGCCGACCGACGGCCTGACCCGCGGCGCCGCCGTGGTCGACACCGGCGCGGCCATCTCGGTCCCCGTCGGTGACATCACCAAGGGCCACGTGTGGAACGCCCTGGGCGAGACCCTGGACGTCCCGACCGCGTCGCTGAACGTCACCGAGCGGTGGGAGATCCACCGCAAGCCCCCGGCGTTCGACCAGCTCGAGTCGCGGACCGAGATGCTGGAGACCGGCATCAAGGTCATCGACCTGCTGTCCCCGTACGTCAAGGGCGGCAAGATCGGTCTGTTCGGTGGCGCGGGTGTGGGCAAGACCGTCCTCATCCAGGAGATGATCCGCCGCGTCGCGCGCAACTTCGGTGGCACCTCGGTGTTCGCCGGTGTGGGTGAGCGCACCCGTGAGGGCAACGACCTCTGGGTCGAGATGGACGAGGCGGACGTCCTCAAGGACACCGCGCTGGTCTTCGGCCAGATGGACGAGCCGCCGGGCACGCGTATGCGCGTCGCCCTGTCGGGTCTGACGATGGCGGAGTACTTCCGTGACGTCCAGAAGCAGGACGTGATGTTGTTCATCGACAACATCTTCCGCTTCACGCAGGCCGGTTCCGAGGTCTCCACGCTGCTCGGCCGCATGCCGTCCGCGGTGGGCTACCAGCCCACGCTCGCGGACGAGATGGGCGAGCTGCAGGAGCGCATCACCTCGACCCGCGGTCACTCGATCACCTCGATGCAGGCGATCTACGTTCCCGCGGACGACATCACCGACCCGGCGCCGCACACCACGTTCGCGCACCTCGACGCGCGGACCGTGCTCTCGCGTGGCATCTCCGAGAAGGGCATCTTCCCGGCGGTGGACCCGCTGGACTCGTCCTCCCGGATCATGGACCCGCAGATCCTGGGCCAGGAGCACTACTCCGTGGCGCAGGAGGTCATCCGGATCCTGCAGAAGTACAAGGAACTCCAGGACATCATCGCGATCCTCGGTATCGACGAGCTGTCCGAGGAGGACAAGGTCACCGTCCAGCGGGCGCGGCGCATCGAGCGCTTCCTGTCGCACCCGATGTACGTGGCCGAGCAGTTCACCGGCCAGCCCGGTGTCACCGTGCCGAAGGACGAGACGATCGCCTCGTTCAAGGCGCTCTGCGAGGGCAAGTACGACCACATCCCCGAGCAGGCGTTCTTCATGTGCGGCGGCATCGAGGACGTCGAGAAGAAGGCCAAGGAGCTGGAGAAGTAGTCCGCTCCGCCGGTCCGCGCACGCCTCGCGGTGGGCGCGGGCCGGTGGTCCGCTCCAGTTTTCGGAGGAATGATTCGTGGCAACCCTGAAGGTCGGGCTGGTCTCACCGGAGCGTGAGGTCTGGTCCGGCGAGGCCAAGATGGTGGTCGCGCAGACCATCGAGGGCCAGCTCGGCATCATGCCGGGCCACGCCCCGGTGCTGGGCGTCCTGCTGGACGGCAGCGTGGTGAAGATCGAGCCGGCCGACGGCGGCGAGTGGGTCAGCGCCATGGTCGGCAGCGGGTTCTTCTCGATCGCCGACGACGAGGTGTCGGTCCTCGCGGAGCAGGCCGAGCTGGGCTCCGAGGTGGACGTCGCCGACGCCCGCCGGGCGCTGGACGAGGCGCTCACGGCGGCGGGGGCGGACCAGGACGGTACGGCCGAGCGCCGGGCCCGGGCCCGGCTGCGCGCGGCGGGCTCGGAAGCCTAACCACGGCGTTGGGCGGACACCTGGCTCTGGACGCGGGCACGGTGCTCGCCGCCGTCGTCCTGCTGGTCGCGCTGGTGTTCGGCGTGCTCACGGTCCGGCGCTGGCTGTTCGTCCGGGCGGGTGGCACGGTCGAGTGTTCGCTGCGCGAGCTGCGGTCGGCCGCGGCGGGTTCGTCGCCGGACGGCGCTTCGCCGGACCGTGGTTCGGCGGACCGTGCTTCGGTAGGCGGTGCTTCGGCGGACGGTCCGGCCGGCCCGTGGCGGCTCGGTTTCGGGCGGTACAAGGGCGACGTGCTCCAGTGGCACCGCGTGTTCGGATTCAGACGCAGGCCCCGGCAGGTGATTCACCGCCGGGGCCTTGTCGTCGCCGGACGGCGCGTCCCGCAGGGCGAGGAGGCGGCCGGGCTGCTGCCGGACGTCACGATCGTCGAGGTGCGGGACGGCGGGCGCCGGCTGGAGCTGGCGATGGGGGCGTCCGCGCTGACGGGGTTCCTGGCGTGGCTGGAGGCCGCGCCGCCCGGTTCACCGGTGGACTCCCCGGTGCAGGATTCTTAACTGATCTGGTGGGAAATATCTCGCCTTGGTCAAATATCTCGGCGACACTTGTCGCAGTTGGCCGGGTATGACCATGATCTTGGCACCCTGTTCGTCCCCCTTCGGGAGTTCATGTGCGCAAGTTCGCCATCGGCGCTGCCACGGCGCTCGCCGCCACCGGTCTCGTGGTGCCGTCCGCCAACGCGGCCCCGGCCACGCCGGACCTCGCGAAACTGGTCACCGCCAAGGACATCAGGCGGCACCTGGAGAACCTCCAGACGATCGCCGACTACAACGGCGGCAACCGGTCCGCCGGCCAGGCCGGCTTCACGGTCTCGACCAAGTACGTGGTCAGCCAGCTGAAGAAGGCCGGGTACAAGCCGACCGTCCAGAACTTCGACTTCGACTACTTCCAGGAGAGGTCCCCGGCGTCCTTCGGGCAGACCGCGCCGGGCAAGGTCGACTACAAGCTCGACACCGACTTCACGACCTACCAGTACTCCGGAGCGGGCGACGTGACGGCGGTCGCCGCCGCGGTCGACACCCCGGCCCCCAACGCCGACGGCGACGCGGGCTGCCAGACCGGGGATTTCGCGTCCTTCCCCAAGGGCGGGATCGCGCTGATCCAGCGCGGCGGCTGTGACTTCGCGACCAAGGCCGCGAACGCCAAGACCGCGGGCGCCGTCGCGGTCGTCATCTACCAGAAGCCGACCGTCGCGGACGGCCCGGTGGGCGGCACCCTCGGCGGTCCGGTCGCCATCCCGGCCGTGGGCCCGACCTACAAGGTCGGCTCGGAGCTGGTGAGACTCGCGAACGCGGGCGGCCTGAAGCTGCACATCAAGACCGACACGCTGAACGAGAAGCGCACCGCGAGCAACGTCATCGCGGAGACCAGGTACGGCAGCTCCGACAACGTCGTGGTCGTGGGCGCGCACCTGGACAGTGTGGACGCGGGTCCCGGCGTCAACGACAACGGCTCGGGCACCTCGACGATCCTGACCATCGCCCAGAAGGTCGGCAAGCTGGGCAAGAAGGGTCTGAAGAACAAGATCCGCTTCGCCTGGTGGGGCGCCGAGGAGGAGGGCCTGCTCGGTTCCGAGCACTACGTCACGTCGCTCTCCGCCGCCCAGAAGGCGAAGATCGCGCTCAACCTGAACTTCGACATGACCGCGTCCCCGAACGGCGTCCGCGGCGTCTACAACGGCTCGGACCCGACGGCCCCGCACGGCTCTGCCGCGATCCAGAAGGTCATCAACGACTACTACGGCAAGCGGAAGCTGCCGACCGTCCCGAGCGACTTCAACGGCCGCTCCGACTACGGGCCCTTCCTCGAGGCGGGCATCCCGGCCGGCGGCATCGACACCGGCGCCGAGGGCCTCAAGAGCGCGGAGGAGGCCAAGCTCTTCGGCGGCAAGGCGGGCCAGCCGTACGACGTCTGCTACCACGCCAAGTGCGACCGCATCACCAACATCAACTGGGGTCTGCTCGACACCAACGCCGACGGCGTCGCCTTCGCCGTCCAGTCGTTCGCGAAGAGCACCCTGCCGGTGAACGGCGAGGCCCTCCGCACGGGCCGCAGCTACGCCAAGCCGGCGCCGACCGCTCCGCTGTACCGCGGAAGCCACCTCGTCCGCTGACGATCACCGGGTCTCCGGTCCGCGCCCGCGCCCTCGCCAGATGGTCGGGACGCGGACCGGAAGCCCGGGCACGCGACGTCGCTCGGACGGCGGTCGGAGATCGGTCGCGTGCTCGCGCGGGCTGATTCCGCCGGCCGGCGGTCTCAGCCCCGTGGGGTTGCGCGGTGTCCATGCCCGGACCCGTGTGCGGCACAGGCCGGGCTTTCGTGGTCTCAGGCGGCGGAGATGGTGACGTCGCCGGTGTCGGTCTGCGCCTTGATGGTGTGGGGCGCGCCGGGGTCCGTGGGGATGTTGACCTGCTTCTCGCCCGTGTTGGTGTCCGCGCTGACGGCGAACTTCTGGGCACCCGGAACGACGATCTTGATGTGACCGGTGTTGGCCCGCGCCGACACCTCGGCGGCGGCCGAGGCCATGCTGAGCCGGACGCTGCCGGTGTCGGTCCGGGCGCTGATGTGCGCGGACGCGACGGGGCGCAGCCCGGTGCCCGTGATGGTGCCGGTGTTGGCGCGGGCGGTGACCGAGCCGGTCATGCCGCTGACGACGATGGCGCCGGTGTCGGTGCGCAGCTCGGCCGCCAGGGCGCGCGGCACGGTGATGCGGTAGTCGACCTCGCACACGTGACCGCTGAGGGAGATGGACCCCGGGCAGGAGTAGGACATCTCGAGCGCGCCGCCCGTCACCTCGTGCTTGACGTCGGGACGGCCGTTCTTGGTGAACCGGAGGTTCTCGGTGACCTTGACGGTGGGGACGTCCGCGCCGACGATCTCGACCCTGCCGGTGTGCCCGGTGACCTTCATGCTGGTGACCTTCTCGGACACCGTGTACGTGCGTTGATCCTTCTCGGAGTTGGCGAGGCCGACGCTGAGGCTGCCGCCGCACGCGGAGAGCGGCAGGACGGCCAGAAGCGCGGCGGCCGGGAGGAGGGTCTTCGCGGTCAGGCTCATGAACGTGGCGTCTTTCTCTGGAGAAGCGAGTTCCTTCATTCTCCAGGGCCGACGCCGTGAACCACGAGGTGGGGGACTACACAGTCGGGGGTGGGGTTAACCCCACCCCCCGTTCTGTGTCAGCGTTCTCCGCCCGGCTTCCACAGGACGTCGCCGTGCTCGGCGTTCGCGACGCGGCCGAGGATGAACAGCAGGTCGGAGAGGCGGTTGAGGTACTTGGCGGTCAGCGGGTTCACGCCGTCGGCCGCCGCGTCCTCGGTGGGACGGCCCGACTCGTCCAGGGGGGCGGAGCCGTGCGCCTCGATCGCGGCCCACGCGGTGCGCTCGGCGCGGCGGGTGACGGTGCGGGCGACGTGCAGGAGGGAGCCGCCGGGCGTTCCGCCGGGGAGGATGAAGCTGCGCAGCGGCTCCAGGCCCTCGTTGAACTCGTCGCAGACGCCCTCCAAGCGCTCCACGTAGGACGCGTCGACGCGCAGCGGCGGGTACTCGGGGTCGGGGACGACGGGGGCGCACAGGTCGGCGCCGACGTCGAACAGGTCGTTCTGGACGCGGACGAGCGCGGTGGCGACGTCCTCGCCGAGGCCGCCCATCGTGAGCGCGACGCCGATCGCGGCGTTCGCCTCGTCCACGTCGGCGTAGGCCGCGAGCCGCGGGTCGGTCTTGCGGGTGCGGGACATGTCGCCGAGCGCCGTGGTGCCGTCGTCACCCGTCCGGGTGTAGATGCGCGACAGCACGACGGGGGTCTCCCTGTTCTTCGCCATAGGCCGAGCCTATCCAGCGGGCCCCCGAGTCTGGTTCTGTAGGTTCTCACTTACTGGCCTGGTCTGACCCCTTGCGCGGAGGCGGCTGTGACGTACGACCACATCATCGTTGGCGCCGGGAGCGCGGGCTGCGTGCTCGCGCACCGGCTGAGCGAGGACCCGGGGACGCGGGTGCTGCTGCTGGAGGCCGGGCCGCCGGACGACGCCGTGGAGATCCACATCCCGGCGGCGGTGGCGGCGCTGATCAAGGGGCCGTTCGACTGGGACTACACGACCGTCCCGCAGGAGCACGCGGACGGCCGCGGCGTGTACTGGCCGCGCGGCCGGACGCTCGGCGGCTCCTCCTCGACGAACGCGATGATCTACATCCGCGGGCACCGGTACGACTACGACACCTGGCGCGACTCCCACGGCTGCGAGGGCTGGGGGTACTCCGACCTGTTGCCGTACTTCCGGCGGGCCGAGGACCAGGAGCGCGGCGAGTCCGAGTACCACGGCGTCGGCGGGCCGCTGCACGTCGAGGACCGCCGGTACACGCACCCGCTGTCGCGCGCCTGGGTGAGGTCGGCGCGGGCGGCCGGGCTGGCGGAGAACCACGACTTCAACGGCGCGGACCCGGACGGCGTCGGCTCCTACCAGGTCACGCACAAGAAGGGCCGGCGCTGGTCGACCGCGACGGGGTACCTGCGTCCCGTCCGGGACCGCGCGAACCTCACGGTCGTCACGGACGCGCTGGTCACCGGCGTGGACATCGAGGGCGGACGGGCCGTCGGCGTGACCTACGAGGCGCGCGGCGAGACGGTCACGGTGCGGGCGGAGGGCGAGGTCATCCTGTCGGGCGGCGCGGTGAACAGCCCGCAGCTGCTCATGCTGTCCGGCATCGGACCGGCCGACCACCTGCGGGAACACGGCATCGACGTGGTCGTGGACGCGCCCGTCGGCCAGGGCCTGCAGGACCATCCGTTCGTGAACGTCATGTTCGCGACGCCGCGCGTGAAGAGCCTTTTCGAGCTGCCGAGCCCGCTGAAGTTCGCGCAGTGGCAGGCGTTCGGGCGCGGCCCGTACGCGTCCAACGTGGCGGAGGTCGGCGGTTTCGCCAGGACCGTGGACGGCCTGCCCGCGCCGGACCTCCAGTACCACGTGCTGCCCACGCCGTTCGTGAACCAGGGGCTGGTGGAGTCGTCGCAGCGGCTGCTGTCGGTGTTCGCCACGGCCGTCGCGGTCGAGAGCCGCGGCGCACTCACGCTGCGGTCGGCGTCGCCGCACGCCAAGCCGCTGATCGACCCGGCCTACCTGGCGGCCAAGGCGGATCTGGACGTCCTGGTCGCGGGGGTGCGGCAGGCGCGGGAGATCGCGGCGACCGGGCCGCTGGCGTCGCTGGTCGCGGGCGAGTTCGCGCCCGGCGAGCAGGCCGCGTCGGACGCGGACATCGAGGCGTTCGTCCGGCGGGAGGTCGCGACGCTGTTCCATCCGACGAGCACGTGCGCGATGGGCGGGGACGCGTCGTCCTCGGTGTGCGATCCCGAGCTGCGGGTCCGGGGCGTCGAGGGCCTGCGGGTGGTGGACGCGTCGGTCATGCCGTCCGTGCCGCGCGGGAACACCAATGCGCCGACGATCGCGATCGCGGAGCGGGCGGCGGACCTCATCCGCGGGCGCGAGCCGCTCGCACCCGCCTCGCTGTAGGGGAAAAGGGTGAGGCCCTCACCACCTGCCGGTGGTGAGGGCCTCTTGTCGTCGCGACAGCCGTCCGGTTCGGAGGGCCGCCGCCTGGCCGCGGGCGTCACCGCTGACGCGCCTTCGCCTTGGCCTTGGCCGCGCGCCACGTGGCCTTGGCCTCCGTGCGCCGCGCCGATACGCGCTGCTTGGCGATGCCCTGGGCGAACGAGTGGTGGTACATCTTCTTCTCCTCATCTCCGCCGGCAGGTCCCTGCCGACATCTATAGATTCGCCCTAAGACCCCGGTGGGCACATGAGGATGACGCCCTATTCGGGCGTCCTAGGAAGGTCCTAATACGCGGCGCGTATTATCCAATCGTTCCCGCCCCGGCCTAGGCGGCCGTCGCCGGACGTCAGGACACCTGGGTCGCCTCGCGTTCGACCTGCGGAGACGCCGCCGCCCGGGCGGGGCGTCCGGGGAGGAGGACGGTGATCGCGGCGGCGGTGAGCAGGCCGCCCGCCAGCAGCCAGGCGCCATGGTGGACGCCCGGGACCGCGCCGTCCGACCGCTGCATGATGACCGCGACCGCGGCGATCCCCAGGGATCCGCCGAGCTGGTTCAGCATGTACAGGCTCGAGCTGCCCTGCGGGATCAGCTCGGGCGGCAGCGTCCGGTAGAGCGCGCCCATCGTCGGCGCGGCCATGAGGCCCATGCTGATCCCGGCGGCGAGCGCGGCGAGGCCGCTCCAAGCCTCGGGCGTCCGCCCGCCGACCCAGGCCAGGGACACGACGGACGCGGCCGCCATCAGCGCGCCGCAACGGGCGAGGACGCGTGACCCGACGCGGTCGGAGAGCCGTCCGGCGATCGGCATGGCCAGCGACGCGCCGAGCCCGACCGGCGCGACCAGCAGGCCCGCGACGCGCGCGCCGTGCCCGTGCGCCTGCTGGTAGTAGAGCGGCAGCAGGAACATCAACCCGAACGTCACCAGGCCCGACAGCGCCATGATCCCGACGCTCGCGCTGAACGCCGGACGGGTGAAGAGCCGCAGGTCGAGCAGGGGAGGCGTCCGCTTCACGGTCAGCGCGCGGACGGCGTAGCCCGCGAGCAGCACGGCCCCGGCCGCGAACGGCGCCCAGGCGCCCGCGCCGCCCTGCCCGGCGACCCGCGACAACCCGAGCAGGACGGCCGCGAACCCCGGCCCGAGGAGGGCGAGCCCGACCAGGTCGAGGCGGGTGTCCGGGGCGGCCGGCTCGTCGCGCGGGACGATCCGCAGCGCGAGGGCGAACGCGACCACGCCGACCGGCAGGTTGATCAGGAACATCCAGCGCCAGCCGAGGCCGTCCAGGACCAGGCCGCCGAGGGCCGGGCCGAGGACGGGCCCGAGCGACAGCACCACGCCCATGATCCCCATGACCCGTCCGGCCCGCGCCGGCCCGGCGCCGCGCGCCAGGATCACCATGACCAGCGGGTCGACGATCCCCGCGCCGACGCCCTGGACGATCCGGAACGCCACCAGCTGCGGCAGGTTCGCGGCGAACGCGCAGGCCAGCGACCCGGCGATGAACAGCGTCAGCCCGGCGAGCCAGGGGCGCCGGGAGCCGAACCGCCCGGCGGCCCAGGCGGTCACCGGGACCGTCACGGTGAGCGCCAGCAGGTAGCCGGTGGAGACCCAGCCGACCGAGCCGAGCGTGCTGCCGAACTCGCCGACGAGGTGGTCGGCGGCGACGGACACCATCGTGGCGTCCAGGATCCCCATGATCCCGCCGAGCAGCACCACGGCGATCAGCCGCCGCAGCGCGGGATCGAACGCATCTGTATTCATCAGACTCCTTAATTGGACTGGTGCGTCCAACATAGAAGTCTGGACGGTATTGAACAAGTCGGTGCGGCGAAGTAGACCGGTGAGTCCAAGTCGGGGATGCGGCCGGTACACTGCGCGGCATGGAGGCGACGGCGGCGCGAGGCCGCATCGACAAGCGGCGGGCGATCCTCGACGCCGCGTTCGCGGTGATCGGCCGCGAGGGGTACGCGCAGGCGGGCGTGGACGTCATCGCCGCCGAGGCGGGCGTCGCCAAGGCCACCGTCTACAACCACTTCGGCGACAAGGAGGCCCTGTTCAGGGCGTCCTTCGCGGCGCAGGCCGAACGCGTGCTCACCGCGAACCTGGCCGCGCTCGAGGTCCTCGCGGACACGGGCGGCGACCTGCGCGACCTGCTGGAGGACGTCGGCCGCCGACTGCTCGAGTGCTACTGCGACGAGCGGTCCTGGGCCGTCCGGCGGCTCCTGCTGGCCGAGCACGGCCAGTTCCCCGACCTGCTGGACGTCACGCAGAGCGGCGTCGCCGACCGCGTCCTCCAGACCCTCGCCGACCGGTTCGCCCGCCTCGCCCTCGCGGGACGGCTGAACCTCACCGATCCCGAGCTGGCCGCCGAGCAGTTCACGGGGCTGCTCACGGGACCGGTCGACCGGCGCACCCGCTTCGGCACCCGGCCCCTCTCCGAGGACGGCCTGAGGGCCGGCGCCCGCGAGGCCGTCGACACCTTCCTCAGGGCGTTCGGGCCGTCCGGGGCTCCAGACCGTCCCTGACCAGGCGAAGCAGCCGGCGCGCTTCGCCGGTGTTCCCGGCCGTCATCGCCCCCCCGCTGACCAGCGCCAGCAGGTCGGCGGTCGCGATGCCGTCCCGGAGCGTCCCGGCCCGCTTCGCGCGAACGGCGAGCACCTCGGCGGCTCGTCCTCACGGAAGTGGGGGAAGACGAGGTCCATGCCCGTTCCAAGGCGATCGGCGTCTTCGCCGACGGCACGGCGGGCAGTAGCGTCTACCAGGACGTCGTGAAGCGAGGGCCGCGAGGCTGGCGCATCGCACACCGCGCCATCCGGGCGCGCAGAAAACCCCTCGGCGCCCGCTGAGCGGATGGCCGAGGGGTTCCGGGGGACGGCCGGGTCAGCGCTTGTAGCGCTTGCCGTGGAGCATCGTGACCAGTTGCAGCACCTGGGCCATCTGCTTCTCGGTGCGGTCGAAGGACGTCAGGTTCGCCGGGAGGGCGAAGCGCTGGCGCGTGATGGCCTTCGGCCGGGCGAACTCGCGCAGGCCGTCGGCGCCGTGGATGCGGCCGAAGCCGGACTCGCCGACGCCGCCGAACGGCAGGGCGGCGACCAGCGCGAACGCGGCGAACGCGTTGATGGACGTCATGCCCGATCGCATGCGGCGGGCGGCGTCCATGGCGCGTGCCTTGTCCTTGGAGAAGATCGAGCCCGCCAGGCCGTAGCCGGTCGCGTTGGCCTTCTCGACGGCCTCGTCCAGGTCGCGGACGCGGTGGACGGTGATGGTCGGCCCGAAGGTCTCCTCACGGACCGCGGCCGAGTCGTCCGGGACGTCGGTCAGCACGACCGGCTCGACGTACGGCGCGCGGACCGACTCGGGCCCGCCGACGACCGCCTTGCCGCCCTTGTCGAGGGCGTCCTTGATGTGCCGCTCGATGACGTCCAGCTGGGACGGCATGGTGATCGGGCCGTAGGCGGCCTCGCGGTCGAAGCCCGGGCGGAGCCGGGCGGCGCGCTCGGTCAGCTTGGCGAGGAACGCGTCGTACTCCTCGTCCACGACGTAGACGCGCTCGACGCCGATGCAGGTCTGGCCCGCGTTCGCCATCGCGCCCCACAGCGCCGAGTCGGCGGCGGCCTCGAGGTCGGCGCCCGCGTCGACGATGCAGGCGTCCTTGCCGCCGCACTCGGCGACGATCGGGGTGAGGTTCTCGGCGCAGGCGGCCATGACGCGCTTGGCCGTCCGGCCCGAGCCGGTGAACGCGATCTTGTCGACGTCCGGGGACGACGCGAGCGCGCCGCCCGTCTCGCCGAAGCCGGTGACGACCTGGAACACCGGACGCTCCGGGATCACCGTGGTGAACAGCTCGCAGAGCAGGACGCCGACGCCGGGCGTGAACTCCGACGGCTTGAACACCACGGCGTTGCCCGCGGCGAGTGCGTAGGCGATCGAGCCCATCGGGGTGAAGATCGGGTAGTTCCAGGGGCCGATGACGCCGACGACGCCGAGCGGCTGGTACTCCAGGACGGCCTTCTGGTTCAGCGACATCACGCCCGGGAACACCGTGCGCGGGCCGAGCACCTTGGCGGCGTGCCGGGCGGCCCAGTCCAGGTGCGAGATCGCCATGACCGTCTCGAGCTGGGCGTCCTGGAGGGTCTTGCCCGTCTCCTGGTGGATGAGCTCGGCCATCCGGTTCAGGTTGCGGGTGAGCGCGCCCTTGACGTTCAGCAGCCGGACGCGCCGTTCCTTCCAGCCCAGTTCGCCCCACCACGCGGCGGCGTCGCGCGCCTTCGCCACGGCCTCCGCGACGGCCGCGGCGTCGTGCACGGGATGCTCGGCGACCACCTCCCCGGTGGCCGGGTTCAGCGAGGGGAAGGTGGTGCTTTCCGTGGCGACGGACATGGCTGCCTCCGGGCGACTCAACAGGGTAAGTGACCACTTGCCTGCGTACCGGCTAGTAAATCACCTTACGACGTCGTCCGGGATCCAGCTCCCGTGGAAGCCCGCGGGGACGCGGCGCGGCAGCTCGACCCGGGCCCGCTCCGAGAGGTCGCCCGCGTTCAGCACCAGAAGCCGCGAACCGGACGGGTCGGACGCGATGGTCAGCAGCCACCCGTCGTCCTCGGCCCGGGCGTCCTCGGCCGGGACGAACACCGCCTCCCCGACATGCCCCCCACCCGCACGCCCACCGAAGTCGCGCTCGGCGGACGTCCCCGTGTGCAGGTCGTACTTGACGAGCCCGGAACCGGCGACCGTGTACAGGAACCGATGGGGCAGGCCGGTGCGGTCGTCGTCGTGTGTTGGGAACTCGACGTTCCGGTCGTCCAGCGGCTCTTCGAACGCGCGTCCTGTGGCCGGGTCGAGCGTCCAGCGGTGCAGCCGGGACGCGCCCAGGTCCGCGGCCGCGGACGCCGGATCCGGCTCCCCGCCGATGCTTCCCCACAGCGCGGTGATGTCGGCGTCGCGGTAACGCGCACCCGTGAGAACGACGCCCCCGCGCTCGTTCTCATAGGCGTTGCCGACGTGGAACACGTAGCAGGGGTCGACGTCGTACCAGCGCACCGGCCCGCCGCCCTCGCGCGGCATGACGCCCAGGCGCGCGCCGTACGCGTCGTCCCAGCGGAACGGCATCCCGGGGCGTCCGGCGAGCTCCATGTCGAACACCATCGGCAGGTCGAGCCAGACGACATGGTGCTCGGTGATCGCGAAGTCGTGCATCATCGTCGGCCCCGGCACCTCGACCTCGCGGCTCTCGACGAGCACGCCGTCCGCCGACAGCCGGTGGTAGGTCAGGTAGGGCGGGACGAACCCGTAGCCGAAGAACAGCAGGTCGCCCGTGCGCGGATCCCGCTTGGGATGCGCCGTCATCGCCGTCGTCAGCAGCCCGCCGAAGTCGCACGGGCCGATCGTGTCCAGGTCGGGCGTGAGCGCGTAGGGCAGGCCGACCTCGACCAGCGCGTACACCGTCCCGTCGTGCGCGATCACGTGCGTGTTCGCCTGGACGGACGTGAGGTCGAACGTTCCCCCCTCGCGGACGAACGGGGTGTCGCCGGTGAACCGGTTCGTGCGGACCCAGCGGTTGCGGTACCACTCGGCGCGTCCGTCCCGCAGCCGGATCCCGTGCACCATGCCGTGCCCGGTGAACCAGTGCCCGCTCGGCTCGCCGGGCCTCGGGTTCGGCCCGTTGCGCAGGTAGCGGCCGTTCAGTTCGGCGGGCAGGTCGCCGGTGACGGGCAGGTCGTGCGCGGTGATCTCGTCCGGGACGGGAGCCCGGTGGCCGTCGAGCCAGAGGTCCATGCTCTTCTCCTGGGGAGTGGCGAGGTCGGGCGGAGGAGTCGGGCGGAGGGATCAGGCAGAGGAACCAGGCGGAGGAATCAAGCGGTGGGCTGCTCGATGCCGTGCTCCTCGAAGTACCGCTTGCGCGCGACCTCCGGGTACCAGCGGGTGAACAGGGCCGGGACGGTGAAGCAGGCGACCTTGACGGCGATCAGCAGTCCGGTCTGGTGCGGCGCGAGGTGCTGGACGAGGCCGAGGATGGTCGCCGAGACGGTGAACGCGGCGGCCCAGACGCTGGTCAGGACGACGGCGATCCGGTGGAACAGCGCGGTCGCGGCGATCTCCTCGGAGACCTGGCGGCGGGCGATGCCCTCGGTGAACGGGATGCCGGCGGCGATCGTGCCCCACGCCGTCAGGCCGAGCCAGCCGATCGACAGGGACGCGCCGTAGTGGACGATCGCGGCGTGCGGCAGGGCGACGACCAGGACGGTGAAGCCCGCCAGGAAGACCGCCGTGGAGATCTCGAGGAGCAGGGCGTCCCAGCGGCGTCCGCGGCGGAGGTCGGCGGCCAGCAGGACGAGCGCCGCGACGAGTCCCGCCGCCGCTCCGGCCTGCGCGTTGAAGCCGCTGACCACGGCCAGGATGATCCAGGGGAGGAACGTGAGCCCGTAGTACTTCAGCATCGTTGCGCCGCCTTCCGGCCGGGGGCCTTACATGTCTGTTCTGACATGTCGAAGGTAGACCCTCCACTTCTGACATGTCAACTCTGATGTGTATGATCTGGAATATGAGCCTTCGACACGCCACCCTGGGACTGCTCGTCGAGATGGACGGGGCCAGCGGCTACGACCTGCTCAAGATGTTCGAGATCACGATGGGCAACGTCTGGCAGGCCACGCAGAGCCAGCTCTACGGCGAGCTCAACAAGCTCACCACGGACGGCTTCATCGAGGTCGCGAGCGAGGGCCCACGCGGGCGTAAGGAGTACCGCGTCACCGAGGCGGGGCACGGCGAGCTGCGGCGCTGGCTGCTGGAGGTCCCTCCGAAGGTCGTGCGGCGGGACGAGATCCTGCTGCGGCTGTTCTTCCTCGGCCAGGTCGAGCCGGACGAGGCGGCCGGGTTCGTCCGCGAACAGGTCGTCGCGCTCGACAAGCGCCTCGCCGACCTGGGCGAACTCGAGAACACTATCAACTGGGACGACGCGAACCTGTCGTTCTACGGCCGCCTGGCGATGGAGTACGGCAAGCGCTTCATGACCATGCGCCGCGAGTGGTACGAGTGGGTCCTCGGGGAGATGGCCGAGCGCGACGCCGTGAAGGAGTAGCGCGGCGAAGGAATGGCGCCGCGAAGGAGTGGCGACGGGAACGGCCGGTCCCGGGAACGGGAACCGGCCGTCGAGCCGGCCCCCGCGGGGGCCGGAACACGCGTGAGGCCGCCTGGAGTGCGGCGCGGGCGGCCCTCACGAGGCGGAGCGGGACGGAGCGGGCCTGAGCGGGAACCGCTCAAGCGAACCGGTCAGGCGACCGGTCAGGCGAACCGGTCGGCGTTGTCGGCCGCCCACTCCGCGAACGAGCGCGGCGGACGTCCGGTGATGCGCTCGACCTCGGGGGAGATCTCGGCGGGACGGCCCACGTACTTCGCCCACAGGTTCAGCAGGGAGTCGGCGATCTCGGGCGTCATGTGGCCGCCGCCGAGCATCGCGGCGCGCGCGTCCTCGCGGGAGAGCCCCTCGTAGCGGACGTGCTTGCCGAGGGCCTCGCCGATGATCCGGGCCTGGTCGACGAAGGTCAGCGACTCGGGGCCGGACAGCACCGGACGCGTCCCGACCAGGTCGTCCCTGGTCAGCATGGCCGCGGAGACGGCGGCGATGTCGCGCTCGTGGATGGGCGCGGTCGCGGCCTCGGCGTACGGGCCGGCCACGACGCCGCCGGCGCGGATCTCCCGGGCCCAGTTCAGGGCGTTGGCGTCGAACGCGCCGGGACGCGGGAACGCCCACTCCAGTCCGGACGCCTCGATCTCCTGCTCCGCGGCCAGGTGGAACTCGCCGATCGGGTTGTCCGGTCCGGCGCCCAGGGTGGACGACGACGACAGCATGACCACGCGCCGGACGCCGTGCTCGCGGCAGCGGTCGAGCAGGTCGCCGAACCCGTTCCAGAACACCGCCGGGTTGACGAAGACGGCGCTCACGCCGTCCAGCGGGAGGTCCTCGGTCGCGGCGACCTCGACGCCGGTCGGGAAGCGCGCCGAGGCGGGATCGCGCGAGAGCGCGCGGACCTTGTGCCCGGCGGTGGCGAGCTCGGCGACCAGGTGGCGGCCGACGTTGCCGGTGGCTCCGGTGATCAGGAACATGACGGGATCTCCTCTTCATCCGTTCGGTTGAACATGAGCATGTTCAACCGAACGGATGAAGTTGTCAACCAACTAGATGGTTGAAGGGTTGGCTACCATGAGGCCATGAAGGACGCAGGACGGAACGCCCGTGGCGACGCGCCGGAGGACGGGGGAGCGGGCGCGTCCGCGGAAGGCGGCGGGAAGCGCCGCCGCGCGCCGCGCGGCGGAGAACGCAAGCTCGACGCCGAACGGTCCAGGCGGCTGCTGCTCGACGCGGCGCTCGAGGAGTTCTCCGCCAAGGGCTACGCGGGCGCCCGCATCCAGGACATCGCCGACCGCGCCGGGGTGAACAAGCAGCTCATCAGCTACTACTACGGCGGCAAGGCCGGCCTGTACGCCGAGCTCGGCAGCAGCTGGCACGAGCGCGAGGCCGAGTTCGCCACCCCGGACGTCCCGCTGCCGGACCTGATCGTCCGCTACCTCGAGCACTCGATGGACGAGCCGCGCGCGACCCGGCTGAACGCGTGGATGGGCCTGACGGGCGACTACGCCGAGCTGCCCGGCGGCCGCGAGGACCTGTCCGACCTGCGCCGTCGCCAGGCCGAGGGCGAACTCGCGTCCGACCTCGACCCCGCGATGGTCATGCTCATGATGATGGCCGCCGTCTCGATCCCGACGACGATGCCGAACCTCGTCCGCTACGTGGCCGGGATGGACGCCACGTCACCGGAGTTCCGCGCCCGCTACGCCGACCAGCTGCGCCGCGTCATCACCTACCTGGCGGAACCCGCGACCCACCCGGCGGAACCCGCGCCGGACGGCGAGGAGCCCTAGAAGCTCAGGCCCTTCCAGAACTGGAACACCGCGTGCCCGATCTGGATCATCGGCTCGTTCAGCCCGATCGTGTTCGTGATGTGCGTGACGAGCCCGAAGAACGCGCGGTTGATCGGCCCGACCCACAGCAGCGCGATGACCAGCAGGAACATGTAGCCGCCGTACGCGCTCACCTGGTTCACCCAGCGCGGCGGCAGGTACGGCTCGACGATCCCGAAGCCGTCCAGGCCGGGGATCGGCAGCAGGTTCAGCAGCGCGGCCGTGACCTGGAGGAACGCCAGGAACGCGACGCCCGACCAGAAGATCCCGTGCTCGCCGGACGCGAAGTTCCGGTAGACGACCGCCAGCATGATCGCCAGCAGCACGTTGCTCAGCGGCCCCGCCGCCGAGACCAGGCTGTGCCGCCACTTGCCCTGGATCCGCGACCGGTCGATCCAGACCGCGCCGCCCGGCAGCCCGATCCCGCCGAGCAGGATGAACAGCACGGGGATCGCGAAGCTCAGGAGCGGGTCGGTGTAGCGCGCCGGGTTCAGCGTCAGGTACCCCCGCGTCGCGACGCTGTGGTCACCCGCCCGGTACGCCAGGTAGGCGTGCCCGAACTCGTGCAGGCACAGCGACAGCACCCAGCCCGCGATCACGAACCCGAACACCGCGATGCGGCCCGCCTCGAACCTGGTCTCCAGCAGGTTCATCGTGATCTCGCCGTACCGCCAGGCGATCAGCCCGCACAGCACGGTGGCCGCGCAGATCACGAGGAACACGGGGCTCGGACGCACCGCTCCCCGGCCCCGCATGTGGTGCACCGAGCCCATCCTCAGCCGTCCTCCCCCGGTCGTTCCCGACGGATTCGACGGTACCGCGTCCCGCGTGTGCCCCGTGTCGGTCGCGGGACGGGCCCACCGTGCTCAGGACGCCGCGATCGCCGGCACCGCGTACGTGCGCAGGAAGTCCCGCGTCGCCTCCTCGTCGCGGTCCCGGTCCATGACGATCAGCGACGTGATCATCCGGAACAGGAACTCGACCGTGCCCTCGACGTCGATGTCCGGGCGGACGAGCCGCAGCCGCTGCGCCGCCTCGAAGTGCGGCCGGACATGGTCCGCGCACACCGCGAGCACCTGCTCGCCCGCGCTCGCGACCGCCGCCTGCATGTGCCCGGCCGCCTCCGGCACCAGCAGCCGCGCGATCGTCGGCTCGGCCCGGACGAACGCCACCGCCGACAGCGTCCCCTCGACGATCGCGTCCGGCACCGACCGCTCCCGGCCCAGCCGCTCGGCCAGGACGTCCAGGAACCGGCGCAGGCTCCGCAGCACGACCGCCAGGATCAGCTCGTCCCGCCCGCCGCTCATCGCCCGGTACACCGTGGCCCGCGACAGTCCCGCCGCCGCGGCGATGTCCTCGACCGTCGTCTTCGCGACGCCGAACCGCTGGAAGCACTCCTCGGCGGCGTCGATGATCCGCTCGCGAGCGCGCTCGGCGGAGGCCGCCGGAACCCCAGGGGACATGCCCGAAGCGTACGGCCTCGGGAAAAGCCGCGGCCCGCACGCGCGCGACGTGCGGGCCGGCGGATCAGCCGAGGGTGTAATCGAGATCCCACTCGTGCGTGCCGTCCGGGAGGGCCGTGATCCTGCCCTCACCGCGGATCCCCGCGAGCTCCCCGGTCCCGGACGTCGGGACGATCAGCCAGCGCAGCCACTGCGCGTCCCCGTCGCTGCCCGCGCTGTGCTGGAGCACGAACGAGCCCTCCCGGCCGTGCAGGATCCCCTCCACGGTCTCCACGCCGACGTACGCCGCGGGCCCGACCCCCGTCTCCACGGTGATCAGGTCGGTGACGCTCGTCCCGACCAGGTCGCCGTGGAACGTCTTGCGCACCCGGACCTTGGTGAGCTTCCGGTCGCCCCGCTCGTCGTAGGGCTTCTCGTCGTCCCACGCCTCGATGTCGAAGGTGCCTGCGGCGATTGCGTTCATGAGCTCATGATGGCTCAGAAGAGGGTGCCCTCGTGCTCGATGCCGCGCAGCGCGTCGTAGTCGAGCGTCACGCAGTCGATCCCGCGGTCGGTCGCGAGCACCCGCGCCTGCGGCCGGATCTCCTGCGCGGCGAACACCCCGCGGACCGGCGCGAGCAGCGGATCCCGGTTCAGCAGCTCCAGGTACCGCGTGAGCTGCTCGACCCCGTCGATCTCCCCGCGCCGCTTGATCTCCACCGCGACCGTCGCGCCCCCGGCGTCCCGGCACAGGATGTCCACGGGCCCGATCGCGGTCGGGTACTCCCGGCGGACGAGCGAGTAGCCGTTCCCGAGCGTCCCGATGTGCTCGGCCAGCAGCTCCTGGAGGTGCGCCTCGACGCCGTCCTTGACCAGCCCCGGGTCCGGCCCCAGCTCGTGCCCGTGGTCGAGCAGCACCTCCTCGATCGTGAGGATCAGCCGCTCACCCGACTTGGTGTGGGTGACCGTCCACCGCGCGACGGCGCCGTTCTCGTCGAACGGCTCCTCCCGCAGCGAGCACGGCGGATTCATCCAGTTCAACGGCTTGTAGGCACGGTCGTCGGCGTGAATGGACACGCTTCCGTCCGCCTTCACCATGATCAGCCGGACGGCGGAGGGCAGATGGGCGGTGAGCTTGCCGGCGTAGTCCACGCTGCACCGGGCGATAACGAGACGCACGTCCGCCGAGCTTAGTGACCCCACGGCCCTCCCGCGCCCGAACGGCCCGCCTAAGGCGTCCGGGGGGTGGGACTTAGGGCGTTGTGCCGATGTGGGGGGTGGGGGCTTAGGGCGAATCTCGAGGGTGTCGGGGCCAGGTGGCCCGGCGCTTGAGGGAAGAGGGCTCGGATGTTCCACAACGACGTGATGTACGCGGTGATGCGGGAGCGGGCGCGGGAGCTTCGGGAGTTCGCGCGGGAGGAGCGGGACGCGGTGGAGGCCAAGAAGGCGATCGAGCGGCGGGACGCCGAGGCCCTGGTGACGGCGGCGCCGTGGCGTCCGCGGCGCCGGCACACCGTCCACGCCCGCTGAGGGGCCGCCGTGCGCAGGGTGGCGAAGCCGGGGCCGCGGCGGGGCGGACCCCGCCCGCCGGACGGGGAGGGGGGCGGTCCCGAGCCGACGCCCCCGTCCCGGACGGCCCGGGGCTTCTGGGACACTGCCGTCCATGAGTGAGGGTTCGTTCAGCAGGGTCGGAGTCGTCGGGCTCGGCACCATGGGTGCGGGCATCGCGGAGGTGCTGGCGCGCGGCGGCCTCGCCGTCGTCGGCGTAGAGATCAACCAGGACGCGCTGGACCGCGGGCGCGGGCACCTGGAGAAGTCCACCGGACGGGCGGTGAAGCGCGGCAGGCTGACCGAGGACGGGCGGCGGGAGATCCTCGACCGGATCGAGCTGACCACCGACTTCGGCGACCTCTCCGACTGCGACTTGGTCGTGGAGGCCGTGCCGGAGCGGCTCGACCTGAAGCACAAGGTGTTCGCCGAGCTGGACAAGGTCGTCCGGGACGACGCGATCCTCGCGACCAACACGTCCTCGCTGTCGGTGACGGCGATCGCCGCCGCGACGGGCCGTCCGGCCAAGGTCGTCGGCGTCCACTTCTTCAACCCCGCGCCGGTCATGAAGCTGGTCGAGGTGATCGGCACCGTCCTGACCGAGGACGGCGCCGTGGACCGCGTCGCGGCCCTGGGCGAGGGTCTCGGCAAGACCCCGGTCGTGATCGGCGACCGCGCCGGGTTCGTCGCGAACCGGCTGCTGTTCGGCTACCTCAACGACGCCGCGTCCATGCTGGAGACCAGGCACGCGACGCGGGACGACATCGACACCGCCATGACCGCGGGCGGCGGGCTCCCGATGGGCCCGTTCACGCTCATGGACCTGATCGGCCTGGACACCTGCCTGGAGGTCCTCGAGGCGATCCACGCCGAGACCCGTGACCGGCGTCACGCGCCCGCGCCGGTGCTGCGCGAGCTGGTCACCGCCGGGCTGCTCGGCCGCAAGACCGGGCGCGGTTTCCATTCCTACGAGACCGCCGCGGACGCCGAGGAGGCGACCGGCGGCCCGGTCCCGTCCGTCGCGATCGTCGGGGACGAGCCGCTGAGCCGCGCGTTCGCGGCCGCCGCGTCCGCCGCCGGGGCCCCGACCGCCAAGGTCGAGAACGCCGACCTGGTCGTGGCGTCCGGCGAGGACGCCGACGTGGCGTCCATCGAGGCCCGGGTGAAGCGGGGCGCGATCGTCCTCAGCGACGGCGGCCTGACCGGCGGTGGCGCGCTCGCCGCGCACAAGCCCGAGAAGGACCGTCCGCTCGTCGAGATCGGCCTCACCCCGGTGACCCCGCCCGCCGCCGCCGAGCGCGCCGCCGCACTGGTCGCGGCCCTCGGCCTCACCCCGGTCCGCTGCCGGGCCCGCCGCGGTTACATCGTGGACGCGCTGCGCTTCCCGTACATCAACGACGCCGTCGCGATGCTGGACGCCGGTTACGCCGACGCCGACGCGATCGACGCCGCGATGACCCTGGGCTGCGGCTACCCGGCCGGCCCGATCGCCGAGATCGACCGCCTCGGCATCGGCCGCGCCCTCGACCAGCTCGAGTACGACCCGGACGAGGCGAACTCCGCCGTCTCCGACCGCCTCCGCGAGCAGTGGGACCTCGGCCTCACCTTCCGCTGACACCCCTGCGGGCCCGCCCCTGCTCGCCGGGGCGGGCCCGTGCCACCTCTCGCGGGAGGACCCGCACCCCGCTTCACGGGAGGACCCGCACCCCGCTTCACGGGAGGACCCGCACCCCGCGCGCGCCTTTATCCTTGATCTCATGAGCCCCCGGAAAAACCGCCGCAATTCGCCGGACCGTCGTGGTCCCGGCGGGGGTGGCGCGTCCTGGGCGGACGACACCGAGGACGCCCCGGACGGCGAGTGGCACGTCCGGACGGTCGCCGGGGCGAACGCGGCCAAGGCGTACCGCTGCCCCGGCTGCGACCAGCTCATCCCGGCCGGAGTCGGGCACATCGTGGCGTGGCCCTCCGGTCCCGGCGGGGCGGACGACCGCCGCCACTGGCATCGTCCCTGCTGGCAGGCCCGTTCGCGGCGCGCGCCCAACACCGTCCGCTCCCGCAACGCCCCCCGCTACTGAGCGCCCCCACATCGGACCATCCACCCGATGTGGACAAACCCGGACGGCCGATCGCGGCCAGAGGTGTCGGCGAGGTGCCGGTTCGGGGTGACGATTGGCTGACCGCCGCGTGGCCGGTGGGGGTCCAGGTCGTCAACGGGGAGGGGCAGCGCTGTCATGACCGCCGTGCAGCTGTACGCCAGGGACGTCGGGACGGGCACGCCGCTCGTGCTGCTGCACGCGTTCCCGCTGTCCTCGGCCATGTGGCTGGCGCAGCGGGAGGCGCTGGCGAACCGGTTCCGCGTCGTCACCCCCGACCTGCGCGGCTTCGGCGGGTCCGTGCTCGGCCCGGACGACCCGTCCGTGGACGCCATGGCCGACGACGTCGCCCGGATGTTCCGCACCCTCGGCGTCCAGCGCGCCGTGGTCGGCGGCCTGTCCCTGGGCGGGCACGTCGCGACGGCACTGTGCCGCCGCCACCCCGACCTCGTCCTCGGCCTGGTCCTGTGCGCGACCCCCGGGGCCGCCGACGCCGCCGACGCGAGCGCGGCGCGGCTGCGGCAGGCCGACCGCCTCGAACGCGACGCCGACGTCTCCGTCCTGGTGGACGAGGTGCTCCCCGATCTCGTCGGGCCGACCACGATGCGGCAGCGGGCGCTGGTCTACGGACGCGTCCGGGGGCTCGTCCAGTCCACGCCGCCGCGCGCGGCCGCGTGGGCCCAGCGCGCGATGGCCGGACGTCCCGAGGCGTTCGACACGCTGCGCGGCGTGAAGGTCCCGGGGCTGGTCATGGTCGGCGCGGAGGACGTCCTGGCGTCCGAGGCGGACGCCCGCGCCGTGGCGGAGGCGATGCCGAACGCCGAGCTGATGATCGTCCCGCGCGCCGGGCACCTCGTCCCGGTCGAGCAGCCGGACCTGTTCAACCAGGCCGTCTCCGAGTTCGCCGCGGCCCTCTCCCGCACCGCCCGCTGACCGGCGTCCCCGGCCGCCGGGGTCAGGCGGACTCCTGCCGCGGCAGGACGATCTCCCGGATGAGCAGCGAGATCGCCGCCGCCGTCGGGATCGCGATCAGCGCGCCCACGACGCCGAGCAGCGCCGCGCCGATGAGCGCCGCGACGATCGTCACCGCGGGCTGGACGTCCACGGTCTTCTTCATCACGCGCGGGTAGACCAGGTAGTTCTCCACCTGCTGGTAGACGACGTAGAAGATCACGGCCGCGATGCCCTCGTACATGCCGGTGAGGAACGCCACCAGGCACACGATCACCGCGCCGATCGTCGCGCCGACCAGCGGGATCAGGTCCGTCACCGCGACGATCAGCGACAGCGCCAGCGCGTACGGGACGCCCAGGATCTCCAGGAAGATGTAGGACGCCAGCCCCGCGATGAACGCGATCGTGAACTGCCCCGCGACGTACCCGCCGATGCGGTCGAGGATCTCGTCGCCGAGGAGCGCCACCCGGGCCCGCCGCGTCCGCGGGACGAGCTGGTAGGAGAACGCCTTGATCTGCGGCAGCGAGCCCAGGAAGTACAGCGTCAGGATCAGCACGGTCAGCGTCTTGAACGTCCCGCTGAGCGCCTGCTTGCCGATGTCGACGGCCCAGTTGGCCATCTCCTGCTGGAACTTGGAGTCGTTGAGCTTGTCCTGCGCCTGCTGGAGCAGGTGGTAGCGGCGGTCCCAGTCCGCGATCCGCCGGTTGCCCTGGAGCTGCTCGATGTAGTGCGGCAGGTTCTGCGTCAGCCCGTTCACCTGGTCGACGATCGGCGGGACGAGCGACGCGACGACCCCGGCGAAGAACAGCACGACGCCGAGGAACACCACGGCGACCGCCCAGCCCCGGGACAGCCCAAGCCGCTTCAGCCGCTCCACCGCCGGGTTCAGCCCGACCGCGAGGAACATCGCCACCACGATCGTGACCAGCGTCGACCTGGCCCCGGTCGCGGCCTTCAGCAGCAGGTAGGCGGTCATCACGCCGAGCGCGGCGGTGAACCCGAACACGAACGGGTGGTGCCGTCCGAAGGGCTCTCCGGGCCGTCCGAACGGGAACCGCCGGTCGGCCTTCGCCTCCTGCTTCAGCTGCTCGACCCGCTCGACCGCGTCGTGCGCGTCGCCTGCGACCGTGTCGCCTTCCACCGTGTCGCCTTCCACCGCGTCGTCCTTCGCCGTCGCGGGTTCAGGGACGGCGGCGCCGTTCGTCCGCGCGCCGCTCTCCGGCGGCGTGGACGTGGCGACGGCGGTGGCGCCGAGGGATTCGGTGGCGCCGAGGGATTCGGCGATGCTCGGGGATTCCGTCCCGGCGGACGGCGGGGTGTCGTCAGGCACTCCGGCTCTCCTTTGTGGTCCTGGTCCGGGCGGAGCTCAGGACGAGAACGATACATCGGGTAAAGCCGCGTTAACCTCCACGAACCCTCGTCCCCGGGGCGCCGCCCCGGAAAAAGGACGAGGCCCAGCGGCGGATGCCGCTGGGCCTCAGTGATCCTTCGGGGGAAGGACGACCGTCAGCCGGTCGTCACTCCTGCCACCAGTCCTCGTCGTCGTCCTCGGACTTCTTGCCCTGGGGGCCCTTCGGGGCGGGCTTGCCGCCCTGCGGCTTGGCCTGGCCGTTTCCGGACGGGCCGTTGCCGGACGGGCCGCTCGGCGCCGGGGCCGGCTTGGGAGCGGGCTTCGGCTCGGGGGCCGGGGCGGGCGCCTTCTCGATCGCCGGGGCCTCCTCGGGGCCGCCGAGCGCCGGGCCGACGCCGCCGATGAGCTGGCGCAGCTGGTTGAGGTGGCTGGTGATGCTGTCGCGCTGGCGGGTGAGCTCGTCCACCTGGCGCTGCGCGGCGGTGCGGATCCGCTCGGCCTCGGCCTTGGTCTCGGCGAGCAGCTGCTCGGCCTGGCCCTTGGCCTCGGTGATGATCTGGTCGGAGTTCTTGCGCGCGTTCGCCATCAGCTGCTTGGCGTGCGAGTCGGCCTCGCGGCGCGTCTGCTCGGCCTGCTGCGTGGCCTTGGCCGCGCGCTGCTCGGCGGACGCGGCGCGCTGCTCGGCCTCGGCGACCAGCTTCTGGGTGGCCTGCTGGGCGGCGGCGTGGCGCTCGGCGTCCTGGCGGTCGGCCTCCTCGCGGCGGGCGGCCAGCTGGATCTCGAACTCGGCCTCGGCCTGCGCCCGCTGCGCCTCGGACTCCTCGAGGATGCGCTGCGCCTGCGCGCGCATCTCGTCGGCCTGCCGCTTGGCGGTGGTGAGGATCTCGTCGCGCTCGCGCTTGGTGGACGCGCGCAGCTGCGCGACCTCGCGCTCGGTGGTGGTGCGGAGCTTGGCGATCTCGCGCTCGGCGGCGGCGCGCTTCTCGGCGACCTCGTGGTCGGCGGTGGCGCGGAGCTTGGCGACCTCGCGCTCGGTCGTGGAGGTCAGCTCGTCGGCCTCGCGGCGGGCGGAGGTGCGCACCTCCTCGGCCTCGCGCTCGGCGGCGCCCCGCATGTCGTCGCACTCGCGCTGGGCGGTGGCGCGCAGCTCGGACGCGTCGCTCTCGGCGGTGGCGCGCAGCTCGGCGGCCTCCACCTTGGCGGCCGCCTTGATCTCGTTGGCCTCGCTGCGGGCCGCCTGGACGAGCTCGGTGGCCTGCTCCTCGGCGAGGCGGAGCAGCTGCTCGATCCGGGCGCCGAGCCCGGAGTAGGTCGGGCGCTCCTGCTCCTGGAGCTGGCGGTGTGCGTCCGACAGCTCGCGCTGGAGTTGCGAGGTCGACTCGCGCGTCGTGCGGACCTCGTTGTCGAGCTGCTTGATGTGCTCGTCGACCTGGTGCCGGTCGTAGCCTCGGAGCACCACGTCGAACTCGCGTGGGGGCGTGTCTTCAAAGAAGTTGCTGAGCTGGGCGTCGATGTCGGACTGCATGTGGCTCAATCCTGGTGTGACGGGGCTACGGGCCAAGGTTCCGGGGACCGGACGATCGCCTGCTTGAGGGGCGCGCCGCCCCAGACCTCCTCCGGCGGAAGAAGCGTACTCCGGGTGCTGTGCTGTTGGGGGCCCAACCGAACGCACTGGGAGGTTTGTCCGGTTCGTCTTATCGTGCCGGGAGGCCCGATTTGACGGGGGTTCCCGCCGGGAAATGCACCAGAAGTGTCCGAACGGTTACAGCACACCGTCCATGACGCCCTTGATCATGTCTGTGATATCGATCACATCACGATCTGGCGGTGTCGCCGTGGCGCGCCCGCGAAACCCCCTCGGAGGGGTGGGAACCGGCTCAGGACGTCGCCTTCTCCACCAGTTCCGTCAGGACGCCATGGCAGTCCTTCGGGTGCAGGAACGTGATCCGGGAGCCGAGCGAACCGTGCCGCGGCTCGTCGTACAGCACCCGGACGCCCTTGGCGGCGATGCCGTCCGCCTCGTCCTGGACGTCCCCGTCCGTCCCGAACGCGATGTGGTGCACGCCCTCGCCGTTCTTGGCCAGCCACTTGGCCACGGTCGAGTCGTCCCGGATCGGGGTGATCAGCTGAAGGTAGGACGCCGCCCCGTCGCCGGTGGCGTTGATCTTGAGCATGGCCTCCCGGACGCCCTGCTCCTCGTTCGTCTCGAAGTGCACGTCGGTGAACCCGTAGGTCTCCCGGTAGAAGGCGACGGTGGCCTCCAGGTCGTGACAGGCGATGCCGATGTGGTCGATGCGGGTCAGCATGGGTCCTCCCCGGGGCGAAGCGCGTTCGGTCCTGCTGAGTATCGTGGCAAACGTCCCGCCGTACGTTCTCGTGGAGGCCCCCTTGTCCGTCGGTTCCGTCATCGTCGCCGGTGCCCGCACGCCCATCGGGCGGCTGCTGGGCTCGCTGAAGGACTTCACCGCAGCCGATCTCGGCGGCCACGTGATCAAGGCCGCGCTGGAGCGCGCCGGCATCAGCGGCGACCAGGTCGACTACGTCATCCTCGGCCAGGTCCTCCAGGCCGGCGCGGGACAGATCCCCGCCCGCCAGGCCGCGGTCAAGGGCGGCATCCCGATGAGCGTGCCGTCCATCAACATCAACAAGGTCTGCCTGTCCGGCCTGGACGCGATCGCGCTCGCCGACCAGCTCATCCGCGCGGGCGAGTTCGACATCGTCGTCGCGGGCGGCATGGAGTCGATGACCCTGGCCCCGCACCTGATGCCGAAGTCGCGTGGCGGCTACAAGTACGGCTCGGTCGAGGTGCTCGACCACATGGCCTACGACGCCCTCACCGACTCGTTCGAGGGCATCTCCATGGGCGAGTCCACCGAGCGGGGCAACGCCCGGCTCGGCATCTCCCGCGAGGAGCAGGACGAGTTCAGCGCCCGCTCGCACCAGCGCGCCGCCGACGCGATCAAGAACGGCCGCTTCGACGCCGAGATCGCGCCGATCGAGATCCCGCAGCGCAAGGGCGACCCGATCGTGTTCGGCACGGACGAGGGCGTCCGCGGCGACACCACGGCCGAGACCCTCGCCCGGCTCCGCCCGTCCTTCGCCAAGGACGGCACGATCACCGCCGGGTCCGCCTCGCAGATCTCCGACGGCGCCGCCGCCGTCGTGGTCATGTCGAAGGCCAAGGCCGAGGAGCTGGGCCTCACCTGGATCGCCGAGATCGGCGCGCACGGCAACGTCGCGGGCCCGGACAGCTCGCTGCACTCCCAGCCGTCCAACGCGATCAAGCACGCGCTCGGCAAGGCCGGCCTCACCGTGGACGACCTGGACCTCATCGAGATCAACGAGGCGTTCGCGTCCGTCGGCATCCAGTCCATGCGCGACCTCGGCGTCGACGCGGAGAAGGTCAACGTCGACGGCGGCGCGATCGCGCTCGGCCACCCGGTCGGCATGTCCGGCGCGCGGCTCGTCCTGCACCTGGCCTACGAGCTGAAGCGCCGCGGCGGCGGCGTCGGCGCCGCCGGCCTCTGCGGCGGCGGCGGCCAGGGCGACGCGCTGATCATCCGCGTCCCCGGCTCCAACTGATCCCGCGCTCTCCGAGCCCCCGTCCGGTCGACGACCGGACGGGGGCTCGCGCGTCTTCTGGGCCGCCCGCCGGAGCTACTGGAGCGCCTGCTGGAAGGTGATGGTCTTGAAGCCCAGGGCGCGGAGCATGTTCTCCAGCATCGTCCGGGTGTTCTGGTCGGCGCGGGTCTGGAGGCCGCTGTCCTGCGCCGCCTTCTGGATCTTCTGGGACGCCAGCACGTACAGCTGCTGCTGGTCGTTCGGGTTGGAGCTGAAGAAGTCGCCGACGCGGTCGAACAGGCCGCGCTGTGTCGAGAACACGTAGCTGCGCTTCGGATCGAGGTTCGTCGAGTCGAGCTGCGCGTGGGGGAGCCGGACGGTCGCGGCCGTCCGGTCGGGGTTCACGCTGATGGCCCCCGATCCCAGCCGGGAGAAGTCCACGTACGCGTTCACCGAGCCCTGCCCGATGAACAGCGTGCGCCTGCCGCGCAGTGAGCCCGGCAGGTACTTCCCCTCCTTGTCCAGGTCGACGACGACCTGGAAGTCCCCTCCGGCGGCCTGGTAGCGGTGCATGTCGCGGACGGACCGCAGCAGCGCCGGGCCGCTGCGGTCCCGGGTGTCCTCGGCGAACGGGTTCAGCCAGTGGGGGAGGATCCGCAGGCCGTTCTGGACGGCGATCACCGCGGCCACGGTCACCGCGATCAGCAGGAGGGCGACGCCGATGCGGCGCCGCGGGGGCTCGGTGGCCCGGGACGGCGCCGTCGGCGTCTCCGTCCCGGGACCGGCGTCGTCCGGTCGTGAGCGTGCCATGCGGACAACATGCCCATACCTGGGCTTTACTACCGGTTGACCGATGTGAGGCTCTTCTCGGAACCGTCCGGGGGACGGCTCCGTCGCGCGTCGGGCGCGGGTCAGGCGCGGGTCAGGCGCGGGTCGGGCGCGGGTCGGGCGCGGGTCGGGCGCGGGTCGGGCGCGGGTCGGGCGCGGGTCAGGCGCGGGCCAGGCGTGCGTCGGGCCCGGGTCAGGCGTGCGCCCCGGCCGCCTCCTCGACCTCCAGGAGGGACGCGCTGCGCAGGTGCGCCTCGTGCGCGGCCTTCCCGCCCCGGACGCCGAACAGCCGCTTCGTGACCACGATGTAGACGATCAGCCCGATGTTGATCACCAGCGCCCCGATCCGGACGGCGGTGATCCGCTCGGTCAGCTCGTAGATCTCGATCGGCAGCCCGAACGAGGTCGCGATCACCGCGAAGTACTCGCCCCAGCGCTTCAGCATCCACAGGCCGATCGCCTCGGTGATCTCGATCGCGGCGTACACCAGCAGGCCGACGGCCAGCCAGCGCAGCGTGGTCGCGTTGAGGTCGAACACCTTCCGGAACGACTCCACGATCTTGGAGTGGTCCAGGTCCCAGCCGATCTGCCGGGCGAGGGGGCGCAGCAGCGGGATCTCCTTCTCGAAGATCCGCTGGATCGAGCCGCGGTTCGCGGCGAACCGCCACACGCCGTAGGCGGCGACGAGCACGACCAGGCCCCGGATGATCCGCTCGAACGCGAAGAACCGCATGATGAACGCGTCCCGCAGTTCCTTGCCGCGCTTGACCAGGGGGGCGTGGTCGGCCGGTCCGCCGCCGTGCGGCTCGCCATGGATGTAGGCGCCGCAGCGCAGGCAGCGCCAGGCGTCGCCGATGGGGGTCTCGGTGTGCAGCCGCAGCCGAAGCCGGGGCTCGTCGGGCGCGTAGGTGATGTGTCCCTTGCGCGCGCAGGTCAGCAAACTCCAGTCCACGCGGTCACCCTAGAGGTGTCGGGCGGTGCCGGCCGAGCCCGCGATGTGAGCAGCGCCATAGGCCCGTCCGAAACACTGCGGAGGGGGCGGTACGTTAGTTGCACGTGGACATCGTGAAGACCCTGCGGATCGTTTCCGTGGCCGAGGCAATCTCGTTCCTGGTGCTGCTGCTCGTGGCGATGCCGCTGAAGTACGCGGCCGACGCCCCGGTGGCGGTGCAGATCATGGGGCCGATCCACGGTGTCCTGTTCCTGGCCTATGTCGGTCTCGTCCTGCTCGGGCGCCCGTCGACCGGCTGGAACACCAAGCGGACGCTGCTGGCGCTGGTCGCCGCGGTGCTCCCGATCGCACCGTTCCTCGTCGAGCGGAACTGGCTCCGGCCGGCCGCCGACGCCCCGGCGCGGTCGGACGGCGCCCCGGAGCGGCAGGCGGTCTAGCTCCGCGTCATAAGGCTTCTGCGTGGTCGCGACGGGTCTGGGGGGTCCTGTCGTGGCCGCGCAGAGGGTATTAGCGCCCCCGCCGGGCGTCCTGGAAAGGACCGTCCGGCGCGGGGCGCATTCCTTTTCCGCCACTCGTCTCCGGCGGTTCCCTCACTCGTCTCCGACGGCCGGGGAGCCACCGTGCCGTGCCGCGTCGTCCGGTCCGGCGCCTTCCGCCCGGAGCCCTTCCTCCTCCCGGGAACCGGCCTGCGGGAGGGAACCGGCGCCCGGAACGTCCCGCCCGCCGGCGTCCTGCCCAGCGGCGCCCTGCCGGACGCCGGCCGCCTGCCGGACGACTCCGCACCGGACGACTCCGCACCGGACGACTCCGCACCACGAGAAGACCCCGCACCCCGGGACGACGACGTCCGGGTGCCGCCTGACGCCTCGCCCTTCCTTTTCTCCGTCCCCTTCTCCGCGGACGATCCGCCCGGTGCCGCGGCGGGACGGGGGGTCGCCTTCGTGAGCGTGTACGCCGGGAAGTCGGACGCGTCGAGCGAGCACTTCCGGTAGCGGCCGAAGTGGGCGCGGAGCCAGACGCGGCGGTCCTCCTCGTCCCAGAGGCCGAAGCGGCGGGACGCGCCGCGGTCGGAGATCACCGGGGCGCCCTCGCCGAGCAGCCACGCGTCCACGAGCGCCTCGTACTCCCGGGGCGGACGGGCCCGTCCGGTGCACGCGCCGGGCCGGAGCAGGCCGTCCCGGACGTCGCGGAGCACCTCGTCGGCGAAGCCGGGCCCCAGCTCGCCCGGCAGGTACAGCCGGACCAGCCCGTGCCGGACCAGCGCCGGACCCGGACCCGGCCCCGGGCGCTGCTCGACGCGGGTGAACGCGGCGGGGGTCTCCGCCAGGCGCGCCGCGAGCGGCGTCAGCGTCTCCTCCAGCGTGGGCAGCGCGGGCGCGAGCGCCGGATGCACGCACACCCGCAGCGGCCACTCGTGGCACACGTCCGCCGCCGGGGACGCCTGGACGGCCGTCCCGTGCGTGCCGTGCAGCCGCACCGTGACGGCCCCCGTGAGGACGAGCGCCGCGGCGACCCCCAGCAGCAGCGCGGCCCGGCGCGTCACCCACCAGCAGTACGCCAGCGTGAGCGCGATGCCGAGCCCCGCCGCGCACACCGTCTGGTCCGCCAGGACGACCGGGTTCAGGCCGGTGAACAGCTCGACCCGGTGGAGCGCGGCGGGCGGCAGCAGGCTCCACCAGGACGTCCCCGGGAGCCGGGCCGCCGCCCACACCGCCGCGGCCGCCGGGACGACCAGCGCCGTCGTGGACCGTGGGACGAGCCGTCCGGCGAGGTAGCCCACCGTGACGTGCAGGGCGAGCGAGGCCGACGCGGCCGTCAGGCCGAGCAGCGCGGGCTGCCCGGCCTCCACGCGCATCAGGGTCCGGACGACGATCACCCCGACCACGACCGCGTAGGACGCCAGCGCCACCATGATCAGCAGCGCCAGGTCGAACAGCACGCCGGTGATCGGCGACCGGGACGTGACGACCCGCAGGTAGTCGAGGCGCCGCTCCCGCGCGCCCGCGAGGGCGGCGAACCCGGCCGCGACCGGTCCCATCACCCGCACCGCGTTCACCAGGGCGACGATGGAGTTGTCCCAGTAGGCGACCCCCGGCAGCAGGGTCGGCCAGGCCGCGGCGATGCCCGAGGCCGCCAGTACCGCCGCCCCGGCCAGGGGCCTGGCCCGCCGCGCGTCCGCCCAGAGCACGCGGCTGAGGTCAGCCACCGGCCGCGCTTCCCAACGGCACCAGCCTCCTCCACGCCGCTATGCCCTCCGTCTTGTCCTTCCGGCGGCCCGCGTCCGCCTTGTCGGCGTCCGGGGCCTCGGGTTCGCGGCGCCGGTGGACGAGCGCGTCGAGCACGCTCGTGTCACTCGGCGCGGGCGCGGGGACGGCGGCTTGCGCGTACGCGCGGGGTGGGGAGGCGCCGCTCGCCTCGGCGGCCACCGTGAGGCGTCCGCGCGCGAGCGAGAGCACCTGATCGCAGATGCCCGCGAGGGCCTTCGCCGAGGCCCCCGTCACCAGGACGGTCGGAGCGAGAGAACGCAGCACCGGCACCAGCTCGGACAACGCGCGCGCATGAGCCGTTCCACCCAACGGCTCCGAATCCTGCGCCGGCATGTCCTCCGCCCCGGACGGCCCGTCGTCCTCACCCCGTGTGAAGGCGCCCAGCCGTCCGAGCAGCCGCGGCAGGGACGCCGTGAACTCCCCGCGCTCGCCGTCCGCGGCGACCCTCTCGACCAGGTCGTCGAGCGGATCGTCCAGCAGGACGATGTCGGGTTGGTGCACGCACGTCGCGGCGAGGCCCACCCGGAGCCGGACGTCGGGCGGCAGCAGGGACAGTTCGGTGTCCGCCACATCCGAAAGGTCCATGCGCCGCAGAATGCCGCGCGCGTCTGATTCCCGTGCCCGCCGGTAGTAGGCCGCATAGCCCACGAATTCCGCGGCCGAAATGTTCGGCTCGCGCCAGAAGCCCGACGGAAGATAGCCGATCCTCGCGCGCACGGCGCGCAGATCTGAGGTTTTCCCGGTACGGTGACCGAGGATTTCGATTTCGCCGACACTGGGTCGGCGAAGCGTCGCGAACGTGGCCAGCAGCGTCGATTTGCCCGCACCCGGCGGGCCGGCAACACCGATCAGGCCCTCGGCGATACCGAGGGCCGTCGGACGGAGGAGCCACCGCCCCCCGCGGCGGACCCCCATCCCATGGGCCACGATCGCGGATGCGTCCGCGACCATTTCAGTTATCCCCCCGTTGGTTCACGAGCCCGGCCCGAGACCGCCCCCGGCCCGCCCGCGACCCCCGTCGCTCGGCGGTGCGTTTCATCACGGCCGAGCAGGCCGGCTGATGAAACTCTCGTGGACGTCGAACCGTGCACGACCAGGCGACTATAACCAGTCTTGGTGATCGGCGTCAGCTCGCTTTTGCTATTGAGCTGCGGGGATCTGATTCTTTACCTTTCGCGTCGTTGGAGGATCCGTGTCGCACGAATTCCGGACCGGTCGCCATTGTCCGCGACCTCCCGTCGTGCGTTCCGGTGACCGGCCGCAGGGCGGGCCCGTGACCACGCGGCCGACACGCGGCCGACATGGGGCCGACATGGGGCACGGTGTGACACGCGCTACAGGTCCCGCGGCATGTCCCGTGCGCGGAGGCCGGTCCGAGTTCGCCTCCAGAGGACACCTGCGGCTGCTCATGCGACACGCGCTCTCATGCGGCAGGATGTACATATGCCTTCTCGGGACTTTTCGATGTACGGGGCCGTCGACCTGGGGGCCGTCCAGGCGGCCTCGAAGCAGCGCCAGGAGCGTCAGGCGCGCGCGGCCCAGACCGGGGACGGCGCGCCCGCGCCCGCCGGGGCGCCCGCGGGCGGCCCGTTCGTCGTGGACGTCACCGACCAGACCTTCAACACCGAGGTCGTGGAGCGGTCGCAGGCCGTCCCGGTGCTCGTGGACTTCTGGGCGGAATGGTGCGGGCCCTGCAAGCAGCTCGGCCCGATCCTGGAGAAGCTGGCGGAGGAGGCAGCGGGCCGCTGGGTCCTCGCCAAGGTCGACATCGACGCGAACCCGCAGCTCGGCGCGTACATGCAGCAGATGGGCGTGCGCGGCATCCCGTTCGTCGCGGCGGTCGTCCAGGGGCAGCTGCTGCCGTTCCTGAACGGCGCGGCCCCCGAGGCCCAGGTGCGCCAGGCCATCGACCAGCTCTTCGAGGCGCTGGTCAAGGAGGGCCTGATCCCGGAGATCCCGGCCGGTGAGGCCCCCGCGTCCGACCTGCCGTCCGCCGACACGACCTACGACGCCGCCGAGGACGCGCTGCGCGCCGGTGATCTGGACGCCGCGCGCGCCGCGTTCCAGGACATCCTCGCCCGCGACCCCCGGGACGACGAGGCCAGGCGCGGCATCGCGCTCGTCGACCTCAGCGGGCGCGTCCAGGAGCTGGACGCGCAGCGCGCGCTGCAGGACGCCGAGGCCAAGCCCGGCGACGCCCAGGCGCAGATCGACGCCGCCGACGTCGAGATGGTGTCCGGCCAGGTCGAGGCCGCGTTCGCTCGTCTCGTCTCCGCCGTCCGCCGCACCGCGGGCGATGACCGTGACGCCGTCCGCAAGCACCTGCTCACGCTGTTCGAGGTGCTCCCGCAGGACGACCCGCGCGTCGCCAAGGGCCGCCGCTCCCTCCAGAGCGCCCTCTTCTAGACCCGTCCGACGGCTTGCCGCAGGGCGCGTTCCTCCACCGCGGGGACGCGCCCTGCGGCGTCCCCGGCCCTTCCGGGGCCCTCACCCACTAGCGCGCGCTGTGGCGGAACGCACTAGTGCGGCTTGTTGCAGAACGCGCTTTTTTAACCGCGCAAGCATAAAGTGTCCTTCTGATCGGGGACGGCGTGGTGAGCGCGTATCCTCGTTGGCGGTGACCGCGCCCCGCCCGCCCCATGCGACGCCCTCTCAAGGACGCCCTCGGAGTAGCGCGCTCACGCCGCCCCGGAACCCGGTCCCCGGTCTCCGGGCGGGTCGACGAACGGAGCCGGTGAGACGTAGCCGGTAGACAGGGAGCAGTGTCGTGGCCAGCGTGCCCAGCGTGTCGTACTCCATCACCGTCCGGCTGGAGGTCCCGGCCGGCGGCAAGGCCGTCAGCCAGATCACCCACGTCGTAGAGAACGCCGGGGGCATCGTGACCGCCCTCGACGTGAACACCGCCGGGCACGAGACGCTGCGCATCGACGTCACCATCGCCACCCGCGACACCGAGCACGCCGAGGCGATCTCCGCCGCGCTGGAGACGATCGACGACATCAAGATCCACAAGGTCTCGGACCGGACCTTCCTCATGCACCTCGGCGGCAAGATCGAGATGCAGTCGAAGGTGCCGCTGCGCACCCGCGACGAGCTGTCCATGGCGTACACGCCGGGCGTCGCGCGGGTCTCGCTCGCGATCGCCCGCAACCCCGAGGACGTCCGGCGGCTGACGATCAAGCGCAACAGCGTCGCGGTCGTCACCGACGGCTCGGCGGTGCTCGGCCTCGGCAACATCGGCCCGGAGGCCGCGCTGCCGGTCATGGAGGGCAAGGCGGCCCTGTTCAAGCGGTTCGCCGGGATCGACGCCTGGCCGATCTGCCTCGACACGCAGGACACCGACGAGATCGTCCGGACGGTCCAGATCCTCGCGCCCGCGTTCGGCGGCATCAACCTGGAGGACATCTCCGCGCCGCGCTGCTTCGAGGTCGAGGCCCGGCTGCGCGAGCTGCTGGACATCCCGGTCTTCCATGACGACCAGCACGGCACCGCGATCTGCGTCCTCGCGGCGCTCACCAACGCGCTGCGCGTGGTCGGCAAGGACATCGGGTCCGTCCGCATCGCGATGTCCGGCGCGGGCGCGGCGGGCACCGCGATCCTGAAGCTGCTGCTGCACGCCGGGGCCAAGAACGTGGTCGTCTGCGACTACTACGGCGCCGTCCACCTGGGCCGCACCGACCTGGACGACTCGCTCCGCTGGATCGCCGAGCACACCAACGCCGAGGGCTACGACGGTGACCTGAAGGGCGCGGTCGCGGGCGCGGACGTGTTCGTCGGGGTGTCCGCGCCGGGCATCCTGACCGGGGACGACATCGCGACGATGAACGACGACGCGATCGTGTTCGCGCTGGCCAACCCCGAGCCCGAGGTGTCGCCGGACGAGGCGCGCGAGCACGCCGCCGTCGTCGCCACCGGCCGCAGCGACTACCCGAACCAGATCAACAACGTGCTCGCGTTCCCCGGCGTGTTCCGCGGGCTGCTGGACGCGCAGGCCGCCGGCGTCACGCAGGGCATGCTGCTCGCCGCGGCCCAGGCGCTCGCCGAGGTCGTCACGCCGGGCGAGCTGGGCCCGAACTACATCGTCCCGAGCGTGTTCCACCCGGAGGTCGCGGGACGGGTCGCGGGCGCCGTCCGCGAGGCCGCGGGGGGCCGTCCGCGCACGGAGGCCTGACCCTTCCGCCACGTCGGATCAGCAACAGCGCATCCACGGCACGGAGAACGGCCCGGGGCGTCGCCGCCCCGGGCCGTTCCGTTCTTCTCGGCGTCCTACTTGGCGGTCTTGTTGCCGAACATCGGGTCGCGGCGGCGCGGCCAGATGCCGCCGTACCAGAGGATGATCGCGCCGGTCAGCAGGGCGCCCGCGCCCGTCGCGACCCGCGCCCAGATCATGGCCGAGTCGGCGCCGGTGTGCGGGAGCCTGGTCGGCTTCCTGCCGGGCGCCGCGACCGCGCAGTTCGCCTTGATCGCCTTCTCCTTGACCAGCCGGTGCGCGGAGTCGTTCACCACGACGAGCGTCCGCCGTCCCTGCTGGAGGCGGAGCGAGCTGGTCCGGGTCGCGCCCGCGGCGATCTTCGCGGTGACCGGGGTGGAGTTGTCGTCCCGCTCGACCGAGTAGCCCTGCTCCTGCGAGCTCTCGTTCCGGACGGTCACGTCGACCGTCCGGCCGGGGCAGTCCACCGAGCCGAACGTGACCGCGAGCGGCTGCGCGCCGCCCTGGGACGGCGTGGAGGTCGGCTTGTGCGTCGGCGTCGCCCCGTGCGTGGGGCTGTGCGTCGGTGACGCCTTCCCCTTCTTCGTCGGGGTGCCCGTCCCGCCGCCGGACGGCGACGTCGACGGCACCGAGCTCGAGTTGGCGACGGGTTCGTTCGTGGTGTGGGCTCCGCCCGAACTCCACTTCATCAGCGCCGGGACGGCGATCAGCGCCCCTATGACGAAGAAGACGGCGGCGATGACGACCCGCGGCAACTGCATCGTGACCTCCGGCCCAGCGACCCGACGGGACCGCGCCCCGCGCACGGCCGTAAATCTAGAGCATGCTTAAACGCTGACCCATTTTTCTTCATATCCCCCCGGCGGGGCCCCTGTAACAGGGCAACCGGTGGGGGGATGTGCCGCCGGGGCGCGCGGCGACGCATGATGGTGCAATGGACGACGGCATCACGGTGGGGACCCTGCTGGTGGCGACCCCCCAGCTCGACGACCCCAACTTCCGGCGCACGGTCGTGCTGGTCGTCGAGCACGACGGCGACGGCGGGACGCTCGGCGTCGTCCTCAACAGGCCGACCGAGGTGCCGGTCGACCGCGTGCTGCCGCCGTGGGCCGAGCTGGTCACCGGCCCGTCGGTGGTGTTCCAGGGCGGCCCGGTCGCCCTGGACAACGCGCTGGCCCTGGCCCGGCTGCCGGGCGAGGACGAGCCGCTCGGCTGGCGGGCGCTCGACGGCGAGCCCGCGGTGGCCAGAGTCGGCCTCGTCGATCTCGACGCCCCGCCCGCGCTGCTCGCGCCCGAACTGCTCCAGCTCCGCGTGTTCGCGGGGTACGCGGGCTGGGGCGCGGGCCAGTTGGTCGGCGAGATCGAGGACGGCGCCTGGTATCTGGTCACCGCCGAGGCCGGCGACGTGTTCGCCGCCGAGCCCGAACGCCTCTGGCAGCAGGTCCTGCGCCGCCAGGCCGGAGACCTGGCGTTCGTGTCGACCTTTCCCGACGACCCCACCCTGAACTGACGGCTAAGGTGAATGACGTGAGCACGAAGATCCTTCCCGAGAGCGACGTTCGGCCGGACCTGTCGACCGGTGACGGCGACCACGAGCGGTTCTCCCACTACGTCAAGAAGGCCAAGATCACCGAGAGTGCCGTCACCGGCACGCCGGTGGTCGCGCTGTGCGGCAAGATCTGGGTGCCGAACCGCGACCCGAAGAAGTACCCGGTCTGCCCGGAGTGCAAGGAGATCTACGAGTCGATGAAGCCCGGCGGCGGCAAGGACGGCGACAAGTAGCCGGGTTCCGCGCGCGTTCTTCGGCGTGATCCCCCGGCCGGTCGTGCGACGATCGGCCGGGGGATCACGACGTTTTCCGGTACGGGTCTGTTCGGGGGAATGACTCATGAGGCGGGGTTTCGCGCTGTCGCTGTGCGCCGTGTCGGTCACGTTCGGTATGGCGGCGAGCGCGGATGGTGACGTCCGTCCGGTTGTGGCCGCCGCGTCCCGCCCGGGCGCGCCCGGGGTGGCGCGCGCGGTCGCCGCCGTCCATGCCGCCTGCGGTCGCCGGAGGCCCGCGTCCGGCGCGGAGGCGGGGGCCGCGCGGGCGGGACGAGGCTCGGACGGCCAGACGCTGGGACGGGCCCGGTTCGACGCCCTGGAGGCGGATCTGCGGCGCCGGATGGTCGCGCGGTTCGGGACGCCCGACATCGCGGCGGTCGACAGGGCGGCGGTCGACAGGGCGGCCGTCGACAGTGAAGCGGTCGACAGGGCGGCTCGGCGGGCGGGGGCGCTGAACGTGCCGGTGCGGGTCCACGTGCTCACGGACGGCGCCGAGGGGGCCCTGTCCGACGCGGAGGTCCGGCGGCAGCTGGCCGCGCTCAACGACGCCTACGGCGGACGCTTCGGAGGCGTCGACACGATGATCGGCTTCCGGCTGACCGGAATCGACCGGACGCGGCGTCCGGACTGGTTCCGTGACCCGAAGCGGTTCGAGCAGCGGTTCAAGCGCGCCCTGCGCCGCGGCGGGCCCGGCACGCTGAACCTGTACACGGCCGCCGTCGGCTCGGACGTGCTCGGCTTCTCGACGTTCCCGGAGGCGTACCGGGCCAAGCCGGTGCTGGACGGCGTGGTGATCGACTACCGGGCCGTCCCGGGCGGCCGGTTCCGGCACTACGACCGGGGGTTCACGGCCGTCCACGAGATCGGGCACTGGCTGGGGCTCTACCACACGTTCGAGAACGGCTGCCGGCCGCCCGGGGACTCGGTCGACGACACCCCGTACGAGGCGTCCGCGGCCGAGGCCTGTCCTATGAGGAAGGACACCTGTCCGCAACCGGGAGACGATCCGATCCACAACTTCATGGACTACGCCTGGGACGACTGCATGCGCGAGTTCACCGCAGGTCAGGGGCAACGTGTGCGGGCCGTCTGGGCGGTCTACCGGGCGGGCCGGGCGGGGGCCCGCAGGGGACATGCGGCGCGATCTGTCGGTCGGGATCGGTAGCCTTCGATGACCGTGAGCACCTTCGCCGCATCGAGCATGCCCCCAGCGTTCCCCGAACGGGCCGCGTGGGGGACCGCGTCGTCCCTTCGCGCCTGGCAGCAGCAGGCCCTCGAGGTCTACTTCGGGACGGACGGCACGCAGCCCGGTCCGCGCGACTTCCTGACCGTCGCGACCCCGGGCGCGGGCAAGACCACCTTCGCGCTGCGCCTCGCCCGCGAGCTGCTGGACCGCCGTCTCGTCCAGGCCATCACCGTCATCTGCCCGACCGAGCACCTGAAGCGGCAGTGGGCCGAGTCCGCCGCCCGCGTCGGCATCAAGATCGACCCCGAGTTCCAGAACGGGCAGGGCGCGGTCGGCCGCGAGTTCCACGGCATCGCCGTGACCTACGCGACCGTCGCCGCGCGCCCCGCGCTGCACCGCAACCGCACCGAGATGAAGAAGACCCTGGTCATCTTCGACGAGGTGCACCACGCGGGCGACGGCCTGTCCTGGGGCGACGCGGTGCGCGAGTCGTTCGAGCCCGCGACGCGGCGGCTGAGCCTGTCCGGCACGCCGTTCCGCACCGACATCAACCCGATCCCCTTCGTCCAGTACGAGGAGGGGCCGGACGGCATCCGCCGCAGCCGCGCCGACTACACCTACGGCTACGGCCCGGCGCTCGCCGACGGCGTCGTCCGGCCGGTGATCTTCCTGGCGTACTCGGGCGAGATGCGCTGGCGCACCCGCGCGGGCGACGAGCTGGCCGCCAAGCTCGGCGAGCCCCTCACGCAGGACCAGATGTCCCAGGCGTGGCGCGCGGCGCTCGACCCCAAGGGCGACTGGATGAAGCACGTCCTGGCGTCCGCGGACAAGCGGCTGACCGAGCTGCGCCGCGCCATCCCGGACGCGGGCGGCCTGGTCATCGCGACCGACCACGAGTCGGCGCGCGCGTACGCCAAGACGCTGCGCGAGGTGTCCGGGCAGGGCGCGACGATCGTCCTGTCGGACGACCCGACCGCGTCCAAGAAGATCAAGGCGTTCGCCGACACCGAGGACCGCTGGATGGTCGCCGTCCGCATGGTGTCCGAGGGCGTCGACATCCCGCGCCTGGCCGTCGGCGTGTACGCGACCTCGACCAGCACGCCGCTGTTCTTCGCGCAGGCCATCGGGCGTTTCGTCCGGGCCCGCAAGCGCGGCGAGACCGCGTCGGTGTTCCTGCCGTCGGTGCCGACGCTCATGGGGCACGCGGCCGAGATGGAGACCGAGCGCGACCACGTCCTCGACCGTCCCGTCCGCGAGGACGGCCTGGACGACGAGCTGCTCGCCGAGGCCAACCGCGAGCGCAACACCCCGGACGTCGTGGGCGACGAGCTGGCGTTCGAGACGGTCGAGGCGTCCGCGACGTTCGACCGCGTCCTGTACGACGGCGGCGAGTTCGGCATGCAGGCGCTGCCCGGCTCCGCCGAGGAGGAGGAGTTCCTCGGCATCCCCGGGCTGCTCGAGCCGGAGCAGGTCACGCAGCTGCTGCGCAAGCGGCAGGCCGACCAGATCAAGAACGAGCGGAGCCGCAAGACCGGCGACCCGCGCGCCGACCGCACCGCCGCGGAGGACCTGCACGCCCTCCGCAAGGAGCTGAACGGCCTGGTCGGCGCCTGGAGCCACCGCACCGGCCAGCCGCACGGCGTGATCCACTCCGAGCTGCGGCGGACGTGCGGCGGGCCCGTCCTCGCGCAGGCGTCCGGCGACGACGTGCGCAAGCGCATCGAGAAGATCCGCGACTGGGCCGCCCGCCGCCGCTCCTGACCTGCCCCGCCTCGGACGCCCGGCCGCCGAGGACCGGCCGGTCAGGGGCGGACGGCGGCGGTGACGAGCGCGACGAGCTCGTCGGCGGGGGCGTCGACGGGCAGGACGAGGACGTGCTCGTCCGGCGCCGGGCGCTCCAGGACGCGGAACTGGCCGTCGAGCATGCCCGGCCGGAAGAAGTGGCCGGACCGCCGGGCCATCCGGAGGGCGATGAGGGCGCTGTCACCGTCCAGGAAGACCGGGAGCACCTCGGGACGGTCCCCGGTCAGCAGCGTCCGGTAGGAGCGCTTCAGGGCCGAGCAGGTGACGACGGCGGGACGGCCGTCCGCGCGGCGCTCGTCGATCCAGGCGGCGATGGTGTGCAGCCAGGGCGTCCGGTCGGCGTCGGTGAGGGGGATCCCGGCGGTCATCTTGGCGATGTTGGCGGCCGGGTGGAAGTGGTCGGCGTCGGCGAAGTCCCAGCCGAGGCGCTCGGCGAGCAGCCGCCCGACCGTGGTCTTGCCGCTGCCCGCCACACCCATGACCAGCACGATCGGGGTGGCGGGCAGGGGACGTCCCCAGGCGGCGCGGGCTTCGTCGGGGCTCACGGGCGCAGCACGGGGTCCCCGCTCAGGGCGACGCCCGCCGAGCGCAGCTCGGCCAGCGCGCGGTCGGTGGTGTCCCGCGCGACGGCGGCCGTGAGGCCGAGCAGGACGCGGGTCCGCAGCCCCTGCCGGACGCCGTCCAGCGCGGTCGCCCGGACGCAGTGGTCGGTCGCGATGCCCACGACGTCCACCTCGTCCACGCCGCGCTCGCGCAGCCAGTCGCCGAGCAGCTCGCCGTCGTCGTTCAGGCCCTCGAAGCCGCTGTAGGCGGCGGCCTCGCGGCCCTTGCTGAACACCATCTCGATCGGCGCGAGGTCCAGCTTCTCGTGGAAGTCGGCGCCCGCCGTGCCGATCACGCCGTGCGGCGGCCAGGTGTTGACGAAGTCGGGCTCGTCCGAGAAGTGCGCGCCCGGGTCCAGGTGGAAGTCGCGCGTCGCGATGACGTGCGCGTAGTCGCCGCCCTTCTTCGCGACGTGCGACGAGATCGCGGACGCGACGTCGGTGCCGCCGCTGACGGGGACCGACCCGCCCTCGCAGAAGTCGTTCTGGACGTCGATGATGAGCAGTGCCTTGGTCATGATCGCTCCTCGCTGTCGTCGGGCCACGGACTGTGGCCACTCAATCAGTGGCGCGGCCCGCCGTCCACGAACTCGGTGGGGAGGGCGGGCTCGCCGCGGGAGAGCTGGAGGGCCGTCGCGGGGAGCTCGGCGAGGGCCGCGGTGTGCCGGTCGCGGGCGGCGGACAGCGGCTCGCGGCCGACGACCTCGCCCTTGGTGACCAGGGGGATCTGGAGCAGCCGGTCCCGGCCGCCGGGCTGCGGCTCGCCGGTCGTGACGACCTCGGCGCACGCGGTGCCGTGGCCGTCCAGACGGCGCAGCGCGGACTTGCGGCCGCCGCGGCTCGGCTTGCCCGTGGACCGCTTGGCGACCGGGCGCATCGGGGCGTCCGCGCCGGGCCCGTCGGCCCGCGCGACGATCTTGTAGACCAGCGACGCGGTCGGCGCGCCGGACCCGGTGACCAGGGACGTCCCGACGCCGTAGCCGTCCACGGGGGCGGCGGCGAGCGCGGCGATGCCGTACTCGTCCAGGTCGCCGGTGACCATGATCCGGGTGCCGGTCGCGCCCAGGCCGTCCAGCTGGGCCCGGACGCGGCGGGCCATCATGCCGAGGTCGCCGCTGTCGATCCGGACCGCGCCGAGCGCCGGCCCGGCCAGCTCCACCGCCGTCCGGACGGCCCGCTCGACCTCGTAGGTGTCCACGAGCAGCGTCGTGCCGTCGCCGAGCGAGTCGAGCTGGGCGCGGAACGCGTGCCGCTCGCTGTCGTGGAGGAGCGTGAAGGCGTGCGCGGCGGTCCCGGCGGTCGGCACGCCGTAGCGGCGGCCCGCCTCCAGGTTGGACGTGGTGGTGAAGCCGGAGACGTACGCGGCGCGCGCGGCGGCGACGGCGGCCTGCTCGTGCGTCCGCCGCGACCCCATCTCGATCATCGGGCGGCCCCCGGCGGCGACCGCCATCCGGGACGCCGCGGACGCGATCGCGCAGTCGTGGTTGAGGATCGACAGGACCACGGTCTCCAGCAGCACCGCCTCCGCGAACGTCCCCTCCACGGTGAGGATCGGGGAGTTCGGGAAGTAGCAGTCGCCCTCGGCGTAGCCGCGGATGTCGCCGGTGAAGCGGTACTCGGCCAGCCACTCGGCGGTCGGCTCGTCCACCACGTCCCGCTCCCGGAGGAAGGCGAGCGTGTCGGCGTCGAACCGGAAGGCCTCCACCGCGTCCAGCAGCCGCCCGGTGCCCGCGACCACGCCGTAGCGGCGTCCGGCGGGCAGGTGGCGGGCGAACACCTCGAACACCGCGCGGCGCTCGGCCGTGCCGGACCGCAGCGCGGCGGTGAGCATGGTCAGCTCGTACTGGTCGGTGAGCAGCGCGGTCGTGCCGGAGATAGCGGTCGTGCCGAAACTTCCAAGGTCCACAGCGCAAACCCTACTGAGCGGCGTGAACGCCACGGTGGCCGGAGGCGTCCGACGCGTGCGCACCGGATGACCGAAACGGGTTGGGAACCGTGGGACGCCTGTGACGCATGGGGCGTATGCGGCCTCTGGGGCCGGAGGTGACACGGGGGCGTCGTCCCCGTACGGAGGCCGCACGAACTAGCATTCGTGGAGAGGGGCGGCCATCTGGACCGGGGGAGAGGAAGACGGCGAGCCATGAGCAGTGCACCCGCACCGGTCGAACTCGAACGACCGGACATCGCCGAGGAAGTGGCCTCGGACCGGCCGTGGCTGGCGATCGTGTGGAACGACCCGATCAACCTCATGTCGTATGTGACGTACGTGTTCCAGGCCGTCTTCGGCTATCCGAAGTCCAAGGCCGAGAAGCTGATGATGGACGTTCACCACAAGGGCCGCGCGGTCGTCGCGAACGGCACCCGCGAGGAGATGGAACGGGACGTCGAGGTCCTGCACTCCTACGGCCTGTGGGCGACCGTGAGACGGGACGACTGATGAAGGTGCGCAAGGGACGGGACGGCGCCGTCCGGATCCGGTTCGAGCCGGAGGAGGCCGCCCTCGTCCGGACGCTGATGGAGCAGATGCTCGACCTGCTCGGCGATCCGCCCGGCGCGGACGACGAGCTGGCCGCCGTCGGGATCAGCGACCGGGCGACCACGCCCGAGGACCCCGTCCTGGCCCGGCTGTTCCCGGACGCCTACCGCGACGACGGCGAGGCCGCCGGGGAGTTCCGCCGCTACACCGAGATGGGGCTGAGGGACGGCAAGCGCGAGGCCGCCGGGATCGTCCTGTCGGGCCTCGCGGACGCCTTCGGCGCGCCCGGGGGCAAGGACGGGGCCGGGTCACGCGCGGAGAAGGCGTCGCGCGCGGAGGTGGAGCTGACCACCGAGCACGCCCAGGCGTGGCTGCGGGCGCTCAACGACGTCCGGCTGGCGCTCGGCACGCGGCTCGACATCTCCGAGGAGTGGTACGAGGAGGCCGAGGGCCTCGACCCGTCCGATCCGCGGATGCCGATGTACGCCGCCTACGACTGGCTCACGATGCTTCAGGAAAGCCTCGTCCGGGCCGTCTGGTAGGGCTATTTTGGCGGGGTAGGGCGAGCTCGACGGCGGACCCGGATCCCCTTCGCCCCGGCATGTCCGCCGCCCCGACCTCCGGGAGGCGTGACCATGTCCACGCTGGGAGACGACGGTCTTCCGCCGCCGCCATCGGCGGCCGGTCAGGGCGCCACGGACGCCCCGGGCGCCACGGCCGTCGCGGTCGGTGAGGCGCGCTTCGGCGACCATCTCGCGCTCGCCTTCACCGGCGACGAGGAGCGGTACGCGGTGCTCGCCGCCTACGTCCGGGACGGGCTGGACCGCGACCACAAGATCGTCTACATGGCCGACCAGGAGGACGCGGACGCCGTCCTGGACCGGCTCGCCGCCGTCCCCGCCTTCGCCGACGCGGGTGTGGACGTGCGCGAGGCCGCCGGGGACGGCCGGCTGGCGCCGCGTCCGGTGATCGAGGCGTTCATGGCGTCCGGGCGGTTCGACCCGGACATGACCGTCGACCTGCTCGGCGCGGAGGTCGACCTCGCGCTCGTCCAGGGGTACCGCGGCGTCCGGATCACCGGCGAGACGTCGTTCTCGCTGCGCGGCTGGCCGGGCACCGAGCGGTTCCGCGAGTTCGAGCACCAGTGCCAGGAGGCGTTCCGCGCGCCCGGCTCCCGCGCGATGACGATCTGCCAGTACGACCGCCGCTGGTTCGGCGCCGAGCAGCTGAGACTGCTGCTGGCCTGCCACGACGGCCTCGTCCGGGTGGACGACCTGCACGACGACGGCGTCCTGCGGATCACACCGACCTTCACCCCGCCCGGCCTGGCGCTGTCCGGCGCGGTCGACGAGTCCACGCTGCCCGCGCTGCGCGCCGCGCTGGACGTCGCCGCCCGCCGCGAGGGGCACCTCTGCCTCGACCTGTCCGGCCTGGCCTTCTGCGACACCGAGGGACTGCGCGCGATGCTCGAGATCCGCACGGCGGGCGGGCCGATGGACCGCCAGGTCGTGCTCCGGTCCGTCCCGGGCTACCTGGCCCTGATGCTCCGGATCGCCAGCTGGGACCGCCTTCCCGGCGTCTTCGTGGAGGAGGCGGCGCCATGACCCCCGGCACTCCCGCGCCCGCACCGGCGTCCGGCGCGCGCCACGACACCCCCGGCGGCCGCCCCGCGAACCGGTCGTCCCTGGACCGCCTCCGGCACCGCGCGCTCCTCTACGGCTCGGACGCCGAGTTCCGCAGGACCGCGCTCGCCCACCTCGCCGAGGGCGCCGCCGCCGGGGACGTCCTGGTCGCGATCCTCCCCGAGTCGCGCCGCGACCTCCTGCGCGCCGCCCTCGCCGACGCGCCCCCGGGCGCCGGGCTCGGCCCCGGGGACGTCGAGTTCCTGGACGCGTCGGACTGGTACCGCTGCCCGACCACGACCATCGCGTCCTTCCACGAGCGCGGCCGCACCGACTGGTGGCGCCGCGGGCGGCTGCGCGTCCTCACCGAGCCGCCGTGGGACGGCCGCAGCCCGCTGGAGATCGTCGAGTGGCTGCGGCACGAGTCGCTGCTGAACGTCGCCTTCGAGGCCACCTACACCCTTCTGACCTGCGCCTACAACATCCACACCGTCCCCGGGGACGTGCTGGCCGTGGTCGCCCGCACCCACCCGGCCTTCGCGGACGCCACCCGCGAGTGGCCCAGCCCGTCCTACACCGATCCGGCGGCCTTCTACGCCGAGTGCAACCGGAGCCCGCTCGGCCCGCCGCCGGCGGACGCCGAGCACTGCCGCTTCACCACCGGGCAGCTCCCGGACGTCCGGAACTTCCTGTCCTGGCAGGCGGAGCGTTCCGGCCTGGCGTCCGAGCGCCGCCTGCCGTTCCTGCTGGCCGCGAACGAGGTCGCGACGGCCGTGATCCGCAACGGCGGCGGCCGGGGCGAGCTGTGGGTCTGGGCGGCGGCGGGCGAGCTGGTCTGCGAGCTCGCCGATCCGGCCGCGCGGGTCGAGGACCGGTTCCTCGGGCACATCCCGCCGCGTCCCGACCGTCCGGCGGAGGCGGCGATGTGGGCCGTCCGCTGCCTGTGCCACATCGTGGAGATCCGCTCGGACGCCCGGTCCGGCACCCGGTTCCGCCTGCACGTGCGCCTCGCGGGACCCGCCCGTTGAGCGGGCGGCCCCACCCGGGCGCGGGGACGGCGGGTAGCCTTCGGCCATGTTGACGATCGAGCGTGCCCTGGTAGACAAGATCGTCGCGCACGCGCGCGCGGACCACCCGGACGAGGCCTGCGGCGTGGTCGCCGGCGCCGCCGGGTCGGACCGTCCGGCCAGGTTCGTCGCCATGACCAACGCCGAGCGCTCGCCGACGTTCTACCGCTTCGACTCGATGGAGCAGCTCAAGGTGTGGCGGGAGATGGACGACCGGGACGAGGAGCCCGTCGTGATCTACCACTCCCACACCGCCACCGAGGCGTACCCCTCGCGCACCGACGTGTCCTACGCGTCCGAGCCGAACGCCCACTACGTGCTGGTGTCCACCCGGGACGCCGATGAGGTGGAGTTCCGCTCGTACCGCATCGTGGACGGCGAGGTGACCGAGGAAGAGGTCGCCGTCGTCGAGGGCTACTGAGTGGTAGAGAGCTACTAACAGGTAAAATGAGCGCTATGTGGACGACGAGCGGCCCCCGGATCGGGGACGGCGCGGTGCCTCCGGTGCAGAGTTTTCTGTTCGGGCACTCGCGCGCCGAGGTCGTCTACGACTGTCCGTCCTCGCGACTCCTCTCGTAAGACCCCGCGCCCCGTCCGGCCTTCCGCCGTCGACGGGTTTCGCCCAGCACCACAAAAGGAGACTTTCGCGATGGCGATCGAGGTTCGGATTCCCACCATCCTGCGCACCCACACCGATGGCGCCAAGGCCGTCGAGGGCAAGGGGAGCACGCTCGACGAGCTGTTCGCCGACCTGGACACCCGGCACCCCGGCCTGCGGGGCAAGCTGGTGGACGGCGGCAGGCTGCGCAAGTTCGTCAACGTCTACCTCAACGACGAGGACGTCCGCTTCCTCGACGGGCTCGGCACCGAGCTCGCCGACGGCGACGACGTCACCATCCTGCCCGCCGTCGCCGGCGGCTGAGCGGCGCGCCCGTGCCATGCGCTTCGACTCGCTGCTCGACTCGCTGGGGCACACGCCGCTCGTCGGCCTGCCCCGGCTGTCCCCGTCCCCGGACGTCCGCCTCTGGGCGAAACTCGAGGACCGCAACCCGACCGGCTCGGTGAAGGACCGTCCCGCTCTCTGGATGATCGCCCAGGCGGAGAAGGACGGCCTGCTCGCCCCGGGCTGCACCATCCTCGAACCGACGTCCGGCAACACCGGGATCTCGCTCGCCATGGCCGCGCGGCTGCGCGGCTACCGGATGGTGTGCGTGATGCCGGAGAACACGTCCGAAGAGCGCCGCCAGATCCTCCGCATGTGGGGGGCGGAGATCATCGCGTCCCCGGCCGCCGGGGGCTCGAACGAGGCCGTCCGGGTGGCGAAGGGCCTCGCCGCCGAGCATCCCGACTGGGTCATGCTCTACCAGTACGGCAACGAGGCCAACGCCCGCGCCCACTACGAGACCACGGGCCCGGAGCTCCTCGCCGACCTGCCGTCGGTGACCCACTTCGTCGCAGGGCTCGGCACCACCGGCACCCTCATGGGCGTCGGCCGCTACCTGCGCGAACGGGTCCCGGACGTCAAGATCGTCGCCGCGGAGCCGCGGTACGGCGAGCTCGTCTACGGCCTGCGCAACATCGACGAGGGCTTCGTGCCCGAGTTGTACGACGAGTCGGTCCTGACCACCCGTTTCTCGGTGGGCTCGGCCGACGCCCTCCGCCGCACCCGGGAGCTGCTCGACCAGGAGGGCATCTTCGCCGGGCTGTCGACCGGCGGCGCCCTGCACGCCGCGCTCGGGATGGCCCGGAAGGCGGTCAAGGCCGGAGAGCGGGCCGACATCGCCTTCATCGTCGCCGACGGGGGCTGGAAGTACCTCTCGACCGGCGCGTACGAGGGCACTCTGGAGGAGGCCGAAAGCCGCTTGGAGGGTCAACTCTGGGCCTGAGCCGCATTCCTCTCCGTTCCCGTAGATAGCCGGACGATCATGGCGTCCCGGTCCGGACGGAACGGGATTCGCCCACGTCGGAAGTGGAGTTCGGGCGGACGACGCGCCGTCCGAACTCCATACTTCTGTGTGTGCGGGCGGGCTAGGCGCGACCGGCACGTCCGGGGCATCGGGCCTGCTCCGGACGGGGTGCTTCCGGGGCAGGCGAGGTGGACCGGGACGGCCGGTCGCGGGTGGTTCCCGAGGAGCGGCCGCGCGCCGCGCGGCGGGGATCGGTACGCTCGTTCTCGAACGTGGTTCTAGAAGGCCCCCGGGAGGACGCGGATGAGCAGGTTCGGGGACGCGACGTCGGTCGAACGGCTCGCCGAGGGCCGGTACCGGGCCGAACTGGACGAGGGCTTCGGATTCGCCCAGGCGCTCAACGGCGGCTACCTGATGGCCGTTCTCGGCCGCGCCGCCGTCGAGGCGTCCGCCCACGCCCACCCCGTCTCCACCAGCGCGGCGTTCCTGCGCGTGGCGAAGCCGGGCCCGGCCGAGATCGTCGTGGAGCACCGCAAGAGCGGCCGGACGGCCGACATGTTCCGCGCCACCCTCGTCCAGGACGGCAAGTCCATCGTGGACGCCCAGATCACCACCGCCACGCTCGACCCGGCCGCCGAGCCGGTCTGGGCCGGCGACCGGCCCGCCCCCGCCCTACCTCCGGTCGCGTCCTGCTCGATCCTGGACGAACCGCCCAAGAACACCACCCCCAGGATCGCCGCCCCGGACGACGAGTTCGGCGACCGCGGCGACCGGGGCTTCGCCGACCGCGTGGACATGCGCTTCGACCCGTCCACCATGGGCTGGCTGGACGGGCGTCCCAGCGGTCGCCTCGAGGGCCGCGCCTGGTTCCGCCTCCGCTGCGGCTACGAGCCCGACGCGTACTCCCTGGCGCTCGCCGTCGACGCCCTCCCGCCCGTCGCCCTCAACGTCGACGCGAAGGGCTGGTCGCCGACCGTGGAGCTGACCTGGCACCTGCGCGCCGTCCCCGCGCCGGGCTGGCTGGCCGTCCTCGGCACCGGCCGGCTCTCCGCCGGCGGCTGGTTCGACGAGGACGTCGAGATCTGGGACTCCGCCGGGCGCCTGGTCGCCCAGTCCCGCCAGCTGGCCCGCACCGGCCGCGCCTGACCCGCGCCGGGCCCGCGTCGCCAGGCCCGCTCGCGCGCGGGGGAGTGTTCGCTTACTCACCCCCGCGGTGAGCCTTCTCTGACCGGGCTCCCGGCGGGCCCGGCTGTGACGCGGCGGACGCTGTGATGTCGGCCGCATGACGTCCGAGTCACGGCCGGGAGCGCCTAGCCTTGGGGACCATGTCAGACGCGCCCATCGGGATCTTCGACAGCGGGTTCGGCGGTCTCACGGTGGCCCGCGCCATCCTGGACCAGCTCCCCAACGAGCCGGTCCTCTACCTCGGGGACTCGGCCCGCCAGCCGTACGGTGAGCGGTCCATCGCCGAGGTCCGCGCGTTCTCGCTGGAGATGCTCGACCGGCTGGTGGACGAGGGCGTCAAGGTCCTGGTGATCGCGTGCAACAGCGCGTCCGCCTCGGTGCTCGCCGACGCCCGCGAGCGCTACGACGTCCCGGTGGTCGAGGTGATCCGTCCCGCGGTGCGCCGCGCCGCGGCCGCCACCCGCAACGGGCGCGTCGGGCTCATCGCCACCCGGGCGACCGTGACGAGCCGCGCCTACGAGGACGCGTTCGCCGCCGCCCCGCGGATCGACCTCGTCAGCGCCGCCTGCCCCCGGTTCGTCCCGTTCGTGGAGGCGGGGGTGACGATGGGCGACGAGGTTCTCACCGCCGCCCGCGAGTACCTCCGGCCCATCGTGGAAGCGGGATGCGACTCCCTCATCCTGGGGTGCACGCACTATCCGCTCCTGGCGGGCGTCATCTCGTATGTCGTCGGGGACGGGGTCACACTGGTCTCAAGCGCCGACGAGACCGCCAAGGACGTGTACCGCGTGCTGCACGATCAGGGACTGGCCCGGCCCGAAGGGACCGGACGCCCGGAGCACCGCTTCCGGGCCACCGGCGATCCCGCCGTGTTCGCCGAGCTCGGCCGACGCTTCCTCGGGCCGGAGATCGGCGCGGTGGAGCCCGTCCGCGCCGGGTCGGTCCTGGAAGTGAACGCGGGCGGAGACGTCGTCCTGGACGCGGACCTGGCGCGGACGTCCTGACCTACTGAAGCCCCTGGAGGGGTACGGAATCCTCGGGAAGACACAAGGAGGAGTGAGCGTGCGGGTCACTGTGATCGGCTGCTCGGGCAGCTTTCCGGGGCCGGACAGCCCGGCGTCCTGTTACCTGGTGGAGGCGGACGGGTTCGCGATGCTGCTGGAGCTCGGCAGCGGCGCCCTGGGCGTCCTGCAGCGGTTCCATTCGCCGTACGACATCGGCGCGGTCCTGCTCTCCCATCTGCATCCCGACCACTGCATGGACATGTGCGGCTTCTACGTGGCCCGCAACTACCATCCCGACGGCCGCGCGCCCCGGATCCCCGTCTACGGCCCCGCCGACACCGGGGCGCAGATGTCCCGCGCCTACGGCCTGCCGTCCGACGACGGCATGGACGAGGCGTTCGCGTTCCACCCACTCCCCGGCGGCGCCTGGGAGATCGGCCCGTTCACCGTCACCGCCGTCCGGACGCCCCACCCGGTCGAGGCGTACGCCTTCCGGATCGAGGCCGGTGGACGCGTCCTGGCCTACTCCGGCGACACGGGCGAGTCGTCCGACGTGGTGGAGCTGGCCCGGGGCGCCGACCTGTTCCTCTGCGAGGCGTCCTTCCTGGACGGCCCGAACCTGCCGCCCGAGCTGCACCTGACGGCCCGCGAGGCGGGTGAGCACGCCGCCCGCGCCGGTGCCGGACGCCTCGTCCTCACGCACCTCGTCCCGTGGAACGACGCCAACCGGTCCCTGGCCGAGGCCAAGTCCAGCGGTTTCGGCGGTCCCATCGAGCTCGCCCACGTCGGCGCCGTCTACGACGTCTGACCACCGCGACGTCCGACCACCGCGACGTCCGACCACCGCGACGTCCGACCACCGCGACGTCCGACCACCGCGACGTCCGACCACCGGCCGTCTCACCACGCCGCCACGGTCCCCACCCCGGACCGAGCCGCGTTCCACCGCGCTCCGGCCTGACGCCCCACCCCCGGCGTCCCACCGGGCGCGGCCTTCCACAAGCATCTGACCTGGGCGGACGGCGCGATCCGCCGGCCTGCCCGGGACTCTGAGGCGTCCTCGGCGGGCCGGACGGGACGCCGGGCTCGGGGGCGTGGGCGGTCGGGCGAGGGCGTTAGGGTGGTGGGCATGGCACGACCTGAGGACCGCGCGGCAGACCAGCTCCGAACCGTTCGCATCCAGCGCGACTGGCTCGATCACGCCGAGGGCTCGGTGCTGGTCGAGTTCGGCGCGACCCGGGTGCTGTGCGCGGCCTCCGTCCAGGACTCGGTGCCCCGCTGGCGGCGCGACAGCGGTCTCGGCTGGGTGACCGCCGAGTACGCGATGCTGCCGCGCGCCACCCACACCCGCAGCGACCGCGAGTCCGTCAAGGGACGGCTCGGCGGCCGCACGCAGGAGATCTCCCGGCTGATCGGCCGGTCGATCCGGGCCTGCATCGACTTCAAGGCGCTCGGCGAGAACACCGTCCAGCTCGACTGCGACGTCCTCCAGGCGGACGGCGGCACCCGCACGGCCGCGATCACCGGCGCGTACGTGGCGCTCGCCGACGCCGTCTCGTGGATGCGCGAGCGCGGCCTGGTCAAGGCCGACCCGCTGGTCACCTCCGTGGCCGCGGTCAGCGTCGGCGTGGTCGACGGCGAGGCCCGGCTCGACCTGGAGTACACCGAGGACGTCCGCGCCGAGACCGACATGAACGTCGTCTGCACGGGCGACGGCCGGTTCGTCGAGGTGCAGGGCACCGCCGAGGGCGCGCCGTTCGACCGCGCCGAGCTCGACGCCCTGCTCGACCTCGCCGCGGGCGGCTGCGCCGAGCTGACCCGGCTGCAGGCCCAGGCGCTCGGCCGATGAGCCGGGTCGTCCTCGCCACCCGCAACCAGGGCAAGATCGACGAGCTGCGGCGGATCCTCGACGGCATCGAGGTGATCGGTCTCGACGTGTTCCCGGACGCCCCCGAGGTGCCCGAGACCGAGCTGACCTTCGCCGGGAACGCGCTGCTCAAGGCCCGCGCGATCGCCGCGCACACCGGCCTGCCCGCCGTCTCGGACGATTCGGGCCTGTGCGTCGACGCGCTGAGCGGCATGCCCGGCGTCCTGTCCGCCCGCTGGTCCGGGCGCTTCGGCGAGAAGACGGGCGACAAGGACCGCGCCAACCTCGACCTCGTCCTCGACCAGCTCGCCGACGTCGCCGACGACGCCCGCGCAGCCCACTTCTACTGCGCCGCCGCCCTCGTCGTCCCCGGCCACGCCGAGCACGTCGTGGACGGCAGGATGCACGGCGTCATCCTGCGCGAGCCGCGCGGCACCGGCGGCTTCGGCTACGACCCGATCTTCCTGCCGGACGGCGAGACCCGGTCGAGCGCCGAGCTCGACCCGGCCGAGAAGGACGCCATCAGCCACCGCGGCCGGGCCTTCCGCGCCCTCGCCGAGATCCTCCCGCGCGCCCTCTCCGCCTGACCTCCTCGTGAGCCGAGCCCGCCCCTCCTCGGGGGGCGGGCTTTTCTCATCCGTCCACCGCGCTCGCCGAAGTCGGAAGAAATCCGGATCCATGACAACCGGGCGCGGGACGGCGGGGGTTGTAGGGGGTGTAGTTCGACTTCCCCGAGGAGCAGCATGATCAACATTGCCGGCCGACGGCGCGCGGCCGCGACGATCGTCGCCGGGCTGGGCGGCGCGGGTGTGCTCGCCGCAGGGATCTGGCTCGGCGCCGGCGAGGACGGCGGCACGACGCGCACGGCCACGGTCTCCGCGAACGAGTCGGCCCGCGCGCACGCCGCCGCCCCCAAGGTCAAGCCGAGAACCCCCGGATGGACCTGCCCCCAGACCCGGCCCGCCACGCCCACGGCCAAGCCCAGCACAGCGACGCCCATCCCGACGAGGCCGCCGCGTCCGATGCCGTCCACGGCCACGCCGACGCGTCCCAGCACGCCGCCGAAGCCCGTTCCGTCGGTCAAGGGCGTCCCGGCGGGTGAGCCGAGCCCGATCCCGTCGACCGCCGGGGGCAAGCCGCGGCCGTCCACCCGTCCGGGCGAGCCGTACTGCGTGACGCCGACGCCCGCGCCCGTCCCGCCGAAGGTCGAGCCGACCGAGTCCGGGCAGTAGGGACGCGGTTCTGTCCACATTGAGCACCCGGGAGGCCCGCGGCGCGACGGACACGTTCGAGGAGTTCGTGACCGCCACCGCGGGCCGCCTGCTGCGCACCGCCGTCTTCCTCGTCTACGACCGGCACCTGGCCGAGGACCTCCTCCAGGTCGCCTACGAACGGGTCGCCCGGCGCTGGCGGCGGCTCGCGGACGGCGACCCCGAGGCGTACGCCCGCCGCGTCCTGGTCAATCTGGCCATCGACGAGGGCAAACGCCGCGCCCGCCGCCGCGACCTGCCCGCCGGGAGCGTCGCCGACCTCGACCGCATCGCCGGCCGCGACCCGCTCCAGGACTCGCCCCTCGACGGCGAACTGGAGGACGCGCTGCGCGCCCTGCCCGCCCAGCAGCGCGCCGTGGTCGTCCTCCGCTACTGGTGCGATCTCGGCGAACGCGAGATCGCCGACACCCTCGGGATCAGCCGGGGCACCGTCAAGAGCCACACCGCGCGCGCCATGGCGGCGCTGCGCGCGCACGTCCGGGAGGGCCGCACGCATGGACGATGACCTCGGCGCCGCCCTGCGCGACCACTTCCGCCGCGCCGCGGACGACATCCAGCCCGACACCGCCCTGCTGCACCGCCTCCGCGAGACGGCGTCCGCGGCCCCGGACCGCACGGCCCCCCGGCGCAGCCTCCTCTCCCTGACCCGCAGCACCCGCACCTCGCCGCCGGGACGGGAGGCCGCTTCGGATGCCCACGGGGGCGCGTCCGGACGCGGCGTCCGGCGGCGCGCGGTGTGGGCCGGGGTGGGCGTGGCGGCGGCTGTCGTCGTCCTGATGCTGGTGGTCGTGCTGCGTCCCGAGGGCGGGGAGGAGAAGACGCGTCCGGCCGACCAGGTCGTGCCCGCGCCCGCGCCGACGCGTCCGGGCCCGCCGTCCACGCCGTCTCCGATGCCGACGCCCTCGCAGCACGTCTCGACGGCGTTCCCGTCCACAGCGACCCCCACGCCCGGGACGCCGTCCACGAGCGGCGGCCCGCCGAGCAGCCGGCCGTCCGGCGAGCCCACGGCGCCTCCGTCGATGAGCGGGACGGGCGAGCCTCCGCCCCCGGGCACGGCGCCCACCGCGACCCGTCCGCCGCACGGCCCCACACCGACCGGCGGCGTCCGGCCGACCTCCTGACGAGGGTCAGACGCTGCCGAGCCGCAGGCCGGGGAGCATGTGCCAGCCGACCGTCTCCATGATGGTGCGGAGCTGCACGGGCATGCTGTCCAGGACGAGGGGACCCGTCCCGGAGCGGCGGGCGGCGACGTCGGCGAGCATGTTCAGGGCGCCGAGGTCGATGAAGCCGAGCCCGGCGAGGTCGAGGTGGATCTCCTCGCCGCGGCTCGCGGCGAGCACGGCGTTCAGCGCCTCGTCCAGGACCATGTGCCGGGACGCGTCGAGCTCGCCCAGCAGCGACAGCCCGACCGGCGAGAACGTCCGGACGATCTGCAGCACCGAGTCGGAGAACTCCGGGTTCGGCGTCACGAACGTCGAATGGGACGCGGCGAGGGCGGAACGCGCGTCCGGGGTCAGCCGCCGCCGGTCGATCTGGCAGATCGCCGTCACCCGGGTGCTCGGGCACACCGCGCGCTCGAGCTGCCGCTCGCAGCGCAGCAGCTCGGTCAGGCCGTCCGGCCGCTCCAGCACGAAGGTCATGTCGACGGTGACCCGGATCGTCGGGAAGTCGCCGTCCTCCGCGCCCGCGATCTCGCTCGCGAGCACCTTCAGCACCGTCGCCGGATCGAAGCCGCCGTCCGGACGCCGCGCGTCCGCGAGCGGCACCACCGTCAGCAGGCCCGGACGTGGCGAAACGCCGTTCATGCCCGGAACATCCACATCGTCGGACCCGGCCAGGTAGATCACCTTGTGGTCGGAATCGAGCCCGTCCCGGACGAAGGAGCCGACCACATGCCGCTGCTCGTCCTCACCCGAGTACGCCAGCCACGCGTGGTCGCCGGGCCGCAGCTCACGGACCGGCCTGCGGACCGAGCTGAGGGTCTCCATAACGCCTTCCACCGCGGCCACTTCCGGATGCGTCCAGACTACGACCAGGAAGCCACGTCACGTAGCCGAACCCTCACCCTGTTCTCCCGGTATCTGACAACCGGACGACTCGGGACCCACCGCCACGGCGCCCACCAACCAGCCCGGACGCCGCCGAACCGCCCGCGTCCGATGGGGGGCCGTCGCCGGGGGTCAGCGGCCCGCGCGCATCCGGACGAACGTGCCGTCCCACCCCGCTCGGACCTCGACCAGGTCGACCAGGAGCCGGACGGTCCAGAGCCCGAAACCGCTCTCCAGCGCCGTCTTCGGCGGGACGAACCCGGCGAGCGGGCTGAAGTCGCTCCAGTAGCCGTGGTCGCCGACCTCGCAGAACAGGTCCGGGCCGTCCGTCCACAGGCGGACACCGACCGGCGGGATGCCGTGCCGCAGCGCGTTCGCCGCGACCTCGTTCACCGCGGTGACGAGGTTCTGCGCGTCCTGCCCGGGAAGGCCGTGCCGGTCGGCCCGGTCGCCCACCCACTGCCGCAGCTCGTGCAGGTCGTGGCTGGTCAGCGGCAGGTACTCCGAATCCTGCGGCGTCGGGAAGACCCGGGTGCGGTCGACCCCGGCCGAGAACTCGCGCGGCGGGGCGAACCGGCGGCTTTCGGACTCGCCGCCGTCCTGCACCAGGCGTGGATGCGTGCGCCGCGCGTGCTCCAGGATCCGCGGCGGCAGCGTGGACGTGTCGTACGGACACAGCGCCGACGCCCCGGTGTCCTGGAACACCTCGTTGATCAGCGACTCGTAGCGCGCCCACTCGAGGGTCTCGCGCTCGCTCCACCCGGCCTGCCAGACCGGCTCGGCCAGGGCGTGCACGCGTCGCGGGTCCTTCGCCTTCACCAGCTCCAGGTAGCTGCGCAGCGTCCGCACCGGGTGGTCGTAGAACGCGTCCGCGTCGATGAACATGTCGTCGACGCAGCCGGGGAAGTGGTCGCGCAGGGCCTCCAGGCGCGTCCCCTTCACGACCACGACCACCGACCGGTCGTCGTCCTCCAGGCCCTCCCGGACGAACGGGACGGCCGTCCCGAGGAAGTCGTCCATGCCGCCGAACAGGAACGCCCGGTGCTCCAGGGGTCTCGGCTCCACGGCCTCCCGTGTGAAGGGGGTCATGACGCGGCACCTCCCATCGGGGCGCCCGGCCTCAGCCTCGGCAGCCGGTTCCAGCCCACCATGGTGATCACGTTCTCCACGTCCGGACGCAGGTGGTCCAGGATCAGCGAGCCGCCCCTCGGCAGCTCGGCGGCGTGCTGAGCCAGCAGGTTCAGACCGCCGATGTCGATGAAGTCGAGTCCCGCGACGTTCAGGTGGATGTCGCCCTCGCGGCTCGCCATCGCCCGCAGGAGATGCTCCGACAGGTGCGAGTGCCGCGACGCGTCCAGCTCGCCCCGCAGCTGCAGGCCGAACGGACCGTAGATCCGGCGGATCGTCAGGATGCCGTCGTCGAACTCGGCGTCCACCCGCATCACCACCTCGTGCGACTTCCGCAGGGCGTTGAACTGGTGCGTCCCGCACCGATGCACGTCGATCTGGCAGATCCCCATCGCCATGGTGCTCGGCGAGATCGCCTGGTCGACCCGGTCCTCACAGCTCAGCACGATGTCGGGCCCGCCCGGCTCGGTCAGCAGCCAGGTCGAGTCCATGGTCATCCGGACGGCGCGGTAGCCCTCGCCGAACGCCGACTCCCGCTCGCGGAACAGCGTGTCGGCGAGCTTGGCCGGTTCGAAGACGCCCGTCCGGCTCAGGCACGCCTCCCGCCGCGACAGCACGCGCAGCTGGCGCGACGACTTCAGCTTCGCCAGGTCGAGCGAGCATCGCTCCAGGCCCGGCAGCCGCTCGGCGGGGTCGTCGGTGATGTAGACGACCTTCTCCTCGGTCGCCAGCGCCGCCTGCACGAAGGGGCCGACCACACGGTCGCGCTCCTCGGTGTCGGCGTAACCGAGCAACCCGTGGTCGCCCGGCCGCACATCGCTGACGGGACGTTCATAGGTCCAGGGGTGCTCTCCATGGCCTGCCCATCCAGGTTGTCGCGGACCCGACCAGCGTACGCCGGGAGGCGAGAAAGAGAAGCCCTTTGCGTAAGCTCCCTCACGCTGAGTTGACGGGCATGGGCACCACCACCGCCGGGACCTGCAGCCTCAGCCGCACCGTCGTCCCGTCCCGCCCCGTCCGGATCTGGACGGTCGAGCACAACAGGCGCACCGCCCACAGCCCGAACCGTCCCGCGCCGCCCACGGGCTTCGGCGGGATCAGGCCGAACCCGGTCCGCTCCGTCCAGTGCCCGTGGTCGGTCACCTCGCACACCAGCTCGCCCGGCTCCAGCCACAGCCGCAGCGTGATCGGCGGACGGCCGTGCCGCAGCGCGTTGGTCACCACCTCGGTCACCGCCACCAGAAGCCGCTGGAGGTCGTCCTCGGGCAGCGGCGTCCGGCGCGCGAAGTTGGTCACGTAGGCGCGGATCCAGTAGAGGTCGGGGACGTCGATGTCCAGCTTGTAGGAGTCGTCCGGCGCGGGGTGCAGCGGCGTGGCGTCGAGCCGCGCGTTGTACGCCCACGGCTCCTGGTACCCGGGGTTGGCCAGCGTGGACGTCCCGCGCGTCGTCTCCGGGTGCGTCTGCCGGGACGCCGCGACCACCCCGGGGGACAGCGACCGCGAGTAGGCGCAGAGCAGCGCGGCGCCGGTGCCGGTGAACGCCGCGTTCGTGATCGCCTCGACCCGCTGCCATTCCAGCAGCTCCAGCGGTCCGCGCCGCGCCCATGTGGGTTCACCGAGGACCCGCAGCCGCCGCTTCTGCCACGCCGCCGTCTCGGCGAGTGCCAGCGTGTCGGCGAGGTACCGCGCGGGATGCGCGTACCACTTGTCGGACTCGAAGAACTCCACGCCGGCCGCGTCCGCCCCGAGCGTGTCCCGCAGCAGCATGTGCATCGCCAGCGTCGTGACCGCGAGGACCCGGTCGCCGGACTCGATGCCCTCCCGCAGAAACGGCAGCACGCCGTCCAGCAGGTCGTCCGCTCGGTCGTACGGAAGCACGCGATGGCTGAAAGCTTGGCTCACGGTGCCCCACCCGGTCAGTGTCGGCCGCTTCCGCCCCACACGCTCCCACGGGCGGCTTTCCCCACACCCTAGGCCCGCGACCCCCTCCCCGCCGACCCCCCGTTTTCAAACTGTGAACGGAAGAGGGGACGGCCGGCGGGCCGTCCCCTCTGCGCCAGGCCGTGGGGCCGGCGAGACTCGAACTCGCACTGTCCAGTTCCTAAGACTGGTGCCTCCTGCCATTGGGCTACGACCCCGGCGATTTGCGATTCTTGAGCCTACCAGCGTAGGTCTCGGTCTGAGAGTGGCAGTTCGGGCAGAGGAACCGCAGATTCTCCCTGCGATTGTCGAGGTGGTCGCCACTGATGTGGTCCACGTGAAGGGTCAGCGGTCCGCCCTGCCAATCGGACGTCCCGCACCCGGTGCAGAGATAGGGAACACCGCATTCGAGCAGAGCGCGCCGGAGCATGTGAGGGCCCGTCCTGCGGCCGGACGCCTTCCCCGAGTCAGAATCTCTTCGGGCGTCTTTCGGATCCAGCGCCGGCCCTTGTTGTGAGCCCGTCCCCGGAAATGCGAGGTGTCGATCCCGAAGCGTTTCAGCTGCCTGCTGATGTGGGCGTGGAACCCCCGGCCGGGGTCATGAGGACGGCTGTCGGCCATGGTCGCCTTGACCTCCTCCGGGTCGAATGGAGGTCAAGGTGACGATGGGCTACGGCAAAATCACAGGGAGAGGTCGCGGCGGAGGCGTTCCACGTGGCCGGTGGCCTTCACGTTGTAGTAGGCGTTGTCGATCTTGCCTTCGGGGGAGATCACGAAGGTGGACCGGATGACGCCGACGACGGTCTTGCCGTAGAGCTTCTTCTCGCCGTAGGCGCCGTAGGCCTGGAGGACCTTGGTGCCGGGGTCGGAGAGGAGGGGGAAGGTGAGGCCCTCCTTCTCGCGGAACTTGGCGAGCTTCTCCGGCTTGTCCGGGGAGATGCCGACGACGGTGGTCCCGGCGGCCTCGAGCTCGGCCAGGCTGCCCTGGAAGTCCACGGACTCCTTGGTGCAGCCCGGGGTCATCGCGGCCGGGTAGAAGTAGAGGACCACCCGCCTGCCGCGCAGGGATTCCAGCGACACCGGCTTGCCGTCGGCGTCGGGAAGCTCGAAGGCCGGTGCGTCATCGCCTGGCTGCAACCGCTCGGACACCTGTTCCGCCTTTCCGTGGGGACGCTCGGCTCCAACCTACCGGCTGGGGTGGCGCGGGCGTTTCAGGGGAGGACCTGCAAGACTGGTCGGATCATGCGACTTCGCCGCCAGAGACGATAGGAACCAGGGCATGGCTGACAGGTCCAGCGACCCGCAGGCGCTGCAGCGGGAGATCGAGCGGTCCCGCCAGGAGCTCGCGCGCACGATCGACGAGCTCGCGGACCGGGTCAACCCGAGCAATGTCGCCCACCGGGGCGTGGAGCGGCTGAAAGAGGAGGCCGGGCAGGTCCGCCGGACGGTGGACACGGCGATCCGGGTGCCGGACGAGAACGGTGAGCCGGGTCCGGTGAACCCCAAGATCGTCATGGTCGGGGTCGGCGTCGTGGTCGGGCTGACCGTGCTCGGGGTGATGCGGCGGCGCGCGAGGCGCCGGCGCTGAGCCCCCCTCCAGGTCGCGCGAAGGCGCCGGGACGTCCCTCGGGGGCGGCCCGGCGCCTTCGTCTTTCAGGGCCGGGGGAGGCGGTCCTCAGCGGGTCATCTCAGGGTGGGTTCGGCGCGGGTGACCGAGTCGGGGCCCCGTCCGATCTCGGCCTCGGGGATGTGCGGGACGACGAAGGCGTACCGCTCCAGGTCGGCGGCGGGCACCTCGCCGGACTCGCCGAACGCGGCGATCTCGCCCCAGCAGGGTGCGCCGAGGGAGCCGGAGCGGTGCCGGACGGACAGTCCCGCGACCAGGTTGGCGAAGTCGAGCCGCTGTTCGAGCGGCCATTCCTTGAGGGTGGCGAAGACGAATCCGGCGGCGAACACGTCGCCCGCGCCGGTCGGGTCCAGGGCGCGGACGGGCAGTGCGGTCGCGGCCGCGCGCTCGCCGCCGGACGCCGCGATCGCGCCCTTCGGGCCCAGTTTCACCACGACCGTCCCCACGCGTTCGGCGAGGGCGTCGAGCGCGGCCTCGGGGGTGGACGCGCGGGTGTAGGCCATGGCCTCGACGGCGTTGGGGAGGAAGACGTCCACGTCGTCCAGGCGGTCGAGGACGTGGCTGGACCAGGTCTCGGTGGGGTCCCAGCCGAGGTCGGCGAAGACCAGCGAGCCGTTCGCGCGGGCGGTGAGGGCCCATGCGGGGACGGGCCGGTCGATGTCGACGAAGCAGGTGCGGGCGGGCGGCGGCTCGGCGACCAGGGAGTCGGCGGGCAGGTCGAGCGGGCGGGTGTAGGTGACCATGCTGCGGTCGGCGTCGGTGGCGAGCGACACGGTGACCGGGGTGGGCCAGCCGGGGACGCGCAGCGAGGACTCCAGGTTCACCGACTCCTGCTCGGCGAGCGTCCGCCACAGGTAGGCGCCGAACATGTCGTCGCCGAACGCGGCGGCGAGGCCGGTGCGCAGACCGAGGCGGCTCATCGCGACGGCGATGTTCGCGATGCCGCCGGGCGCGGACCCGAGGCCGTCGGTGACCAGCTCGGTGCCGGGCGGCGGCAGTCCGGGCAGCCCGGTGAAGATCATGTCCATGAAGACCCGGCCGGTCAGGAAGACGTCCAGGTCTCCGCCGCCGGTTCCGACGCCCGGCCCGCGCTCGCCGCACGGGTCCGGCGGGCCGAGGGGGGCCGGGCGCCCGGGGCCGGACGGCAGGACGGACGCGTCGACGGGGGCGCCGGGAGCGGTCATGACAGGTCCGGGGCGGTCGCGTGGAAGCGGGCGAGGACGGAGGCGGTGACGGTCTGGGGCTGCGGGGCGAGGTCGAGCGCCTCGGGTTCGGAGGCGGCGCCGCCGGGGGCCGCGCCGTGGCCGGCGGCCGCGACCGGGTAGGCCCCGCGGGACGACTCGGCGAACATCCAGTCGTCGTCCTTGCCGGTCAGGCCCTCGTCGGAGAGTTCGATCAGGCCGCTGAGGGAGGAGCCGAGGGCGGCGGCGTAGCTGCGGGCGCGCTCGACGGCGGCGTGCACGGCCTGCTCGGCGGCGCGCGCGTGCACAGGGGACTCGCGCCGGAGCGCCCAGCTCGGGCCGTCCACGGTGGTGTGGTCCAGGTCGACGAGGCGGGTGAAGAGCTCGCCGAGGACGGTGAAGTCGACGACGGTGACCTTCGTCCGGATCGTGCCCTGGTAGCTGTGGACGTCGCCCTGGCGCCGCCGGTACCTCACCAGGGGTGAGATGTGGACGGCGCCGGTCTCGGCCGGTTCGAGCGCGTCGCCGTAGGACTCGAGGAGTTCGAGGCAGCGCCGGTTGCAGGCGGTGAGCCTGTCCAGCGCCTTCCGGCGGTCGGCGTCGTCCACCTGCACGCGAAGGGACAGGCGGGCGATCTCCGGCGGTGCTTCGAGCTCCGCCTTGCCGCGCACACTGATCACCGGGCCGTGGCTCATACCGGCCAACTTAACCGGTACAGCACCGTCCGGGCCTGTGTCTCGCGTTACACGACCGGGGCCGTCGCGGGCAGTGACGGCTCACGCGTGAGGCGACGGTCCGCGGGGGGCAGTGGAAGGGCAGAGGGAGGTCAGAGGAAGGTCTTGGCCTCGCCTCGGTAGGTGGGGACGGTCCGGGTGACCTCGTCGCCTTCGACGAGGTGGAGGGCGTCGAAGCGTTCGCACAGTTCGCCGGCCTTGGTGTGGCGGAACCAGACGCGGTCGCCGATGGAGAGGAGGTCGGCGGCGTCGCCGTGCAGCGGCGTCTGCACCTCGCCCGCGCCTTCGAGGGAGTCGTAGGAGAGGCCGGTCGGCAGGTACGGGCGGGGGAGGCGCAGGTCGTCGGCGGTGCCGGACGCCAGGTAGCCGCCGCCGAGGCAGGTGACGACTCCGGGGCCGGGGCGCCGGACGACCGGGAGCGCGAACAGCGCGGCGGGACGTCCCTGGAAGGTGGAGTAGTAGTCGAACAGGTGCGGCTGGTAGAGGCCGGATCCGGCGGCGACCTCGGTGACGGCCTTCTCCTGGACGGTGGCCTCGACGCTGCCCGTGCCGCCGCCGTTGACGAACTCCAGGTCGGTGAGGTCGCGGACGGCCCGGACGATCGCGGCGCGGCGGCGGGCCAGTTCGAGGCGGGACCGCTTCTGCATGGCCCTGACCACCCGGGACTTGGCGGCCTGGCCGGGGATCTGGTCGCCGACGCCCGCGATCTGGCCCTCGTAGGCCATCAGCCCGACCAGGCGCAGCCCGGGGCGCTTGAGGACGGTCTCGGCGAAGTCGCGGACCTGTTCGGGGGTGTGCAGCGGGGACCGGCGCGGGCCGATCTGGAGCATGCCGTTCAGCACCCGGTAGGAGGCGTCGACGTCGACGCAGACGCGGATCCGCTGTCCGGCGGAGTGGGTCTCGATGAGGTCCAGGTGCTCGTCGCAGTCGACCATGAGCGTGATCACCGAGGCGGCGTGCTCGTCGGCGGCGAGCTCGCGCAGCGCGGCCCGGTCGACGGTCGGGTAGGCGACGAGGATGTCGTCGCTGACGCCCTCGCGCGCGAGCCAGAGGGCCTCCGGGAGGGTGAACGCCATGATCCCGGCGAACCCGTCCATGGCCAGGACCTCGTCCAGGATCGCCCGGCAGCGCACCGACTTGCTGGCGACGCGGATCGGCTTGCCGGCCGCGCGGCGGACCAGGTCGGCCGCGTTGGCGCGCAGGGCCGCCATGTCGACGATCGCGAAGGGGGCGTCGAGGTGGGCCGTGGCGGCGTCGTAGCGGTCCCGGAGGTTCATGGCCCCACAGTGCCACAAAACGGTCAAATATGAAACCGCTTCATGTCTTGCATGATCATCTCAGTATTTCATGATCGTCCATGGTCGGCGAAGAAGTCCCACTGAACCGCGGCCGCGGATTTCGGCCAGGCGTGGCCACCGCCGACCACCTTGCACAACGCGAGCGACACGCCGTCCTTTCCGCTGGACGAGCAGTCGAGATTCCCGGACCGCGCGGCGAGCGCGGTGGGCTTCAGTGGTGGCACTCCGTCGTGTTTCCGCCAGAAGTCCATGGCGTACGAGACAGGAGGATATGGCCGGTCGTCATTGATGTCGCGACGTCCGCCGCCGTCGAACGGGACGTTGCGGTCGGCCGTCCCGTGGAAGACGATCGCCGACACCGGACGGGACGGGTCGCACTTGGTCACCAGCGCCCCCTCGACGACCCCGATCGCGGCGACCTTGTCCGCGGCCTCGCAGGCCATCCGGTACGCCATGCCCGCGCCGTTGGAGAACCCGGTCACGAACACGCGCCCCGGGTCGCTCAGGCCGGCCGAGTTCAGCCGGTCGATCAGCTTGCTCAGGAACCCCACGTCGTCGATGTTCCCGATCTTCGCCGGGCCGCAGCAGTCGCCCGCGTTCCACGAGGTCAGGAAGCCGTCCGGATAGGCGACCAGGAAGCCCTTCGCGTCGGCGATCGGGTCGAACCCGGACAGGGACTCCATCATCGACATGGTCGCCGCGCCGCCGTGCAGGGCGATGACCAGGGGCAACGGCTTGGCGGGACGCCCGTTCCTCCACGTGCCGCCCGCGAGGCCGGGCGGGACATGGAGGAGGTACTCGCGATGGCCGGGGGTGCCGACGTCCAGCTTCTGCTTGGTCGTGCCGGACGCGGTGGGGATGCCGTCCACATCGCGTGGCGCCGCTGTGGACGCCTTGCCGCCGCCGCCGCCGCTGCTGCTGCTGCTGGACGACGTGCCCGAGCTCGGGTCGGTCTCGTTCGAGCATCCGGCCAGGGCCCCGGCGAGCAGGACGAGCAGGGCGGCGAGGACGGTCAGCACATTCCGGCGCATAAGGCCGAACCTAACCACCCCGCCACCCTCGAAACCACCACCACCGAGGACGACGTCAGGCGGCGAACACCTGGACGTGCTCCGGCGCGACCCGGACGAAGACCTCCTGGCCGTCCTCCAGCGCGGCGGCCGCGCGGGACGGGACGTCCGCGAACACGGTCGTCCCCTCACGGGTCGCGTACACCCTGGTCACGGCGCCGAGGAAGACCTTGACGTCCACCGTCGCGGGGAGGCCGGGGCCGTCCGCGCCGATCTCGACGTCCTCGGGACGGAACAGGCACAGCGCGCGCTCGCCGTCCGGGGCCTCGACGTCGAACGCGCCGCCCCACGCGACGCGCCCGCCGGCCACAGGGAGTTCGAGGGTGTTCCGGTTGCCGACGAAACCGGCGGTGAAGCGGGTGGACGGCGCGGCGTACACCTCGGGCGGGGTGGCGCACTGCTCGATCCGGCCCGCGTTCATCACCGCGACGCGGTCGGAGATCGCGAGTGCCTCCGACTGGTCGTGCGTGACGAACACCGTCGTGATGCCGAGCTGGTGCTGGATCCGCCGGACCTCGTCGCGGAGACGCGTCCTGACCTGGGCGTCCAGGGCGGAGAGGGGTTCGTCGAGGAGGAGCACCTCCGGGCCCGGGGCGAGGGCGCGGGCCAGCGCGACGCGCTGCTGCTGGCCGCCGGAGAGCTGGTTCGGCAGCTTGTGCGCGTGCTCTTCGAGGCCGACGAGCGCGAGCAGTTCCTCGACGCGCCTCGCCGTGTCCGCGCGGTCGCGCCGCCGGACGGTCAGCGGGAACGCCACGTTCTTCGCCGCCGACAGGTTCGGGAACAGCGCGTACGACTGGAACACCATGCCGATCGGACGCTTGCGGGCGGGCATGCGCGTGACGTCCGCGCCGCCGATGGAGATCGTCCCGGCGTCGGCGTCGTTCAGCCCGGCGATGCAGCGCAGGAGTGTGGTCTTGCCGCAGCCGGACGGTCCGAGCAGCGCGAGCATCTCGCCCTTGGCGACCGACACGTCCACCGCGTCCAGCGCGAGATGCGGGCCGTACCGCTTGGTGACGCCGTTCAGCACCACGTGGGACATGGGAGTCAGCCTTTCCGGGCGGAGGGGGAGGTACGGGCGAGGGCGAGTGTGGACGAGGCGGCGCGGCCGCGTCCGAACCACACGACCAGCGCGGACAGCGCGAACAGCAGCCCGAACGTGAAGATCGTGATGACCGCGAGCGCGTTGGGGTCGTTGCCGGTGCGGGAGGTGAACACGCGCGCCGACCAGAGCGGGAGCGTCTCGTACCGCGTCCCGGTCAGGACCTTCGCGAGCGCGAACTCGTTCATCGCGGTCGCCGCCACCAGCAGCGAGCCGGACACGAGACCGCCGCGGATCGCGGGCAGAACGACGCGGACGAGGGTGGTCATCGGGTGGGCGCCGCACGTCGCGGCGGCCTCGCTCAGGCGCCGCGCGTCGGCGGCGATCAGCGCGTTCTCGACCGCCCAGTACAGGAACGGGAACGCGATCGCGGCGGTCGCGGCGGCGAGCAGCCAGAACGTGCCGAACAGTTGCGGCAGGGTGTCCTTGACGACCAGCTGGAGCCCGGCCGCGATGACCACCCACGGGATCGCGAACGGGATGACCGTGATGGTCTGCACCACCGGCCCGATGCGCGGGTTGTGCACGACCGACCAGTACGCCGCCGGGACGACCAGCAGGACGTCGATCGCGAGCGTCACCGCCGCCAGCGCCAGCGACCGGCCGAGCGCCCCCGACACCTCCGGACGCGAGAACACGTCCGTCCACCAGTGGAACGTGTACCCGGACGGCAGGACGGTGTCGCCCCACTTCGTCGCCAGGGAGTAGAGCAGCGCCGCGACCAGCGGCAGCGCGAAGTACAGCGCGAGCAGCGCGAGGAAGATCCGCGATCCGATCCTGCTCTTCATCTTCACAACCACCTCGTCGCGCGGCGGACGGCCAGCCGGTACAGCACGGTCGACACGATCGCGAGCAGCATGAGCAGCACCGACAGGACGGCCGCCCGCTCCAGCCCGAACACCGACGACTCCAGCGTCGCGCCGATCTGGAGGGTGATGAGCTTGACCGACTGCGGCCCGGACGCCAGCGCGTACGCGACGGCGTAGATCCCGATCGTCCAGGTGAAGATGAGGAGCCAGCCCGCCGCGGCGAACGGCGCGAGGACGGGCGCGCCGATCCGCCGCCAGAACTGCCACCGGTTCGCGTGGCAGACCTGCGCGGCCTCCCACCAGTCGTCCTTCAGGACGGCCATCGCGGGCAGCGTGAGCAGCACGAACATCGGGATGTTGAAGTACAGGTAGGCGATGTTCATGCCGGTGAACGACCCGGTCGCGGGGAACGACACGTCCAGCAGGTGGGTGAGCATCCCGGTCGTGCCGATCAGCGCGACGAACCCGAACGCCAGGCCGATCCCGGCGAAGTTGGACGCGACGTTCATCAGCGCCAGCCAGGTCGCGCGGCCCGCCACGCGCATCCGAGAGATCAGCCACGCGGCGGGCATGCCGATCGCCGCGGCCAGCGTCGCCTGGAGCGCGCCGAGCTCCAGCGAGTTCACGATCGCCTCGCGGTCGACAGGGTTGTCCGCGACCTTGGCGATGTTGTCCATGCCGTACCCGCCGGACCGCAGCGCGAACGTGTCGTGGACGAGCCGCAGCGCGGGCAGGACGAGCATCCCGAGCGTGAAGACCAGCAGCGGCAGCGCGGGCAGCCAGGCGGCGGCCGTCCGGGTGATCCGGCGGGCGAGCCGGTGGGTGGTCCCGCGGGCGGGCTGGCGGGCGGGCGTGGCCGGGCGGCCCTCG
>NZ_RFFG01000119.1 GCF_003696215.1 Actinomadura harenae | reverse complement strand
CCCACGACACCATCATCGCGGAGATCAACAACACTCAACGTCACGACCGGAAAATCCTGCTCTCGCCCTACTCATGTCACAGAAGACTCATATGTCCTGTTGTCTCTCAAGAGTCTGACAGAGAGGGCTCAGCCTCAGCACACGGTCACCCACACCGGCTAGGCACACATCCGGTGACACCGTGGGTTCCGCTGTAGTTCACCGCGTTCGCCCCACTAACACGAACCGCCATGCCGGGCCGTGGGATGCGCCCCCGGGGGTGCCATGGTCGCTCCGTGGTCGCTCCGTGGTTGCGGTAGCCCACGGCAGGGCCCGGCATAAGGCGATACCCAAAACGGGGTGAGCCCGGACAGGGAGGCACGTTCCGGCACGGCCACAATCCCGCCGACACGGTCCCGGACCACTTTTAATCCGTAGGTTGTGGGTTCGAGTCCCACGCGACCCACCACCCCTGACCTGGGTAAACGCAAAAATGCCGCGTTTGCCCAGCGTCTTTTTTGCCCCGAATTTCCCTTGTGGCTGCTCGATGGCTGTCCGGTGGCTGTCCGGCCGCCCGCATCCCCCCTAGTCAACCCTGGTTTCGCGCCCACGAACGCCCGCCAGGGGCAGCGCGGACCATCCGATACCCCGATGTCCCGTGATGCCACGCGCACTATCTGGCCCGCGGACGATCGTGGAGGCTTCCGCCCCACAGGGATGCCCGGGGCGGCGCGGGTATACGCAAGGCCGTCGCGCCCGCGGACTCTTCCCAAGCGGGGCTGTGGCTCTCAGGTGCACCTACATGGCGCTGATGAGCTCGGATCCGACAGTCAAGCGCCACAGGCAGCTGGTCCATGCGCCGGAGGCACCACTGGACGCGTTCCCGATCGCCCTCGACGGCCGTCTGACCTGGGGCCATCCCGGAGGGGGACTGGTTGAGTGTCAAATATGCCTTATGGGAAGCAGCCGAGAATGGCGGCGCAGCGGAGCTTCCCTTTCTGGCGCGGACTATCGGGGATGTCGGTGATGTCGGCAATCACCAGCATGTCGGCCACCTCGACCATGAAGACCCGCTCGACCAGGTCTTCTTTGGCAGGCGTATTGACCACACTCATGCGAGCCCTGCGCCGACGGCCCCTGGGAGTCCGGCCTTGCGCATGAGTCGTTCTGCCCTCTTGTGGTTCACGCGTTCGCCTCTGCTGAGGGGCCAGCTTGGCGAACAGTTCATCGCCCAGCAGCTCCGGCCGTCCCAGCGAGCCCCATGACCGGAAAGCCGCAGTCCCCTCGTCCTGCGAGCCTCGGCACCAGCGCTACACCGATCGAACACTCACCCGCAAACATTAGGCGATCTCGGCGTTGCCATGCCCGGCAGCGGACAACTCGACCACCCCCAGATACAAACGCTCACGGAACACTTGCTGCTCAGCACCCGGGGGGATCATCACCCGGGGGATACCTCATCCATCAGGCATAACCCGGCCTGCCGTCGCCTGGGCCACTCCACGAGGACACCCTTTAAATGTCAGCAGTGGCCAGCTTGGGCAATCAACTTGACCAGCGTGATCACCTGAGAGGTACCCTGTGGTCCACAGGGTGGCAAAACCTTGACTGTTCAGCAGCATCGGGGAAATCTGGGGTGGCGATGTACCCTCTCAACGTCCCTTCGGAGCTGTACTTGCAGGCCTTCCGCTGGTCGTCGCGCGATGGACGCTATTCGATTGCAGGTCCAAACGAAATATGCCAAGCACGCTCGAGTAATGGTGGCATGCTAGCCGGACAGGAGATCTAGCGCCCTTGCCGGACGGAATGGCTATCGAATCGGAAGGTATTGATCACTATGGATAAGCGATCGGGTATCACTGAGGCAGTCGCCAAGGGCTTGGGCGAAGCACGGACCCAAAAGCTGAACGCGCTGGCTCGACACGTTCAGGAACTGCAGATTTTGACTGCGGAGGCTGGTACGGTCGACCTCCTGTCAGTACCGCGCACGGGCCGCGATATTACTCGGTGGAAATCTCTAGCTGCGCAGGGTGGCGAGGACTGGGTCTATGTGACTTATGCTGACAAAAACACCGTCTTGGCTCTGGATGAACCATCAGAAATTGGGATGCGGAATCAGGCCGCCGCGGCGATCTATCCTGAGTTGCATACACGGATGGTCAGTTGGTGGCTGGTGCATGCCTGGCGGAGCATCGACCTCCTTGAAGACACTTTGGATAACATCTGGCGTTGGAGGATTTCATCCGGAGCGGTTACCGCAAGGGCTGCCGTAGAGGAGGCTGGCGCACTCGTCGACGAGGCGCAAAAGCTGGCTAAAGCGTGGAGTATTGGAAAGGCTGCGCCAGCGGAAGAACTCAAACGGCCTAAAACTGTACGCGATGCGCTTGCTCCCGCCCTTCTGCACGCCAGCATGGGGTCTCGCCTTACCGGCAGTCATGCGAAGCTGCAGGCGACAAACGTCCTGACACTGGTGAAAAAATTGTCTAAGACTTCGGGAAATCCGCGTTTCATTGAGTGGTACGATTGGCTGTCCGATGCCGCCCATCCGGCCTTTGGAGCGAGAATCGCGTACTCATCCCTTCCTTTGGTTCACGATTCGGGTGCCGTTACTGTGCGCTATTATGCAAGAGCTCCACTGTTGCTTCAGAGCGACACTCAGCAAAAGACGATGGAATCGACGATCGCTCTCACTGTAGCGGATTCCATAATTGCGGCCGGGCAGATAATTGTCGACGTCTTGAATCACTCCCTCGCCCTTGTGGACGATGTCGGCTTGACCACTGGCGCGGCGACGCTAACCCGACGGAATTATTGGCGAAACCTTTCCCCGGTGCGAGGTAGTCGCGCGTGCCCTTGTGGCCGCGGAAAATGGTCACAATGTGGCCACCGGTGGGGTGAACCTGCACCAAAAGCAATTAGTCTGGAAGACACTTCAGCGTGAGCGTGTCAACACTGGCTACGGCCCGCGTTGCCACGATCAGGTGCCATAGTGAGTTCACAAACCGGAGCCGAATATCCTCAGCTTGGCCGCAGAGTTGGGGTGCCGATCCTAAGCATCCGTATGCATAAAGGTGGTTGACAGAATTTTCGGACCTTCCCTAAAGACTGTCCCGCAACTACGGGAACCTGAGACCGTTTGACCACGGTGGGGTGCAGGTGTTCAGGGCCGATCGGGGACACGTGGGGCGCCGTTGTTCGCCAGCCCGACGATGCGACAGCTCCGCCGCCTGATGCGAAGCGTTGCAGGTTGGGGTGTGAGAAGACCGGGCCGGGCAGACGGCGTCGCCAACCCCATGCCCGCCTAACGTTGACCACCGGACACGGGGAGGCAGTCCTCCTCGATTATCACCTGATCGGTGTCGGTGTGGCCTGCGAGGTCGTAGCGCTCACCATCGACTGGCCCCGCGAGTGCATGCGCGTCCACTGCGCTGGCGGGCAAAGCTAGTCAGACTTCATCGTAAGCCGGCTGTGCGGCAGCCAAATGCGCGAGGCACCGCCTGAACGGCGACGATTCCTCTCAGCCCGTCTGACACCTCGCCACGCATATGAGCCACCGTGGTCAGGCGCGCTATGCCCTCTGCTCTATAGGCGATTCAGACACCAGCGGGTCCGCAGGGGGCCTGTCCACGGATCATCCGCGGCCACCATCGTCAAGGCTCGCTATCGCTGAAAAGGAACCTGCCTGAGGAGAACAACCAGTTCGTCACTCGCGTCCCGACTGTCCGTGGAACAATGCCAAAACAGCCTGCCGAAGCGTCCCGCCGCAGTTTTCTGTAACGCTCACCGGCCGTACACCTCCATCGGCCCTATTTTGAATCCCACCACTCCGTTGACTGAAGCCCGCGACAGCGATCGCTCGGCGCTGGCCGCCTCGGCCTTGTCCTGGCAGCCACTAACAGCCAACTCCTGCCACGCGCTACCAATTCGTGATCGCACATCCTTGTGAGCAGAGAGTCACTGGGATAGCCTTTCTTTGCTAACCAGGCCGGTCTGTGACTACCGACCTGGCTTCAGGCAAAGCGAGGGGACTGGTGCACATCTTGAGTCAGTCGGATACGAACGCAGGCTCGAAGAAAGCGATGGGTTGCGGTGCTGGATGCCTAACCCTGGTGGTCATCTTCCTCGCTGGCTCTCTCATCAACGGCTACCGCACCGGCTGGGACGGCAAGGCGGACGCTGGAGACCCTGGGTACCGGAGTGGCCGTGCAACGACTCCGAATAGTTCCACACCGGCGTCCACAGCGCCCACATCCCCAGGAGCGAAGTCATCTAAGCCTGAAAAGAATCCGAATTTCGATTTCAGGCCACACACCGCAAAGGAAAAGCAGTTTCATTCTAACATTCTCAGCGCAATCGGGACCCCAGGAGAACTCAAGAAGCAAGGCATGCCACTGGAGCAAATTAGGATCAAGACACCAAATGTCTACTGGGGAACAGTGTCCTATGTCGGCCTGCGGGTCGTCGAGAACGAGGTGCATGTAGCCATCAGGAACGGTTCGAACATTCCTGCCGAGACCCTAAATGACCTGCCAAGATGGTATGGCAATATGGCTGGCGATACTTGGGCTTACCGCGAGAACACTTGGGTGCTCGTCGACTACAAGACGGGTGAACGTCTCTAAGCCTTAGGGTGCCGCGGGGGTGACTAGGCAGTGGGAGCGTATCCCCTATGGCGTGACTCGATGTTATGAAGGAGCCAGAGCCTCAACCCGGGTGGATGGGTGAATATCGGCGGAAGCTTAGCGGCGGGTTTCTTCTGCTCTTCCGCCCGGGAGCACGGCGCGGGTGAGGGTGTTCGGCGAAGCGGGATCAGAGGAATGTAGGTGCAGTTGCGGTGTCGGCGTTGAGGATGATGGCGGCGGCGTCTTCGGCGGATTTGCGGGCGAGTTGTGGGAGCAGGCTGGTGTAGGTGTCGGCGGCGATCGCGATGGAGGACAGGCGGAGGGTGTCTTGGACGGTCTTCATGTCGTGTCCGGCGGCGAGGAGGAAGGAGGCCGCGCCGTGGCGGAGGTCGTGGAGGCGGACGGGTGGCAGGCCGGTTTCCATGGATAGGCGTTCGAACTGGTCGGTGACCTGGTTGGGGCGGACCGGGTTCCCGAGTTCGTCGGTGAAGACCAGGCCGGTGTCGTTCCAGGTGTCTCCGGCTGCGAGGCGCTGGGCGTTCTGCCTTGCCTTGTGGGCGCGTAGGACGGCGATGGTGGAGGTGTCGAGGCTGATGGTGGCTTCTCCGGCGTCGGACTTGGGTTTGCCTTCGAAGATGTCGGGGCCGATCTGGGTGATCTGCCAGCGGATGGTGACGGTGCCGCCGTCCAGGTGAAGGTCGGCCCAGCGCAGGCCGCAGGCTTCGCCACGTCGCAGGCCGCGGAAGGCGATGAGGTAGTACAGGGCGTACCAGGGGTGGAGTTCGGCGCGTTTCAGGAAGGTCTTGGTCAGGGAGGGGGTCCAGACCATGACTTTGGAGGGGCGGGGTGCTCCGATGTAGGCGTCGATCCGGTTGAGCTGGTTGCCGTGCCCGTGGGACGGGTCGTCCTCCCACAGACGTTTGCGGCGGCCCGCCATGATGCTGCTGTAGGTGTCCAGGTCTTTGCGCCATTGGGCGATGCGTTCGGGTGTCCAGACGAGCGCCTTGGGCGCTCTGCCCGAGGGCAGCTCGACCAGCGCGGCGACGTTCATCTCGGTCAGGCCCTCTCTTATCGCCCTCTTCAGGGCGCTGCGGAGGGTGGCGCGGATCCGCTGTTTGGTCGCCGGGCCGACCACGCGCCGTCCCTTCACCTGGGCTCGCAGCTCGGGGTCTCCGGTTTCGCGGGCGCGTTTGATCAGCTCGTTGAGCTCATCGATCCCGTCGAACATCCGGTCCACGTCCGCGATACGGAGCCGGTCGATGCGGATGTGTCCCAGGAAGGGGACGAAGTAGAGCCTGATGTGGTGGGCGTAGCTGCGGCGGGTTCCCTCCCGCAGGGCTTTGCGGCCGTGGAGCCACTCCGGCAAGTACTCGCCCAGGGTGGGGATGCCGACGAGGGTTCGGCCGTTGCGGACCCTCCGCCGGACTTCGTCCGGGCACGGCAGCTGTTTGGTCTCCTTGACGGTCGCGTTGATCAGGTCCGCGATCTGGATGGCCAGCTCCGGGTCGCCTGCGGCGATGTTGAGCAGTTCCTTGGCCCTGTCCAGCTCGGCGTCGGCCTCGTCTTGGAGCAGGAACCCGCTCCGGCGCAGCGGGCTGCGTCGTGTGCCGTCGGCTTTGGGAGGGAGCTCCAGCTGGTAGTTCCAAGTGCCGTGGCTGCTGTTCCAGCGGCCGGCGGCCCGGTACAGCTTGGGGCACTTTCGGCCGAGTCGCTTCCCCTCCTCGTCGCGGCAACCGCACGTTTTGGAGGTGCTTCCCCTCGGCGCCACCGCTCAGCTCTCCTCGTTCTGCCGAGATGCCAGCGGGCAGGTGGCCAGCCAGACTCGGTGGCCGTGCTGGTGGATCTTGCTGGTCATGCCTTGGTCCCCTTCGGGCGCGTCCGGTGACGGTGGGAGGGGCGGTGGGGTGCGGGGATGCCGTACGTGACCTTCAGATGCAGGATGTGTTCGGAGTTGGTGGGGTCGAGGGGGCCGCCCACGTCGGCGGTCCAGAGCTGTTTGCCGTGGCAGCCGAGGAGCATGGCCACGTCCCAGACGGGAGTGGCGGCGAAGGTCCGGTTGCGGACGGTGCCGACCGCGATCGCGTCGAGCTTGTTGGCGGCCAGGTCGCGCAGCAGACGGTGGGCCTGTGCCCGGCGTCCCCAGGGGGTGGTGTCGCTGGGGACTTCGGTGGTGGTGTTGTCGAGGTAGGTGTCGACGACTGTCCCGTGCGTCGTGATCATCTGGCGGACGGCGTCCTGGTTGTTCTGCGGCCAGCTCGCGACCTGCTGTTCTGGCCAGAGGTAGTCGACGTGCACGTAGAACCCGAAGCGCAGGCCTGCCGACGAAGGTGAACCGGTCATTGATCTCTCCCTTGGGGTGATGGCTCCGTCTCCGGCATGAGCCGGTGGAGCGTTCCAGTTGCGGGGATGAGGCGTCGGTTTCACTGGTTGCGGAGGCAGCGCCAGAGCAAGGGCATTCGCCGTCGTCTTGAGCCAGCGGTTCTCCCCAGATTCCGGTCGCCGACAAAGCGACGCTTCACCTGGCTGCCGTCCTGCGGCTGGTGGCCGGTGGTGGTGTCGACCGGTTCGATGAGGCTGCGCAGTGCGGCGTCGACCACGGGGGCTGGCGTTCCGATGGTGAAGATCAGTTCGTAGTCGGGCTTGTCGTGGTCGGGGGTCTTGTAGACCCGGATGACCCACTCCACGGCCCAGGGGCGGTGTCCGCTGACGCGGGGCGCGTAGTCGTTGGGCTCGGGCAGCCAGGCCAGCACGATCCGCCCGTCGGGGCTGACGGCCCAGGTGTTGCAGTTCGGGTCGGATCGAAGGTGCCAGCCCGCGTTGCGGGCGGTCTCCAGGACGTCATCGACCGAATCAATGTCCGGGTCGATCAGGTATCGCGGCCTTGTGGGCATCGGACGGTCTCCGTTCCATGGGTGGAGGTCGGGTCTGCCGTCGGACCGGCCTACGGACGGTGCCGAGCGGCCAGGCCGAGAACAGGCACACAGCCGCGATAGATCGGGCCCCGCGGCTGCGGGCACGGCACGGTGGCTCGACTCCAGCGCGTATGACAAGTCGCGACTGGCCAGGGGCAATCGGCTCGGTCCAGAGGGGCGGCGCATCACCGACTTGTGCGGCGGTCTTTCGACGGCACGCCGCGGACGCTGGTCCCTCTGATGCGGAGGCATGGGGACGGCGGTTGAAGGGTGCTGCGGGAGTTATCGCGTTGGATCGTTCTCAAAGCCGTTGGGATCCAGGCCGAGGACGGTGAGGATGCCGGAGGTGGGGACCAGGTAGCTGTCGCCGACGCGCAGGACTCGGCACGGGAACGCCTCCGCGCGTGCGAGTTCGTAGGACTTGGTGCGTCCGATCCTCAATGCGCGCCCGGCTGTGACCAGGTCGACCATCGCTGGCAGGGCCAGAATCTCCGCAGCGGTCAGGCCTTGTTTCACCGTGCACCTCCCTGGTGGAAGCTCTGTTCGGTCTTGGAGGCAGAGAGGCGTGAGGCCTGGGGTTCAGAGGCCGGGACGTCTCCTCGCTGCGGATCTGGGCCACAGTCGGGAGCGGGTCGAGTGGGGCGTTGGAAGATGAGGAGGTCTTCGTGAGCTGCGGCGCAGGCGGGAATGCCTCGGTCGCGGGCACGGCGGGTTTCGAGCATCTGGAAGAACGACGCGCGGGAGATGACCCGTCCATCGCGGAGTCCGCACAGCAGCGCGGCCAGCCGGTCGGCGGGCTGGAGTCCAGCGGATCTGGCCGCCTCTGATACTCGGCCGGGTAGGTCGACCAGTTCGCCCCTGACGCGGATAGGCCGAACCGTCACCGCCGCCACTCCGCCTGGACGTAGCAGCAGCGTGCAGCCGGTCAAGATCTGCGCGAATCCGCTGAGGAGGTCGTCAAGTGAGCTGTGGGCCAGGTTGCCTCGGTCTGCGGAGTAGGCGTTGTCCCACTTCTGGATCTTGTCCTCGCGCGAGTCTCGGGTGGCGCGGATATGGCCGTGGGTGGAGGCTCCGTAGGGCGGTGAGGTGAGGACGAGTGCTGCTCGACCGCGGTGGTCAGCGAGGAGGGCCGTGATGTTGTGGGCGTCGCCGCGGGTGACGGTCGCGTGGCCAGTGGCGCCTTGGGCTTGGGCGTGGGAAATGTTGCGCGCGGTCAGGTGCGCAAAATCGTCCTCGTATTCGACGCCGGCGGCGTCGCGGCCGAGGTGGATCGCCTCGACCAGCGTGGTGCCGATCCCGCACATCGGGTCGATGACCAGCTCACCGGGACGGGTGTAGGCGCTGATCACCTGCGCTGCGATCTCGGGCAGCATCCTGGCGGGATGCTTCATCGCTTCGGGTACGTAGCGTCCCCGCCGCTGGAGGCGCGAGGGGCGCTGTCCGGTCACCAGTACCGAGGTGCTCGGGCCGAGCATGGCGCTGGTGGTGTGCTGGTCGGTCATGCCCGTCCCTTCCCTTGCTGAGCGCGGTTCTCGGTGGGGGCGGTGTGAGGCTTGGTGAACAAGCACACATCGGCGTGGACGCGGGCGGCCGGCGGTAGAGCGTCGGCGTGCTCGTCACGGACTTGTGCCAGTCCGCAGGGGTCGCTCTGAACGAGCACGCCGTTCACGGTCGGGACGTTGAGGGCGATGACGTGCTGGGAGTAGCGGAACTTCAGCGTCTGGGCCAGGTGGATGATGTGCGGTGCTGGGTCGATGAACTGGCCGTGTTCGTGGCGGGCGGTGGTGATGACGGCCAAGTGGCCGCCCGGTCGCAGCATCCGCCAGGACGCCAGCAGCACGCTGCCAAGCGGAATCGGTTTGCTGGTCGCGGCAGCGGTGGGGCAGCCGGGGCAGAGGTGTCGGCCGGTTCGCTTCTGCGGCGGTCGCAGGGGCGGTGCCGCGATGACCAGGGCGGCGCGGCCGAGGTGGTCGGCCAGCGCCATGGACATCTGATCGGGACGGCAGGGCCGCATCGCCAACCCCGACTGAGGTTCGCCGGAGCGTTCCCGCAGACCCGCGCCGATGTACTGGGCGAGCGGAAAATGCGGAACGCAGGCGACTCCGCGGCGGCCAAGTTCGCCGCAGGCTGCCAGGACCGAGTCGTTGGTCGGGTGGGTCTCGGCGACCAAGTCGCCGTCGTTGGTGCAGGTGCTGATCAGGTGCCGGGCGAGTTCACGACCGGCGTTCGGGCGGTGCCGAGGGCAGGGCTGGAAGCGACGCACGATCGCGGGCTGGTCGTCATCGGGGTCTGGGCACATCCAGACCGTGAGCGGCAGCAGCTGACGTCGTGCGCCGCGGTCGGGTGTGGGTGTGGGCTGCGCTGAGGTGTCCACGTTGTGATGGCCCGTGGCGGCCGTCCGGTCCCCATGCGCTTCTAAAAGCCCTCCCGACCGCTCGGATTACCGGTGACGCCCGGCAAAGAACCCCTAAAGAACCGGGGACTGCGAGTGTGTGTAGCCAGTTGGATGGCTCTGATCCACTTCTCGAGATCGCACTCTGAAGGGTTACGGCCGCGCCGGACTCCGCCTCCTGCGCATCCTGCTCACCTCATGCCGATCACTGCCAACGGTGTAGCGACTATTGTCTGCCTGTGCCCCTCACGGATTCCGAGATCGCCGCCGAGCTTCTTCCCGCCGGTCTGAGGTTCATCCGACGGGAGAGCGCGGAGGTTCAGCTACCGTTGCCGCCGAACCGAAGTCCGGCGAGTTGCCGTCCCGAGGATGGAAGGATCGACGGCCGGCCCGATGAGATCGTTGATTACGAGGACTCGGAGATGGCGGCAAGGGTCAACCGGGCCTGGTTTCGATTGGCGACCGAATACGGCCTGTTCAATGAGGACCGAGAGTTCCTGATCGGGGTGGACTACGCCCAGTCGGTTCACGAACCGGACTGGGGATGGCTGCAAGTCCAACTCCTCGATGAGTGGGACATCGTTGGCAGCGAGGTCGGGCTGCTCGGCGGCCCTGGTTTCGATGACCGTTACATCCCAGAGTTCACGGCAGTGTCCCTGGATCGAGCGATGATCTTGCACGTGACCCTGTGGGGCAACGGAACCATCAGTTCGATCGTCATTCGCCCAGACACCTTCGACGCTATCTAACCTGCGATCAGGACATCCTTGCCACGCGTCCAGCGGCGCGGTCGAGGCAGGTTTGTGAACCTTGCCAGCGAAGGTGCGCAGGTTGCCGTCACGCATGGCGATCCCGAGAAGTTGATCAGAGCCGTTGGAATCCCCCCGTGGCCAGATCGCGGGAAGCTATCTGGCCATCTATGGTCACTCTGCGTAGAACGCCTGGGCATAAATTTCGGGCAGGTCTGTGGGACGCAATCGCTAGTCTGCCGAGGTGGCGGAGACTTGGGGCGAGGACAGACTAATCGCCGACGGCTTTGGGCGCGTCCTCGTGGAACTGGACTGGTACGACGGCCTCCGCGCGGGTCTTGCTGAGATCGATGGCACTGTGCACTACTTCGAGAGCAGCAACTATGTCGACCTGGTCGATGAGGTCATCTACTACGTGTGGCCCGCCACTGATCAGGTCGCTGCCCTGGAACGAGAGCAATGGGCGATCTACGTCGAGTGGAACCGGCGGTACGAAGCCGGGGAGGCGTGGCCGGGCAACCATCCTGGACACAGAGGTGTCGACGCGCGGTATGACGAACTGGAGTCGTTGCTGACACCACACCGTCAGGCGCCAGCCGATGCGCGCCCGCTCCAGGCCGAGTGGCGATTCGGCCCGGGTAATCGGTATCAGCCCGAGGGGATAGACACCTGGGTTCGGTGGAGCTCAAGCCGATAACGCTGCCCTGGCACCGAACAGGCTCCCTACCTCTCAGATCGCGAACGCCCGTGGATGCCTTGGAAGCAGCCACGATGAGTGCCCAATCAACCGGCCTTACGCGGGGATTTCACCCTGGCCGCTGTCACTGCGAGCTCGCGCCGCCGCCCGGCGACACGTGACGCGCCTACTCGCCATCTCTTTACCTTGCGGTGAGCGCCACCGGCGTCGGTCCAGGTCAGCGCGCCACTTGGGGGGTTGTCGGGACTTTCCTCAGTGCCGTGCACGTGCGTTCTGGTGCGAGCTTCGCTGCTGGTCACAGCTCATGTTGTCTCGGAGTTGGGGCTGATTCGGCCTCCGTGTGGATCCCGAGTCTGCGCCGAGTGAGCGCCGAACGGCGGTGGAGAACTGGTGGCGTCCGATCCGCTCCACCATTCCGGGGGTATCCCATGGGCTCCAACGCCAACGCCTTCCACCACGGATCCGTCTTCGAGAGGGGCAACGCGCTCGATGCCGCTGAGGCGGCGTTCGACCTGCTGATGCAGGGACCGGAACCGCTCAGCATCGACGGCCGCCAGTTCGGGAACGAGCTGCCCGGACGCGAGATCGACCTGCGCGAGCTGCGAGAGCTGCTGCTGGACCGGCAGACCGAACTGGAGGTGCGGGACGCGGTGTGGGCCGAGCTGGTTCGCCAGTCCCGCAAGCACGGCGGCGCCTGGACGGTCGGCTGCGTCGGGATCGCGCTCCCCGGGCTGAAGCGGATCGCCTCGCGCGTCACCCGTGATGTCCCGGCGGCGTTGGCTGAAGACATCATCTCCGACCTGCTCGTCGCGTTCCTGTCCGGGCTGGCGACCCTCGACCTCGACCGCCACTCGATCGCGCCGCGGCTGTTGTGGCTGGCCAAGCGGGCGGCTGTCCGCACTCGCCGTAAGTGCACCGTTGACCTGCCGACGGCGCCCGAGGATCTGCCGCGGAACGGTTCCCAGGACAGCGGGCATGAGGACTTCGTTCTGGCCGACGCCGTCGCCCAGGGGGTCATCACCGGCGAGGAGGCCGAGCTGATCGGGCGGACGCGGTTGGAGAGGGTGCCGCTGAGCCAGGTCGCCCGCGAACTCGGCACGCCCGCCCGTCGCCTCTACCACCTGCGCGAAAGCGCGGAGAAGCGACTCGTCGCGGCGATCGACGACGGCAAAGTCACCGCCAACTCTCACGCCGACCTGCGGAATCAGGGCTGCTGATCGCGCTTTGAGGGGCGTACGGCTCGCGGGACGCGGTCGGCTCGGGTCAGGCGATCGTCCGGTCCCCATCGCATCGATCCCGTTCGGCTCCTCGAAGGAGGACACCCGGCGGCCCGACCGGTCGCGGCCCGCGAGCTCGTTCCGTCCAAAGGCACCCTCTGCTTGGAGGTCTTGCATGAACGGCATCCCGTCCAACCTCCGCACGTTGTTCTCCCAGACCCGACGGCAGCACCTGAGCCGGGCGCGCGTCCTCGCGGCGATCGCGGTGTGGTGCATGGGAAGCACCGCGTCGATCGTCTGGTCTGCGCCCGGAGTCGCCGATGCCACCACCCATCTGGTCGCGGTGTCGAGTCTCAATGAGGTCATCACCAACCTGCGCAACGTCATCCTCGGGCTGCTGGTCGGCTTGGCGACCTTGTTCGCCACGGTCGGTGGGGTCCGCTACATCCTGGCCGGCGGGGATCCCGGCGAGGTCGAGGCCGCCAAGAAGACGCTGCGCTACAGCGCCATCGGCTACGGGGTCGCGGTCCTTGCTCCGATGCTGGTGGGGATCCTTCAGAAGATCGTTGGGGCGTGAATGCGCCTCGTGCGCCGCCGAGGCCGCCCCGTCCTGCTCCTCCTGGTCACGGCCTGTCTCGCCGGAGCGGCCTATGCCGCCGTCTCAGCCGATCAGACGACCGTCCGTCCGGGCGTCGAGCTGGTAGCCGCGCTGGAACCGCGTCCGACTGGTTCGCCTGTTCCGAAGGCGCCTTCGGCGTCGCCTCGCACAAGTCCGAGCCCGGCGGCTTCCTCACCTGCTTCGGCACCGTCCGGAGCTCCTTCCTCCGCGCCGGTGAACTCCGGCGCGGCGGGGTCTTCGTCGGGTGCAGACCGGGACGGGGAGGAGGATTGCGGGTTCGGGGACCTGGCCTGCATGACCAGTCAGGCGATCTCGGGCTGGTTCAAGGGGTTGGTGGAGTCGGCGTCCAAGCCGACCTTCGATCTGCTGTCGGCCACGGTGCTGGGCACACCGGAGATCGCCTCGGCGTCGATGACGCGGGTGCAGGAGCTGTGGGGCACCTCGCGGTGGATCGCCAACACCTGCTTCGTGCTGCTGGTGACACTTGCCGGGGTGTTGATGATGGCCGGGCAGTCGCTGCCCGGCGAGGTGTCGGTTCGGGAGATCACCCCACGGCTGGTGTGGGCGTTCTTGGCCTCCAACCTCAGCCTGACCGTGATCGGCTACATCATCACCTTCGCCAACGGCCTGAGCGATGCGTTCCTGAATTCGGGCGCCGATCGGCTCGATACGGCCGAGGTCGGCAAGGCGCTCGCCTCGGGGATCGAGCCGACGCTGAGCATGAATCACGTCTTCTTCGTGCTGGTCGCGTTGGTGGCGGTGGTGCTGGCGCTGATCGTGGCGTTCATCTACGTGGTCAGGCTCGCGGTCACGCTGGTGCTGATCGCTGCGGCGCCGTTGGCGTTGATGTTCCACACGTTGCCGACCACGGACGGGATCGCCCGGCTGTGGTGGCGCGGGCTGAGCGGGATGCTCGCCATCCAGGTGCTGCAAGCGCTCGTGTTGGTGTCGGCGCTGCGTGTCTTCTTCGCCAAGTCCGACTCCGGGTCCCCGGTCATCAGCCTCCCCGTGACCTCCCGAGACCATCTCGATCTGCTGCTGGTGGTCGGGCTGCTCTGGGTCCTGGTGAAGATCCCGTCGTGGGTGGCGCAGACCATCTGGCGTCAGGCCCAGCCACGTCTGGTCGGCCAGTTGGTGCGGTCGGTCGTGATGTACCACACCGTCGGCATGGTCCTGGGCAACGGCCGAAGCCGAGGCACGGGAGCTTCGCGCACTGGCCGCCGTTCCCAGGGGCCCCGCGGCGGCGGACCCCATGGAGGACAGGGGCGAGGGCCGAGTAGCGGCCCGAGCAGCACTCCTGGTGGCGGGCCCAGCGGGCGTCCCGGGGCGCCTGCTGGTCAGGCGTTCCGCAAGGAGCCATCACAGCCACGGCCGCCGCGTGCCCAGGCCGAGCCGAACACTCATCCCGGAGACCGCCAGGCAGACGCGAAGCACCGCCGCCAGGCCGAGGAGCAGCGACGCAGTCAGGCAGCCAGCGGTCCCAGCCTCGCCCGGCACCGGCTGGCGGCTCCGCGGGCCGGCGCGCACGCATCGCGCCTCGCGTGGACGCCACGTCCCGGCGTTCCCCTGCCTCGATCAGGCGGCACCGGCACGCGACCTGCACCAACTCCGCCCGGCCCGCCGACTCCGCCAGGGCCGCTTCCACGGCCGCCGAGGAACGAGAGGCCGCACAGGTCTCGGCCGGCACCACGGGTCGCGTTGCGGCTGGAGCGCTCACACCACTGCCGCTTTGGAGGAGCACGGCGATGAGTATCGACGACGAATACGAGCCGCTGGTGGCCCGGATCCCTGCGGACGTGGAGATGCCGGACAAGGTGCTGGCCGGTCTCACCGGCCGTCAGCTACTGATCCTCGGCGCCACGGGTGGGCTTGTGGCCTGGGTGTATCTGCTCGCCCAGGGGCGTGTTCCGGTGGTTGTGATCGCGGCGCTACTAATCCCGCTGACCGCGCTCGGGTTCGCTCTGGCGTTGGGGCGGCGAGACGGGCTGAGTCTGGATCGCCTTGCCCTGCACGGAATCCGGCATGCGCTCCAGGGCAAGGTGCGGGTTCCTGCGCCGGAAGGGATCGCCCCGTATCCGTCCTGGTGCAGGTTGCGCGGCCAACTTCCGGCTCCGCTGGATCTGCCGGTTCGGGCGATCCGGCAGGACGGCGCGATGGGATTGGCCGACGGCGGTACCGCCGTCTTGGTGCAGGCGGGGACGGTGTCGTTCACGCTGCGCACCGCAGCCGAACAGGAATCGCTCGTTGCGCTGTTCGGACGATGGCTGAACTCGCTGGACTCCCCCGTGCAGATCCTCATCCAGTCCCGCTCGGCCGACCTGTCCGACCTGACGACCGAGCTGGAAGAGTCGGCCCGCGACCTCGCGCACCCGGCGCTGGAGCAGGCGGCGCGCGACCATGCCGCTTACCTGGACGACCTCAGCCGATCACGTGACCTGCTCACCCGACGGGTCCTGGTCGTCATCCGCGACCAGCCCACCGGCGAAACACCGCTGCACCGCCAAGCACGGACCAGGAACGTCAGCGCCACCGTGGCCATGCGGCGGGCCGAGGACGCCGTCCGGGCGCTCGCCGCTCTCGGGATCGGAGCCGTCGTCCTGGACGCCGAGGCCTGCACCGAAGTGCTGGCCGATTCCCTGTCGCCGGGCCAGCCCCGCCTTGGCGGCCTGTCCAGGCCGTACGACCTCGTGACCCGCTCCGTCCCCCCCACCAAGGAGGCCCGGTGATCCAGACCCGGATCCTGAAAGCACTCGCCCGCCCCGCTTCCACTCGCGCACCTGGTGGCGGCCTCGGGGATCTCCTCGGGCCCGATGCGTTGCTGGTCGGAGGCCGCAGCATCCAGCTCCCCGGAGCGGTGTGCTCGTCCTTCGCCATCACCGGCTACCCGCGCGAGGTCGGCGCGGGATGGTTGGAGCCGCTGCTGACCTACCCCGGGCACCTGGACGTCTCACTCCACATCGAACCCGTCCCGCCACTGGTAGCTGCGCAGCGGCTGCGGCGGCAGCTCGCGCGCCTGGAGTCGTCGTCGCGTTCCGATGCTCGCGCTGGCCGGCTGGCCGATTTCGCCGCCGAGGCCGCGGCCGATGACGCGGTCGAGTTGTCGGCCGCGTTGGCGCGCGGGCACGGACGGCTGTTCAAGGTCGGGCTGTACCTCACCGTCCACGCCCCCAACCCTGGCGCGTTGGAGGCCGAGGTTCAGCAGGTGCGGGCGCTGGCCGCCTCGTTGCTGCTGGACTCGCACCCCACCAGCTTCCGCGCGTTGCAGGGCTGGGTCACCGGGCTGCCACTGGGCATCGACCCGATCCGGCTGCGCCGCACCTTCGACACCAGCGCCCTGGCCGCCGGGTTCCCATTCGCATCCCCCGACCTGAACGCGCCCGCCGGGCAGCAGCCGGTGCTGTACGGGGTGAACATCGCCTCGTCCGGGGTGGTGCTGTGGGACCGGTTCGCCCAGGACAACTACAACTCGGTCACCATCGCCCGCTCCGGCGCCGGCAAGTCCTACTTCACCAAACTCGAACTCCTGCGCCTGCTCTACCAGCAGGTCCAGGTCGCGGTCGTAGACCCGGAAGACGAGTACCGGCGGCTGGCCGAGGCGGTCGGCGGGACGCGGCTCGCGCTCGGCGCCGCCGAGGTGTGCTTCAACCCGTTCGACCTGCCCACCGGGCAAGGCGACAACGCTCTCGTCCGACGTGCGCTGTTCTGCCAGACCCTCGTCACCACAATGATCGGCGAACCCCTCACCCCTGAAGCCCGCGCCATCCTGGACCGCGCGATCATGGCCGCCTACGCCTCCAAAGGCATCACCGCCGACCCCGACACCTGGGACCGGCCCGCGCCACTCCTCAAAGATCTCGTGGCGCAACTCGAAGCCGCCGACGGATCCGACGGCCACGACCTCGCCGAACGCCTCACCCCGTTCACAACCGGGTCGTATCGCAACCTGTTCGCCGGCCCCACCACCACGCGGGCCGAGGGCCACCTGGTCGTGTTCTCCCTGCGGGACCTGCCCGAAGAGGTCAAACCCGTCGGCGTCCTACTGGCCCTGGACGCGATCTGGCGGTGCGTCGCCAACCCCCACGACCGGCGCAAACGCCTGGTCGTGGTGGACGAGGCGTGGCTGCTGATGAAGCAGTTCGAAGGCGCCCGCTTCCTCTACCGGCTCGCCAAGAGCGCCCGCAAACACTGGACCGGCCTGGCCGTCGTCACCCAGGACGCCGAAGACCTGCTGTCCACCGACCTGGGGAAGGCGGTGGTCTCGAACTCGGCCACCCAAGTCCTTCTGCGGCAATCAGCCCAGGCCATCAAGGCGGTCGCCGCCGCGTTCGACCTGTCCGACGGGGAGAAGGCGTTCCTGCTGGCGGCCGAGAAAGGCGAGGGCCTGCTATGCGGAGGCCGTGCAGGTGACCGCGCCGCGTTCTTCGCCGAAGCCTCCAGCTTCGAGCACGAGCTGGTCACCACCAACCCCGCCGAACTCGCCGCCCTGGCCCACGAAGGAGACCCACTCTGATCGCCTCGCCGCTCCTGCCGGGCACCTACCCGCCCGTCCTGGAGCGCATCCTGAAAGCCGCGCTCGCGCACGCGCCTACCGTGGCCGCGGTCGCCGCCAGTGCAGGCGCGGCGTGGGTGGGGTGCCGGTGGGGCCTGTGGTCGTGGCGCAATCAAAGCTGGCAACGGGACGCCCGCCTGGTGCAGGTGTCGGTCCCGCCGCACGTGGAAACGTCCAGCGCGGCAGCATGGTGGACGCACCAGGTCGGACTGTTGAGGCCCCGCTGGAAGCGGTTGCTGTTCGGACAGCCTCATCTGGCCTTCGAGTACCTCGCCGATCAGGCTGGCGCCAGAATCCAGATCTGGGTCCCTGGAGCGACCCCGGCGGACTTGGTAGAGAGATCGGTCCGGTCTGCATGGCCTGGCGCGACCGTCACCACTCGTCCCGCCCAGCCGCCCCTGCCCATCGCCAGCCAGTGCATCGGTGGACGCGTCGTGCTGGCGAGGCCTGAGCATTTCCCGCTCACCAGCGAGCACAAGACCGACCCGTTGCGGGCCCTGCTGGGAACGGTCAGCGGGCTACGGCAACCCGAGAGCGCAGCCGTGCAGATCCTCGCCCGCCCTGTCACTGGGCGACGTCTGAACCGCGCGCACCGCGCCGCCGCCACACTTCGTGGTGGACGCTCGACCGCACCGCAAGCCCACCTGTTCGACCTGCTCGCCCTCGGCGGCGCCGAGCCTGAGCGGGCGTTTGAGCTGACCCGCGATCACCCCGAGCGGGCCGAGCAGGTTCGGGCCATCCTGAAGAAGGCCGGCCAGCCGCGGTTCGAGGTCCAGGTCCGTTACGCCGTCTCCACGACCGCTGAGCCTTGCGAGGCGACCCGGAACCGGCTGCTCGGTCTGGTCCACAGTCTGGCCACGACGTTCGCGCTATTCACCTCAGGCCACCAGTTCCTGCGGCGAAGGCGCCTGCTCTTCCCCGCCCGCCGCCTCGCCCAGCGGCGTCTGGACCGCGGCTACCTACTGTCGGTCGCCGAGCTGGCCGCCCTCGCGCACCTCCCGCTCGACCCGGACGCGCCCGGCATCGCCCGCGCCGGAGCCCGGCCCGTCGCTCCATCCCCACTTGTCCCGACCAGCGGGAACGTCCGCATGCTGGGCGACTCGGATGCCGAGCATCCCCGTCCGATCGGCATGCCGATCACCGGAGCCCGCCAGCACGTCCACGTGCTCGGCCAGACCGGCGTCGGGAAATCGACGCTGCTGGCCTCGATGATCCTCAGCGACGTCCATGCTCGCCGCGGGGCCCTGGTGATCGACCCGAAAGGCGACCTGGTCACCGACGTCCTGGACCGGCTCCCCGATCATGCGCTCTCCCGGACGGTCCTGTTCGACCCGGGCGACGCGGCGCCGCCTCCGTCGGTGAACGTGCTCGCCGGGGCCGACCCGGCGTTCGCCGTCGACTCGATCATCACGATCTTCCGGCGCTGCTTCTCCTCCGCCTGGGGGCCACGCCTGGACGATCTGCTGCGCTCGGCCTGCCTCACCCTCACCCAGGTCAACGGCCCCAAAGCCACCCTCGCCCAAGTCCCGCGGCTCCTCACCGACACCGCATACCGGGCCCGGATCACCGCCCAACTCGGCGACGAACTCCTGTCGGGGTTCTGGGCCGACTACGACGAGCTGTCACCGGCCAGCCGCGCCTCCACCATCGGCCCGGTCATGAACAAGCTCCGCGCCGTCCTGCTGCGCCCGTTCGTCCGCGACGCCCTGTCGGCCAGCGAGTCGACCGTGAACCTCGGCCGGCTCCTGGACACCGGCGGCCTCGTCCTCGCGCGGCTCCCCAAAGGCGTCCTCGGTGAGGATGCCACCCGCCTGTTCGGCTCACTGCTGCTCGCGCACGCCTGGCAGGCCGTCACCCGCCGCGCCGCCCTACCCGAAACGCAACGGCCCGATGCCGCCGCCTACGTCGACGAATGCCACAACTTCCTCAACCTGCCCGGCTCCATCGGCGACGTCCTCGCCGAAGCCCGCGGCTACCACTTCTCGCTCGTCCTGGCCCACCAGCACCTCACCCAGCTCCCCAAAGACCTCCGCGAAGCCGTCTCAGCCGACGCCCGCAACAAGCTGTACTTCACCACCTCACCCGAAGACGCCACCGACCTCGCCCGCCACGTCGCACCGCTGCTATCCGCACACGACCTGTGCCACCTGGGCGCCTACCAGGCCGCCGGACGCCTGGTCACCGGCACCGAACAGACACCCGCCTTCACCTTCCGCACCCGCCCTCTCCCAGCCCCAACACCCGGCAGGCAGGACGAAGCCCGCGCCGCCGCACGCCGCTGGTCTGCCCAACCCCAAAGCACGCCAGCTCGCAAGGCCGTCAGACGGCGCAAGGTCGCACTGCGCGACCCGCGCCAGCGCTGACATCCCGCCTTCTCGAACAGGAGACTGCATATGCCGCGCTCTGCCATCCGGATCCGCCGCCCTACTTCCGCACCGCCACCGCGCATGTCCCCCGAACTGCTGGCGGAACTGGCACACCGCCTCACCGGCCGCGACCGTCACATCCTCGAACTCGTCTGGACGCACCGCGTCCTGACCACCCACCAACTCGCCGCGATCTGCTTCTCCACACCCGGCAAAGCCCGCCACCGCCTCCTGGAGCTCTACCGAATGTCCGCGCTGGAACGCGCCCAGCCCTGGACACCAATCGGTACCCAGCCCTGGCACTGGGTCCTCGGCCCCGCCGGAGCCCACGTCCTGGCCGGACACCGCGGCATCGACCTCGCCGAACTCGGCTACAAACGCACCGCCGCCCTGGCCGTCTGCCACTCCCGCCAACTCGGCCACCAAATCGGCGTCAACGACTTCTTCGCCCAACTCCACCAACACGCCCGCCACCGCAACGACAACACCGCCGTCGCCGCCTGGTGGCCCCAACGACGCTGCGCCGCCCTATGGGGCGACCTCGTCCGCCCCGACGCCTACGGCCGCTGGACCGAACCCATCCCAAACGGCGGGTCGATCGAGCTGGACTTCTTCCTCGAACACGACACCGGATCCGAACCGTTGCCTAAAGTCGCCGAGAAACTCGCCGGCTACGCCGCCCTCGCCGAGTCAACCGGCATCCCCACTCCGGTCCTGTTCTCGCTCCCGTCCCAGGCCCGAGAAGCCAACCTCCGCAAACTCCTGCGCGACTCACCGGTCCCGGTCGCCACCGCTGTCCACCCGTTCGGCGACAACAGTCCCGCCGGACCTGTCTGGCTACCGATCGGGACCACAGATCGCCGGGTGCGACTGATCGACCTGCACGACCCGGAACGTTCTGGCGCGGAGCCCGCCTGATGCCACTGGCGATCGCGGCGGCTGCCGGATGCTTTCTGCTCCTGCTCGTCGCTCTTCTCGGCGGCCTGGGCGGAGCTCTGAGCGGCGGCGGGGGCAGCCCAGCAACGTGCGCGCCCGCCTCCGGGAACGTCTCCGACATCCCTCCGAGCTACCTGACGCTGTACGTACGAGCCGGACAGGAATACGGCATCCCGTGGAACGTCCTGGCCGCCGTCGGATCCATCGAATCCGACCACGGCCGCTCAACCGAGCCCGGCGTCCACTCAGGCGAGAACAGCGCCGGAGCAGCCGGACCCATGCAGTTCCTAACAGGCACCTGGGCCGCCTTCGGCGTCGACGGCGACCACAACGGCCACCGCGACCGCTACAACCCGGCCGACGCCATCCCCGCCGCCGCCCGCTATCTCAGGCACAACGGGGCACCCCATCGGCTTCGCACCGCGCTCTTCCAGTACAACCGCTCCAGCGCCTACGTGAACGACGTCCTCAACCGCGCAACCACGTACGCCAAGGCAGCCGACCGGAACCAACCAGCGCCACGCTGCTCAACGGCAACAGGCGGCGGGTTCGCTCTCACGCCGAACCAGGCCGCAGCCAAGGCGATCGCCTTCGCCCGCGCCCAACTCGGCAAGCCCTACCTCTGGGCCGCCACGGGCCCCCACGCCTACGACTGCTCAGGCCTCACCCAAGCCGCCTACCACGCCGCCGGAATCACCATCCCCCGCACCTCCGGCGACCAATGGAAACAACTACCCCACGTCTCCAACGGCCACGAACAGCCCGGTGACCTCGCCTTCTTCAACTCCGGCCCTGGCACTTCCAGCACCACCCCCGGCCACGTCGGCTTGGTCATCGGCCTCGGCAGGATGATCGCCGCACCGCACACCGGGACCGTGGTCCAGATCCAGCCCTACCGCCGCCCCACCCTGCTGGGTTTCACTCGCCCATAAGTCCGTTTCATGTGGGCAAGCTGGCCGCCGGATGCGCTTGAGCTGCGTCTCTCGCCGACGAGGCCCTCGACGTCCTGACCGTCGTGGTGTCCAAGGCAGGGACGCTGGAGCACGCCGAGTTGATCGGGCGATGCTGGAGCATCTGGAGATCTTCCGGCTGTCGCGGCAACTTCCCGCCCTCCACCAGGTGCTTCACCAGCTGTGCTCTCCGCCACAGGGGGTCCGCGTGAACGGGGCTCGGCGTACGTCGGGTTTTCAGGGGAGTTCCGGGCCCGTCCCAGCCACCGCGGTGGACGGTC
>NZ_RFFG01000118.1 GCF_003696215.1 Actinomadura harenae | reverse complement strand
GCCGTCCCGCCCGCCAGGCCCAGCGCGTCCGCCGTGGGCCACGCCCCCGCCGCGACGACCAGCGCGCCCGCCGCGAGCCCGCCCCATCGGATCATCTTGACCGGCATCGTCCGCCTCCCTCTCCTCACCCGCGGGTCCAGCCCCTCGGCCTCGGCCGCGCCCCGGACCGCTGGCGCGGCGGCCGCTGCTCGCCGACCGGGAACGACGGCGGCGGCAGCCGCGTGACCTCGTCCACGGCCCGCGCCAGCGCCCTCTTGGTGTCGGGCAGCCTCGGCGGACGCCGCGCCGGAGCCACCCCCAGCGCGCTCGTGAAGTCCCCGAACGCCTTCCGCCGCCACGGTGTCAGGTTCGGCACCCGGACACGCGTGAGCCGCTCCAGCAGCCGCAGCGTCGAGGTGTGGTCGAACGGCTCGGACGCCACCCACCCGCCCTGCGTCCACGGCGACACCAGCAGGCACGGCACCCGGAACCCGCCGCCGATCGGCTGCCCGCCGACGAACTCGCCGCTCGTCCCGGGCGGGGGACAGGGCGGCGGGACATGGTCGAACAACCCGTCGTTCTCGTCGTAGTTCAGGATGAACAGCGTCTTCCGCCACACGTCGGGATTTGAGGCGATCGCGTCGATCTGACTCCCGACGAAGTCCGCGCCCGCCGCCGGGGTGTAGTCCGGATGCTCCGACTGGTAGCTCGCCGGGATGATCCACGACACCGTCGGCAGCCGGTCGTGCTTCGCGTCGTAGGCGAACCGCCCGGCGTCGTAGGTGCGCAGCCCGTTCTTGTAGAGCGTGGAACTCTCCGGCGCGTCCTGGAACGTCCTGAAGTACTCCAGAACGTTGCAGCCGTAGTTGTCCGCCTGCTGGTACACCCTCCACGACACCCCGGCACGCGTCAGCGCCTCCGGATACGTCGTCCACCGGTACGGCACCGGGTCGTCGTTGGACAGGACCGGGCCGCCGTGCCCGCCGTCCGCGTCGATGGACGCGCTCATCAGGTACAACCGGTTCGGCCACGTCGGACCCAGCACCGAGCAGTGGTACCGGTCGCACACCGTGAACTGCTCCGCCAGCGCCCAGTGGAACGGGATGTCCTCGCGCGTGTAGTAACCCATCACGAACGGATAGTTCGCGCCGTCCGCGTTCGCGGCCGAGTGCGCGTGCAGCCAGCGGTCCATCCGCCCGCCGTTCCACGAGTCGTGCTGCACCTGCCACGCGTGGCTCGTGGACGGGATCGCCTGCGCGCTCGTCGTCCGCGAGTCCAGATGGAACGGCAGCAGGTGCCCCTCCGGGTTCCGCGGATCGGGCTGGTAGAACACCGGCCTGCCGTCCGGCAGCCTCGGCGCGTGCGGATCGGAGAACCCGCGCACCCCCGGCATCACCCCGAAGTAGTGGTCGAAGCTGCGGTTCTCCTGCATGAGGATCACCACGTGCCTGATGTCCCGCAGCCTCCCGTTCCGGGGCGGACCCGCGGTCTCGGCCATCGCCCGCCGGACGTTCGGCGGCAGCACCTCCGCGGCGAACGCCGCCGCCGCGGCCGCCCCCGCCGCCCCCAGCAGCCGACGACGCGTCACCACCCGCAGGGGAGCAGTGGGCACAGAGGCCCGTGGCGGACGCGTCACCGCCGCGTGCGGCGCCCGCGCGTCCGCCCCACCCGGCTCCAGCTCCGGCATTCCGGCTCCCGTCTCTCTCCGATCGTGGAAAGGCCGGAACGAACCTGCCGCACCACCGGTAACGCCGGTACCCGCGCCGGGTGAACGTGATCCTTACCCGGCCGCGGGCGCCCACCCGGCGCACCCCGAGAGCGCAGCTCAGGACCCCTGAAGGGGAGTGATCAGAAACACCCGCCGATTCCGGACGCCCGCCCCTCGCCGTCCCCGCGCGACGCCGACATCATGGCGGCTCCCACGACCGGACGCGAGGAGACGCACCCGGGGATTCAGCCGTCTTTGCCCAGCAGCACGCCGAGCGGGACGCCCGCGAGGTCCCGCACCTCGTGCGCCATGTGCGCCTGATCGGCGTACCCGGCGTCCGCCGCCGCCTCCGCCGCCGGAACGCCCGCCCCCGCCGCCCGCAGCACCCGCTGGAACCGCAGGACGCGCTGCAGCACCTTCGGCCCGTACCCGAACGCCACCAGCGCCCGCCGCCGCAGCTGACGCTCACCCAGGCCCACCGCGTCCGCCACGTCCCGCACGGACGCCCCTGAGACCAGCCCTCGCACCACCGGAGCCACCACGGGATCCACGGGCCCAGCCCGCCGCCCCCGCTCCGTCACGGCCGCGACCAGCAGGTCCCGCCGCCGGACCGCGTCCAGGCCCGGCGCCCCGGCGGCACGCTCGCCCAGGAGGAAGGCGTCGCCGCCCCACAGATCCGACAACGGGACGCGGGCGTCGCGGAGAGCGTCCGCCGGGACGCCGAGCACCGGCGCGGCCCGTCCCGGCGCGAACCGGACGCCGACCAGGACGTCACCCGGCTCCAGCGGCGTCGGCATCGGACCGGTGTCCGGACCCGCCACCATCGGCTCCGCGTCCCGCGACCACCAGAACAGGTCCACGCAGCCGTCCGGCACCACCCGCTGGACGAACCGCTCCGCGTCCACCGGAACCACGTGGACCCACGAGCGGGCCAGCCCCGAACCGGCGGGCGCGGCCTCCTCCACGTACCCCACGCGAACCGCCCCCCACACCCCCGCGACGATCACGACGGGGGTCAACAACATAGCCAACGCGGGCATCCCGGACACCCTCCCGGGCCGCCCCCGCCCACCGATGGTCCAGACCAATGGGCTGGACCACTGGATGAACCTTCGAGGTCAATGAGCTGCCCAAATACCGATACCGGCAGGTAACTCGATACCGTTGTGCTACGTGACCCGTCGAGCGAAGATCATCAGCACCATCGGCCCCGCCGTCTCCAGTCCGGAGCGGATCGACGCCCTCGTCGAGGCCGGCGTCGACGTCGCCAGGCTCAACATGAGCCACGGCGAACACGCCGTCCACGAGGAGGTCTACCACCGCATCCGCGCCGCCGCCGAGCGCCACGGCCGCGCCGTCGGCATCCTTGCCGACCTGCAGGGCCCCAAGATCCGGATCGGCCGTTTCCCCGACGGCCCCGTCCGGCTCACGCTCGGCGACACCTTCGTCATCACCACCGAGGCCGTCCCCGGCACCCGCCGCGAGGTCTCCACCACCTACCAGGGCCTCCCCGGCGACGTCTCACCCGGCGACACCGTCCTCATCGACGACGGCCGCGTCGGCCTCCGCGTCACCGCCGTCGACGGCCCCCGCGTCACCACCGAGGTGACCGTCGGCGGCATGGTCTCCGACAACAAGGGCCTCAACCTCCCCGGCGTCCCCGTCAGCGTCCCCGCCCTCACCGAGAAGGACGAGTTCGACCTGCGCTGGGCCCTGCGCCTCGGCGTCGACATGGTCGCCCTCTCCTTCGTCCGCACCCCCGAGGACGCCGACATCTGCTATCGGATCATGGACGAGGAGGGCATCCGCGTCCCCCTCATCGGCAAGATCGAGAAGCCCCAGGCCGTCCGGAACCTCAAGGAGATCGTCGCGGCCTTCGACGGCATCATGGTCGCCCGCGGCGACCTCGGCGTCGAACTGCCCCTCGAAGAGGTCCCGATCGTCCAGAAACGCGCCATCGAACTCTGCCGCGACAAGGCCCGCCCGGTCATCGTCGCCACCCAGATGCTCGAGTCCATGATCAGCGCGCCCCGCCCCACCCGCGCCGAGACCAGCGACGTCGCCAACGCCGTCTTCGAGGGCGCCGACGCCGTCATGCTCTCCGGCGAGACCAGCGTCGGCCAGTACCCCATCGAGGCCGTCCGGACGATGAGCCGCATCGTGGAGACCGCCGAGGAGGCCAGCCTCCACGCCACCCACACCCTCCACCGCATGCCCGAGACCGTCGGCGGCGCCATCGCCCGCGCCGCCGCCGAGGTCGGCGCGATCGTCGGCGCCAAGGCCCTGGTCGCCTTCACCATGTCCGGCGAGACCGCCCGCCGCCTCTCCCGCTACCGCTCGCCCATCCCCCTGCTCGCCTTCACCTCCGTCCCGGCCGTCCGCGGCCGCCTCGCCCACGTCTGGGGCGTCGACACCTTCATCGTCCCCTTCGCCGACCACACCGACGAGATGGTCCGCCAGGTCGAACAGGGCCTCCTCGAATCCGGCCGCTGCCAGAAGGGCGACCGCGTCGTCATCGTCGCCGGCAACCCACCCGGCACCCCCGGCTCCACCAACGCCCTCCGCGTCCACCGCATCGGCGACGCGATCGCCCACCTCGAGGACTGACCCCGCGCCCCCACCACGCCACCCCCGGCCCTTCCGGGGCGTGGCCCCGGGACAGGCCGAATCCGCGTCGGAGGCCGAAACCGCCTCCGACGCGGATCACCGACGGCACCGACATCACGCGCGCCGACCACCGGCCCGCATCAGACCTGCTCCAACGCCTCCGCCTCCACGACCGGCGCACGCCCGGACGAACGGCGGTCGTTCACCAGCACCCCGACGGCCAGAAGCAGACCCGCCGCCGTCAACGCCGCCGCCACCGGATACAACCCCCGCGCGCCCCCACCCGCGTCGATCACCCGGCCGCCCAGCCAGCCCGCGAACGCCGCCGCGACCTGGAACCCCGACGCGTTCACCGCCACCGCCAGCATCGGAGCCGTCCGCGCCGACGACACCACCCGCGTCTGCAACCCCGGGATCACCGCGAACGCCAGCGCCCCCAGCACGAACACCAGCACCCCCGCCGCCACCCGGCTCCCACCGGCGAACCACCCCGCGCCCAGCACCCCCGCCAGCACCGCGAGCAGGCCCGCCACCGACGGCATCAACGCCCGGTCCGCCAGCCAGGCGCCCGCGAAGTTCCCCAGCACCGCGCCCGCGCCGTACACCAGCAGCAGCACCGGCACCGCACCCGACGAGAACCCCGCCACATCCGTCATCAACGGCGCGATGAAGCTGAACACCATCACCACGCCCACGTTGCCCAGCACCGTCATCGCGATCGCCGCCAGGACGCCCCGATCCGCGAACGCCCGCAGCCCGGCCACCGCCGACACCCCGTCCAACGCCGACCCGCCCCCGGGAACCGCCCGCGCCACCAGCGGCAACGCCACCAGCACCAGCACCGCCACCGCCCCGAACGACGCGCGCCACCCCACCGCGTGGCCCACCAGCGTCCCGAGCGGCGTCCCCAGCACCATCCCGAGGTTCATCCCGACCGTCAGCCGCGCGACCGCCCTCGCCTGGCCGCCCTCCGGCGCCATCCCCACCGCGGTCGTGATCCCCACCGCGAAGAACGTCGCGACCACCAACCCCGCCACGAACCGTCCCGCCAGCAACGACGCGTAGTTCGGCGCCACCGCCGACCAGGCGTTCGCGGCCACCGCCACACCGACCAGGCCCACCACCAGCGTCCGCCGCGACGACCGCGCCGTCAGGACGGTCACCACCGGCCCGCCGACGATCATCCCCGCCGCGTACGCCGTCACCAGCAGTCCCGCCGCCGGGACCGACACACCGAGCCCGCCCGCCACGTCCGGCAGGATCCCCGCGACCACGAACTCGCCCGTCGTCAGCCCGAAGACGACGAGCATCAGCGACCAGAGCAGCACGAAGTGCCACCACCCAACTAGTTATAGCTCGAATGATTCGAGTCATAATTATCATGGATCGAACCACCTCGCTACACTTCCCCCATGCACCAGCCCGCCGCCGACACCGAGCTCGACCGCGACATCTGCAAACTCGCCCACCGCTTCATCCAGCACCTCGACGCCCACGTCCGCCGCGCCGCCGACGACCTCGACCTCACCCCCACCCAGGTCATCGCCCTCCGCGAACTCACCGAGCCCATCACCGCCCGCGAACTCGCCCACCGCATGGTCTGCGAACCCCCCAACGCCACCTTCGTCATCGACCGCCTCGAGAAACAGGGCCTCATCGAACGCCGCCCCCACCCCACCGACCGCCGCGCCAAACAGGTCGTCCTCACCGAAACCGGCCACGAGCGCCGCGCCGAGGTCCTCGCCCACCTCGCCGCCCACACCCCCCTCGCCGCCCTCGACACCGACCAGCAGGACGCCCTCCGCGCCCTCCTCCAGAACCTCGTCGCCTGACCCGGACGCCCGCCCCGTCAGTACTTGGGCCCCACGAACCCGTCCAACAGGGCCACCGCCTCCGCCCGAGCCACCGAGATGTTCCGCGCGCTGTTCTGCCTCCACGCGATCCCGAGCGCGTCGAGCGAGTCCGTGTAGAGCTTCCGAATGTCATCGGACGCATTGGTGAAGAAGTAGCGGGGGTACTCGTGCCGCCGATCTCCGCTGTTGCTCGTCCGCCGGACGCGGTTGGTGGTGCGGCATCCGTCGGAATGGATCAGGCCGCGAATGAACTCACGTCCGCGCCGATCCACGATCGCTCTCTGCCAGGGGACGAGTTCGATCTTGCGGGTGTGCTTCATTCCGGGGCCGTGCTGAGGGAAGAGGCACGGCCAGTGCTTGGAGTAGGCGCCGACGTTGGTGCAACCGGGGCTCGCCCGACGCCCGATCTTGAGACCGGGCATGACCACGGCCAGTGCATCGGCACAGGCGTCGATCAACCCCGGCCAGACGTCACCGCAGGCGATCTCGAGGCGGAACACCCCCTTGTGGCCGGGGGCGTGCGCGATATGGCCGTCACCGAGGTACAGGCCCAGCAGGTACGAGTACGCGGCCTCGTCCACCGGACGGTCGTGGCAGCGCGGACACGTGGCTAAGACCCGCTCGAACTGGGCGGAGAGGTTCTTCCGCCAGTTGTAGAGGGTCGTGGTCGGGATGCCGGTCCGCCGGTTCACCTCGGCGACGGGCCGGCCTTCGTTCAGCAGTTCGAGCGCCTTCTGGCGCATTCTCGGGTCGTACATGCGGTCAGTGTCACGCAGGGGTACGACAAAACCGCCGTCCGTGATGGACGACGGTTTGCGTTCAGGCGGTACCGGGAGCGGGATTCGAACCCGCACGCCCTCGCGGACAAATCATTTTGAGTGATTCGTGTCTACCATTCCACCATCCCGGCATATATCCGGACATGGTACTCAATGTCCAGATCATGGGTCCTTGGTGAGGGGGCCTGGGGGACAGCGTAGCGGACGCCGGTAGGCTCGTGCGCGTGACGGAGAGCGCTCGGCGAGTTGTGATCGCAGAAGATGAGGCCCTGATCCGGCTGGACCTCAAGGAGATGCTTCAGGAGGACGGCTACGAGGTCGTGGGTGAGGCGGGGGACGGAGAGGCCGCGGTGCGGCTCGCCGTCGAGCTGAAGCCCGACCTGGTCATCCTCGACGTCAAGATGCCGGTACTGGACGGGATCAGCGCGGCCGAGCAGATCTCGGCGGAGCGGGTCGCGCCGGTGGTGATGCTGACGGCGTTCTCGCAGGCCGAGCTTGTCCAGCGGGCGACCGAGGCCGGGGCGATGGCGTACCTGGTGAAGCCGTTCACCAAGGCGGACCTGCGGCCCGCGATCGAGGTCGCGGTGAGCCGGTACACCGAGTTGCGCGCGCTGGAGGCCGAGGTCGCGGGGCTGGCCGAGCGGCTGGAGACGCGCAAGGTGGTCGACCGGGCGAAGGGGCTGCTGCAGGCGGCGAACGGCTGGACGGAGCCGGACGCGTTCCGGTGGATCCAGAAGACCTCGATGGACCGCCGCCTGACGATGCGCGCCGTGGCCGAGGCGGTCATCGCGGGCGCCGGTGGCGCGGGGGACGTGGAGGAGGCGCCGGCGGAGGGCTGAGGTCCGTCCCGATTGTGAGGCCACCTGTGGCGGGGCATCCCGCCGCGGGTGGCTTTTTCGTTTCCGCTTCAGGCCGTGTCGTGCCGGGCCGGGGTTGGTGGCGGGGGGGTGACGTTCGGGGGGACGGCGCGTGGCGCGGGGGTGGCCTGGTGGGGGTGGGGTGGCCAGAGGTGGACGGGCGCGTGCGAGGGGTATGTCCGGGTGTTGTGGTAAGGCCGTGGGACGGCTGCGGGTGTGGGGTTTTGCGCGGGGTGTGACGGGGGTCGCCCGGCGGCGGCAGTGGGTGTTCAGCGTGGTCACTGAATGTGATTCGCGCTGTATATCGGGTCGTGTGGGAGGGCACGGGGGAGTAACGAACGAGTAACCCTTCTGTCCGGGGGTCCTGTTTCGTCGGCTCTGCTCGGTGTACGACATACCTGGTCCCCGAGTGACCGATATCTCCTCCCAGGATCTCGGACGCGTCGGGGCATGACTCGTACCCGATCCCTCCCCGGATCCGGATGGAAAGGTTGGGCACCTTGCGGCGCAACATGATGAGGATCACCGGTGCAGTGGCGGTGAGCGCTGTGCTGGCGCTCGGTGCCGGCGCGTGCGGCAGCAGTAAGAAGTCGGGTGGTGGCGACGAGGTCACGATCGGGTTCATGGGTGACCTGACCGGTGAGAACTCGGGCCTGGTGATCCCGCCCAAGCAGGGCGCGCAGCTCGCGGTCGACCAGTACAACGCGACGAACCCCAAGGTCAAGATCAAGTTCAAGGCCTACGACTCGCAGGGCAAGCCGGAGCAGGCGACGACCCTGGTGCAGGGCGCGATCAAGAACGACAAGATCGCGGGCCTGATCGGCCCGGCGTTCTCGGGTGAGTCGCAGGCGGTGAACCCGATCCTGAACGAGGCGAAGATCCCGTCGATCACGCCGTCGGCGACGAACGTGACGCTGGCCGACAAGGGCTGGAGCTTCTGGCACCGGGTCGTCGCGAACGACACCGTGCAGAGCGCGGGCGCGGGCCTGTTCATCTCGGACGCGCTGCAGGCCAAGAAGGTCTTCACCGTGGACGACAACCAGGACTACGGCAAGGGCCTGGCGACGGGCATCAAGACCGCCGTGTCCGCGAAGGGCGCGCAGGTCCAGAGTGACTCGGTGGACGACAAGGCCACCGACTACTCGTCCACGGTGAACAAGATCAACCAGTTCAAGCCGGACGCGGTGTACTTCGGCGGCTACTACTCGGTGGCGGGGCGGCTGTTCAAGCAGCTGCGCGAGTCCGGGTTCAAGGGCAAGCTGATGTCGGGCGACGGTTCGGTCGCCGCGGGCCTGATCGAGGCCCAGGGCCAGCAGAACACCAAGGACACGTTCCTGTCCTGCGGGTGCCTGATCGACCCGGAGGGCAAGTCCAACGACAAGGCGAAGACGTTCGCGGCCGACTACAAGGCGAAGTTCGGCGCGGACGTGGCGATCTACTCGACCGAGGGCTATGACGCCGCGACGGCGTTCATCGAGGCCATCAAGGCCGGGAAGACCTCGGCGGAGGACATCAACTCCTTCCTGAAGACCGAGAGCTTCCAGGGCGTCGGCAAGGAGATCAAGTTCGACGACAAGGGCGAGCTCGCCGCGCACGACATCTTCATCTACCAGGTGTCGGGCAACAAGATCGGTCTGCTGGGCAAGGCCGGGGAGGCCAAGCCCACGAGCTGAGGCTCGCGCCTCTACGGCCTCTCGTAGGAGGGGCGCCTTGACCGTGCGGGGGCGGGAGCGCCACAAGCGCTCCCGCCCCTTTTGACAAGGGCGACTCAGGTGTTCTCAGACTTCATTCATCAATTCTGGCCGTCGACCATCGACGGCTTGTCACTCGGCGCGGTGTACGCGCTGGTGGCGCTCGGGTACACGATGGTGTACGGCGTGCTGCGGCTGATCAACTTCGCGCACGCGGACATCTTCATGGTCGGGACGTTCGCGGCGATGTGGACGGTCAAGACCATGGGTGTGTCGAACCTCGGTGGGTTCGCGCTGGTGGGTGCGATCCTTTTGTCGGCGCTCGTGGCGGGGACGGTGTCGGGCGGTGGCGCGGTGCTGTTGGAGCTGGTCGCGTACCGGCCGTTGCGGAAGCGCGGGGCGTCGCGGCTGGCGGCGTTGATCTCGGCGATCGGCGCGTCCATCGTGATCGAGCAGTTGTTCGCGACGATCGTGGTGCCGAAGGTGTTCGGCCTGCCGAAGGAGGGCGGGAAGATCTCTCAGGCGTACCACTTCGTGCACCGGACGAACGTCATCGACATCGGTCCGATCAAGGTCGCGAACGACCGCCTGATCATTTTCGTCGGGGCGATCCTCATCATGATCGCGCTGGACCAGTTCGTGAACCGGACGAAGCTGGGCCGGGGGATCCGGGCGACGGCGCAGGACCCGGAGAGCGCCGTGCTGATGGGCGTCAACATCGACCGGGTGGTGACGGCGACGTTCCTGGTCGGCGGTGTGATGGCCGGTGCTGCGGCGGCGCTGTACTACGCGCGGTTCGAGGAGGCGTGGTACTTCGCGGGCTTCCTGCTCGGTATCAAGGCGTTCACGGCGGCGGTGCTGGGCGGGATCGGCAACATCCGTGGCGCTCTGGTCGGCGGTGTGGTGCTGGGCCTGTTCGAGTCGTACGGGTCGAGCCTGTTCGGGTCGCAGTGGAAGGACGTCGTGGCGTTCTCGGTGCTGATCCTGGTTCTGATGTTCCGTCCCACCGGCATCCTCGGTGAGTCTTTGCAGCAGGCGCGCGCATGACGGGCGTGGCGAGCAAGAGGACGCGTTCGAGGTTCTCGGTGGATCCGGTGCGGGATCGCTGGGAGTCGGCTCCGCCGTGGGCTCGGTGGGTGGTGTACCTGCTGCTGGTCGTCGGCGCGTTGCTGCTTCCGGCGCAGGGCATCGGGAACATCATGGCTCCGCCGGAGTCGGACTGGCCGACGATGCTCAGCGACCAGATCGGCATCTATGTGCTGCTGGGTCTCGGTCTGAACGTCGTGGTCGGCATGGCGGGTCTGCTGGACCTGGGTTACGTGGCGTTCTACGCGGTGGGCGGCTACACGATCGCGATCTTCGCGACGAAGTACCACTGGAGCTTCTGGGAGACGCTGGTCCTGGCGATCGTGACCGCGTCGCTGGCCGGTGTGCTGCTGGGTGCGCCGACGTTGCGGCTGCGGGGCGACTACCTGGCGATCGTGACGCTGGGGTTCGGTGAGATCGTCCGGGTGACGGCGAACAACCTGAACTATGTGAACGGGCCGCGCGGCATCCAGGGGATCCCGCACCCGCCGACGCTGTCGGAGTGGACGGTGCCGGGGTTGGACGTCCAGCCGTTCAAGTACGGGTTGCTGGACTCGCGTCCGTACTACTACCTGCTGGTCTTCTTCATCGTGGTCGCGATCGTGTTCGTGAAGCGGTTGGAGAGGTCCCGGGTGGGGCGGGCGTGGGCGTCGATCCGTGAGGACGAGGACGCGGCGGAGCTGATGGGCGTGCCGACGTTCAAGTTCAAGTTGGCGGCGTTCGCGATCGGCGCGGCGATCGGCGGCAGCGGCGGCGTGGTGTTCGCGGCGAAGCAGACGTCGATCAACCCGGGCAGTTTCACGTTCATGGTGTCGGCGCTGGTGCTGGCGGGCGTGGTCCTCGGTGGTTCGGGCAACATCCCGGGCGTGATCGTGGGCGCGTTCCTGCTGGCGTGGCTGCCGGAGCGGTTCCGTGGTCTGTCGGACTACCGGATGCTGATCTTCGGTGTGGCGCTGGTGGCGATGATGATCTTCCGTCCGGAGGGGCTGTGGCCGTCCCGGCAGCGGAAGGCGGAGCTCGCGGAGGGCTCGGGCGGCATGGGGTCGATGGGCGCCGAGGTCGCGGGGCCGGGCACGGCCGCGGAGGTGACCGAGTGAGTGAGGCGACCATCGGAAGCGGGACGTCCGCGGCGGAGCCGGTGCTGGAACTGCGCCGGGTCGTGATGCGGTTCGGCGGCGTCGTGGCGATCAACGAGCTGGACCTGACCGTCCGCGAGGGCGAGATCTTCGCGTTGATCGGGCCGAACGGCGCGGGCAAGACCACGGTGTTCAACGTGACGACCGGGGTGTACCAGCCGACCGAGGGCGAGGTGGTCTTCGGGGGGCGGCGCATCGACGGCAAGAAGCGGTACGCCGTGACCAAGCTCGGTGTGGCGCGGACGTTCCAGAACGTCCGGTTGTTCCACAACATGACGGCGCTGGAGAACGTCATGGTGGGCGCGGACGCGCACCACCGGACGGGTGTGGCGGGCGCGGCGCTCGGTCTGCCCTGGCACCGGCGTGAGGAGCGTCAGGGCCGGGAGAAGGCCGCCGAGCTCCTGGAGTTCGTCGGTGTCGGGCACCGTGGCGGTGAGGCGGCGAAGAACCTGCCGTACGGCGACCAGCGGCGTCTGGAGATCGCGCGGGCGCTGGCGACCGACCCGAGGCTGCTGCTGCTGGACGAGCCGGCCGCGGGCATGAACCCGGCGGAGAAGATCGAGCTGCAGGAGCTGATCCGCAAGATCCGCGACTCGGGTGTGACGGTGCTGCTCATCGAGCACGACATGAGCCTGGTGATGGGGATCAGCGACCGGATCGCGGTGGTGGACTTCGGGCAGAAGATCGCTGAGGGGCTGCCGGCCGAGATCCAGAACGACCAGCGGGTCATCGAGGCGTACCTGGGGGCTCCGGCCGATGCTTCTTGAGATCAACGACATCCATGTCCACTACGGCAAGATCGCCGCGTTGAAGGGGATCTCCGCCGAGGTCGACGAGGGTGAGATCGTCACGCTGATCGGCGCGAACGGCGCCGGGAAGACGACCACGCTGAAGACGATCTCGGGGTTGCGTCCGCTGACGTCGGGGTCGATCCGGTTCGCCGGGCAGGACATCAGCAAGATGCCGGGGCACAAGCGGGTGCTGGCGGGCATCGGGCAGTCGCCGGAGGGCCGGGGCGTGTTCCCTGGCATGACGGTGGAGGAGAACCTGCTGATGGGCGCGTACGCCCGGCGGGGGGACTTCTCCAAGGAGCTGGCCGAGGTCTACGAGCTGTTCCCGCGGCTGGCCGAGCGCAAGTCGCAGGCGGGCGGGACGATGTCCGGTGGTGAGCAGCAGATGCTCGCGATCGGCCGCGCGCTGATGGCGAAGCCGAAGGTGCTGCTGCTGGACGAGCCGTCCATGGGCCTGGCGCCGAAGCTGGTGCAGCAGATCTTCTCGATCATCGTGGAGATCAACCGGCGTGGCACGACCGTGCTGCTGGTCGAGCAGAACGCCAGCCAGGCGCTGCAGGTCGCGCACCGCGCGTACGTGCTGGAGACGGGCCGGGTCGTGAAGTCGGCCCCGGCCTCGGACCTGCTGGACGACCCGCAGGTGCGGGCCGCCTATCTGGGCGGCGGCGCGGAGGCGCAGGTCGGCGCGGGCGCGTCGGCCGACTGCCTGGAGGACACTCCGCCGGTCGCGGCTCCGGAGTCGGTGGAGGAGGACGGCGACGCGTCATCCTCCTGATCCGTCACGGCCGTCGCCGCCCCTGCCCGGGGCGGCGGCGGCCGTTTCCGTGTCCGTGCCGTGTGCCGTGTGCTGTGTGTCGTGTGCCGGGGGTCAGGACGGGAGGGGGATCACGGCGGGCGCGGGGTCGGTGACCATGCCGACGGTGGGGGAGCCGAACAGCCGGACGGACTTCACCGTCACGCCCTTGGGCACGTCGAACCACACGTCGAACTCGGCGCGCATGTTCGCGCCGACGGAGAGCCGTTCGGGCTGCCGCTTCACCATGGTGCTGTTGACGTCCGCGCCGAGCTGGCTGCCGTCGCTGAGGACGAGGCGCTGGGCCCAGGTGTCGAAGACCTGGATGTCGCGTCCGACGTTCACGCACAGCAGGCGGATCCGGACGAACTGTCCCTTGGGCTTCATCTCGGCGTGCGTTCCGAGGATCGTGCTGATCCCGTCGGTGTAGGCGACGACCGTGAACTGCATGTCGGCGCTGCGTCCGGTGCGGTTCCTCTGCGCCTTCTCGCCGTCGCGGAGCTTCTCGGAGGGCAGTGTGTACCCGGTGTCCTTGTGCTGCGAGCAGCCCTGGAGCGTCGAGCCCAGCAGGGCGGCGGCGGCCAAAGCGGACAAGGCGGTTGTGAGCGGTCTCACCCGGCGCATGCCCCGACGGTAGGCGGGCGTCCGGGCGGCGTGAAGGTCCGGCGGGATTCGCAACCGAATCGCAACCGGTGAAACCCGGAAGCAGGTGTCGCCGGGGCCCTCGGGCGGCGCGTCCCCCACCCTCGGAACAGGGATTCCCGCCGGTCCGGGGCGGGGAAGATGTTGGCCCGAGGCCACCTTTGGGGCCGCAACGCGTCCTCGCGGACGCGTGCGTTGTCTACTCGGTGACCTCGGGCCTTCCGATCCACGTTACCGACCCGGCCATACCCGCCGCAAAGGAAGCGCCGCACCTGAGCGATCTTTCTCGCCCGGCACAGCGATCTTTCTCGTCCGGCGCGGAGATCCCTCTCGACGGGCGTGTCCGTCCGCGGACGGGCCCGGAGGCGGGGGAGGTGAGGGGGTCAGTTCTGGGGGGCGTCGCGGAGCATGCAGGTCAGGCGGGCCGTGCAGACGCGGCGGTCCCGGTCGTCGGTGATCACGATCTCGTAGGTGGCGAGGGTGTTCCCGCCGTGCACCCGGGTCGCCACGCCGGTGACGAACCCCGTGGTCGCCGACCGGTGGTGCGTGGCGTTGATCTCAATGCCGACCGCGATCCGGCCCGCGCCGGCGTGCAGCGCCGAGCCGACCGAGCCGAGGGACTCGGCCAGCACGCAGGACGCGCCGCCGTGCAGCAGCCCGTACGGCTGGGTGTTGCCCGCCACCGGCATCCGGCCCACCACGCGCTCCGGAGAGGCCTCCAGGTACTCGATGCCCATGGACGTGGCCAGATCCCCGGTCACGTCCAGGCCGGCGAAGTCCGCGCCGAGCTTCTCGGCGAGGATCCGCTGCTCCTCCGTCACAGAGCCTCCCTCAAACTGTCGTACGCGCAGACTAGAGTCCTGGTGTGGCGACCCAAGCATCGACCCCTGACAAGCATGACCGGCTCCTGCTGCTCGACGGGCACTCCCTGGCCTACCGGGCGTTCTTCGCGTTGCCGGTGGAGAACTTCAACACCAGCGACGGGCAGCCCACCAACGCGGTGTACGGCTTCACCTCGATGCTCATCAACGTCATGCGCGACGAGCGGCCGACGCACATCGCGGTGGCGTTCGACCGGTCCGAGCCGACGTTCCGGCACGAGCAGTACGACGAGTACAAGGCCGGCCGGGCCAAGACGCCGGACGAGTTCCGCTCCCAGGTCTCGCTGATCTTCGAGGTGCTGGACGCGCTGCGCATCCCGCGCATGTCCGTGGCGGGCTTCGAGGCCGACGACATCATCGCCACGCTCGCCACCCAGGCGTCCGCGCGGGGTATGGAGACCCTGGTCGTGACCGGCGACCGGGACGCGTTCCAGCTGGTGGACGAGCACGTCACCGTCCTCTACCCGATCCGCGGCGTGTCCGAGCTCGCCCGCATGGACCCGGCCGCGGTCGAGGCCAAGTACGGCGTTCCGCCGGAGCGGTACCGCGAGCTGGCCGCGCTGGTCGGCGAGTCCAGCGACAACCTGCCGGGCGTCCCCGGCGTCGGCCCGAAGACGGCCGCCAAGTGGCTCGCCAAGTACGGCGACCTCGACACGCTCGTCGCGAAGGTGGACGAGATCAAGGGCAAGGCGGGCGACAACCTGCGCGAGCACCTGGCCGGGGTCCTGCGCAACCAGCAGATCAACGAGCTCGACCGCGAGGTCGCCCTCGAGCGGACGCCCGACCTGCTCCACATGGGCCAGTGGGACCGCGAGGAGATCCACACCCTGTTCGACTCGCTCCAGTTCCGGGTGCTGCGCGAGCGGCTCTACGCCTCGCTGACGACCGCCGAGCCCGAGGCCGACGAGGGCTTCGACGTCGAGGTGGACGCGCTGGAGCCCGGTGCGCTCGGCGCCTGGCTGGAGGCCAACGCCCCCGCGGGCGACCGCACCGGTCTCGCCGTCACCGGCACGTGGGGGCGCGGCACGGGCGAGATCACCGCGCTCGCCGTCGCGTCGCTCCAGGGTCCGGCCGTGCACCTCGACCCGGCCGAGCTGGTCGAGGACGACGAGCGCGCGCTCGCCGCGTGGCTCGCCGACCCGTCCCGTCCGAAGGCCGTGCACGACGTCAAGGGGCCGATGCTGGCGCTCGGCGCGCGCGGGCTCGCGCTCGACGGCGTCACCACCGACACCGCCCTGGCCGCCTACCTGGCGCTTCCCGGGCAGCGCACCTTCGACCTCGCCGACCTCGTGCTGCGCTACCTGCACCGCGAGCTCACCAACGAGACCGAGGACAGCGGCCAGCTCACCCTCGACGGCTCGGGCGAGGAGGAGGCCGCGCAGGAGCTCGCGGTCCGCGCGCGCGCCGTCGCCGAGCTCGCCGACGTCCTGGACGCCGACCTCGGCAAGCGCGGCGCGACCCGCCTGCTGCACGACGTCGAGCTGCCGCTCACCCGCGTCCTGGCCGACATGGAGCGGGCCGGCATCGCCGTCGACGCCGACCACCTGGCGTCCCTGTCGGCGTCCCTGGGCGGCCAGGTCAAGGAGCAGGAGCAGGCGGCGCACGACGCGGTCGGGCACGAGTTCAACCTCGGCTCGCCCAAGCAGGTGCAGCAGGTGCTGTTCGACGAGCTCGGCCTCCCCAAGACCAAGCGCACCAAGACCGGCTACACCACCGACTCCGAGGCCCTGACGAACCTGCTGGCCAAGGAGGGGCACCCCGTCCTGGAGCGGATCCTGCGGTGGCGTGAGGTCGCCAAGCTCAAGTCGATCGTCGACTCGCTCATCCCGATGCTGGACGACGCGGGCCGTATCCACACCACGTTCAACCAGATGGTCGCGGCCACCGGACGGCTCTCGTCCACCGACCCGAACCTGCAGAACATCCCGATCCGCACGGCCGAGGGCCGGCAGATCCGCGAGGCGTTCGTCGTCGGCGACGGCTACGCGTCGCTGCTCACCGCCGACTACAGCCAGATCGAGCTGCGGATCATGGCGCACCTGTCCGGGGACGAGGCGCTGCTGGAGGCGTTCAACTCCGGCGCCGACTTCCACACCATCACGGCGTCCCGGGTGTTCGGCCTGCCGCCCGAGCAGATCGACTCGGAGCTGCGCGCCCGTATCAAGGCGATGAACTACGGCCTGGCCTACGGCCTGTCGGCGTACGGCCTGTCCCAGCAGCTGCGCATCGGCGTCGACGAGGCCCGGCAGCTCATGGACGAGTACTTCGAGCAGTTCGGGGGCGTCCGCGACTACCTCGCGCACGTCGTGGAGCAGGCGCGCCGCGACGGCTACACCGAGACCATCCTCGGGCGCCGCCGCTACCTGCCCGACCTCAACTCCGACAACCGGCAGCGCCGCGAGATGGCCGAGCGCATGGCCCTCAACGCGCCCATCCAGGGCTCGGCCGCCGACATCGTCAAGGTCGCCAGCCTGAACGTCGACCGCGCCCTGCGCGACCAGGGGCTGCGTTCGCGCATGCTCCTGCAGGTCCACGACGAGCTCGTCCTCGAGGTCGCGCCCGGTGAGCTCGACGGCCTGAAGTCGCTGGTCGCCGACCAGATGGCGGGGGCGTACGACCTGCGCGCGCCCCTGTCGGTCTCCATGGGCACCGGCCGCACCTGGCAGGACGCCGCCCACTGACCGACCCGGGCGCCGGGCCCGCCGGCCCGGTGCCTTCCACCCTGCCGAACCTTCCTGCCTGACCTTCCGAGCCGTCCCGCGCACGCCGCGTGGGGCGGCTCGGTTTCGTCTTGCCCGGGGGCCGGTGCGGCTTGGTTCGTGAGGGGTGCGGGGGCGGCGGTCGGCGGGGGGACGGGGTTGTTTCTTTTGTGTTCCTTTGGTGTTTCGTGGCCGGACCGGGGGAGGGGCGCGGGCTTAAGGTAGATCACTCGGATAGATGGTTCTTGTCCGTGCCCGCGTAGGTTTCGACCGACGGGAGGCCCGTGCCGCTCCTCCACAAGATCGCCGGAATCGTGGTCGTCTGTGCCCTGGTCGCCGGGCTGGCGTTCCAGGACCACTGGACGCGCCACGCCCACCATGCCGCCACGGCGGGATCCCAGCGGAAGGCCCCCGCCGGCACGGCGCCGGCGAGTCCGCCGGCCGTGACGCCCACAGAGACGCCGACGGCGCCCGCGACGGGCTCGCCGTCCGCGACGCCGGGCGCCGACGTGATCCTCGCCGCCGTGCCCGCGGCCGTCCAGGCGAAGGCGAACGAGCTGGGTCAGGTCCCGGTGTTCATGTACCACCGGATCATGAAGCATCCGCAGGCGTCGCTCGACCGCTCGACCAGGGAGCTGTACACCGAGCTGACCCGGCTGGCGAGGACGGGCTACTACCCGATCACCGCCGCCGAGTTCGCGTCCGGACGGCTGGACGTCCCGCTCGGCAGGCACCCGGTCGTGCTGACGTTCGACGACAGCACGCCCGGCCAGTTCTCCCTGGACGCCCAGGGCAATCCCGCCCCGGACACCGCCGTCGCGATCATCCAGCAGGTCGCCCGCGAGAACCCCGGGTTCCGGCCGGTCGCGACGTTCTACTGCAACGCCGACCTGTTCGCGCTCGGGCCGCGCGCCGCCGAGGGGCTGCGCTGGCTGATCCAGAACGGGTTCGAGGTCGCCAACCACACGGTCACCCACCCCGACCTGCGGACGCTGAGCAAGAGCGGCGTCCAGAAGGAGATCGCGGGCATGGAGGACAAACTGGTCTCCCTGACCGGCCGGCACACCACGACCTTCGCGTATCCCTTCGGTTCGATCCCGCACAACAGGACCTGGGCGCAGCGCGAGGACGGTAAATATTCGTTCCAGATCGTGTTCCTCGCCGGATGGAAGCCGTCCGAGTCGCCGTTCGACAAGGTGTTCGACCGGTGGGCGGCCACGCGCATCCGGTCCGAGGGGAAGATCAAGGAGAACGACTGCCGGACGTTCTGCTCGACCGCCTGGCTGGACTGGCTCGACGCGCACCCGCAGGAGCGCTACACCTCCGACGGCGACCCGGGAACCGTGACCTTCCCCAAGACGTTCGAGAAGAGACTGGCCAAGCAGTATCGTCCTTACGCGCGCGAGTACTGAACGCGCGGAACGCCTGCCGGGGAGGGGCTGCGGCCCCCTCCGGCCACCCGCCGAAAGGCGGGATCCGGGCCTCGCGGGCAGGTGGCGGGCACCTCTGCGATTGACCTGAGGCCGATGGTCCCATATTCTGATCGCTGCGCTGTGGGCTTGTGCGGCTTCGGACGGAGCAGGCTCGCGCTCGGTCAGGTCGTCGACATCGGTACGTGCTCGACACGGGTTTTTCGGAACCTGTGTCTTCTCCGGTCCTCGGCAGGGCGGAAAAGAGCCCTCCGCGCGTGCATTTGACACCTCTCAATGTCCGTATCCGGAGTCAGCCGACACATGACGAGCAGCACCGAGGCCACCTCGACCACCCCGCAGGTAGCGGTCAACGACATCGGGTCCGAGGAAGCGTTCCTCGCCGCGATCGACGAGACCATCAAGTACTTCAACGACGGCGACATCGTCGAAGGCACCGTTGTCAAGGTCGATCGGGATGAAGTCCTCCTCGACATCGGCTACAAGACCGAAGGTGTCATCCCGTCCCGTGAGCTCTCCATCAAGCACGACGTCGACCCCAACGAGGTCGTCGCCGTCGGAGACCACGTCGAGGCCCTCGTCCTCCAGAAGGAGGACAAGGAGGGTCGCCTGATCCTGTCCAAGAAGCGCGCCCAGTACGAGCGCGCCTGGGGCACGATCGAGAAGATCAAGGACGAGGACGGCATCGTCACCGGAACGGTCATCGAGGTCGTCAAGGGCGGCCTCATCCTCGACATCGGCCTCCGGGGCTTCCTCCCCGCGTCGCTGGTCGAGATGCGCCGTGTCCGCGACCTCCAGCCCTACGTGGGCCGCGAGCTCGAGGCCAAGATCATCGAGCTGGACAAGAACCGCAACAACGTGGTCCTGTCCCGCCGCGCCTGGCTCGAGCAGACCCAGTCCGAGGTCCGCCAGACCTTCCTCAACACGCTCCAGAAGGGCCAGGTCCGCAAGGGCGTGGTCTCGTCGATCGTCAACTTCGGCGCGTTCGTCGACCTCGGCGGCGTCGACGGTCTGGTGCACGTCTCCGAGCTGTCCTGGAAGCACATCGACCACCCCTCCGAGGTCGTCGAGGTCGGCCAGGAGGTCACGGTCGAGGTCCTGGACGTCGACATGGAGCGCGAGCGCGTCTCCCTGTCGCTCAAGGCGACCCAGGAAGACCCGTGGCAGCAGTTCGCCCGCACCCACCAGATCGGCCAGGTCGTTCCGGGCCGCGTCACCAAGCTGGTGCCGTTCGGCGCGTTCGTCCGGGTCGAGGAGGGCATCGAGGGCCTGGTCCACATCTCCGAGCTGGCCGAGCGCCACGTGGAGATCCCGGAGCAGGTCGTCCAGGTCGGCGACGAGATCTTCGTGAAGATCATCGACATCGACCTCGACCGGCGCCGCATCAGCCTGTCCCTCAAGCAGGCCAACGAGGGCGCCGCGGCCATGGAGGAAGAGGACTTCGACCCCACCCTCTACGGCATGCCCGCCGAGTACGACGAGCAGGGCAACTACAAGTACCCCGAGGGCTTCGACGCCGAGACCGGCGAGTGGCTCGAGGGCTACGACACCCAGCGTGAGACCTGGGAGCGTCAGTACGCCGAGGCCCGCGCCCGGTTCGACGCGCACCGCAAGCAGATCGAGGAGGCCCGCAAGGCCGAGGCCGAGGCGGAGGGCGCCCCGGCGCCGTCCGGCGAGACCTCCTACAGCGGCGGCGCCGAGGACGAGACCACCGGCGGCGCGCTCGCGACCGACGAGGCTCTCGCGGCTCTGCGCGAGAAGCTGTCCGGCGGCCAGTGATCCACTGATCGCCCGGGGCCCGCGAGGGCCCCGGTGACCGCTTGAACCGCGGCCGGAGGAGATCCGAGAGGATCCCTCCGGCCGCGGCTTTTTCGTGTCCGGGCCCGTTCCGCCCCGCCTGCGGGGTGGTTTGTTCGCCCTGCCCGGGCGGGTGGCCGGAGGGGCGGCCGGGCCGTGGGTTCGTTCGGGATCGCGCGGTCGGCCGGTCTCCGCGCGCGGTGATCGCGGGCGCGGGCGCGGTTTCGTGCGGGACGCCGCGCGGAGGGCGGGGACGGCGCGGGCGGACACGGCGGTGCGGGGCTGAAATGTCGGTTATGGTGCTGAGCTGCGCCGGTCGGGGCGTCGCGTCGCGAAGGGACGCCGGTGTCTGGGACACTGGTCGTCTCCGGGAGGGGGCGACGGTGCGCCCGCGCGGGACCCCGCGCCGCCGGCCGCCGCGGAACGCGTCCCTCCCGTCCCCGCTCGCTCGTCTCAGCCCGTTCGTATCAGCCCGTTCGTCTCCGCCCACCCGTATCCGGTTCGTCCCCCGGGAGCATCTGTTCCATTGGCCAGCACAGACGCCTCGACCACAGCAGGCACCACCACCGGACGGGCCGCGCGCGGGCCGTCCCTGGTCCCGCAGGGCCCGGCACGGCTCGCGCTGATCGGCGTCACCACCGCCGTCCTCGCGCAGACCTTCCGGTTCGCGCTGCCCCAGCTCGACCACTTCGCCGACGACGCGGGCGCCGCCGTGGCCGCGCCGGTCGTGGTGGCGGTCTTCCTCGCCGGGTTCCTCGCGCCGCTGGTGCGGCGCGTGGCCGGGCCGAGCGGGCTGCTCGCGACCGGTGTCGGAGCGCTGCTGCTCGTGCGGCTGCTCGCCCAGGCGCTCACCCCGCAGACCTGGCTGGCGCTCGTCGGCGTCGCGGTCGGGGCGCTCGCCGTCACCGCCCTGTACGAGGGCGCGCGCGGGCTGTCGGGCGTCGGGTTCGCCACCGCGGCCGTCGCGGGCCTGTCGGTCGACACCGCCGTCCGCGTGGCGTTCGCGACGTGGGACCCGGTGTGGCGGTCCGGGATCGGCCCGTGGCTGGTCTGCCTGGTGTTCGTGTCGCTCGGCGCGGCCGCGCTGTACCGGGAGCTGGCTTCCGGCGCGGTCGAGGCGCCCGGCGTCTCCTGGCGGGACGCGCTGGGCGCGGCGGCGTTCGGGCCGTTCATGGCGCTGCAGGTGCTGGTGCTGTCCAGCCCCGCGTTCGTCGCGTCGTCCGGGTGGCGGTCGCTGACGATGGCGCACGTGATCGTCGTGGTCGGGCAGGGGCTGGCGCTGGCGTTCCTGGCGTCCGGGCTGGCCGTGCGCGCGGTGCCCGGCGGTGTCGCGGTGCTCGGCGGGACGCTGCTCGGCGTCGGCGCGGCCGCGATCGCCGGGACGTACGCGGTGACCGGCATCGAGGTCGTCCCCGTCGTGATCATCGGGCAGGTGCTCGCCGCGTGGCTGCTGGCCGTGGCGTCCCGGGCGCCGCTGCGCCGGGCCGGACGCGGCGGCTCGGTCTGGCGGATCGACGTCGGCGCGGCCCTCGGCGGGCTGCTCGTCGGCGTCATCCTGATCTCCTACCAGGTGAGCGCGCTGCAGCCGCTGCCGTTCCCGAACAACGCGCTGCCCGGCCTGGCCGGACTGCTGCT
>NZ_RFFG01000117.1 GCF_003696215.1 Actinomadura harenae | reverse complement strand
GCCGCCACGGCCGCCGCCGCCCGCGGCGAAGCGGTCCGCAGCAGGTTCGCCGCCGCCCGGCGCGCCGCCGCCGCCGACCGTCCGGCCGCCATCCCGGCCCGCACCGCCGACCAGGGTCCGGGCCGTCCTTCACTCACGCAGGCCCGGCTCTGGTTCCTGTGGCGGCTGGAACCCGACAGCCCCGCCTACAACGCGCCGGTGTTCGTGCGTCTCACCGGACCCGTGGACACCGCCGCCCTGGAGGACGCGGTCCGCGGCACGGTGTCCCGCCACGAGGTGCTCCGCACCGTGTTCGAGGAGCGGGACGGCGAACCGGCCCTGCGGGTGCTCCCGCCCGGATCGGTGCCCTTCCTCCGCCGGGACGTGGCCCGCGTGGACCTCGACCGCGAGCTCGACGCCGAGGCGGCGAAGCCGTTCGCGGTCGACACCGAGCCGCCGATGCGGGCGACCCTCCTGCGGACCACCGACGACGAGCACGTCCTGGCCCTGGCGTTCCACCACATCGTCGTCGACGCCGGTTCGGTCCCGGCCGTCCTCACCGACATCGCCGCCGGCTACGCCGCCCGGACCCGTTCGACGCCGACCCCCGCCGCCCCACGTCTGCAATACGCGGACATCGCGCAATGGGAGGCGGACCGGACCGACGCGTCCGCCGACACGGACCTGGACTGGTGGGCGACCCGGCTGGCCGGCCTGCCACCGCTGCTGGACGTGCCCACGGACCGGCCGCGGCCCCCGGTGGCCGACGTCGCCGGGGCCGGCGTGCCGATCACGGTGCCGCCGGCTCTGACCGCGCGGTTGCGTGCGGTGGCGGCGGAGGCGGGTTGCACGCCGTTCATGGTGTTGCTGGGTGTCTGGCAAGCGCTGCTGGGCCGCTGGGCCGGAGTCGAGGACGTCGCCGTCGGCGTGCCCGAGTCCGGACGCCACCACCCCGACATGGAGGACGTGGTCGGCTGCTTCATCAACACCCTGGTCCTCCGCGGCGACCTGGCCGGTGATCCCACCGGTCGCGAGCTGCTGGCCCGGGCCCGCGGACAGGTCCTGGACGCGCTCGGCCACGCACAGGCGCCCCTGGAGCGGATCGTCGAACGGCTGGGAGCCGAACGGTCCCTGGCCGGAGCCCCGGTCTTCCAGGTCATGCTGAACGTGCTGGAGACCCCGGTCGCCGTGCCCGCCTTCGCGGGCCTGGACGCCGAACTGCTGCTGCCGGCCACCCGGTCCGTGAAGTTCGACCTGACGCTCGACCTGGCCAACGCGGGAGAGGAATACCGGGGCCAGCTGACCTACCGCGCTGATCTGTTCGACGGTGCGACGGCCGAGCGGGCCGTCGGCTGGTACCTGTCCCTGCTGGAAGGCGTGCTGACCGACCTGGACGCACCGGTCGGCACGGTGGCCCTGGAACCCGTCGCCGGACCGCTGCTGGCCGGGCCGAGCCCTGAGGGAATCGACCCCCGCCCCGTGCACGTCCGGTTCGAAGACTGGGCGATGAAGACTCCTGACGCCGTCGCGGTGGTGGCCGCGGATGGTGATCTGACGTTCGGGGAGCTGGACGCTCGGGCGAATCGGATCGCGCATTGTCTACGTGCCGCGGGGGTGGGTCCGGACCAGCCGGTGGGCGTGCTGCTGGAATCCGGCGCCGACCTGGCATGTGCGCTGTTGGGGATCATGAAGTCCGGCGGCGCGTACCTGCCGTTCGACACGACCTATCCCACCGGCCGGATCCACACGATGCTCGCCGCCGCCGGCGCCAAGGTCGTGGTGACCACGCGCGAAGCCGCCCTGCGCAGCGCCATCGAACCCGACTACGTCTCCGTCCCCCTGGACGAGCCCGGCACGCTGGAAGCCTGGCCGGACACCTGTCCCGACATCGACTTCCGTCCGGATCAGCTGATCCACGTGGTGTTCACCTCCGGCTCGACCGGCGCCCCGAAGGGGGTGGCCGTCGAGCACCGCAACGTCATGAACTACCTCTCGGGCATACTCGACCGACTCGGCGACGAGGTCGCTGGTGGTTCTTTCGCGATGGTGTCGACGCCCGCGGCGGACTTCGGGCTGACGTGCGTGTTCGGTGCCCTGACGACCGGCGGCACAGTCCATCTCGTCGAGCGGGAAACCGCGATGGATCCGGCGGCGTTCGCCGGATACCTGGAACGACACAACGTCGACGTCCTCAAGTGCGTGCCCAGCCACCTGGAGTTGCTGGCCGCGCACGGTGATCTGTCATCCGTCCTTCCGCGCAGGCTACTGATCCTCGCCGGCGAGGCCTGTCCATGGTCGCTGGTGGAACGGATCGGCGCGGCGCGTCCGGGCCTACGGGTGCAGAACCACTACGGACACACCGAAAGCACGATGATCTCGCTTACGTGCGAGACCTCAGAAGTCCCGGTCGAGCAGCGCCACGGTGTCGTCCCCCTGGGCCGCCCGCTTCCCGGAGTATCCGGCTACCTGGTGGACCGTTCCGGCCGCCCCGTCCCACCCGGAATCCCCGGGGAGCTGGTCATCGGCGGGCCCGGTGTCTCACGCGGCTACCTCAACGACCCCGAACGGACCGCCGAACGCTTCACCGAAGACCCCCTCGGCGACGGCGAACGCTGCTACCGCAGCGGCGACCTCCTACGCGTACTCAACGACGGCACCATCGAATTCCGCGGCCGCGTCGACGACCAAGTCAAAATCCGCGGCTACCGAGTCGAACTCGGAGAAATCGTCACCGCCCTCAGAACCCTGCCACAAATAGCGGAGGCGGTGGTCCTCCCCATCGGCGAGGGACACGAACGGCGACTTGCCGCATGGATCGTCCCAGCCACAGGCCCGGTTTCGGATCCGGCCGTGTTGCGGGCCGAACTGCGCACGAGCCTGCCCGACTACATGATCCCCGCCACCATCACCGTCCTCGAACGACTACCGCTCAACCCCAACGGCAAAATCGACCGTGCCGCACTCCCAGCCCCCACGCTGGAAACAACAGGGACCAAGACCCCGCCCAGCACACCCACCGAACACCACATCGCCCAAGCCTGGGCCGCCGTTCTGGAAGCGGCTCAGACGGCGACGATCGGCGCGGAAGACGACTTCTTCGCCCTCGGCGGACACTCGTTCACGGCGGCGCGCGTCGTCGGCCGGCTCTCGCAGGCCCTGGGCCGGACGATCCCGCTCCGGCTGCTGTTCGAGCGTCCGGTCCTGGCCGATCTGGCAGCGGCGCTCGACGGCACGATGGCGGCGGACGGTCCGGACCCGGCCGGCGGTGGCCGCGCCGATTCCGTCGCCGCCGGCATCGCCGCCGACCCGGCCGCCGGTGAGATCGGCCCGCGCGACGCCGCGGCCGCCACCGGCAGGCTGTCGCCGACGCAGGCGCGGTTGTGGCTGCTCGCACAGCTCGACCCGGACAGCGCCGCCTACAACGTGGACATGGTCCTGCGGCTGACCGGGCCCCTGGCCGTGGACGCGCTGTCCGAAGCGGTGCGGGACATCGCCGAGCGGCACGAGGTGCTGCGCACCGTCTTCGTGGACGACGGCGGAGACCCGGCGGCCTCGGTCCTCCCAGCTGACTCGGTCCCCTTCGCCGTCGAGGACCTCGCCGGCACGTCGGACGCGGGCCGCCTCGAGCGAAGGCTGGCGGAGCAGTCACGACGTCCGTTCGACCTGGGCGCCGAGCCGCCGATGCGGGGAGTCCTGTTCCGGCTCGGCGACGACGAGCACGTGCTGGCCCTGACGTTCCACCACATCGCCACGGACAACTGGTCGCGAGGCCTGATCGGCGAGGAGTTGGCGCAGCTCTACCGGGCCCGGTCGGGGTCGGAGCCGACTCCCGACGCCCCGCGGCTGCAATACGCGGACGTGGTGGAGTGGGAGGCCGCCCGATCGGACGCGCCGGGCGAGACGGACCTGGACTGGTGGACGGAACGGCTGGCCGGGCTCGCGCCGACGCTGGACCTGCCGACCGACCGGCCTCGGCCGGCGGTCGCCGGGGTCGCCGGCGGAGCTGTGCCCGTGACCGTTCCGGCCGCTCTGACCGCGCGGTTGCGTGCGGTGGCGGCGGAGGCGGGTTGCACGCCGTTCATGGTGTTGCTGGGGGTCTGGCAGGCGCTGCTGGGCCGCTGGGCCGGAGTCGAGGACGTCGCCGTCGGCGTCCCGGAATCCGGACGCCACCACCCCGACATGGAATCGGTCGTCGGATGCTTCATCAACACCCTGGTCCTCCGAGGCGACCTGGCCGGTGACCCCACCGGCCGCGAGCTGCTGGCCCGGGCCCGCGGACAGGTCCTGGACGCGCTCGGCCACCCGCACGCACCGCTGGAGCAGATCGTCGAGCGGCTCCAGCCGGAGCGGTCGCTGGCGGCCACCCCGCTGTTCCAGGTCATGCTGAACGTGCTGGACAGCCCGGCCGCCGTGCCGACCCTGCCCGGGCTGGCCGTGGAGCAACTGGAGCGGGGCACGGCCTCGGTCAAGTTCGATCTGACCCTGGCGCTGGTCAACACGGGGGACGCATATCTCGGCGAGCTGACCTACCGCGCTGATCTGTTCGACGGTGCGACGGCCGAGCGGGCCGTCGGCTGGTACCTGTCCCTGCTGGAAGGCGTACTGACCGACCTGGACGCACCGGTCGGCAAGGTAGCCCTGGAACCCGTCACCGGACCGGCGCTGTCCGGGGGGCCGCGGCTCCCCGCCGGGGACGTTCCGCTGCCGGGCCTCATCGAACGCTGGGCCGATCAGACTCCTGACGCGGTCGCGGTGGTGGCCGCGGATGGTGATCTGACGTTCGGGGAGCTGGACGCTCGGGCGAACCGGATCGCACATCGCCTACGGGCCGCAGGAGTGGGTCCGGACCAACCGGTGGGCGTACTGCTGGAATCCGGCGCCGACCTGGCGTGCGCACTGCTGGGAATCATGAAGTCCGGTGGCGCGTATCTGCCGTTCGACACGACGTATCCCACGGGCCGGATCCACACGATGCTCGCCGCCGCCGGGGCATCGGTGGTGCTCACCTACCGGGACGTCGCGGACCGCCACACCTGGGAGCCCCACCACGTGGTCGTCCTGCTGGACACCGACGAGGTCGACGCGTGGCCGACGACGCGTCCGGAACCCGATATCCGTCCGGATCAGCTGATCCATGTGGTGTTCACCTCCGGGTCGACCGGCGCCCCAAAGGGGGTGGCCGTCGAACATCGCAACGTCCTCAACTACCTGCACGCCATTCTTCAGCGTCTGGGACCCGAGGTCGCGGGTGGTTCATTCGCGATGGTGTCGACGCCCGCAGCGGACTTCGGATTGACGTGCGTGTTCGGTGCCCTGACAACCGGCGGCACCGTACACCTCGTCGAGCGGGAAACCGCGATGGACCCAGCGGCGTTCGCCACATACCTGGAACAACACAACGTCGACGTCCTCAAATGCGTACCCAGCCACCTGGAATTGCTGGCCGCACACGGTGACCTGGCATCCGTCCTCCCGGACAAACTACTGATCCTCGCCGGCGAAGCCTGCCCATGGTCACTAGTGGAACGCATCAACGCAGCACGCCCCGACCTACGCGTCCAGAACCACTACGGACACACCGAAAGCACGATGATCTCACTCACCTGTGAGACCACCGAAATCCCCATCGAACAACGCCACGGCGTGGTGCCCCTGGGCCGCCCACTCCCCGGAGTGACCGGCTACCTTGTCGACCGATCCGGCACCCCCGTCCCACCCGGAATCCCCGGGGAGCTGGTCATCGGCGGGCCCGGTGTCTCACGCGGCTACCTCAACGACCCCGAACGGACCGCCGAACGCTTCACCGAAGACCCTCTCGGCGACGGCGAACGCTGCTACCGCAGCGGCGACCTCCTACGCGTACTCAACGACGGCACCGTCGAATTCCGCGGCCGCGTCGACGACCAAGTCAAAATCCGCGGCTACCGAGTCGAACTCGGAGAAATCGTCACCGCCCTCAGAACCCTGCCACAAATAGCGGAGGCGGTGGTCCTCCCTGTCGGCGAGGCCCACGAACGGCGACTTGCCGCATGGATCGTCCCCGCCACAGGCCAAGTCCCGGACACAGCCGTATTGCGGGCCGAACTGCGCACCAGCCTGCCCGACTACATGATCCCCGCCACCATCACCATCCTCGAACGACTACCGCTCAACCCCAACGGCAAAATCGACCGCGCAGCCTTGCCTACCCCCGAACCAGAAACAACGGGAGTAAAAACCCCACCGAGCACACCCACCGAACACCACATCGTCCAAGCCTGGGCCCAGGTCCTCGACCATTCCGACATCGGTGTGGACGACGACTTCTTCGCCCTCGGCGGGAACTCGTTCGCGGCGGTGCGCGCCGTCCGTGCCATCGGCCACGGTGTCCGGCTCATCGATCTGTTCGGCCACCCCACCCCGCGTGCCCTGGCCGCGCACATCGACCGGTCGGAGCAATCCGGCGACGACGCCGACGCCGCGCGTCCCCTGCTTCACCGCATGAGCGGCCCGTTGTCGCGCCAGTCCGCCGGCACCGTGCCGCCGACCGTCGTCTGCGTCCCTTACGGCGGCGGTTCGGCGGCGGTCTTCAAGCCGCTCGCCGAAGCGCTCGGCGACCGGGCCGTCGTCCAGGCCGTCGAGTTGCCCGGCCACGACCCGGCCCGGCCCGGGGAGCCGCTGCGGACGCTCGGCGACCTGGTCGACACGCTGACCGCGGAGGTGGAGGCGACCGTCACCGGACCGGTCGTCCTCTACGGGCACTGCGTCGGCTCCGCGCTGGCCACGGCGCTGGCCCAGCGGCTGGAGGAGCGGGGCCGGCCGGTGCTCGGCGTCGTCGTCGCGGGAAGCCTCCCGGCGGCGCGACTCGGCGGCCGGCTGTCCGCGTGGCTGGACCGAACGTTCCCGCGCAAGCGCCGGGTGTCCGACCGGCTGTTCCGCGACACCCTGCGGGCCACCGGGGGTCTGCCCGACGACACCGACGACACGACCGTGGACACCGTCCTGCACGCCTTGCGCCACGACTCCGAGCAGGCGCAGGCCTGGTTCGGCGGGATCCTCGCCGCCGAGGACGGGACGCCGCGGATCGCCGCGCCGATCCTGTGCCTGGTCGGCGAACAGGACCGCGCCACCGAGCTCTACGAGGAGCGGTACGGCGAGTGGACCGCGTTCGCCGAGCGGGTCGAGCTGGCGTCGATCCCGGCTGCCGGCCACTACTTCCTGCGCCATCAGGCCGCCGCGACCGCCGACCTGCTCGCGGACCGCTGTGAGCACTGGGCGGCCCGGTCGGACGAACCGTCCGCGCCGGGCACGACCGCCGCCGCGACCACCGCCGCGTCCGTCGGCATCATCGCCCACACGACCGCGGCGACCGCCGCTGAGGCGGCCGTCACCGGCGAGGCCCGCCGACGGGGCCTGCGAGCCTTCTTCACCGTCGCGGCCGGCCAGACGGTGTCGACCATCGGCAACGCGCTGAGCTCCTTCGCCCTCGGCGTGTGGGCCTACCAGCACAGCGGCCGCGTCGGCGACCTGGCCATGGTGGTGCTGCTCGCCCAGATCCCCGTCATCCTGCTGAGCCCGGCCGGCGGCGCGCTCGCCGACCGCGTCGACCGGCGGCGGATCATGCTGGCCTGCGACGCGGTCGCGGGCCTGGCGATGGTGGCCCTGGTGCTGCTGATGGCCCGCGACGAACTGGCGTTGTGGAACGTGTGCCTGGTGGTCGGTGTCACCTCCGCCACGGCCGCCTTCCGGACCCCGGCCTACCTCGCCGGGATCGCGCAGCTCGTTCCCAAGCCCTACCTGCCGCAGGCCAACGCGCTGGCCCAGGCCGGCACCGGTCTGGGATCGGTCGTCGGGCCGCTGGCCGGCGGCGCGCTGATCGCCCTGCTCGGCCTGACCTGGGTGGTCGCGGTCGACGTCGCCTCGTTCGCGGTCGGGGCCGCCACGCTGCTCGCCGTCCGCTTCCCGGACCGGCTGTTCGCCAAGCGGCAGGAGACGTTCCGCTCGGCCGTCACCGGCGGGTGGCGCTTCATCGCCCGGCGCCGGCCGATGGCGCTGATGGCGGGGTTCTTCGCGGTCGTCAACTACTTCACGGCCCTGATGTGGGTGGCGGTGCCGCCGCTGGTCCTGTCCATCGGCAGCCCGGCCGCGCTCGGCGCGGTGACCGCGGCCGGCGGCCTCGGCGCGGCCGCCGGCGCCGCGGCGGTGGTGATGTGGGGCGGCACGCGCCGCCGGGCGATCGGCATGGTCGGGTTCGTGATCGGGTCCGGGGCCGGCGTGATCCTGATGGGCCTGTGGCCGTCGGTGGCGCTGGTCGCCGTCGGCCTCGCGGTCCGGCTGGCCTGCATGAGCGTCGGCAACGCGCACTGGATGTCGATCATCCAGACCAAGGTGGGCCACGAGCTCCAGGGCCGTGTGCTGGCCGCGAACATGATGCTCGCGACGCTGATGCAGCCGCTGGGCTTCCTCACCGCGGGCCCGCTGGCCGAGCACGTCTTCCAGCCCCTGGTCTCCGGCTCCGGCCCGCTGGCCGGGTCGGTGGGCCGGGTCGTCGGGGACGGGACCCACGGCGGTGTCGCGCTGATGCTGGCCGCCTCCGGCCTGGCCCTCATCGGCTGGGGGGTCCTCGGACTGGCCTACAGCCCACTGCGGCGGATGGAGGACGCGCTGCCGGACGCCGTGCCCGGCGCCACCATCGCGGCCGACCTCGACGCGGTTCAGCAAGACCTGGACGCCGCACAGCGCGGCCTCGATCCGGCGATGACGAGGTAGAACCATGACCATAGACGACCCGCGGCTCGTGACGGCCGCCGACATCGCGGCAGCGGCCACCCGCATCGGCCGGTTCGTCCGGCAGCCGGCCCTGATCCCGGCCGACGTGGACCGGCCCGGCGGCCCGCTGTGGATCAAACCGGAGAACCTGCAGCCCACGAAGGCGTTCAAGGTGCGCGGCGCGGTCAACGCGGTCACGCTCCTGGCCGAGGGCGGCCGGGCCACGCGTGTGGTCGCCCACTCGTCGGGGAACCACGCGCAGGCCGTCGCGTTCGCCGCGCGCCGCCACGGTCTGCGCGCCACCGTGGTCCTGCCCGACACCGCGCCGCCGCTGAAGGTCGAGGCGGCGCGGGCCCAGGGGGCCGAGGTGATCGTGGTGCCGCCCGCCGACCGGGAGGCGGTGGCGCTGGACCTGGCCGCCGCCGACGGCGCGGTCCTGGTCTCCTCGGACGATCCCGCCGTGATCGCCGGCCACGGCACGATCGGCGCCGAGATCGCGCGCGACCTGCCGGACGCGCGGGTCGTCCTGGCGCCGGTGTGCAACGGCGGCCTGCTGGCCGGCGTCGCCGTGGCGCTGAAGGCGGCCGACCCCTCGATCCGCGTCGTCGGCGTGGAACCGGCCCTGGCCGCCGACGCCTCCGAGAGCCTGCGCCTGGGCCGCCGGACCCGCTGGCCCGTGGAGTCGACCTACCGCACGATGGCCGACGGCCTGCGCGCACCCGTGCTCGGACCGACCGCCTGGCCCCACATCAGGGCCCTGGTCGATGACATCGTCACGGTCGAGGAGGAGGACATCGCCGCGGCCATGTCCGTGCTCTGGGAGACGACCGGCCAGGTGGCCGAACCCAGCGGGGCGGTCGCCGCCGCCGCGTACCTGTTCCGGCGTGACGCGCTGCCGACCGGGACGACCGTGGCGATCCTGTCCGGCGGCACCGTCGCAGGGCCGCCGGTGGCGGTGGAGCAGTCCGTCCGCCACGACACCGCCGAGGCGGGGAGCCTGTGAACACGCCCATCGACGTCGCCGGGTACCTGAAGCGGCTGGACGTCCGCGCGCCGGAAACCCCGACCCTGGACGGCCTGTTCGCCCTGCAGCGGGGCCACGCCGAGCGCGTGTACTACGAGAACCTCGACATCCAGCTCGGCCGGCCGACCACGCTGGACCCGGCGGAGTCCGTCGCGCGCATCGTCTCCGGACGCGGCGGCTATTGCTTCCACATCAACGGCGCCTTCGCCGTGCTGCTGGAGGCACTCGGCTACCGGGTCCGGCGCCACGTGGCGGACGTGCGCTTCACCCGGGAGTTGGACGTCGCGAACACGCCGGTGCTCTCCGGGAACCACATGACGCTCACCGTCGAGGTCGAGGGTGGCTCCTGGCTGGTGGACGGCGGACTCGGCGACGCGATCCACGAGCCCCTCCCCCTGCGGGCCGGGAGGTACCGGCAAGGCCCGTTCGCCTACCGTTTCGCGCCGTGGGACCGCAGTCCGACCGGCTGGCGCTTCGAGCATGATCCGGGAGTGCGGTCCTTCGAGTCGATGGTCTTCACCACCGAGCCGACCACCCTGGACGTGTTCGAGACCATGCACAAGGAGCTGTCCAACGCGGCGGATTCGCGCTTCGTCCGCACCCTGACCGTGCAGCGGCGCGACGCGGCCGGCGTCGATGTGCTGCGCGGTGTGCGGCTGACCCGGATCGACGCCGACGGCCGGCGCGACAGCGTGCTGCGAACCCGCCAGGACTGGTTCGCCTGTGTGACCGGGTACTTCGGCCTGGACCTGGGCGGGTTCGACGCTGACGAGCAGGACGCCCTGTGGCGACGCGCGCAGCCTCCCGCCGACCGGGACGCCACGATCCCGTCGGCACGGTCCCGGACCACTGTTCATCCGTAGGTCGTGGGTTCGAGTCCCACGCGCCCCACTCCATTGACCTGGGCGAACGTGAAGCGATCGCGTTCGCCCAGTGTCGTTTTCGACGGGCGGCCGACGGTCCGGGGAATCCGGTGGGTCGGCCGCCCTCAGCGACTCCGTGGCGCTCGGTGAACGCCGTGGGGAGGCTCGAGATCAGTGATGGCCGCCGTGGTGACCGCCATGGTGGCCTCCGTGGTGGCCGCCGCCGAACATCCGGCCGAGCAGGCCGTGGTGCTCGTCGTGGTGCTCCTCGTAGACCTCCTCGTGGTGCGGAGGCTGGTAGTGCGGGGGCTGGTGGTGCGGCGGCTGGTGGTGGGGCTCCTGGTAGTAGGGCTCCGGGTGGTGCGGGGGCTGGTAGTGGTGCTCCTCGTGGTGCGGAGGCTGGTAGTGGTGCTCGTCGTGGTGGGGTTCGTGGTGCCGGTCGTGATGGTGGCCCATCGGTGGCTCTCCTCGATCGGTCGGTGGCCGGCGGTTCCGGCCACGCCCTTCAACGACGCGGTGCGGGTGATATGCGGAGATATGACGCGTTGGTCGCGGCGCCGGTTGCGATCACATACGTGACCCATGCCACTCCAGGTCCCGCGCGGCGCGCCGCCCTGCCCTGCCCTGGGGCGGGTGTGGAGTGTCGGGGGGATTTCGCTCTGGTCGGTCCTGTGGTTCGCCGGGCGGGGTTGGGCTGGTCGGCGGGCTGTGCCGGGAGTCGGGCGGTGGGCGGGGGCGTGCGGTTGTGTGGATCATGGTCAAGGGGGGCTCCGGGCGTCATTAGGATCCCCTGGTGATCTTCAAGCGATCGTTCGCGGGCGGTTGTCTGCTCGTCCTGCTCGCGCTGGCCGGCGCGGTCCCTGTCGCCGCTGACGACGGCGGTGCCGCGGAGCCGCCCAAGGTCGAGCTGGTGCTCGACGTCAGCGGTTCCATGCGCGCCCGCGACATCGACGGGCGCAGCCGGATGACGGTCGCCCAGCAGTCCTTCGACGCGGTGGTCGACGCGCTGCCCGCCGAGACGCAGCTGGGCATCCGCGTCCTCGGGGCGCGGTACCGGTTCCCCGGCAGCAGCAAGGCCCTGGGGTGCACCGACACCCAGCAGATCTCCCCGGTCGGCCCGGTGGACAAGGCCCGGGCGAAGGCGGCGATCGCGACGTTGCGTCCCACCGGCTGGACGCCGATCGGGCTCGCGCTCCGCGCGGCGACCAGGGATCTGGGCGCCGGGGAGACGACGCGGCGGATCATCCTCATCACGGACGGCGAGGACACCTGCTCGCCCCCCGACCCCTGCGAGGTGGCCCGCCAGCTCGCCTCCCAGGGCACGCACCTGATCGTGGACACCCTCGGCCTGACCCTCAACGACAAGGTCCGGCAGCAGCTCACCTGCATCGCCGACGCGACCGGGGGCACCTATACGGCCGTCCAGCACCAGAACGAGCTGACCGGCCGGCTCAACCAGCTCGTCCAGCGCGCCGGCACCACCTACAAGAGGACTCCGGTGAAGGTCGCCGGGACCGCGGGGTGCGCCGACGCGCCCACGCTCGCGCCCGGCGTGTACACCGACCGGGAACGGTTCAGCGAGCATCGGTGGTATCGGGTGACGGTGGCTCCGGGCCAGGAGCTGCGCGCCTCCGTCAGCGTCTCGCTCGACCGGACCCTCAACCTCGACCACGGGGTGCTGTTGCGCGCGGTGTCCGGGGCCGGGCAGGAACTCGTCCGCGGGACGGACGCGGGCAGCGGGCGCACCGACGTGCAGTCCACCGGCCTGCGCTGGTCGAACCAGCGGCCCGGGGCCTCGCCCTCGCCGGACGGCGGTTCCGGCGGCACGCAGGTCTGCCTGGTGGTGAGCAACTCCTTCTCCGCCCCGGCGTCGGTGCGGACGGCGCCCGGCATGCCTCTGGAGCTGACCGTCGACCTGGCGCCGTCCTCGGACGCGCCGGGCGGGCCGGACCTCGGCCGCGGCTGGCTGCTGCTGCTCGTGCTCGCCGGGACGGGCCTGGTCGCCGGCCTGGTCACCGGCTGGCTGGCCCGGTGGCGAGTGGCCATCTGGAAGGAGAACTGACCATGCGCGTTTCCCTCCTCCTCGGCTCCGCGGCGGCCCTCGCCGTCCTGCCCGCCGCCGCCGTGCCGGCCGCCGCGGGCACCTCTCCGAGCCCGCGGCCGGTGATCGGCACCGCGGGGACGTCCTTCCTGACCGCGACCACGGTGGAACCGGGGCAGCCGGTCCGCGTGCCCGCCTCGACCGGCGACTACCTGTACTGGTCGTTCGCCGCCGCGGCCGGGCAGACCGGGCGGATCGCGGTGACGGTCGCGCTTCCCCCGGCGGCGAGCCGCCACGGTGCCGCGACGTACGCCATCGACGTCTTCGACGGGCTGCGCCGCCGGCAGGCGTGCACGGCCGGTCCGCAGAACGCGACGGCCGCGGCCGGGACCGCGAGCGTCAGGCTCCAGTGCACGCTGCGGCAGGTCCGCGCGTGGGCCGAGCCGTGGTCCGACGACCCGCTGCCCGGCACCTACTACCTGCGGCTCGCGGCGAGCGGCCTGCCCGAGCAGGACCTCGGCCTGCCGATCCGGGCCGACGTGCGGATCACCGCGAAGAACGGCACCGCCCAGCCGGCGGGCGCGAAACTGAAGGCGCCGCTGTCCCCGGCCGTCGCCCCCGGGGCCACCCTCGCCCCGGGCGCCACGCCGTCGTCGGGTCCCGTGAACTCCGCGCCGAAACCGGCGGAGCGGGTCAAGGGCTGGTTCTCCTGGCCGTCCAGCCGGTGGTGGTGGACGATCGGCGGCGGGGTCCTCGCCGCCGTCCTGGCCGTGGGGGGCTACCACCTGACCCGGCATCCGCGCCGCTGGTTCTCCGCGCTGCGCTGACCCTGACCGGGCGGCCCGCCCCCGGAACCCCCGTCCGTGGAACGGCCGGTTCGCGTCCCGAGCCTCACCGGACGGTGGTGCCGGGCGCGTCCGGGCGTCCGCGGCGCTGTGATCGGGGGGTTACAGCAGCCTCACCCGATCTCCGTTGACCCGGTCTCGGGGAGGTCCCATTCTGACATGGGGCACCACTCGGGGTGATCGAGAAGTCGCCAGGCGTCGTGCGGGAGGCCGGTCATGGGAGATGTCGACGATCACGCGATCGTCATCGGCGCGGGGGTCACCGGGGTGCTCACCGCCCGGGCGCTGGCCCGGCGCTTCGCGCGGGTCACCGTCGTCGACCGTGACACGCTGCGGCCGGAACCGGCGTTCCGGCCCGGGCTTCCGCAGTCCCCGCAGATCCACGCGTTCTGGAAGCGCGGTGTCGACTGCGCCGAGTATCTGCTCCCGGGGTTGACGCGTGATCTCGCCGACCGTGGCGCCCACCTGCTGGTCGTCCCCAGGGACTTCCTGTGGCTGAGCCCTGTCGGATGGTTCCCCAGGGTCTCGGGCACCGGGGACCTGACGTGCAGCCGGCCGCTGCTCGACTGGCTCCTGCGGCACCGGGCGGACGCGGACCCGCGCATCGAGTTCCTCCAGGACAGCCTGGTCACGGGGCTGGTCGCCACACCCGGCGGGGACGGCGTCCAGGGCGTCCGCGTGCGCACCACGGGGTCCGACGATTCGCGGGTCCTCACGGCGGGCCTGGTCGCCGACGCCAGCGGACGTCGTTCCGAGGCCACCAAGTGGCTGACCGAACTCGGCTACGCCGCGCCATCCGTGGAGCGCTACGACGCCGGGTTCGGCTACTCCAGCCGCTACTACAAGCTGCCCGACTCCGCCGAGCGGGACTGGAAGGCCATCTACATCCAGACCAGCCCGAGCATGCCGCGCGGCGCGGCGCTGGTCCCGGTCGAGGGCGGCCGCTGGATGGCCACCCTGATGGGCTGCGGCGACCACGTCCCGCCCACCAAGGACGACCAGTTCCTCGACTACGTGCGCAGCCTGCGCAGCCCCGTCCTGTACGAGGCCCTCCGGGAGGCGGAACCCCTGTCGGACGCGCAGGCGTTCCGCAACACCGCCAACGAGTGGCGCCACTACGAGTCCATGGACCGCCGGCCTCGCGGCTTCATCGTCCTGGGCGACGCCCTGTGCCGGTTCAATCCCGTCTACGGCCAGGGGATGACGGTCGGGGCGATGTCCGCCAAGGCCATCGCCGACGCGATCGACGGCATGGACCCGACGCGGATCCACGACGACTCACCGCGCCTCCAGCGGGTGGCCGCCGCGCAGTCGGCCGACGCGTGGGCCCTGGCCACCGGCGAGGACCTGCGGTTCCCCTGGACCCGCGGACGTCCCCCGGGCGCGAAGGTCAAGCTCCTGCACCAGTACATGAGCCACGTCGTCGCGGCCGGCAACGTCGACGCGTCCACCTGCCGGACGATCTTCCAGGTCTTCGGCATGACGGCCCCGCCCACGGCCCTGTTCAAGCCGTCGTCCGTCGCCCGCGTCCTGTCCCACTGGCGCACCCCGACGACCCCGTCCCCCCAAGCCGCCGCCCCACCCCCGCGCGTCTGACGCGAGGCTGTTCGGTGGCCCGGAAAGCACACCGCACTCACCATGAAGAACGGACGTGTCTCCGGATCTCAGTACAAGAACCTCAAGAGCCAGAGCTTCAAGCTGGTCAAGCAGAAGGACGGGAGCACCGGCATCCGCGCGTTCTACAAGTGAGGTCGCCGGGGCGCGGCAGGGCCTGTGGGGCTCGGGGGTGGGCGGTCCCCTGGCCCCGGCCGGAGTGGGGATTCGGCCGGGGCCCGGCCGGGGGTCATTGGCCTCGGTTGGCGAATTCTTCGGGGGTGGTGCCGCCGGGGAAGCGGGTGGTGAAGTCGAGGACGCCGACCCAGGTGGGGCGGACGGCGATGCGGACCATGGTGACGCCGGGGTGGTCCACGGCGGCGACGTTGGCGGCGCCCTGTTCCTCGCCGGCGTAGCGGCGCTGGGCGGCCCTGTACTCCTCGGCGATGCCGTCGACGTGGGTGACCTCGGCCCTGCCGCGGACGAGGAGGACCGACGGCGGGGTGGTGGCGGCGTCGATGGAGATGGCGACGTCGGGACGTGCCTTGAGGGCGTTGACCTTGAGGCCGCCGAAGGTGGAGAACACGATCTCGGTGCCGTTCCAGTGGAACAGCATCGGGAAGTTGCGCGGGGTTCCGTCCTTGGCGACGTAGGCGACGCGGGCGAGTTCGGTGGAGTGGAGGAGCCGCTGGGCCACGTCGGTCCGGAGCAGGCGGACGTCGCCCTGGGGCAGGGTCTGCGGGTCGGTCATGCGATCACCTTGTCGAGGTTGTCCAGGCACAGGCCCCAGCCCTGGCGGAGGTCGGACGCGGCGCGTTCGTCGGGCAGGCCGCTGTGGGTGAGGACGGCGCGGGTGAGGCCGTCGTGCTCGGTGATGACGAGGTCGCACCGGGAGCCGGTGCCCGCCTCGTCCTCCTCGCCGTGCCATGTCCAGGCCAGGTGCGAGGGGCGTTCGACGGCGGTGTAGGTGGCGCTGCCGGCGTGCTCGGCGCCGTCGGCGTCGCGCATGACGACCCGCAGCCGTCCGCCGACCCGGAGGTCGACCTGCGCCTCGGAGGTCTCCCAGTCGGGGCCGGGGTGCCACCACTTCCTGATGACCTCGGGGTCGGTCCAGGCGTCGAACACGGCGTCCGCGGGTGCCCGGTAGGTGCGTTCGATGCGGACGGCGGGCGGGGCGACGGTATCGGTCACGGTCTGCTCCTTGTCGGCAAGGTGTTCCTCGACGGTGTCGAACATGCGCTCCCAGAGGGCGCGCTGGTGGTCGACCCAGGTGACGGCGTCGATGAGCGCCGCGGGTTTCAGTTCCAGCCGGTGCGTGCGGCCGACGACCCGCCGCTCGACGACGCCGGCGTCCTCGAGGATCTTCAGGTGCTTGGTGATCGCCGGTTTGGAGACGCCCAGGTCCGAGGTCACCTCTCCGACCGACGCGGGGCCGCCGCCAAGACGTTCGATCATGGCGCGGCGGATCGGGTGGGCCACGGCCCGGAACGGATCGTTCACCATAAGGCTTACAGTACACCTTTTGGTTAACTGCCGAGAAGGCCCCAGTAGAGCGCCCAGGGGAGGAAGACCGTCCCGGCGGCGAGGAGGAGGCCGCAGTGGACGCGGTCCCCGGTGGTGAGGCGGTGGCGGTGCCGCCAGGCGGACGCGGCGGTGGTGACCGTGGTGACCAGGGTGGCCACGGCCAGCAGGTGCAGGATCAGCCAGGGGATCGTCTGCCCGCCGATGACGGGGCCGATGAGGTTGGCCGCGGTGAAGACCAGGAAGAAGAAGTAGACGACGCCGCCCAGGACGGACGTGGCGCCGAAGGTCGCGAGCAGGCGCGCCTGGCGGCGGACGGGCGTCGCCAGCGGGGTCCGGCGGATGCGGCGCGCGGCCGCCACGAGCGGGTGGCCGAGGAAGGCCAGCGCGAACAGGGCGAAGGCCGCGACCTGTCCCCACGGGGACTCGTACGGCGCGAGCCGCGTGACGGCGCTGGTCGGATGGCTCTGGGACGGCGGCCGGGTGCTGCCGGTGGCGACCCCGGTCTTGATCCAGGTCGCCTGGAGGTCGGCGCTTCCGGGAGCGAGCTCGTAGGGACGGTCGAACCCGCCGTTGGCGCTGACGTGCAGGTTGTGCCGGGCGTCGGGGACGAACCGGATGGCGGCGCGGGTGTTCCCGCCGCGACGCAGGGCGTCCTGGATGACCTGGGAGCTCTCCCTCGGCGCGGCCTCGTGGTCGAGGGTGCCCCAGAGCGCGAGCACCGGCTGCCGCAGGTGTTCCCAGGACGGCACGGGGTCGTAGTCGGCCTCCGGGAACAGCCCGGCGCCGACGACCTGGCGGACGCCGGTCTTCTGCATCATGTGGTCGAGCGACCCGGACACCCCGGCGTGGTGGAGGAACTCCCCGTAGCTCCACGCCTGCTGCCGGGCCGGGGACATCCCCACGGCGCCCGCCGTGATCACGAACGCGATCTCGGGTGCGCGGTTCGCGGCCAGGACGGCCACCCACGCGCCCTCGCTGAGGCCCCAGATCCCGACCCGGTCCGGGTCCACTCCCGGCTGGGAGCGGAGCGCGCGCGTCGCGGCGACCGCGTCACCGGCCAGGACCTGGTAGCTCCGGTGGAACGAGGAGTAGCCCGCCGTCCGCTTGTCGAAGACCAGCGCCACGATCCCCCGGCGGGCGAACGCCTCGGCCTCGTTGCGGTACTCGGCGCGGGTGACCGGCCCCGCCCCGTGCAGCAGGACAACGGCGGCGCGGCGTTCGCGGCCGGGCGGGGGCGCGACGACGGTGCCGTGCAGCGTCACGCCGCCGTCGCCGCGGAACGTCACCGGGGTGGTGGACAGGCCGGGGAAGGACGGGGCCGCGTTCCCGCCGTGGGGAACGCCGCACGCGGACAGGACCGTCCCGAGGATCAGGACGAGGCCCGCGATCCACCGGGTCCGTCCTCGGGTCCCCTGGGGGGACGGGTCGAGTGATGCTCGCATCTCGCCGCCAATCGGCCGCCGGTGGCCGCCACCGCGCGGCCGGTGGTCACCAGGCTGGCGGGGCGCGCGAGCATGATCACTGGGCCTGGACACCGGCCCCGGGGTGGAGCTGACGACACCGTCCGGGCGCGGGCGCGCCTTCCGGCGGGTTGGAGGAGTGGGGCTGGACCCACCCTGGCGTGCGTCCAGGCCCATACCGGCGCGGGCGGGGGCTGCGTAGCGTCCTGAGCATGGAAAACAGCACGCAGACCGTGACCCCGGCGGCCCTCCTCGACTCCCCCGGCGCCTTCGGCGCCGTGAGGAGGGGCGTCATGATCTACGGCGTTCTGGCCGCGCTCGCCCTCGTCGCGGTCATCGTGGTCGCGGGGACGGGGCACACGGTGAACACGTTCATGTGGGTGCGGGCGATCCTGCTGCCGGTGCTGGCGGTGCCGATCCACCGGATGGTGCTGTCCGCCTCGCGCGGATCGCGGCGGGCGTTCGAGCGCGTGAGCACCCTGTCCGCGGTCATGCCGATCGCGATCATCGGGGTCGACCTGATCCCGGGGATCTGCCCGCCCTGGTACGCCGGGACGCAGGTCGTGTGCATGCTGCCGGTCATCGGCGTCGCGGTCGCCGTCCGGCGGTCCGACGCGCTGCGCGACGCCTTCCCCAAGAAGTCCTGAGCGGGCCGGCGCCGGTCAGGGCTTGCGGCCGACGCCGCCCGTCATGAAGCGGACGTCGACGGTGCTGGCGTCCAGGACGGGCTCGTCGGGGCGCCACAGCGGGAGCGGGACGAGTCCGGGCGACAGGATCTCGAGGCCGTCGAAGAAGCCGGCCAGCTCGGCGGGGGTGCGGACGCGTCCGGTGCCGAGCTGCGCGAGGAGCTGCTTCTCCAGGGCGACCGACTCGGGGGCGTCGCCCAGGCGGGTGAAGTTGGTGATGAAGAAGTACGAGCCGCTCGGCACCGCGTCCCGCAGGACCTCGACGATCCGGCCCGGGTGCTCGTCGTCGGCGAGGTGGTGCAGGATGCCGGCGAGGATGACGCAGACGGGCCGGTCGAAGTCGATGAGCGCGCGGACCTCGGGACGGTCGAGGAGGTCGGCGGGCTCGCGGATGTCGGCGGTGACGACGGCCGTGTTGGCGTTGTTCGCCAGGATCGCGCGGCCGTGGGCCAGGACGATCGGGTCGATGTCGACGTAGACGACGTGCGCGTCGGGGTTCGCCTCCTGCGCCACCTCGTGGGTGTTGCGGACGGTCGGCAGGCCCGAGCCCAGGTCGAGGAACTGCGTGATCCCCTCGTCCGCGGCGAGGTGGCGGACGGCGCGGTGCAGGATCGCGCGATTGTGCAGGGCGATCTCGCGCAGCTCCGGCATGATCGCGAGGCTGGCCTCTGCCACGGCCCGGTCCACCGCGTAGTTGTCCTTGCCGCCGAGCATCACGTCGTAGACGCGCGCCGCGGTCGGAACGCCGATGGGGATCTGCGGGGACTCGGCCATGTGCACCTCAGGGCTCGGGGGCGATCATCGGCATCGTACCGTCGCGCCGTCGCCCGAATCGCTGGATGCCTTACGGGACAAGGCTTTCGGCCCCCTCGGACGGGACTGGACGGACGCGTGTGGGGCGCGTCCGTCCAGTGTCGTTCCCCGGCTCCCCGGCTCCCCGGGCCTTTTGAGGCTCCGGCCCCGGGAGGGCGGTCAGCCGCGGGCGCCGTGGGGGGCGCTGATCAGGCCGTAGATGACCAGGATGGCCAGGACGATGGTGATCACGGACCAGACCGGGTAGGCGGCGAGGAACGCGAACTGGCCGATCATCACGAGCGCGGCGAACAGGACTCCGGCCGCGCGGGCCCAGGTCTGCCCGGCGAGAACGCCGGCGCCGACGGCGATCTGGATGATCCCGAGGATGAGCCAGATCCAGCCCCACGCGGTGTAGCTGAAGACCAGCAGGTGGCCGCTCGCGTTGACGAAGTAGTGGTGGTTGAACAGGGCGACCAGGCCGTCGATGACGTTGAAGACCCCCAGCAGGACGGCGAGCACGCCGGCGAAGCCGAGCCAGCCGGAGTGGGTGTCGTGGGGTGCTGACGTGGTGGCCATGGTGACCTCGCTTTCTCGCGGGCCTGTCCTTTCGAGCGCGGGCAGGTCGGTCGGGCTGCGCCGGAGCGTTCCCGCGGGACCGCCGGGACGAGAATCACCAGAACGCCCTTTCCGGCGACGAGCAATCGCTCCAAAATGTCCCCGATCGACCGTTTTAGAAACCGCGACACCGCGGAAAGCGGGCAGGTTTGACGGAGGTTTGGAGCAGGTTTTCACATGCGGTGGCCGTGCCGGACGGGTGGTGCTCAGGCGTCCTCGACGTGGCCGTTCTCCCAGGCCCAGGCGGCGATCTCGACACGGTTCCGGACGCCGAGCTTGCGGTGGATGTTCGACACGTGGGTCTTCGCGGTGCCGGGCGCGACGAACAGCTCGGCGGCGATCTCGGCGTTGGTGCGTCCCCGGGCGACCAGGCGCGCGACCTGCGCCTCGCGGTCGGTGAGCGGCGGGTCCGGCTCCGGGACGTCACGGCGGGCCGCGAAGCGGTCGAGGAGCCGGACGGTGATCGCCGGGCTGATCAGCGCGTCCCCGGCCGCCGCCGCGCGGACGCCCTCGACGAGCAGGGCGGGGCCGGAGCGCTTCAGCAGGAAGCCGCAGGCCCCGGCGCGCAGGGCCGCGTGGACGTACTCGTCGAGGTCGAAGGTGGTGACGACGAGCACGCGCAGGGGGTCGGGGACGTCCGGGCCGGCCAGGAGCCGGGTGACCTCCACGCCGTCCCGGCCGGGCATGCGGATGTCGGTGAGCACCACGTCGGGACGCAGGCGGCGGGCCAGGTCGACGGCCGTGACGCCGTCGGCGGCCTCGCCGACGACCCGCATGCCGGGCTGCGCGTCCAGGATGATCCGGAAACCGCCGCGGACGTCGTCCTGGTCGTCGGCGACGACGATCCGGGTGGTCATGATCGCGAGCGTACACGGGGGTGGAGCGGCAGCAGGGCGGTGACCTGCCAGCCCCCGCCGTCCGCCGGGCCCGCCGCGAACTCCCCGCCGAGCGCTCCGACGCGTTCGGCCAGGCCGCCGAGCCCGTGGCCGCCGAGCCCCGGGAGGCGGAGGCGCGCGCGGCGGCGTCCGTGGCGGCGTCCGTGGCCGTCGTCGGTGACACGCACGCGGACGGCCGGGCCGGGCGCCTCGGTGACGGCGACCTCGGTGACGGCGACCTCGGTGACGGCGACCTCGGTGACGGCGATGTCGACGGCGGTCGCGTCCGGGGCGTGCCGCCGGACGTTCGTCAGCGCCTCCACGACCAGCCGGTAGGCCGTCGCCGACACCTCGTGCGGCGGGTCCCGGACGTCCACGACCAGGCGGACGCGCGCGTCGCACGACTCGGCGAACCGTTCGGTCAGCCCGGTGAGGTCGTCGAGCCCGTGCGGACGCCGGGGGCCGTCGTCCTCGTGGAGCATGTGGACGGTGCGGTCGAGGGACGCCATCGCGCGCGTCCCGGCGTCCTCGATGCGCCGGAGCGCCGCGCGCGCGACCTCGGGGTCGGCGCCGATCTGCGCGGCCTGCGCCTGGACGATCATGCCGCTGACGTCGTGCGCGACGAAGTCGTGCAGGTCGCGGGCCAGGTCGAGGCGCTGCGCGCGGCGGGCCTCGGCGACGGCGCGGGCGCGGCGCGCGTCCAGGAGCCTCGGGTAGAGGGCGGTGGCGGCGGTCAGGGCCGCACCGACCCCGCAGAGCACGCAGCCGAGCACCGCGCCGCGCGTCGTCGCGGGAGGGTCGGCGTGCAGGGTCAGCCGCAGCGGGAGGGCGGTGATCGCGGCGGCCATCACCGTCCCACCGAGCGCGGCGGCGCGGCCCGGCGTCCGCCGGACGGCCAGCCGGAGCGTCACGCACGACACGGCCAGTTCGGCGAGCCACCACAGCCCCGCCGTGTTGTTCGCGGACGCGTCGTTCAGCACGGTCACCGCCAGCGACACGGACCCGGCCGAAACCGCGACGACGCACGCCACCGAAGACCGCCTGACCTGCGGGAAGACGGCCAGGAGCAGTGCCGCGACCCCGGCGAGCCACGCCGCACCGGTGATCGGTGTTCCGGCGCGCGGGGCGCCCGCGACCGCCGCGCCCGCGAGGACGGCGACCCCGGCCGCGAACCCGAGACCGCGCGCGGACGCCCAGGTCACGGCGCCGTCTATGCCGAACGGCCGAGGCGCCCGTCCGGAAGATCTGCCGGACGGCCGATGCCCGGCGGCGCCCTCCGATCCGAGGCTGTCCTCATGAACGATCACGCACGCATCGTAAACATCGGCCTGGCCGCGCTCGCCTCGGCCGCCGTGCTCGCCGGGACGGCGGCGCCCGCGCTGGCCGTGCCCGCGCCGACCGTGCCCGCGCCGACCGGGACGCCGTCGCGGGTCCTGCTGCG
>NZ_RFFG01000116.1 GCF_003696215.1 Actinomadura harenae | reverse complement strand
TCCCGGGGCCGCAGGCTGACGGCCGTGGGCCTCGCGGTCGCCGCCGTCCTCGCCGCGGGCGGCTTCGGCGTCTACGAGACCGTCGGCCGGGACGCGCCGTCCCGGACGGCCGCGGCCGAGCGGGAGGCCGCCGCGGGCAAGGCGCTGACGCTGGGACGGCTCGGACTCCGCGTCCCGGCGTCCTGGCAGGCGTCCCCGATCACCGTCCAGGGACGGGCCGCCGACAGCTTCTACGTGACGCTCGCCGGAGGCTGCGCGACCGGCGGGACGTGGCGGCCCGCCGCGTCCAGCCTCGGCTCCTGCCCCGGCTTCGCCGTCATGGGCCCGAGCTTCTTCGACAAGTCGGAGTCGGGCGCCTACGGGGGCGGCCCGTACGACCCGAAGGACTCCTTCGCCTCCAAGGTCTCCATGAGCTGCCCGCGCCACCCCGACCTCGTCGCCGGAGGGGCGGGCAAGGGCGCGTCCCAGACCGCCTCCAAGGGCATCGAACTCGGGAGGCGAACGGCCGAGTACCACCAGTGGCGCGTCCCCTGTTTCGAACGCGGCGGCGACGGCACCGGCTCGGTCTACACCGAGCGGATCTGGTACTCGCCGTCCGCGCAGATCGTCGTCGTGGACGCCTGGAACACCCCTGACCTGGACACCGTCCTCCACCGCGCGACCTGGCCCTAGGAGAAACGGTTGGGTTCGGCCTCGGCAAAGGGGCCGGAGATCGCGTGTCCGGACGGCGGTGGGCGTGACTAGGTTGCCGTTCATGTCGAACAGTGGCGCTCATGAGATGGCACAGGCGCAGGCCAGGATGGCGGGCCGGTTCACCGGCCTGCCGGAGACCGGCGTCGTCGCCCCGCAGCCCGGCGCGCACGCCGCGCCGGACGGCCGCGAGCCGCACCACGCGGGCCGCGACCTGGAGCACCAGGCCCGTGACCTGGACCCCGCCGGACACGACCTGTCTCCGGCCGCCCCGATCGGACGCGACCTGCTGCCGCCGCCGCCGGCCGCCGGACGGGACCTGGACCCGGCCGTCGCCGGGCTGATCGCGCGGCTCCCCGTCGCGGGCGGGACGATGACGCCCGCCGCGATCGGCCGCTGGACGGACGCGGCGCGCGCCGTCCTGACCCTGGCCTACGCGGTCGACGACGACCCGCACTTCTGACCCGGGCATCGCCTCGTCGAGGCCACCCGGACGTAGGGGGCCGCCGTCCCGCCGGGCGTGGTGGCCCGGCGGGACAGGTGGCCGTCAGTCGTCGTCGGTGATGCCCAGTTCGCGGGCGTCCTCGTTCAGCTCCCGGGCGGCGGCGGTCGTGCCGGTGGCCTGGAGCTCGTGGGCGAGCTGCTCCAGCTCCGCGCCGCCCGCCATGAGCGCCGTCAGCTCCTCGCGGGTGATCTCGTCCTTGGCGTGGTAGCCGATCGGACGGCCCCGGTTCAGGATCAGGAAGCGGTCGCCGACCGGGTAGGCGTGGTGCGGGTTGTGGGTGATGAACACGACGCCGAGGCCGCGCTCGCGCGCCTGGACGATGTAGCGCAGCACGACCCCGGCCTGCTTCACGCCGAGCGCGGCGGTCGGCTCGTCCAGGACGAGGACCTTCGCGCCGAAGTACACGGCGCGGGCGATCGCGACGCACTGCCGCTCGCCGCCGGAGAGGGTGCCGATCGGCTGGTCGACGTCGCGCAGGTCGATGCCCATGGCGAGCAGTTCGTCCCGGGTGGTGCGGCGCATGAGGTCGACGTCGAGGCGTCCGAGGCCCTTGCGCTTCTCCGAGCCGAGGAAGAAGTTGCGCCAGACCGGCATGAGCGGGACGACGGCGAGGTCCTGGTAGACGGTCGCGATGCCGAGGTCGAGCGCGTCGCGGGGCGAGGCGAACGCGACGGGCCGGCCGTCCACCTCGTAGGTCCCGGTGTCGTGCCGGTGCAGCCCGGCGACGATCTTGATGAGGGTGGACTTGCCCGCGCCGTTGTCGCCGAGCACGCACACGACCTCGCCCGCGCCGACCTCGAGCGACACGTCCCGCAGGGCGATCACGCTGCCGTAGCCCTTGCCGACTCCGGTCAGTTTCACCAGGGCGGTCACCGTTCGGCCCTCCGGCGGACGACGTGGTTGAGGACGGTCGCGGCGAGCAGCGCGGCGCCGAGGAAGAACCGGAACCAGTCGGGGTTCCAGCCGGCGTAGACGATGCCCTGGTTGACCATCCCGTAGATGAACGCGCCGATCGCGGCGCCGATCGCCGAGCCGTAGCCGCCGGTCAGCAGGCAGCCGCCGATCACCGCGCAGATGATATAGAAGAACTCGTTCCCGATGCCCTCGCCCGACTGGATGGCCGGGAACGCGAACAGCAGGTGCATGCCGGAGAACCAGGCGCAGAACGCGACCCCGGCGAACAGGGCGATCTTGGTGCGGGCGACCGGGACGCCGACCGCGCGGGCGCTGTCGGCGTTCCCGCCGACGGCGAAGATCCAGTTCCCGGCGCGGGTCCGCAGCAGGATCCAGGTCGCGACGGCGGTGAACCCGATCCACCAGAACACGGTGACCTTCACGTTCACGCCGCCGATGCCGACCTCGGAGGCGAACAGGCCCTTCGCGCTCTGGAAGCCGTCCATGTCGCCGATCGAGTCGGACGCGACGTTCCCGGTGACCGCCTTCGTCACGCCCAGGTTCGCCCCGGCCAGCATGAGGAACGTCGCGAGCGTGACGATGAAGCTCGGCAGCCTCGTCCAGACGTAGAGCACGCCGTTCAGGACGCCGAGCGCGAGCGTGACGACCAGCGAGATCGCCACGCCCGCCCACACGTTCAGCGTGAGCTGGAACGACACGAGGGAGGCGACCAGCGCGGAGCTGATCACCATCACCCCCGCGGACAGGTCGAACTCACCGCCGATCATCAGCAGCGACACCCCGACCGCCATGATCCCGAACGTGGACGCCGAGTACAGGACGTTCGAGAACGACGACGTCTGCAGGAACGCGTCGGCCGTCACCGAGAACAGGACGAACAGCGCGACCGCGCCGATCAGCGCCCCGAACTCGGGCCGGACGAGCAGCCGGCGCAGCGGATCGCGCCGCGCCAGCCGCTCGTCCGCCGAGCCTTCGGCGGTCGCCTGCGTCACCTGGTGCCCCGCTCGGCGAACGGGGCGATCTGGTCGGCGTTGTCCTTGGTCACGATCGCCGGGCCGGTGAGGACGGGCCGTCCGCCGCCGAGGACGTTGCCGTTGTTCCGGTACAGCCACAGCCCGTCGACGGCCTCGTAGCCCTGGAGATAGGGCTGCTGGTCGACGGCGAACTGGATCGAGCCGTCCTTGATGGAGGCGATGAGGTCCTTGTTCATGTCGAAGGTGCCGATCTTCGCGGTGCTGCCGGCCTCCTTCGCCGACTGGACGGCGGTCGCGGCGAACGGCGCGCCGAGCGTGAGCACGCCGTCGATGCCCTTGTCGGCCTGGAGCTTCGCCGTGACCGCCGACTTGACCTGCGGCATGTCCGTGCCGGTCACGTACAGGTTCTGCATCGACCCCCCGAAGGTCTTCTTCGCGCCCGCGCAGCGCGCCTCCAGCCCGACGTTGCCCTGCTCGTGGACGACGCACAGCGCCTTCTTCGCGCCGATCTTCGCGAGCTGCTGCCCGGCCGCCTCACCCGCGACGCTCTCGTCCTGGCCGAAGTGGGCGAGCGCGCCGAGCCGCGCCGACGCGTCCGCGCCGGAGTTGATCGACACGACCGGGATCTTCGCGGCGGCGGCCTTGGCGAGGACGTCCTTCAGGGCGTCCGGCTTGGCGAGGGTGACGACGATGCCGTCCACCTTCTGGTCGATCGCGGCCTGGACGAGCTGCGCCTGCTGCCCTCCGTCCGGGTTGGCCGAGTAGAGGAACTGCACGTTGTCCTTGGCGGCGGCCGCCTTCGCGCCCTTCTGGACGATGTCCCAGAACGTGTCGCCCGCGCCGGAGTGCGTCACCATCGCGATCTTCAGCCGGGGCCCGCCGCCCCCCGCCGGGCTCGTGCTCTCCTCCGCCTTCTTGCCCCCTGAGCTGCTGCAACCGGCCAGCGCGGCGGTCAGCGCGAGCGCGGCGGTCGTCAGGGTGAGCAGGCGTCCGCGTGTCGTCGGTGTCCTCACGGGCCGGTCTCCGTTCGTCGGGGGTGGTGATCGGCTGGCCCCATACTGACGGGTTCCCCGCTCCAGGTCACGGCTGTTTCTCCCGGGTCGGGAGGGGTACATGAGACTGGTTGTGCAGAAGATCGTCCACCTCGGTGGCGGTCGGCATCGCGTCGGCGCAGGAGAGGCGGGACGCGACGAGGGCGCCCGCCGCGTTCGCGAACGTGAGGGTGCGCGGGAGGTCCCAGCCCGCGAGCAGGCCGTGGCAGAGGGCGCCGCCGAACGCGTCGCCCGCGCCGAGGCCGTTCACCACCTCGACCTGCACGGGCCGCACCTCGACGGCGCCCTCGCGGGTCGCGGCGAGGACGCCGTCCGGGCCCCGCTTGACGACGACCAGGTCGAGACCGAACCCGAGGAGCGCGCGGACCGCCCGGTGCGGGTCGCGCTCGCCGGTCGCGATCTCGCACTCCTCGCGGTTCCCGACCGCGACCGTCGCGTGCCGGAGGGCGCGCTGGACGAGCGGCCGGACGATCGTGTGGTCCCGCCAGAGCGCGGGCCGCCAGTCGAGGTCGAGGACGGTCGTGCGCGGGTGCGCCTCGAGGGCCGTGATCGTCGCGGCGCGGCTCGGCTCGGCGGACAGGCCCGTGACCGTCGCCCAGAACAGCGGCGCGCGGGCGATCGCGTCGAGGTCCAGCTCGCGCGGGTGGATCTCCAGGTCGGGGGCCTTCGGGTGGCGGTAGAAGTACAGCGGGAAGTCGTCGGGCGGGAAGATCTCGCAGAACGACAGCGGCGTCGGCAGGTCCGGGACGGACGTGACGTACCGGTCGTCCACCCCGTGGCGGCGCAGCGCCTTGTGGACGAAGCGGCCGAACGGGTCGTCGCCGGTGCGGGTGATGACGGCGGAGCGGCGGCCGAGGCGGGCGGCGGCCACGGCGACGTTGGTCGGGCTGCCGCCGAGGTACCTGCCGAACGTCTCGACGTCCTCCAGCGGGACGCCGCTCTGGTGCGGGTAGAGGTCGACGACGACGCGTCCCATGGTGATCAGTTCGTCAGCGGGCATCCGGTGTCCTCCAGGGTGCGGACGCCCGGGGTGCGCGCGTTCACCGGCGCACCTCCTCGACGTCGACGGCGCGTCCCTCGCGCCGGGACAGGTCGCACGCCTCGGCCAGGTAGAACGCCTCGAGGGCCTCCGCGGGCGGGCAGGGGTTGGCGCTCGCGCCCGCCGCGACCTGGAGGAACGCGTCGAGCTCGGCGTCGTACGCGGCGGCGAACCGCTCCAGGAACCCGCTGTAGGGGGTTCCGCGTCCTGCGGCGCCGTCGGGCAGGGGGGCGAGCGGGGTGCGGGCGTCGAGGCCCGCGACGACGCTGTCCTTGGAGCCGAACACCTCCAGCCGGACGTCGTATCCGGCCGCGTTGTACCTGGTCGCGGCGAGGAGGCCGAGGGTCCCGTCGTCCAGGACGAGCAGGGCCGCGCCGGTGTCGACGTCGCCGCACTCGCGGAAGAACGCGTCGCCCCGGTTCGCCCCGGCGGCGATGACGCGGACCACCTCGCGTCCGGTCACGAACCGGACGGAGTCGAGGTCGTGGATCATGCAGTCGCGGAACAGGCCGCCGGAGACCGGCACGTAGTCGGCGGGCGGCGGCGCGGGGTCGAACCCGCAGGACCGGACGGTGTGCAGCCAGCCGAGCCGTCCGGACGTCACGGCGTCCCGCGCGGCCCGGTACCCGGCGTCGAACCTGCGCTGGAACCCGACCTGGACCGGGACCTGCGCGGACTCGGCGTCCCGGATGATTTGGAGCGTTCCATCCACGTCCGGGGCGAGCGGCTTCTCGCAGAACACCGGGCTGCCCAGCGCGACGGCGCGCCCGACGAGCGCCGCGTGCGCGTCGGTGGCCGCCGCGATGACGAACGCGTCGGGGCGTGCGCCGAACAACTCGTCCACGCTCGGGAGCCCGCGGACGGAGGCGGCGGAAGCCTTGGCGGTGGACATGGGAGCGGTGGACACGGGAGCGGTGGACACGGAGGCGGGGTGGAGGCGGTCGGCCAGGGCGGCGGCCCGGCGCGGATCGGCGTCGGCGATGATGAGTTCGGTGACGTGGGGCGAGCGGGCCAGGGCGGCGGCGTGCCGCGCGCCGATCCGGCCCGCGCCGGCGAGTGCGATCCTCATGTGGTGCCCTCCCGGGCGGGGATGGGTGGGCCCCGAGTGTGATGGAGCGTTCCAGGGCCGTCAACGACCCGGGCGCGGCGCGCGCGGCGTTAGGGCCGTCCGGAACCCGGCCTTCCGCCGGGATGCGACCAAGCGCTAGGTTGCCTTCATGCGCGTGTTCCTCACCGGAGCCTCGGGCTTCGTCGGCTCGCACACCGTCGCCGCCCTGCTGGCCGCCGGGCACGAGCCGCGCGCCCTCGTCCGCGACCCCGGCCGCGCCGCCCGCACCCTCGCCACGCTGGGCGTCGACCCGTCCCGCGTCGAGTTCGTCCAGGGCGACATGCTCGACGCGGACGCCGTGTCCCGGGCGCTGGACGGCTGCGACGCCGCGATCCACGCCGCCGCCGCGATCGGCGTCACGGGCCCGGCGGGCGATCTCGTCTCGGCCAACGTCACCGGCACGCGCAACGTCGTCGGGCAGGCCGTCGAGCGCGGGCTGTCCCCCGTCGTGCACGTGTCGTCGGTCGCCGTGTTCGTCCCGCCGGACGGCCCGGTCATCACCCCCGCGAGCCCGCTGGCCAGCCCGCACACCGACTACGGCCGGTCGAAGGTCGCCGCCGAGCGGTACGCGCGGGAGCTGCAGGCCGGCGGCGCGCCCGTCGCGATCGTCTACCCCGGCGGCGTCTGCGGCCCGGACCAGCCGCATCTGGACGCGCTGCCCGAGGGCCTCGCCGGCGCGCTGAACCTGGCCCTGCCGCTTCCGCCCGGCGGCGTCGGCGTCATCGACGTCCGCGACCTGGCCGAGGGGCTGGCCCGCGCCGTCACGACGGCCCGGGGCGGGGAACGCTGGCCGCTGGGCGGGGCCTTCCTGTCCTGGCCGCAGGTCGCGGACCTCTGCGACACGCTCACCGGCGTCCCGTGCCGGCGGATGCGGGTGCCCGCCGCCGTCATGATCGCGCTCGGACGGGCCCTGGACGCCGCGAAACGCGTCCGGTCCTTCGAGTATCCGCTGACCAGGGACGCCGCGCAGATGATGGTCGGCCTCGTCCCGACCGACGACGCCCCCACGCTCGCCGCGCTGGGCCTGACGCTCCGGCCCGTGGAGTCGACCGTGGCGGACACCCTGCGCTGGCTGGCCGCGTCCGGCCACCTCGACCACCGTCGCGCGGGCCGGCTGGGGCCGGAAGCGCCCCGGCCGACCATCAAGGAGAGACCGATGCCCACGCTCGTCCAGCGCACCCTGGGCCCGGTGTTCCGGTACGTCTCGGGCGCGCCCTGGTTCGCCAGGATCGGGCCCAAGGTCGTCCCGCCGCTGGACCGCGCCCTGCACCGGATCAGCGGCGGCCGGGTCCTGCTCGGCCAGGCCCTGGTGCCGAGCCTGCTCCTGACGACGACCGGCGCGAAGACCGGGCAGCGCCGCCAGGTGCCGCTCGCGTGCCGTCCCGAGGAGGACGGCACGTGGCTCGTCGTCGGGTCCAACTTCGGCCGCGAGAAGCACCCCGCCTGGACGGCGAACCTCCTCAAGAACCCGGACGCCGAGGTGTCCTTCCGGGGCCGGACGACGCCGGTCACCGCGCACCTGCTGACCGACGCCGAACGGGCCGACGCGTGGCCCCGCCTCATCCAGGTCTGGCCCGTCTACGACCGGTATGTGGAGCGCACCCAGCGTGAGCTGCGCATCTTCCGCCTAACCCCGCGTTAGCGGGTGCCCGACCGTCACGTCCACGTAGTCGGGGACCTCGTCGTGCCGGTCGCCGACGCTCAGCGTCCCGGACGGCTCGAACACCAGCATCGAGGCGCCGTCCGGCGCGGACGGCTTGTGCTCGACGCCCTTCGGCACGACGAACACCATCCCCTTGCGCAGGGTCACCGTCCGCTCGCCCCGCGCGTCCCTGAGGCCGATGTTCAGCACGCCGTCGAGGACGAGGAAGCACTCGTCGGTGTCGTCGTGCACGTGCCACAGGTGGTCGCCCGCCACCTTGGCGACGCGCACGTCGTAGTCGTTCACCCGGGTGACGATGCGCGGGCTCCAGATCTCGTCGAACGAGGCCAGCGCGTCCTGAAGGTCGATCGGTTCATCGCTCATGCGTGCAGCCTGCCGCTCGCCGCGCACCGCGCGTGAGTGCTAGGAATCGCATATGTCGCAAGGATCCTCGCACCGCGTCGTGATGATCGTGGAGGACGGTTCGAACCCGTTCGAACTGGGCGTCGCGACCGAGCTGTTCGGTCTGCGGCGTCCCGAGCTGGACGTCCCGTGGTACGACTTCGCGCTCTGCGCCGACGGCCCGGTGACCATGCACGCGGGCCTGTTCACGATGTCGGGCGTCGCGGGCCTGGACGCCGTCGACCACGCCGACACGGTGATCGTGCCGAACCGTCCCGATCCCGAGACGGCTCCGTCCGCTTCCGTCCTGGCGGCGATCAAGGCCGCCGCCGCGCGCGGGGCCCGGCTGGTGAGCTTCTGCACGGGCTCGTTCTCCCTGGCCGCCGCCGGTGTCCTGGACGGACGGCGCGCGACCACCCACTGGCGCTGGGCCGAGGCGTTCCGCGCCCGCTTCCCGGCGGTGCGCCTGGAACCGGACGTCCTGTTCGTCGACGACGGCGACGTCCTGACCGCCGCGGGTTCCGCCGCCGCGCTCGACCTCGGCCTGCACCTGATCCGCCGCGACCACGGCGCGGAGGTCGCCAACTCCGTCGCCCGCCGCCTCGTCTTCGCCGTCCACCGGGACGGCGGTCAGCGCCAGTTCATCGAACGTCCCGTGCCCGACATTCCTGATACGTCCCTGGCGCCCGTCCTGGCCTGGGCGCAGCGCCACCTGGACCGTCCGCTGACCGTGCACGACCTCGCCGCCCACGCCGCGACCAGCCCCGCCACCCTCCACCGCCGCTTCCGCGCCGAACTCGGCACCACTCCCCTGGCCTGGCTCACCGCCGAACGCGTCACCCTCGCCTGCCGCCTCATCGAGCAGGGCGAACTCCGCCTGGACGCCATAGCCCGCGCCACCGGCCTCGGCACCCCCGCCACCCTCCGCACCCACCTCCGCCGCCGCACCGGCCTGACCCCCACCACCTACCGCACCCGCTTCCCCGGCCCCTCCACCGGCGGCTCAGGAAGCAGTCTCACTCCGTCGTGATGCCTGACCTGGACGCTCGCCCCCTCGACGTCCATGGCGTCCAGGACACGGACGGCGTAGGCCTCGTCCAGCATGGCGGTGACCTCTTGGCGCGTGGCCCAGTGGAACGCCTTGACCTCAGCGTTCGACGAGAGGACTCCGCCGAGCACACGACACCGGAAGACGAGGGCCACGATGCCCCGGGTCATGTTCTTGTAGACCCCGGTGAGCCCCACCGGCTCGACGGTCAGGCCGGTCTCTTCAAGGACCTCGCGGCGCAGACCGTCCGGCACGCTCTCCTCGAGTTCGAGGACACCACCAGGCGGCTCCCAATGGCCGTTGTCTCTGCGCTGGACGAGCAGAGCCCTGCCGAGATCGTCCATGACGACTCCAGCGACGCTCACCGAATGCCGCAAGGACCGATCAGCCACCGCTTTCCTCCCTTGTAGCCTGACCATAGTGGATGTCCGGACGAGCAGTGGAGATGCGATTGACCTCCCACAAGGCGCTTCGGCGTGGACGCGACCCCCGCAGCGACAAGCCAGTATTTCGCCAGATTGCCGACCATCTACGCGAAGCAATCCAGAACGGAACTCTTGCCCCAGGCGACAAGCTTCCTTCGGAAGCGGAATTTGTCGCACACTACGAGGTCGCCCGAATGACCGTCCGCAGCGCTTTGCAACAGCTCCAGACGGAAGGCCTGGTGTTGTCGGAACACGGCCGGGGCGTCTTCGTTCGCCCTCGGCCCCAGATTCGTCGCCTCGCATCCGACCGCTTCGCCCGACGACATCGCCAGGAAGGGAAGGCCGCGTTCCTGGCGGAGTCCGCTTCCGCCGGGGCCGAGCCGACCGTTGACCTGATCCACGTCAGGGAAGAGGTCGCGGATGCCGACATCGCCAGACGCCTCGGCCTCGCCACAGGAGAGCCCGTCCTCGTGCGCAGCCGACGCTATGCGCTGAACGGAAGTCCGGTCGAGACGGCCACCTCGTACATTCCCGCGCGGATAGCAAGAGGCACCCGGATCAGCGAGGACAATCCCGGCCCAGGGGGCGTCTACGCAAGACTCGAAGATCTCGGACATGTCCTGGGACACTTCGAGGAAGAGGTGACGGCCAGGATGCCCGCTCCCGATGAGATCGAGATTCTCCAACTACGCACAGGAATCCCGGTATTTTGCCTTATACGCACCGCTTTTGACGTGACCGGCAATCCCGTCGAGGTGTGCGACACGATCTTGTCGTCAGATGTCTACGTCCTCACTTACGACCTCCCCGCCCGATAATCACGGAAGTCATTGACACCCTCGCCACTTCTCTTCTATACAAGTCATTGAACTTGTCTAGACAAGTTGATCTCCGGTAGTGGAGAACACAGTCGGGGCAAGGTCCGGAGCGCGCCTGCACGCGCACGAGATCGTGCGCGGCTCGCGCTGACAGCAGCCGCGCGGCCGGGATGGATTGGGAGACCCGTCCGGCCGCGCGGCCCATCCTCACTGGGGAGGACGTACATGAGAATACGACGGTCGGCGGCCGGGCGGGCCGTGCGCGCGGACGTTGAGGACCATCACCTCGGACGGCTCGCCTGGACGCTCGCCGAACACGGGTGGATGACCTCGTCCAGGCCCTGGGAGCGCCCCCGCCTGCTGCGGGTGTTCCACCCGCTCGTCCCCCACATCGGCGAGTCGGTTCGGGTGCACAGGCACCGGGCACGTCTGTTCTTCTTCGACAGCTCCGGGCACATCCTTGGCTCTGTGAGACGACTCGAACGGGTCGTCGCCGGGCTCGACGCGCAGCTCGAACCCTGCCGCCTCGTCGCCCAGACACACACGCGGACCAGGCGGTGACCGCTGTGCCGGGCGTCGAGCACCACCAGGTGTTTCCGTCCGATACGGAGCAGGTCACGGTGGCGCGGCGGTGGGTCGCCGGGGTGCTCGGGGACGAGCATCCCGCGCTTGACGACTGCGTCCTGCTCACCTCCGAGACCTTCACCAACGCCGTCGTGCACGGGGGTGGCGGGAAGGTGGAGGTCTCGGTCGCGCTGGACGGGCGAGGCGTGACGGTGGGGGTCGTGGACGGTGGGAGTGGGGCCGTGCCGCACTTCGTCGACGATCTCTGCGGGACCGGTGGGCGCGGGCTGCCCATTCTTCGCGCACTGGCGACGGAGTGGGGGTTTCTGGTGTTGGAGGACGGGCGGCTGCGGGTCTGGTTCCTCCTGGCCGCTTAGGCGAGCATCTCGGCCAGGTCGTTGGCGATGTTGGTGAGGGAGTCTGTTTTGTTGATGGTGGCGTACCAGGCCCAGAGTTCCAGGGCGTGGTGGAGGCGGTAGAGGGGGAAGGCGTTCGGGGTGGGTGGGGTGCCGTAGGCGGCCCATAGGGCTTCTAGGTGGGGGCGGCTGTGGGACGGGGCGTAGTAGTCGGTCTTGGCCAGGTCGAGAAATGGGTCGGCGGCTACTGCGTTCTCCATGTCGATGATGGCGGTGATGTGCCAGCCCTCGGAGTTCTGCTCTACGAGGACGTTTCCCTCGTGGAAGTCGTTGTGGCAGAGGACTGGGGTTTTGCACGTCTGCCATAGGTCGGGGTGGGATGCGACGTGGTTCTCTATGCGGGTGGCCAGAGCTGGGTCGCCGCCGTGTTCGCGGAAGGTTTTGAGGTGGCGGGTGTAGTGGGACGTCATGTATTCGGTGTTCGTCGCCACCGGGTTGTAGACGCCGTCCACGATGTAGCCGAACACGTCCATATGACGGCGGTGCAGGGACGCGAGGATGTGTCCCATCTGGGTGTAGAGGGAGCGCAGGTCGTCCGCGGGCAGGGTTGTGGAGACTTCCGATAGGGGTGTGCCCGGGACGGACGTCATGACCACCGCTGCGGGCTCCCGGGAAGCGTGCAGGAGGCGAGGCGCCGGGACGTCGTCGGGGAGGAGCGTGTAGACGTGGTGTTCCTTGGCCACCTTCCATCCCTGCTCGTAGGTCTTCACGATCAGGCGGACGTCGGGGTTCGCGCAGACGACCTCGACGACGGAGGCGCTCTCGCCGCCGGTGCGGGTGAGGACCTCGCGGATCTCGGCGTTCGGGTGGACGGCCCGGATCAGATCTTCCATGCGGGGCACGAGACCACAGCCGGGCGGGAAGGGCGACGGGTTTTCACTCGGGCGGTTCTGTCGTAGGGCGCCGATAGTTTGCGTCTGCGTTCGCGGGCGGTGGCCCGGTGCGAGGCGATGGTTGCGCTCCGGGAGAGATCGGGCGTGTCCCGTCCACGAGGCGGGACGGCCGAAGACTCCGACGTTCACCCGCCCGTCTCCGAGAATCTCGGGCCCCGCTCGCGGACGCGAACCGAAGGGGGCCGTCATCGAGGAAGTGTTCACGCTCGCGCTGAGCCGCGTCGCGCTCGCCGACGGCTTCTTCGTGTGGCCGCGCGCCGACCGCGACCGGTTCCTGCTGCTGGTCCGCCGCGCCACGGCGGACGATCCCGAGTGGACGGCCCGGTTCCTGCGCTGGCTGCGGACGTCCACGCCGCTGCGGATCCCCGCGATCGCCGGCGCGTGCGCCTTCGTCCGGGAGCGGCTGGAACGGCAGGTGGGCGGACGGTCGCGGCAGGTCGTGTCGTCGGTGCTCCTGCGCGCGGACGATCCGGGCCACCTCCTCGCCACCTGGCGGCACCTGTACGGGCAGGCCGTCCCGAAGCCGGTCAAGCGCGGCGTGGCGGACGCGGTCGTCCGGCTCTACGACGAGGCCGGGCTCGCACGGCACGACACCGGCGGACGGCGGCTGAACCTGCCCATGGCGGCGTGGACGAGCGAACCGTGGGACGGCCTGGCGCCGCCGCGGCCGTACCGGTTCGGCGACGTCATCCGGCTCGTCCACCCCGTCCCGCGGGACGCGCGGCAGGCCGAGGTGTTCCGCCGCGCGCTCGCCGGGCAGCGTCTCCGGCAGGAGAATCGGGGGGATCCCCCGCTGCGGGAGGTCGTCGCGTCGCTGCGGCGGCTCGACGGCGCGGGCACGCCGTTCGAGGACGCGATGGAGGTCGCCGAGCGGATCGCCGATCCCGCGGTCGTGGCGGCGAGCGGGCTCGGGCCGCTCGCGTTCGCGGCGGCGCGCCGGGCGGTCGGGACCAGCCGGTGGAACGCCCTCCTGGAGGACGCGGCGGGCCGCAGCCTGTCGCGCTTCCCCGAGATCCCGGGCTGGACGCTCGTCATGGTCGGGGGCGATCCGTCGGCACGCGTGTTCGGGTTGTCGCTGGCCCGCCGGTGCGCCCACGCCGACGTCATCGACCACTGGGGACGTCCGTTCGAGCTCGTCGACGGCGACTCGCCGCTGCACGACCTGTACCGCTGGCCCCCGGCGCGCCGCTCGGCGCCGCCGCCGGCCGGGGCCCGGACGGCGAGGGCGCCGGCGACGGCGGCCGCCGAGGCGTTCGCCGGGCATGACCGGATCGTCGTCGTGGAGACGTACGCCGACCCGAGCCGGGTCCTCCCCCTCGGCGTCCCCGCGTACCACTGGACGTCGGACGTGACGAACCCCGGCCACGAGGCGCCGCCCGGCGGCGTCGCCTTGGCGGGGGTCGGGGACGAGGCGCTCCGCGTCATCCCGTGGGTCGAGGACGCCCGCCGGGGCCGCTTCCCCTTCTGAAACGGCGGAAGACCGCCTCACACAGGGGCGAGGCGGTCTTCCGGATCGGGCGGTCAGACGGTGACCGGGGTGGTGGCGGGCTCGAGGGCCAGTTCCAGCACCTCCCGGACGTCGCTGACCGCGTGGACGGTCATGTCGTCCAGCACCTCGGCCGGGACGTCCTCGAGGTCGGGCTCGTTCCGCTTCGGGACGATCGCGGTGGTGATGCCGAGCCGGTGGGCGGCCAGCAGCTTCTGCTTGAGCCCGCCGATCGGCAGCACCCGGCCGGTGAGGGAGACCTCGCCGGTCATCGCGACGTCCGCGCGGACCGGACGGCCCGACAGCAGGGACGCGAGGGCCGTGGTCATGGTGATCCCGGCGCTCGGCCCGTCCTTCGGGACGGCCCCGGCGGGCACGTGGACGTGCACGCCGCGCTCCTTCAGGTCGCCGACCGGCAGTTCCAGCTCCGCGCCGCGCGAGCGCAGGTAGGACAGCGCGATCCGGGCGGACTCCTTCATCACGTCGCCGAGCTGGCCGGTGAGCGTGAGGCCGGTGTCGCCGGTCTCCTTGTCGGCCAAGGACGCCTCGATGTAGAGGACGTCGCCGCCCGCGCCGGTCACGGCGAGGCCGGTCGCGACGCCGGGCACGCCCGTCCGCCGCTCGGACCTGCTGAGCTCGGCCTCCGGCGTGAACCGCGGACGGCCCAGGTAGTCCTTCAGCCCGGACTCGCCGACGGTCAGCGGCAGCGCGCTCTTCTCCAGCGCGACGTTCGCGGCGACCTTGCGCAGGACGCGGGCGATCGCGCGGTCCAGGGACCGGACGCCCGCCTCGCGCGTGTACTCCGACGCGAGCTTCCGCAGCGCCTCGTCGTCGAACGCGACCTCGGACGGCTCCAGCCCGGCCTTCTCCAGCTGCTTGGGCAGCAGGTGGTCGCGGGCGATCGTCACCTTCTCGTGCTCGGTGTACCCGTCGAGCTGGACGAGCTCCATCCGGTCGAGCAGCGGCCCGGGGATGGATTCGACGACGTTCGCGGTCGCGAGGAACAGCACGTCCGACAGGTCGAGCTCGACCTCCAGGTAGTGGTCGCGGAAGGTGTGGTTCTGCTCGGGGTCGAGGACCTCCAGCAGCGCCGCGGTCGGGTCGCCCCGGTAGTCCGCGCCGACCTTGTCGATCTCGTCGAGCAGGACGACCGGGTTCATCGACCCGGCCTCGCGGATCGCGCGGACGACGCGTCCGGGCAGCGCGCCGACGTAGGTGCGCCGGTGGCCGCGGATCTCCGCCTCGTCCCGGACGCCGCCGAGCGCGACGCGGACGAACTCGCGTCCCATGGCCTTGGCGATGGACTCGCCGAGGGAGGTCTTGCCGACGCCGGGAGGGCCGGTCAGGGCCAGGACCGCGCCGCTGCGGCGTCCGCCGACGATGCCGAGGCCCCGGTCGGACCGCCGCTTGCGGACGGCCAGGTACTCGATGATGCGCTCCTTGACGTCGTCGAGGCCGGCGTGGTCGGCGTCCAGCACCTCACGCGCGCCCGCGATGTCGTAGGAGTCCTCGGTGCGCTCGTTCCACGGGATGTCGAGGACGGTGTCGAGCCAGGTGCGGATCCAGCCGCCCTCGGGGGACGCGTCGGACGACCGCTCGAGCTTGTCGACCTCCTTGAGCGCGGCCTCGCGGACCTTCTCGGGGAGCTCGGCGGCCTCGATGCGGGCGCGGTAGTCGTCCTCCTCGTCGGCGGGGTCGCCGTTGAGCTCGTTGAGCTCCTTGCGGATGGCGTCCATCTGCTGCCGCAGGAGGAACTCGCGCTGGGTCTTCTCCATGCCCTCCTGGACGTCCTTGCGGATGGTCTCCGCGACGTCCAGCTCGGCGAGGTGGTCGCGGGCCCAGCCGATGACCAGGTTCAGCCGCTCGACCGTGTCGGCGGTCTCGAGCAGCTCGACCTTCTGCTCGTCGCTCAGGTAGGGCGCGTATCCGGCGTTGTCGACGAGGACGGACGGGTCCTCGATCTGCTGGACGACGTCCACGACCTGCCAGGCGCCGCGGTTCTGCAGGATGGCGCTGACCAGGCCCTTGTACTCCTTGGCCAGCTCGTGCGCGCGGCCGGTCGCGGGCGGGACCTCGATCTCCTGGCCCTCGACCCACAGCGCCGCGCCGGGGCCGGTCGTCCCGGTGCCGATGCGGACGCGGGACACGCCGCGGACGACCGCGCCCGGCTCGCCGCCGGGCAGCCGTCCCTCCTGCTCGATCACGCCGAGGGTGCCGACGGCCGCGTACTGCCCGTTCAGGCGGGGCACCAGCAGGACGCGCGGCTTGACCGCCGACCGGATGCCGGGCCCCCGGGACTGGGCCGCCGCCCGCGCGGCCTCGACCGCGGCGCGCACCTCGCCCTCGGACAGGTCCAGGGGGACGACCATGCCCGGCAGAACGGCCCCGTCGTCCAGGGGCAGCACCGGCAGCGTCAGGGTCTCGCTCATGCTCTCAGCTCCAAGTCTCTCGGGAACCCGAACCCCGCAGGGTTGAGTCATCCACACTCAAGAAAACGGAGCACGAATTAATTTCCTCAGCAACGTTCGCTCTCAGCGATCAAACTTCCGGGACGGCCGTCCCTCCCGCAGGTGCAGCGGGCCGCGCCGGTTCGGGAGCTCGCCTCACCGAAGAGGCAGCGGCAGGCCGTGTACTCTGCCTGCTCGTTCGAGCCGAGGAGTACGCCCGTGATTCGGCTTCCCCAGGGGTCGTGGTGGGACTGGGATGTCGTTGCCTGGGGCGCCGGTCAGCTTCGACTGGGCGCCGGGTACGACCTTTCGTACGCCCATGCTCTGGAGCTGGTGTTCAGCGACCCGGTCTTCGTCATGTGCCCGTCAGCCTTCCAGGACCCGGTGTTTCGTGAGCCGACACCGGAGGAGGTCCGGCTCGTCGACCGGCAGGTCGACGAGCCGCCCGCCGTGCTGGTCGCCTTCGAGGCCGATGCCGGCGGGGCCGTTCCCGCCGGCGGCCTGATCGCGGCCGGGCAGCTCGACATCGTGCAGGGAACCGTCTTCCGGTACTGGCGTGAGGATCTGGCCGCCGGAGAGCGGCTGGCCCCTTGGGTGACGCCTCCGACGGCGTGAGTTCGGCTCGGTCCTCCTGCCCGGGCCGCCGGGCCCGATCTTGATGGGCGATGAGGTCCGGCGTCCTCAGGGGGTTCTCTCAGGTGCGGGCGGGGCCGGACGCCGGAGTCCAGCGGTGCAGGGCCGTTCGGAGTTCCTCCAGTTCCGCCGTGTCCGGGCGCGGGGACGCGGAGGCCCAGGCCACGTAGGTGTCCGGGCGGAGGAGCAGGGCGGTGGGCCCGGACGCCTGGGGGCGCGCGGTGATGATCTCGACCTGATCGTCCGGGAGTGCGAGCGTCTCCGTCAGCGACGTGTCCTCGGTGAGGTCGAGGAGCAGGGGGCGGGCGGTTCTGGTCAGCTCGGCCAGCCGGACCGTCCCGGCCGGGGTGTGCAGCTCCATGTCCGGGGCGAACCGGCCGATCAGGGGGTGCGACGGGGTTCCGCCCATGTCGTGGCGGACGTCGGCGCCGGCGACGAGTTCGGCGAGGCGCTGCACGGTGTCGCGGTCGCGGAGCAGTTCCGTGAACAGCTCGCGGAGCCCGGTGACGTCGTCGCCGGGGGTGATCAGCGCCGATTGCGTCCGCGCGTTCAGGACCATGCGCTGGGCGGCCGATCGCCGTTCCGTCTCGTAGCTGTCCAGCAGTCCGGACGCGTCGCCGCCACGGATCACGGCGCCGAGTTTCCAGCCGAGGTCGACCGCGTCCTGGAGGCCGAGGTTGAGTCCGGGGCCTCCCCCGGTGGCGGAGTACACGTGGGCGGCGTCCCCGATCAGGAAGACCCGGCCGTCGCGGAAGCGCTCGGCGACGCGGGTGTTCCCGCCGCTCAGCCGTCGCAGCACGTGCGGCCCTTCGCCGGCGGGCGCGCCGAGCGGCACGTCGGCGCCGAGCACGCGGCGGACGCTCTCCCGCAACTCGTCCAGGGTCATGGGGGCGTCGGTCTCGGGCCGGTCCCATTCGGTGGCGCTGACCAGCGGCGGGTGGCCGGGCATCGGCGCGTAGGAGAACCCGCCGTGCTCGGTGCGATGAGGCAGGAACGGCAGGACGGCTCCGTAGCCGGGCACGTTCAGCGCACCGGTCGTGGAGTCGACCCAGTCCGCCGGGACGGTCGCGTGCGCTGTGCGGACGGTCATCCGGTCGTAGGTGACGCCGGGGAATCCGATGCCGGAGAGCTTGCGCGTGATGCTGTGCGCCCCGTCCGCGCCGACGAGGTACCGGGCCCGCAGCGGATACGCCCCGTCCGGGCCCGTGACGTCGAGGGTGACCGCCTCGGCGTCCGGCGACAGCCCGACGACCTCGTGCCCTCGCCGGATCTCCACGCCCAGCTCGGTCGCACGCTCCTCCAGGACCTCGACGACGCGTCGCTGCGGCACCGGCAGGGCGTGGACGGGACTGTCCTCCAGCAGGCTCAGGTCCAGGCCCATCGCGCCGAACATGAAGTATCCGGAGTTCGCGCGCGGTGGTTCCGAGCCGCCGCTGAGCGGCTCGTGCAGCCCCCGGCGGTCGAGCATCCTCACGACCTGGCCGAGCAGCCCGTTGGCCTTCGGTTCCCGGCTCGGCTCCGGCAGCCGCTCCAGGACGACCGGCCGGACCCCCGCCAGGCTCAGCTCGCAGGCGAGCATCAGCCCGTTCGGGCCGCCGCCGACGATGACGACGTCTGTGATCACGTTCTCTCCTTGGTGGAAGGACTGTCAGGCGCGGTAGTGGTCGGCGACGGCGGTGAAGGCGGCCTTGGGTTCCCAGGGCATGTCGGGGTACGTGGTCCCGAGGCGGTCCTCGTAGACCTTCACGACGCCGTAGCTGGCCAGGTCCAGGTCCTCTTGGGGGGCGCCGTCGGGGCGGTGCACGTGGTCGTACAGCGCGAAGGTGAACACGAACGCGCTGTCGACGCCTCCGGCGTCGAACGCCTCCAGCAGCTCCCGCACGTACGCGGCCTGACCGGCCTCGTCCCGGACGTGGTCGCCCTTCAGCCGCACAGGACCGTCCTCGCCGTACTCGACGATCTCCAGGCCGAGAGCGCCCCTGTCACCGGCCCCCTGGTAGCCGGCGGAGCCGAACTCGGTGATCGCGACCGGCTTTCCCTGCGCGACCAGGCCGCGAACGCCGTCGGCGAAACGGTCGGCGATCTCGGCCGACCGGTACAGATCCACGGACACGATGTCGAAGGGCGTCCAGTCGACGCGCTCGAGCGGCACCGACGCGTAGGTCACCCTGCCGCCGAAGCGCTCGCGGACGAGCGGCACGACCTCGCCCAGGAACTCGTTCACCCGCGCGCCGGCCTCGCCGATCCGCTCACGCACGCGATCCGGCCGGCGCAGCAACGCGATCCGCTCGTCCGTGCTGTCGCCGGGCAGGAACCCGGGATTCATCAGGCTCAGCTCGGCCCCGGCGACGAACACCACCTCGGCTCCCCGCAGCCTCAGCCGCTCCGCGCGTTCGGCGCAGTCGGCGAACAGCGCCAGCATCTCCCCGGCGGTCAGTTCGAGGGGGTAGGGCGAGAACCAGACCTCCAGCCCCAGGTCGGCGGCGCATGCCGCCGCGATCTCGATCCGCTCGGGGTCGCCGCCCATGACCCGGACCGCGTTGCAGTGCAGGTCGTCACGGATGATGCGCAGCTCACGCCGGACCAGGTCCGGCTCGAAGCGCTCCCGGGAGGTCATCCCGCCCTTGACGAACCCGGTGTCGTAACTGATCCCTCTGGCACGCACGCGCACCCCTTCTCCAGCGCCATTCTTACGGTACTGAACGTACCCTAAAGGCCGACATAAAGGATAGACACTCACCGAGGAGAGGTACGATGAGTACCGATTCAGAGAAACCGAACAAGACCGACAACGGCCAGATCGACCAGGGTGAACGCAATGAAGCCGTTCCGGACGTTAGGACTGGGAACGGGTGGCTTCCTCCGCCCGCTGAGCTGATCTCCGGTTGCAGGCGTCACTGAACGCCCCGGTCACAGGACGGTGCCGATGGTGGGTGCGCAGGGGCGTCTGAGGATCGCGGCGCTCGCAGGCCTGGCCTTCATGGCGTGGGGTGAGACGGCGCATCCCGGGATCCTCGGCACACGCGGGACGCCCCTGGCCACCGCGATCGCGTTCACGGCGGCGTCGGCGGGCTGGCTCGCCTGGGGCCTGGCCGGTCCGCTCGGCGACTCGGCGGTGGTCACCGCGTCGGTGTGCTGGACGGCGGTGGCGGGCAGCGCGCTGCTGTTCGTCCACCCGGCGACGGCGGTCTGCTGGTTCGCGCTGTGGGCGTGCGTGTTCGCTGGCGCGGCGCGTCCGGCGCGGATCGGGCTCCCGCTGACGCTGGTGTGCGTCGGGATCCTGCTCGCCGGATACCTGACGCACCGTGGCGGGTCCCTGGCGACGCTCGCGGCGGTCATGTTCGTCGCGTACGTGATCGGGCGCGAGCGGCGCGGGCACGCCCAGGCGGCGACGCTGACCGAGCGCGGGCGGATCGCGGCGGAGCTGCACGACATCCTCGGCCACTCGCTGACCGCGCTGTCCCTGCAGGTCCGGACGGCCTCGGCGGCGCTGGAGATCACGGGCGACCGGGACCTCGCGCTCGCGCACCTGGCACGCGCGGGACGCCTCGCGCACGCGGGGCAGGAGGAGACCGTCGCCGCCGTCCGGACGCTGCGGGACGGCGCGCTCGCCGTCGAGAGCCTCGCGCGGGGGCTGATCGACACGTCCGGGGTGCCCGCGACGCTCACCGTCGAGGGCAGGCCGCGTCCGCTGACCGCGTCCCGGGGCATGGCCGTCTACCGGATGCTCCAGGAGTCGCTGACCAACGCGGGCAAGCACGCGCCCGGCGCGGACGCGTCGATCCTCCTGTCGTACACGCCGCGGCGGCTCGCGGTGACCGTGGACAGCCCGGACGGCGCGGACGCCGGAGCGGTGAGCGGCGGTCAGGGACTGCGGCTGATGCGCGAGCGGATCGAGGGCGTGGGCGGCGAGCTGACGGCCGGCCCGGACGACGGCGTGTGGCGCGTCCGCGCCGAGGTCCCGCTTTGAGGGACGACGGCAGGACCGTCCGTGGGCGACCGAGCCGCGAGGCGGCGTGGCCCGGCCTCGCGGTGTCCGTGACGCGACGCGCCGAGCGGGAATCGGCGCCGGACTCCACGCCTTTGTCTCTGTAGCGTCCGTCACATGCGCGTGCGCGCGAGGCGGACGCGCATGACACCTCCGAACGAGAGGAACGGCATGGAACTCACGGCCCACCTGCCCGCCGAGGCGCGGGAACGCGCGGAGAACCGGCTGCGGACGAACCCCATCGCCTGGCTGACGACCGTCCGGCCGGACGGCCAGCCGGTCAGCGTCCCGGTCTGGTTCCTGTTCCGCGACGACGAGACGATCCTGATCTACAGCGAGCCGGGCAAGGGGAAGCTGCGCAACATCGCGAAGAACCCCAAGATCAGCCTCGCCCTGGACGAGACCGAGCGCGGCCGGAACGTCGTGCGCCTCGAGGGGACGGCCGAGACCCCGGCGGGACACGCGTCCGCCGACGGGGTCGCCGGCTACCGGACGAAGTACGCCGACCTCATCGAGACCGTCTTCGGCTCGCCGGAGAGGTTCGCCTCGAAGTTCTCCGAGGCGATCGTCGTCACGCCGCGACGCCTGCACGCCTGACGGCCCGTACCCGCATCGGCGGGCGGGCGGGCGAGCGTTAACGTTCGGGCATGGACCCAACTCTGCGCGGCGAACGGGTCGTCCTGCGTCCGGCGGACGAGACGGACATCCCGGCGCTCGCGGTGATCCGGCGCGCACCCGAGGTGTACCGATGGTGGCGGGGCGGCGGCGACCTGGAGCGGGCGGTCGCCGAGGACCTCGCCGAGGAGGGCGGGCACCACTACGTCATCGTCCACGACGGCCGGACGGCCGGGTGGATCCAGTGGCAGGCCGAGGAGGAACCCGACTACCGGCACGCGAGCATCGACCTCTACCTGGCCGCCGACCTGCACGGACACGGCCTCGGCACGGACGCGCTCCGGACGCTCGCCCGGCACGTCGTCCGCGACCACGGCCACCACCGGATCACGATCGACCCGGCGGCGGCCAACACGGCCGCGATCCGCTCCTACACCAAGGCCGGGTTCCGGCCGGTCGGGATCCTGCGCAAGGCCGAGCGCGGCGAGGACGGCACCTGGCACGACAGCCTGCTCATGGACCTCCTCGCCGAGGAGCTGGAGGACTAGGCAGACCGTTCAGCGTCGCCCCGCTCACCCCTGCCCGCCCTGGCCCGCCCGGCCGCCGCGCCCGGCCGCCGGGCTCGCCCTGCGGCGCCTCGGCCGAACCTTCCCCCCGTTTCCGGAAGCGGCCGGTCAAACCGCAGGCCACGCGCCAGGAACTTTCTTGACCTTGGTTTACGGCCGCATGATCGGGGGGTACCTCTCGCATCGAGTTCGTGACAGTGAGTGACGGCGAAGGTCAACGGCCCGCCAAGGCCGGACGTCCCGTCCTCCGACCGGGGAGGGGCCAGGATGCGGGGCACGACGCGGGCGGGGAGGGCCACCCCCGCCCCGCCGTTCCCCCGCCTCCCCGGTCGGACGCCGCGCGAACTCCCCCAGGACTCCCTGCACGGCCCGGCCGGTACGGCCGAGGACGTTCCCGGCGCGCCGGACCGCGCGACGCACCGTCCCCCCAGGGGCGCGGCGCGCGCGGTCCCGGTGACCGCCGGCGACACACCTCGGGCCCTCGGCCGTACCGCATCGGGCCCGGTCTCCCGCACGGCGCGAGCCGCCGGGGACCGGCAGGGGACGAACGGCCTGCCGTCGCGGGAGCGCGGTGCGGCGGCAGGCCCCCACTCGCCCGCGGCGCCGACCTCC
>NZ_RFFG01000115.1:1741-23031 GCF_003696215.1 Actinomadura harenae | reverse complement strand
CGCCGACGATGACGACATGGCGGGCGGCGGGGTGGGCGGCGCGGCCCGCGGCGGGGCGCCCGGCGGCGGGGCGGCTCATCGCTCCTCCCCCGGCTCGCGCGACTGGGTGGTGATCTCGTCGCCGTCGCACGCGCGGCGGCGGCAGGCCCGCACGTCGCGTTCGCCGTTGACGGTGCGGCGGGGCGTCCGGCGGCGGGGCGGCTCATCGCTCCTCCCCCGGCTCGCGCGACTGGGTGGTGATCTCGTCGCCGTCGCACGCGCGGCGGCGGCAGGCCCGCACGTCGCGTTCGCCGTTGACGGTGACGAGGCAGTCGAAGCAGACGCCGATGCCGCAGAACACGCCGCGCGGCTCGCCGGACGGCCCGGACCGCCACGAGCGGCGGCCGTCCGCGAGCAGCACGCCCGCGACGGTCTGGCCCGCGGTGCCGGGCACCGGGACGCCGTCCACGGTGATGGTCAGCGGGGTCGCGCGGCGCCGGACGGCGTCCGTGCCCGCGGGGACGATGCGGGGGCTCACGCTGCTCCTTCCGAAGCGTCGGCGCCGAGGACGGCGGGCCGGTCGGCCCGGAACGGCTCCGGGTCGAGGGACGGCGCGGACCCGGTGACCAGCTCGCGCAGCAGGAGCGCGGTGCCCACCGAGAGGCCGATGCCCGCGCCCTCGTGGCCGCTGGCGTGCCAGAGCCCGGGCAGGCGCGGGTCGGGTCCGATGACAGGGAGGTGGTCGGGGACGTAGGGCCGGAACCCGCCGTACGCGCGCATCACCTGCGCGCCCGTGAGGCCCGGGTACAGGCGCAGCGCCTTGCGGGCGATCTCGGCGAGGACGTGCGGGCGGATCCGGTCGTCGAACCCGACGCGGCGTCGGGCCGAGCCGAGCAGGACGGTCCCGGCGCGGGTGGACTCGACGACGGCGGAGGTCTGGAGGTCCTGCGCGCCGCTGCCGACCGCGCCGACGTAGTCGGCGTCGTAGACCTTGTGGAAGACGGTGGGCGGGAGCGGCGTGGTGACCAGCACCTCGCCGCGCCGGGGCCGGACGTCGACCGGCGCGCCGAGCCGGGTCGCGGTCTCGCCGGACCAGGGCCCGGCGGCGTTCACGACGAGGTCGGCGGGCAGGACGCCGCCGGAGGTGCGGACGCCGGTGAGGCGGCCCCCTTCGACGCGCGCGCCGAGCAGTTCGCAGCCGGTGCGGAGTTCCGCGCTGTGCCGCAGGGCGTCGGCCAGGAGCGCCGTCGCCGCGCCGGACGGCTGGACCTGCGCGTCGTCCGGGTAGTGGACGGCGGCGGCGACGTCGCGGGTGAGGTGGGGTTCGGCGGCCGCGAGGGCCCGCTCGTCCATCGGCTCGGCGATGACTCCGGCGGCGCGCTGGCCTTCGGCGAACTTCTCCAGGGCGCGGGCGCCGTCGCCGGTCGTCGCGACGACGATGCCGCCCTTGGGGTCCCACTCGACGGACTCGCGGTTCGGCAGGTCGTCGAGGATCTCGGGCCACAGCCGCCGGGACAGCTGCGCCAGCTCCAGCTCGGCGCCCGGTCCCTTGTCGGAGACCAGGATGTTGCCCTCGCCGTGCGCGGTGGTCGCCGCCGCGGGCCCGCCCCGGTCCAGGACGGTCACCGCGAGGCCGGACCGTGCCAGCTCCCGCGCGCAGGCGGCGCCGACGATCCCGGCGCCCACGACCACGACGCGCATGCTTCCCCCTCCAACTCGTTCGTTAAACCGAACGCTTCGGAGGCTACGACGCGCGTTCACGCCCTGTCAACGGCGCCGCGTCGCGGAGTTCACGGATTTTCGGCCAGGCAGGGCGGTCCGGCCTTGGCGGAGTGAAGCCGCTGGTCAGCACGGTACTGGAGGAGGAGCACCGATCGGACCGGGCCGTCCAGCGCGGTGTAGCTGTGCGGGAGCAGGCCGTCGAAGCCGACGTAGTCGCCGGGGCCGAGCTCGACCTCCCGTCCGTCGACCCGAACGCCCAGCCGCCCGGACTGGACGATGGTGTGCTCGGTGCCGACGTGGCCGAGCGAGTCCTGCCGGGAAGCGGCCCTGACCTGCTGGTCGTACACCTCGAAGATCGCGTCGCCGGACTCGATGCCGCGCAGCGGGCGCAGGTCGACGCCCGCGCCGGCGAGCACCTCCACGTCCGCGGAGCGCACCACGGTCAGCCCGTTCGGCCGGTCGTTGTCCAGCAGGTCGGAGATCGGCACCTCCAGGGCCCGCGACAGGCTGAACACGGTCTCGATCGTCGGGTTGCCCGCACCCGCCTCGAGCTGCGACAACGTCGCCTTGCCGATCTTGGACCGGCGGGACAGCTCCGACAGCGACAACCCGCGTTCGGCGCGCGCCCGGCGGAGGTTCTCCGCCAGCATGTCGCGCACTGATTCGCTCACCCGCGTTCCCTTCGTCGTCCGGCCGGGCGGACGGCACCCTACCGGCGTTCGCTTTACCGAACGAGTATAGGGCGGGGCCGCCCGGACGCTCCCGACGAGCTCCGGACGGCCCCTGGACCGCCGTCAGTCCCCGCTACCAGGGAAGGGGCCCCTCGGCGTCGCCGTAGGTGCCGGTCGGGCCGTCCGGGGCCACCCGCGCCATCCGGACGATGATCTCCGCGCCCTCCTCGACGGTCTGGTGGCCGCTGTGGTGGTTGAGGTCGGTCGCGGTGTAGCCGGGCTCGACCGCGTTGATCCGCATCTGCGGGAACGCGTTCGCGTACTTCACGGTGATCATGTTCACCGCCGCCTTGGACGTCGGGTAGGCGACGCCGGGGTAGGCGGCGTGCGGCGTCCCCGGGGTGGCGGCGTTCCCCACCGAGGCCAGGCCGCTGCTGACGTTCACGATGACGGGCGCGGCCGACCGCTTCAGCAGCGGCAGGAACGCGTGCGTCACGCGCACCACGCCGTACACGTTGGTCTCGAAGACCTCGCGGAGGGCGTCCGCGGTCAGGTCCTCGGCGCCCGGGACGCTCCCGTCCGGGTTCCGCCACTCGACCCCGGCGTTGTTGACCAGCACGTCCAGCCCGCCGTCCGCCTCGATCGCCTTGGCGGCGGCCTCCACGGACGCGTCGTCGGTGACGTCCAGCAGGACGAACCGCGCGCCCAGCTCCTCGGCGGCCCGGCGGCCCCGCTCGGGGTCCCGCGCCCCGATGTAGACGGTGTGCCCGGCCTCGATCAGCCGCCGCGCGGTCTCGCGGCCCAGGCCCTTGTTCGCTCCGGTGATCAGTGTGGTCGTCATGCCCCCAGCCTTCCCCCGGGGACCGCGCGCCACCAGTCGACCGGGTTTCCTGGGAACGGCAGTACCAGGAACGGGGCCCGGCGGGCGGGCAGACTGGGATCCATGACCACCACGGACTTCGGCCGGACGATGCGGACCTGGCGCGACCGGGTCCAGCCCGGCGCGGCGGGGCTGCCCGCGGGCGGGCGGCGGCGCGCGTCCGGGCTGCGCCGCGAGGAGCTGGCGATGCTCGCCGGGATCTCGGCGGACTACGTGACCCGGCTCGAGCAGGGCCGCGCGGCGCACCCGTCCGGGCAGGTCGTGGAGGCCCTGGCGCGGGCGCTGCGGCTGTCGGGGGACGAGCGGGCGCACCTGTTCCGGCTGGCCGGGATCGTCCCGCCGGGCCCGGACACGGTGCCGCGGTTCGTCACCCCGGGCGTCCACCGGCTGCTGGACCGGATGGCGGGCACGCCCGCCGCGGTCTACGACGCGGCCTGGACGATCCTGCTGGCGAACCCGCCGTTCGCGGCCCTGATGGGCGACCCGTCCGAGTGGCGCGGCGTCGAGCGCAACGTGGTGTGGCGGCACTTCCTCGGCCCCGGCGGCCGGGCCAGGCACACGCCGGAGTCGCTCCTGGAGTTCCACACGGTGATGGTCAGCGACCTGCGGACGGCGGCCGCCGCCTACCCGGCCGACCTGGCCCTGCGGGACCTCATCGCCGAGCTGCGGGCCGGGAGCGAGCGGTTCGCGCGGCTGTGGGACGCGGGCGTGGTCCGGCAGCACGAGCTGCGCCGCAAGACCATCGACCACCCGCGGGTCGGCACGATCGAACTGGACTGCGACATGCTCACCGTGGTGGGCGCCGACCTGCGCGTCATGCTCTACACGGCCGAGCCGGGCACCGAGGACGCCGAGAAGCTCGAGCTCCTCACCGTCCTCGGCACCCAGTCGCTCACCGGCTGAGCGCCGGCCGCCGGGGCCGGGCGGTCAGGCGCGCTTGGCGACCAGGGTGAGCAGGTCGTACTTGGCGACCGACTCACCCTTCTGGTTGGTGACGTCCACGTCCCAGCGGACCTCGCCGTGGTCCGCGCCCTCGCGCGGGATCAGCTGCTTGGCGGTGAGCGTCGCGGTCATCTCGTCGCCCGGGTAGACCGGGGTGAGGAACCGCAGGTTCTCCAGCCCGTAGTTCGCCAGGACGGGCCCCGGGTCGGGGTCGACGAACAGCCCGGCCGCGAACGACAGGACGAGGTAGCCGTGCGCGACGCGCCCGTCGAAGAACGGGTTGGCGGCGGCGGCCTCCTCGTCCATGTGCGCGTAGAACGTGTCGCCGGTGAACTCGGCGAAGTGCTCGACGTCCTCCAGGGTGACCCGGCGCGGACCGGCGACGACGGTGTCGCCGACGCGCAGGTCCTCCAGGTGCTTGCGGAAGGGATGGTCGGTCGTGACCGTCCGCCCGGCGCCCGGCACCCAGCGCCCGGTGATCGCGGTGAGCATCGCCGGGTCGGCCTGGACGGCGGTGCGCTGCATGTGGTGGAGGACGCCGCGCACGCCGCCCATCTCCTCGCCGCCCCCGGCGCGCCCCGGGCCGCCGTGGACGAGCATCGGCAGCGGCGAGCCGTGCCCGGTGGACTCCTTGGCGTCCGTGCCGTTCAGGACGAGCAGGCGGCCGTGCCAGGGCGCGGCGCCGACGACGACCGTCCGGACGAAGCCGGGGTCGGCCGACACGACCGACCCGGCGAGGCTGCCGCGGCCGCGCGCGGCCAGCTCGACGGCCTGCTCGGCGCCCTCGTAGGGGATGAGCGTGGAGACCGGGCCGAACGCCTCGATCTCGTGCGGCTCGGCGCGGGCGGGGTCGTCGGCGCGGAGCAGGATCGGCGACAGGAACGCGCCGCGCTCGGCGTCGGCGTCGACGACGTCCACGTGGGCGGGGTCGCCGAACAGGATCGTCCCGGCGTCCAGCAGGCCCTTGAGCGAGCGGCGGACCTCCTCGCGCTGCTCCAGCGTCGCGAGCGCGCCCATCCGGACGTCGGGGTTCGCCGGGTTCCCGACGGTGACCTTCGCGAGCCGCGCGCGGACGGCCTCCGCGACGTCCTCCATCCGGTCGGCGGGGACGAGCGCGCGGCGGATCGCCGTGCACTTCTGGCCCGCCTTCACGGTCATCTCGGTGACCAGCTGCTTCACGTACAGGTCGAACTCGGGCGTGCCGGGCGCGGCGTCCGGGCCGAGGATCGAGACGTTCAGCGAGTCGGCCTCGGCGTTGAACCGGACCGCGTGCCGGACGACGGCCGGGTGCACGCGCAGCCGGGCGGCGGTGTCGGCGGACCCGGTGAACGCGACGACGTCCTGCTCGGTGACGTGGTCGAGCAGGTCGCCCGCCTCGCCGGTGAGCAGCTGGACCGACCCCTCGGGCAGGATCCCCGACTCCACGATCAGCTCGACGAGCCGCGCGGTCAGGTAGGCGGTCTGCTCGGCGGGCTTGACCAGGCTCGGCATCCCCGCGAGGAACGCGGGCGCCAGCTTCTCCAGCGGCCCCCACACGGGGAAGTTGAACGCGTTGATCTGGACGGCGACGCCGTGCAGCGGCGTGCAGATGTGCTGCGCGACGAACGTCCCGCCCTTGCCGAGCGGCTCGACGGCGCCGTCCACGTAGACGGTGTCGTTGGGCATCTCGCGGCGGCCCTTGCTCGAGAAGGCGAACAGCGTGCCGAAGCCGCCGTCCACGTCGAACCTGGAGTCGCCGAGCGTCGCGCCCGTCCGGGCGGACAGGGCGTACAGCTCCTCGCGGTGCTCCCGCAGGTGGGACGCCAGGGCCTTGAGCAGCGCGGCGCGCTGGTGGAAGGTCAGCTCGCGCAGGGCGGGCCCGCCGACGCGGCGGCCGTACTCCAGGGCGGCGGACCGGTCGAGGCCCTCGGTCGAGATCCGCGCGACCTCCTCGCCGGTCACGGCGTCCCGCAGGGGCGCGCCCTCGCCGCCCCCCTCCTGCCAGGAACCGGACAGATAGCTGCGCAGCACGCTCACGGGACCTCCTCGTCCGCGGTGGGGCGCGCCGCGGCGCCGTCCCCGCGTTACCGACCGAACGTTCAGTATTTTCACCCCGCCGCGGCGGTCGTGTCGAGCGCGGCGGGCGGACGGACCGGGCGAGCCGGGCGGGCCGCCTGGGCGGGCGGTCCGCTCCCCGTCCCTGTTTCCCTCGGCGACCTGGTCAAACGCGATGATCCAGGGCATGGCAGACTGGCGCCCATGAGTTACGCCGCCGCCGACGAGCGCTATGACCGCATGGACTACCGACGCTGCGGGCGCAGCGGCCTCAAGCTGCCCGCGATCTCGCTCGGGCTGTGGCACAACTTCGGCGACGACCGCCCCCTGGACGTCCAGCGGGCGATCCTGCGGCGCGCCTTCGACCTCGGCGTCACCCACTTCGACCTGGCCAACAACTACGGCCCGCCCTACGGCTCGGCGGAGCGGAACTTCGGCCGGCTGTTCCGCGAGGACTTCGTGCCCCACCGGGACGAGCTGATCATCTCCACCAAGGCCGGATACGACATGTGGCCCGGCCCGTACGGCGAGTGGGGCTCGCGCAAGTACCTGCTCTCCAGCCTCGACCAGTCGCTGTCCCGGATGGGCCTGGACTACGTCGACATCTTCTACAGCCACCGTTTCGACCCCGAGACGCCGCTGGAGGAGACGATGGGGGCGCTCGACCACGCCGTCCGGTCCGGGAAGGCGCTGTACGCGGGCATCTCGTCCTACTCCCCCGAGCGGACGGCCGAGGCGGCCGAGATCCTGCGCGAGATGGGCACGCCGCTGCTCATCCACCAGCCGTCCTACTCGATGCTGAACCGGTGGATCGAGGGCGGCCTCCTCGACGTCCTGGACGACAAGGGCGTCGGCTGCATCGCGTTCTCGCCGCTCGCGCAGGGCATGCTGACCGACAAGTACCTGGACGGCGTCCCGGAGGGGTCGCGGGCCAGCCAGGGCAAGTCCCTGTCGCCGGACCTGCTGACCCCCGAGTCCCTCCGGCACATCCGCGCGCTGAACGAGATCGCGCGGTCGCGCGGCCAGTCCCTGGCGCAGATGGCCCTGGCCTGGACGCTGCGCGACCGGCGCGTCACGTCCGCGCTGATCGGCGCGAGCAGCGTCGCCCAGCTGGAGAACAGCCTCGCCAGCCTGGAGAACCGGGTCCTCTCCCCCGAGGAGCTGGCCGCGATCGACCGGGACGCGGTGGAGGCGGGCATCAACATCTGGGCCGCCTCCAGCGCGACCTGACCAGCACTCGCCGTCTAATCCCTGTCGGTGTCGACGTCCCAGGCGGGTTCGGCGACGTCGGCGAACGGGGAGTCGCGGAGCCGGGCGAGGAGACCGAGCCACTCGTCCGGCCATCCGGCGCCGGAGCCGCCGCGGAACACCAGACGCAGCGCGAGCATGTGCCCGGCCGTGTGCTCGCGCTCCAAGAGGGCGTGGACGGCCGGCAGCGTCTCCCGCGTGACCTCTCTCTGGCCGTAGGGTCTGCCGAGGGCGAGCTGCTGGTAGACCCGCTCCGCCAGGACGGGACGGTCGCGCAGCAGATCCGCCAGCGCCGGCAGCCCGGTGACGAGGTCGGCGTCGGTTTCCCGGCCAGCGTTGAGCAGCGCCACGTGGAGGCCCGCCGCCGTCCCGGTGTGGAGCGGAAACCGCGCGAGGACGCCCGCGGCCCCGAGCAGCAGCGGCTCGACCCAGTCCTCGTCGGCGGACGTCAGCGCCAGGTTCCCCAGGCTCCCCGCCAGCGACCGGAGACGCGGCCGGACGCCCTGCTCCGGGGCCAGCCGGGCGAGGACGCCCAGGATCTCGTCCCGGACCGCCCCGACCTCGACCAGCGCCGCGAGCACCATCGCCTCGGTGTCGCCCGCCGGGTCGGCCGGGTCGGATGCCGCGGCCAGGATCTCGGCGTGACCTCCGGGATACCAGCGCGCCCAGGCGGCGAACGCCTTGCTTCCCCGGAACCGCACGCCCGGCATGTCGCCCGACGCCTTCAGGCACGCCTTGATCAGCGTCGCCATGGCCGGCCGGGCGTCCGGCGCGTACTCGGCGGGCGCGGCCTCGAAGAGCGCCCGGAGCATCTCCTCGGACGCGTGGTCGCGTGGAGCCTCGGCCAGCGCCTCCAGCGCGCGGGGGTCACCCGGGAAGCGGCGGAGCGCGACGGCCACGGCGACCCGGACGTCGCGGTGCAGCGCCGGATCGCGCCACGCGCGCAGCAGTGCGTCCAGCGCACCGGGCGGACGGTGCCGCTCGAGCAGCCGGGCCGCCTGCTTGCGCACGGTCACCTTCGTGTCGTGCGAGGTCAGAGCGTCGGCGAGCGCGATCCCGAGGATCGAGGGGCGAACGCGCCCGGCGCACCGCGCGAGGCCCGCGAGGGCCACGGCCGACGCGGGGCCGCGCGCCGTCTCGAGCAGCATCGGCAGGGCGTCCGGATGTCCGGCGGCGGCCTCGATCGCCGCCTCCGCCATGACACCCTCCGCATCCCTCGCCCACGCGCCCACCTCCTGGAGGTGGTGGGGAAGACGTCCCAGTGAGGCGACGGCCCGCATCCGGTCGGCCACGCCGAACGCCTCGTCGCGCGCCGCACCGTCCAGGGAGGCCCCGGCGGCCCGCAGCTGCGACGGAGTCCAGCGGCCGGGACGGGCGTCCCTGACGTCCGGGATCCAGGGGCCGAACCGGTTGCCCGGGTCGCGGTCGAAGGTGAGCAGGTCGGTGCGGCGGTTCGCGACCGCGCGCCAGACTTCGGGCAGCGCGATCAGCGCCGGGTCCTCCGCGAGGAGCTCGGCGGCCCGCTCGGGATCACGCGCGAGGTGGAAGCGCGCCGCCACCGCGCCGATGTCCTCGGGCGCGTGGAGCGCGGCCGCGTGCAGATCGCCGTCCAGGCCGGTCGGGCGGCGCCCGAAGGACGCCGCGACCGCGACGGACACCTCGTGGTCACCGCGCTCGCGCGCCGCCTGGAGGTGCGGTGCGAACGCTTCGAGGAGGGCCCCCTCGCCGCCCCGGGGAACCGCACGGTCGAGCCGGTGGTCGTCGGAGGACCTCCGGCGGCTCCCCCGCCGCCGGTGGTGCGGCAGCGGCTCGTCGGCGGAGGCGGAACGCAGCGCGTCGGCTCCGAAGCGTCCGAGCAGCCCGGCGAGCGCGGCGGCCGCCCACGCGGTGAGCGCGGGATCGGTCCGATGCCGCAGGACGCGGACGGCCAGGCGGCGCACGGCCCGCACGGTCTCCCGGGAGGTGTCGCGGGATTCGACGACGGCCCTGGTCAGCGCCCCCAGCGGCTCCGCGCACGCCTCGGACAGGGCACGCGGGCTGAGCGCGGTCACCGCGTCGAACAGCTCGGCGCGCAGCGGGTCCGGCTCGTTCCGGACGCGCCGGACGATCTCCGCCAACCGCCCGGCGACGACGGCGGGATCCCCGGTGCGGGCCGCGTTCGCCAGCAGCAGCGTCCGGGCGAGGCCGCGCCTCCGGGGGTCACCGCCCAGGGACGCCTCGACCAACGCCCCCACCGCCTCGCCGTACGGCAGGAACGAGGTCAGGCGGAGCAGGTCGTCCGGGTCGTCCAGGTGATCGTGGGACGAGTGCCGGACCGACGCGTTCCAGTCGAGGAGGCCGCGCGCCTCACGGGCGGCCGTCTCCGGGGACAGCCACGGCAGCATCGGCAGGACCTTCCACGCCCGAGCCTTGCCGTCCCCGTCGCCGACGGCCAGCCGGAACACACGGTCGCGGCGGTGCGGCGGCAGGTCGGCGAGCATCGCCGGGATACCGAACGGTCCCCGCAGCAGGCGCCTGGCGACGACGTCGTCCGAGCAGAGCCGCGGCCTGAACAGCCCCCGGGCGGGCCGCACGTTCCCCTGCCCGGCGAGCAGCGCGGCGAACCCGGCCGGGTCCTGGCGGTAGAGCGCCCTCACCGCCTTCACGGGCAGGCGGTTGGCGTGGCGCAGCAGGCCGGTGCGGACGAACACGTCCCTGGCCCCGCCCGGACAGGCCTCGGCGACCGCGACGATCCCGGCGGCCCGCCGGTTCAGGAAGCTCCAGGGGCTTCCGCCGGCCTCGCTCAGTTCGCGTTCGGCCAGGTCGAGGAACGCCTCCGGGTGGCGCGCGGCCAGGGCGCGCCACATCGTGACGGCGTGCGCGAGCTCCGGCAGCAGCCGGGCGACGGTGTCGGTGGAGCAGGCGGGCAGAAGGGCCGCCGCGTCGCGGTCGCCGTGCCGTTCGCGGACGTCCGGGAGGAGCCGGTCGGCGAGGGCCGTCCGGCGGGCGTACAGAAGCGTCCGGTAGACGGATCGCCGCAGGTCGGTGGGCGCGTCGTCGAGAGCGCGCGCGACGGCGTCGTCCGGGACGGGCAGGGTGCGGACGGCCCGCAGCGCGGCCTTCCGCAGCTCCAGGTCCGGCCCGGCGAGGAGTTCGGCGACGTGGTCGAGGTCGCGGGCGGCCATCGCCATGTGGAGCGCCGTGCGCCGCCCGTGGCGTCCGCGCGCGGACAGGTCGGCGATCAGCGCGTCGAGCTCGGGGGTCCCGGCGAGCCGCCGGGCGTGCAGGGCCAGCACGCGCATGCGGCGCGGATAGGCCAGGGGTTCGATGTCCAGGAGCAGCCCTTCGGCTGCGAGGGGGCTCAACGGCCTGGGCGGAGGACGCCCTTCCAGTCGATCATGCCGTCGATGATGAACGACGGGCCCGGCCCCTCGCAACCCGCCTCACGGCGGCCGGGTTCAGTGCGTGTGGTCGGGGCGGGCCAGCGTCGGGTCGGCGAGCAGCCGCTCGAAGTTCGCCCGGCTGCCGTCGTCCACGAACGTGTACACGACCAGGCGCGTCCCCGGGCGGGCGCTCACGTCGAACCCGGTGGTGCGCGTCGCGATCAGTCCCGCCTTCGGGTAGAGGAAGTCCTTCTGGCAGGGCTGCGGGACGGCGACGTCCTGGTTCCGCCACAGCTCGGCGAACCGCGGGCTGGCCTCCACGAGCCGCTCGACCAGGCGCTGGAACTCCGGGTCGTCCCGGTTCCGGACGTACCGGTACCGGAACATCGCGACGTTCTCGGCGACCTGCTCGTCCAGGTTGGAACACGGGTTGCAGCACGGCGGCAGAGTGAAGAACTGCCACATCGAGTTCCGCTCGCCCTCGGGCGCCCCGGTCACCCACGGCGCCAGCGTCGCGTACGCGTCGTTCCAGGCCAGCGCGTCACTGCGCGCGTTCGACACGACAGCGGGCAGCGGCCCGAGCCGGTCCATGATCGCCCGGACGTCCTCGCTGAGCGCCGACACGACGTCCGGCTCCGGTGGCGCGGCCACCTCCGACAGCCGGTACAGGTGCTCGCGCTCGACCGTGTCCAGGCGCAGCGTCCGCGACACCGCGTCCAGCACCTGGGTGCTGACGTTGATCGGACGGCCCTGCTCCAGCCACGTGTACCAGGTGACGCCGACCCCGGCGAGCTGCGCGACCTCCTCGCGCCGCAGGCCGGGCGTCCGCCGCCGGGGCGCGGGCGGCAGCCCGACGTCCTCGGGCGCGATCCGCTCCCGCCTGCTCCGCAGGAACGCCGCCAGCTCGTCCCGCCGGCGCCGTCCCCCGTTCGTCCGCTCCGTCATCATCGCCGTCACGCCCCCAGTCTCGCCGACCCCGGCACGATGATCCAGGTGGTGTCAGTACCAGTATCAAGGTGCTCCCGGTCCCATGTCTGGAACCTGCCGCGCCACACGTCCCACGACGTATGCGCTTCGAGCACGCTCCAACCCATCCCGACCACGCGCCAAGCACCTCAAGCACCAGCGGATTCCGGCTCGGGTGCGGCTCTCTCGAGGGGATCCATCGGCGCCGCTCGGCGGGGGCCGCAGGAAGAGCAGCCCCGGCCGGCCGGCGGGGGCCAGGCTGACAGATCCACATTCGGGTGCTTATGATGCCCCGGATGAAGAACAATTCCTCGTACAGATCGGGGGAATCGTTCGCGCAAGGTGAGTGCTGATGGCACCCCACTCCGCGAACATTCCGGCCCATCTGCTGATGTGGCAGCGCGTGCGTGAGTACGCCGTACCACTGTCCATGATCGAGACCGCGACCGCACGGCGTGCGGTCGGTGACTGGGCGGGGGCCTGCGCCTCCGCTCGGATCGACATCGATTTCGATCTGCGCGCCGTGCGTGACCGCTACGGCACCGAGTTCGTCACCCTCCTCAGAGCGGATCTGCGTCGGCTGGCACCGGATCTGCTTCGCTGGCACATGCCCCGCATCGCTCCCCACGGGCGGATCCGGCCCGGCCTGACCATCTCCCTCAGCCGTTACGGCCGTTCCGGCACCACACCGCTGCAGTTGGTGGTGCGAACACCGCCGACTTGGGCGGACGCCGGCCAACGGATGTCCCTGGCCCTCTGGGACGAGCACGGTGACGGCGCACCGAGGCACCATCCGCACCCCCATCCCGCCCGGCGTTTCCGGCTCGACCTGCACCGGCATCTGTGGGACTCCAGCCGGTGCGGCGAACTGGCGTCGCGCTGCGGTGCGGACGCCGCGCCGGTCCCGGCACTCCCCGACCGGCCCCGCCCGCTCACCTGGCTGAAGGGGCAGTCCCGGCCCGATCCCTCCGACGTCGACGATCACGCGTGGGCGTCGGCGCGGTGGGCCGCCGAGGCCGAGCTGTTGCTTAAGGCGGAGGGCGACTCCAGCGGGGTCTTCACCGTGCGGTTCGGCGCACGTGACCACGGGGTGTTCGAACTCGTCGCCCCCGATGACCACCACGTCCCGACCTTCCGGCCGCTTCGACACGTGCTGCCGCCTCAGGTGGGCGCGCCGCTGCCGGTGCTACCGGAGGCGGCGGCCCGGATCCTTCCGGATCTGGCGTTGCTGCGGGCCGGGCTCGTCGCCGCCGATCGGCTGCATCCGCTCGTGGCCGGTGCGTTGCCGGCGTCCGGAGCAGAACCCGCGCCCGGCCCTGAGCATCACCCCGGCGACCCCCACAGAGTGGAGTGCCGGGGCGACGTCCACCGGATCGCGCTGCGGGACGGCGTACTGGCGGCGGTCGACCACGACCCGGCACAACTGCGCCGGGAAGAGCTGCTGGTGGCACTCGGTGGCCCCGCGCTGCCGTGCCTCCGCGCGATCGACGCGGTGCACCGCGACCCGCAGGCACTGCCCGCCGTTCGGGAGCGGCTCGTCCACGGCGATGTCTCGGGGGCGCTGTCCGTGGTCGAAGGCCTGCTCGGTCCTGGTGCGGTCCTGCGCGACGGGCCGCTGCGAGAGACGCTGGAGTCGTCCGCGGCCGGCCATCTCCACCAGGGGCTCTTCCGCTCCGGGCTGCACCCCGTGCACCCTCCCGCGACGCGCCCCGCACAGCGCGGCCGGGCACGACTCCGTACCGGTCCAGCACGAAGAGGCTGAGCCCCGCCCTCCCACCGCGAATTCCGCACGACATGGCCACACCGTCCTCCGGCCATGCCGTCCATTTCGACTACCCCCAGGTGATGCCCATGATCTCCAGTGCCCTTCCGTCCACCTCGGTCCTGACGGCCGGGACGTCCGCCGACGCATCCGGAACCGACCCGCAACTCGTTCTCGCTGACGACCTCTTGGCCCTGCTGCGAACGACCACCACCGAGACGCGCCCCGACGAGCAGCTCGAGGCGCTCACCCTGGCCGTGGCAGCCGACCTGCCCGTCCTGCTGTGGGGCGAACCGGGCATCGGCAAGACCGCGGCTCTGACGCAGCTCGCCGCCTCGCTCGACCTGCCGCTGACGACCGTGATCGCCAGCGTCCACGAGCCGACGGACTTCTCCGGGCTGCCCATCGTCGGCGACGATCCGGCGACGCAAGGAGTGCCCATGGCACCGCCTCAGTGGGCGGTGGACCTCGTACGTGCCGGACGGGGTCTGCTCTTCCTGGACGAACTCTCCACCGCCACACCGGCCGTCCAGGCCGCGCTGCTCAGGGTCGTACTGGAGCGGAAGGTCGGTGCGCTGCAACTGCCGCCCGGGGTACGGATCGTGGCCGCCGCCAATCCGCGCGCGTCGGCAGCCGACGGATGGGAGCTGAGCCCGCCACTGGCCAATCGATTCGTGCACCTGTACTGGGTCCACGACCGGGACACCGTGGTACGCGGGCTGGGCGGGGTCTGGCCCCGGCCGCGGCTGCCCCGGCTGGTGCCGGAGAAGCTGCCGGAGGCGGTGGCGTACGCCCGGCAGGCGGTCTGCGGATTCCTGCAGGCACGGCCGACACTGATCCACCGGCTGCCGAGCACGGAGACACGACGTGGCGGTGCCTGGCCGTCACCCCGGAGCTGGGAGGCCGCGCTGACACTGCTGGCCTTCGGTACGGCGGCGTCCGTCTCCCGGGAGGTGCTGGCGTTGCTGGTACGGGGCGCGGTGGGCGACGGGCCGGGGCTCGAACTTCTCGCCCATCTGGACCGGATGGACCTGCCGGACCCCGAGTCGCTGCTGGCCGATCCCGCGTCCGCCGAACTGCCGGTGCGGGGAGACCTGCGTCAGGCGACCTTGGAGGCGGTGGTGGCCGCCGTGGGTGCGCGGCCCCAGCGGGAGCGCTGGGAGGCGGGCTGGATGGTCCTGGTCCGGGCGCTGGAGACCGGTGCCGCGGACCTGCTGGTCGCCCCGGCGAAGGTCCTGGCCTCGCTGCGACGCGACGACTGGGAAGTGCCGGAGTCGATGGAACGGCTGGCCGGAGTGATCGGTCTCGCCCGGCGGGCGGATCAGTCCGTACTGCGCGCCACGGGGCCGGCCGGCGGCAAGCGTACGGCGGGGGCGGGCCGATGACGGGGACCTCGAAGCCTCCGATGGCCCGGCCCGCACCGCCGCGTCCGGTGCCGGCCTCCGCGCCCCCACGCCCGACCGGGTCCGGCGAGCCGCACAGACCGCCCGGCCTCCCACTGGACCTGGAGAAACTGCTGGCCGCTCGACTGCACGCGGTACGGGTCCGTCCCTATCTGGCGAGCGCGCTCTTCGCGCTGCACGTCGTGGAGGACCGTTCGGTGCCGACGATGGCGGTCGATGCGCACTGGCGCTGCTACGTCTCCCCCGGCTTCGTCGCGCGCACCCCGGTGGAAGAGCTGGCAGGCGTCTGGGTGCACGAGGTCTCCCATCTGCTGCGAGACCATCACGGACGGGGAGATCGGTACGCGAAGGAGCAGGGGAAGAACGGACCGGGCGAACGGCTGCGGCGGAACATCGCCGCCGACTTCGAGATCAACGACGACATCTACGGAGACGGCCTTCCCCTTCCCGCCGGGGCGGCCCTGCCGTCCATGCTGAGACTGTCCGACGGGATGCTCATGGAGGAGTACCTGCGGACGACCTCCCTGTCCGGGCTCACGGCGGAACTGGCCTGGCTGGACTGCGGCAGCGGGGCCGACGGACAAGCCCGTTCATGGGATGCGGGGCCCAACGGGGCACATGGCCTGAGCAGACAGCAGCGGGACGCGGTGCGCTTCCGGGTCGCCGAGGGGATCAAGGGCAAGCCGGGCGACGCGCCGGAGGGCTGGCGCCGCTGGGCGGACGAGGCGTTCCATCCGCCTCAGCCGTGGCGGCAGTTGCTGGGGGCGGCGGTCCGCTCCGCAGCGGGAGGCCCTGGGGCGGGAGAGGATCACAGCTACCGGCGTCCGTCCCGGCGCGCGGCCGCTGTTCCCGGTGTGCTCCTGCCGAGCCTGCGCCGTAAGCCGCCCAAGGTCTGCGTGGTGATCGACACATCCAGTTCGGTCAGCGATGCCGAGCTGGGAGGCGCGCTGCTGGAGGTGGCGGCGATCTCGCGGGCGGTGGGCGGACGGCGCGACCTGGTGTCGGTGATCTCCTGCGACGCGGCGGCCGGGATCGCCGTTCCCCTCTGCCGAGCCGAGAACCTCGAGCTGATCGGTGGCGGAGGAACGGATCTGCGCTCGGGTTTCACCCAGGCGCTCCGCTCTCGGCCTCGCCCGGACGTGATCGTCGCCCTGACGGACGGCCAGACGCCCTGGCCCGCCGAGCAGCCCCCTTGCCGCACCGTGGTGGGTCTCTTTCCCCGTCCAGCGAGCGCGGTGGACGAGGAGGACCCCGACTATGCCCCGGACAGCCCGCCGCACTGGGCCCACGTCGTCACGATCGGCTGAAAGGCGCAGGATATGAACAGCGTCAAGCGATGCGGGCCTGGCGGCGGCCTCCGATTCACTCCGAGACCGGCCGCTCATCGATGGGACAGAGTCCGGCTGGCCGACGGACTTGGCCCCGCGCGGCAGGCCATCAGCGCAGCAAGTGACAAGCGGACAACCGGCGCGCTCCGGCCAAATGGCCGCATGGTCGCAGCGCTGGAACGGGTCCTCCGCTGGGACCGCAAGAGCATCGAGCGGGTGTAGCGGAGCGACGAGCCGACCGCTGGTCGCCCCGCACCCAAGCAGAGCAGGCGCGGAGCGACCGTGATGCCACGGCGCGCTATCCCGACTTCGTCGGGACCGATCCACTCCTCCAGCGGATCCGCTCGCCCGCCCGGCGGCCGGATCCTCTTCTGCGCGGACGGCGAGCCGGTACCGGTCACCCGCGGGTCGGCCCTGACGGTTCGTTCCGAATGGAGACGGCACGTTGATTCCGAAGTCGCGCCAGGCCGTGCCGAAGTCCTGATAGTAGAACGTGGAGCCGTTGCTACCGGTGACCGTCCCCTTGGCCACGACCTCGTCGTTACCAGTGTGCCCTCGTGGCCGATCTCCTCGATGTCCAGCAGTTCGAGTCGGCGCTCACCCGGTATGGGCTCGCCTGGGCGAGTTCTTCGAGGTGGCGGCGCACCGCTGAGTGGCGGTCCGGATCTCACCGCACGCTTCTCAGGCTCGGTCTCCGTCAGGCCTGCACCAGCCTTACTTCATAGCCACCCGCCTCTCCTCGACGAAAGTCGCGTCGCCGCAACGCGACCTCCGAGCGGGAGATTTAGCGAATATCGAAGGTGTTATAGCTCCGGTGACTTTCGGACGGCGTGCACCCTTGACTTGGGAGTACCTTCAGAGTTTACGTATGCGCGGACGATCGAACCCGGCTTCAGGTTGACTCGACATATATATTTTCGCGATAAGCCAGGCTGGCGACGGTTAAAGATTCCTTTACCTGACGCTTACTTGGCCCTAACTGCGACTCGAACTAGCTTCCACAACGGAGATCAACTCCACCGCCTCCCCGCCGGCGTCCCCCCTCTCAGCGAGGAGAACGATGAGTCCGCGCATGGTGACCCGCCTGCTCCCCCTGGCGTTCATCGCTAGTACGGCCGTCCTCGGCGGAACCACCACCGCCTTCGCAGCGGCCCCCACAACGAACACCCCCAACAACGTCCAGGCCGAAATCGACGACCAGCTCCGCACCCACCCCGGGGGTGTACAGACCGGTCCCAACGAGATCACCTACAAGAACGGCAAGGTGGTCCTCAACATCCCGAGCAACCCCACCCTGGTCGACACCTGTGCTTCCGGCGCGTACTGCTTCTTTGACGGCCCTGACTTCACGGGTCGCATGCTCACCTTCCGCGACTGCGGCGGCAACCAGTCGCTCACCGACTACGGCTTCGGCAACAAGACCTCCTCCTGGCAGAACAAGACCAAACACACTGTCGAGGTCTACGACAAGGACGTCACCCCGTTCGTGACCCTGTGGCGGGAAGCGCCCAACAGCGCCGCCTCCGTGGTCAGCGCAGCCACCTACAACAAGGCCGACTTCTTCCACACCTACTGCGGGAGTTGAGCCATGCGCCGCATCATCGCAGCAGCGGTGGCGCTAGTAGGAGCAGCTGCGACCGTCCTCGCCAGCACTCCAGCCGCACGGGCGACAGCGCCGCCGACGACCACCACCACCACCACACTGCCCAACGCGAGAATGGTTCAGGGATACACCTCTGACCCGCGCTACGTGAACACCCCTGGAGCCATCTACCAGGACCTCAAGCAGGGGCTGCCACTGGAACGCGTGGGCGGGGGCACGGCCGCCGACCACCGGCAGATACCGAAGAACATGGCTGACGCCGAACGCATCGCCGCGGCCGCCAAGGACACCTACACTGCCGATGCCGATGCCGACGCCTACACCGGCTCTCGGACACGCTTCGCTTCGCCGTTCAACTGGCAGACCTGTCGAGACAACCAGGACAAGTCCGGAGCGACCGGGGGCTGGGTCCGCGATCACTTCGCCTACTGTCAGGCAGGAAAGACCTGGGCGCAGGTCTGGTACGGGGCATGTCCCGGACCTGACTGCAAGGACTCCTACATCGAGGCGAAGGTGTGGGTAGTTGGATACGGCAAGGCGGGAGCCGTGCCCGGCAGCAACGATGACCGATACGTCGAGTTTCAGCAGCGCGTCACCGAGTTCAATTACGCCGGCGCGGACAAGGGGGAACTCTGGAAGAGGTATCCCACCACCCTCGCCATGAAAATGGAATGCAAGGCGGTCCCCGGATCCACTGGTGCCTGCAACGAGGGCAACCGTAACGGCCGAACCGCCACGGTAGACGAATGGGTGGCGGCCGACGGCTTCACTGAGTCCCAGTTCGTCTCTCCTGCCAAGACCGCCAGCGCGGCCAATGGCGAACAGCTGGTCCGAGCCGTGGCGAACCCCTGGTACTCCTTCGCCGTCGGCGGTTACACGCCAGCGCCAGAGTTCACGCGTGGCGGTGAGACCGGCGTCCGCTTCGATTCAGCGTGGTACATGTACAAGGTCGCCAAGAAGGGCTCGATCTTCGACCGGGTCGCACCGTTCATCGCCTTCAGCAACCGCGCCGACTCGGGCTACAAGATCGCAGCCGACCACCTGCAGAAGGCACTCACCCGCCCTGGTGAGACCAAGCCACCGTTCACCGACAAGCAGATCCCTGGCAGCGCGGCCTCCGACCCCCTGCACCGTCTCTACAAGGGGATCAGCGAGAAGAACCGCCTGCGCTACAACCGCAACTACCAGGAAGCGGTCAAGGCTTGCAACCAGTGGTTCCCCGGCTGGCAGACACAGAACGACACGGACGGTAAGAAGAAGCAGTGCGACGAGTTCCCCTTCCGGTCCACCTATGAAGGCGTGGCCCGCTCCATGACGGACTACGAGAACGACCTAGGCGGCGCCAAATACGCCAACATGTTCTCGGTTCAGCCGTTGAGCGGTCCCCAGAACGTGGCCGCTGGAGGCTTGCTGTGCCGCTTCTACAGCGACGACCGCATCCTCAACATGGACGCCTTCCACGTCAAGGTCCGCGCGCCGGAGACCGTTCTGCCCAACAAGGCCGCACTGGCCCCGAAGGCGACGGCGCAAGATCCGACGGACCCCGACGATCCCGACGAGATCACCTGCGGCAACGCTGATGGCACCTGACCATTAGATTAAGCTCCTGACCGCGAGGGGTGGGCCGCATACTCGCAGCCCACCCCTCGCCATACCTGTAGGGCATAGTCATGAGTGCACTGATCGCATCCACCGAGTACGTCACGTCCGCCGACGACGACCGCTTCGGCATCGGAGTGGATGCCGAGTATGACTACGGCCCCGTCCCCTCCCCCTCGCAACACGGCTGGTTCGGCGCTTGCGAACACGAGATCACGATCCGCGTTGCCAACCCCGACCAGGTCGAGTTCCTGCTTCGCTTCGAAACCTGGGACGGCGAACCAACTGCCCCTGAATCGCTGCCCGAGGTCGACGGGACCTTCCTACTGAACATCTCCAGCGGCGTGCTCGGCGTCAACGAGGGCACGGGCGGCTTTGAACCCGGGGTGATCACCGTTCAACCAGGCAGGTACTACGCGCGGATCAGCGGGTACGGCCGCAACAGCGCCGCCGAATCCCGGGACGCCACTGGCGAGCGTTATCTCACCCAGTTGTGGCCTACGCGAGAAGCACGCTGTTGAGCGCGAGTCGAAGCGCGGAGCGGGCTGGCTTTTTCGGCAACACCGTCACCCCTCGGGCCCAGGTCGGTATGACATGCCGAGACGGCCCGCCCTCCCGAAAATGCGGTACTGGCCAATTAAGGATGACGAGACAATCACCTCCCGCTGAGCGGGAGCATGTATAGGCCACTCTGCGGAAGACTACGCCGACGAGGTCCCCCTGCCCAGCATTAACGGGTGGCTCGTTTCGTGGCTGCTGAGCAGCGGCTCTCCGAGACGGCAAAGGAGCTGCCCCGCGCGATCGACATCGCCAACGGCGAGGCCGAACTCACCGACGAGCAGCGCGCCGCCTGGGACGCCACGTGGGCGGAGATGCAGCAGATCGCCGCGGACATCCGGATCGACCCGTGGTGGGCCGAGGTCGACCAGGCACAGGCACGCCTAGAACTGCTGCGCGCGGCACGCGAGCGGGCCACGCAGCTGCTCTCCCAGCGCGAGCTGAAGTAGCAAGGGCATCCCGACGTTAGCCCCGACGGCTGGCGTGCTTTCTGACGCAGCAAACAGAAACCGATCACAGTAGTCACTGTGCAAAGAAGTTGTTGAACGGCGAACGCTCAACTCGATACAGTCGCCAAAAGCCGGATATGTCGATGAGATACAGAAAGGAAAATTGTGAGTACATCCTCCAGGATCGCCGCCACGATAGCGACTGCAACGATAGCGCTTACGACCGTGGCAACTGCTACCACTCCCGCACTCGCTAGCACCCATCGTAGCGAGAAAGCAACAAAGATCATTCCCGGCTGCGACGCGGAGCTCTGGGTCAGTCATCCCAAAAAGGGCACATACTGGGCATACGCTTACGTTGGAGCGCTCGCCGGCTCTCCCTGGACATGCGTGGGATACGTGAAGAACACATCAGGCAACAAAAGCTGGACTGCGAGTGGCGGTGGATGGAGTGGCGGCGTGTGGGACGGGAATCGGTACAAGGCATGGGCGTGCGTCTACTCGTACTATAAAGGCAAGCTTAAGTCCTCAGGGTGCACAAAGGTGTGGTGACCACAGATAACCAGGGTTAATTGGTGTTGGCGGGTGTGGTGGTGAGGGTGAGGCCCGTGATGGTGAGGCAGCCGTCGATGACGTCGGGGTGATGCTGGATCACCTTGAGACGATGCTTGATCATGTGGGCGAGGTGGTCGAGGTCGGTGGTCAGGAAGTTGACCATGGAGCGTTTCAGCAGGGACCACACGCTCTCCACGGGGTTGAGGTCGGGGGCTTAGGCCGGCAGGTA
>NZ_RFFG01000115.1:790-1731 GCF_003696215.1 Actinomadura harenae | reverse complement strand
CAGCCTCGTCCTTGAACTCCTGCGAGAAGTACCGCCGTTTACGCCTTGCCAATGACCTTCCTTCCGGTTCGTCCACAATCCTAGCTATGGACGTGTCCGGAAGATCCGAGGCACCTCACCTTGAGACGGTGCTTGATCATGTGGGTGAGGTGGTCGAGGTCGGTGGTCAGGAAGTTGACCATGGAGCGTTTCAGCAGGGACCACACGCTCTCGACGGGGTTGAGGTCGGGGGCGTAGGCCGGCAGGTGGAACACCGTGAGCCAGCCGGTGTGGGTGTCGATGAACGCGCGCATCGCCTTGGAGTGGTGGATGCCCAGGTTGTCCCAGACCAGCACGATCTTCCCGCCGGGTAGTTGCTGGTGGGCGGCCTGCAGCAGGCTCTTGTACTCGTCAAGGGTGAACGCGACGCGTTCGCCCTTGCGGCGGCGGTAGTGGTGCAGCCGGTAGATCAGCCGGGACCTGTCCCCGGGCCGGTGACACGTCAGGCCTGCGGCTGATATCCGTCCGCCGTGGTCACCGCCGTTCACGGTCACCTCGGGGCGATGTCCGCGCCGGCTCCAGGAGCGTCCTCGCGGCGGCCTGAGCCCTTGACCCGTCTCGTCCTCGAAACAGATCCAGGCGCCCAGGTCGCCCGCGGCGGTTCCACCTGCGGCCACACCTCCCGCTTCCATACCTCGATGGCCGTGTCGTCGCGTTGGACGGCGCGGCGCCCGGGGACCTGCACCGACCAGCCGTTACGCCGAAGAAGCAACGACACACCGGGAAGGGTGTAGTCGATCCCGAACACATCGCGGATGAGCGCGGCGATCCGGCCGAGGGTCCAGCGTTGGTCGTCGGCGTAGCCGTGCGCGGCGGGACCGCGGTTCAGCTCGGCCTCCAACCTGGCGAACGCCGCCTGGTCCAGGCGCGCCCGCCGGTGCGGGCCCTTCGACCTCAACGCC
>NZ_RFFG01000115.1:0-780 GCF_003696215.1 Actinomadura harenae | reverse complement strand
GCGGCGGCGGTAGTGGTGCAGCCGGTAGATCAGCCGGGACCTGTCCCCGGGCCGGTGACACGTCAGGCCTGCGGCTGATATCCGTCCGCCGTGGTCACCGCCGTTCACGGTCACCTCGGGTCGGTGTCCGCGCCGGCTCCAGGAGCGTCCTCGCGGCGGCCTGAGCCCTTGACCCGTCTCGTCCTCGAAACAGATCCAGGCGCCCAGGTCGCCCGCGGTGCTTCCACCTGCGGCCACACCTCCCGCTTCCACGCCTCGATCGCCTGGTCGTCGCGTTGGACGGCCCGGCGGCCGGGGACCTGCACCGACCAGCCGTTACGCCGAAGAAGCAACGACACGCCAGGCAGGGTGTAGTCGATCCCGAACACATCGCGGATGAGCGCGGCGATCCGGCCGAGGGTCCAGCGTTGGTCGTCGGCGTAGCCGTGCGCGGCGGGACCGCGGTTCAGCTCGGCCTCCAACCTGGCGAACGCCGCCTGGTCCAGGCGCGCCCGCCGGTGCGGGCCCTTGGACCTCAAGGCTTCGACCCCGCCCTGGCGCCAGGCCTGACGCCACTTCTCGACCTGCCGCACACCGACCCGCAACTCGCCCGCGACCCACGCGTTCGCACGGCCCTCGGCGAACCACTCCGCGGCCCGCATCCGCACCCGCTCCCGACGCTCTCGGCCTGCGTCGGTCATCCCGCCGCCCTGGGGGTATCTGGCCATGCCACCGGCATACGCCCACAGCACCGGGCCGTCCACTCACCCAACCGCCAACACCCAATAACCCTGGTTAGTG
>NZ_RFFG01000114.1 GCF_003696215.1 Actinomadura harenae | reverse complement strand
GGCCCGCCGCCTGGGGCCCGCGGCCCGGCGCGACGACCGTGACCGCCCCGACGAACGCGGACGCCGCGACCAGCGGCGTCACCCCGGGCGCGGCCCCGGCGGCGAGCAGCCCGAGCCCGGTCAGCGCGAGGAGCGTCACGGCCAGCCGCCGGTGCGGGACGCGGTCGCCGAGCGGCACGAGCAGGAAGATCCCGGCCGCGTACCCGAACTGCGCCGCCGTGACCACGAGCGCGGCGGTGTCCGCCGAGACGTCCAGCCCGGCGGCGACGGACGGGCTGATCGCCTGCGGGAAGTACACGTTCCCGACCGCCACGCCGCAGGTCAGCGCGAGGAGCAGGAGCACGCCGCGCGACGCGTCCGCCCGGGGACGAGGTTGAGTCAGCGTCATGCGCCGAGTCCACGCGACACGGCCGCGCGGGGCCATCGATGTAGCGTGGGGCTTAATGATCAGTTTCGAGCTCGACGTCGAGGACCTCGCCGACACCCGGTTCGCCGTCTCGCCGCTGCACGAGACCGTCGTCGCCCTGCGCGTGCTCCGCGACCCGGGCCTGTCCGCGCTGCACCTGCCGTGGCGGCGCGCCGCCCTCGCCGCCCTGGACCCGTCCGACCTGCGACTTCTCCGCGCCCTGGTCAGTGACCGGCGGACGCTGCCCGACGTCCTGACGCCGCGTCCGGGCGAGTTCGCCCCCGCCTTCGACACGGAACTGGACCTCGTCCGGCGGGCACCCGGCGCCCTCGTGCTCCGCGACCTCGAGGCCGCGCACGCGCCGGACCCCCTGCCCGGCGTTCTGCTCGGCACGCCCCCGGACGACCTGCGCGACACGATCTGCGACGCGCTGCGGCGGTTCTGGGAGCTGGCCGTCGAGCCGCACTGGCGGCAGATGCGGCTCGTCCTGGAAGCGGACATGACCTACCGCGCGCGCCGCCTGGCCCTCGGCGGCGCGCGGCTGCTGTTCGCCGACATGCACCCGGACCTGCGCTGGCGGGACGGCGTGCTGCACATCGGCAGGATGATCAGCCATCACCATGTCACCGCCGCCGGACGCGGCCTGCTGCTGATGCCGTCGGTCTTCGTCCACAAGCCGTCGCCGCCGCTGAGCCCGGACGAGGCGCCGAGCCTCGCCTACCCCTGCCGGGGCGTCGGGACCCTCTGGGAGCCCGCCCCGCCGCCCGCCCGGAGCGCCTTGGACGCGCTCCTCGGCGCGTCCAAGGTCCGCCTGCTCGTGCTGCTCGCCGAGCCGCTGCCGACGGTCGAGATCGCCCGCCGGCTGCGCGTCACGCCGAGCGCCGTCTCCCAGCAGCTCCGGATCCTCCACGCGACCGGCCTGGTGAGCCGGGCCCGGGACGGACGCCAGGTGCTGTACCGGCGCACGTCCCTGGGCGACGGCCTCATCGACCCGTGACCGCCTTCAACCCGTGACGGCCTTCAACCCGTGACCGCCCTCAATCCGTGACCGCCCTCAATCCGTGACGGCCGTCAGGCGGCGGACGGTCATGGGCTCGGCCAGGATCCCGTCGAACACCTTCACCGCGTGCTCGAAGTGCGGCGTCGCGAAGTGCTCGGCCAGGGCGTCCGGGCCGGTCCACTCCTCGACGACGACCATCCGGGACGCGTCGTTGGGGTCGGCGTACGGCCGGTAGGCGAGGCAGCCCGGCTCGTCCAGCGACGGCTCGATCAGCGCCTCCAGCGCCGTGCGGAGCCGATCCTCCTGTCCCAGCACCGAACGAAGCTCCGCGACCACGAAGAGACTCATGTCCTGCTCCTTCATTGTCAGTTTCTCAACGGCTCGTGCTCAAGGGCGGGACGGGCCGGTGCCCGCGCCGGACGCGTCGATGGCGGCCGAGACCTCGTCCAGGTCCGCCTGGGTCAGCTCCACCTCGGACGCGCCGATCCAGCCGTCCACCTGCCGGGCGAAACGGGCCCCGACGATCGCGCCGGTGAGACCCGGCCAGGCGAGCACCCACGCGATCGCGACCTCCGCGACGCTCACGCCGTGCCGCGCGGCGATCGGACGCAGCGCCTCCGCGACCCGGAGGTTCGCGGCGAGGCCGGTGGTGAAGTCGGCGTGCCCGGTCCGCCAGTCGCCCTCGGGCAGGCCCGCGACGCGCTCGGCGGAGAACGTGCCGGTGAGCAGCCCGGACTGGAGCGGCGAGTAGCCGATCACGGCGGTGCCGTGCTCCTTCGCCCAGCCGATCTCGGCGGCGGCCGAGCGGTTGATCGCCGAGAACGGCGGCTGGATCGCGTCGACGTGCGCGATCGCCTCGGCCGCGTCCAACTGCTCGGCCGAGTGGTTCGACAGGCCGATCGCGCGGACCTTCCCCTCGGCCTTCAGGTCGGCCATGACCTGCCAGTACTCCTCCAGCGGCGTGGCGTTCGGCGACACCGCGCCGAAGCCGCCGCCCGCGTACTCCAGCGACTCTCCGGTGTCCGGGTAGTGCACCTGGTAGAGGTCGATCCGCTCGACGCCGAGGCGGCGCAGCGAGTCCTCGATCTCGCGGCGGACGCTGGCGGGCTTCATGATCCGGCGCGGCGCGGCGGACGGGTTCTCCGGGTCCCAGACCAGGCCGGCCTTGGTGAACACGTAGGGCCGGTCGGCCTCGGGCAGTCCGGCGATCGCCTTGCCGACCAGCTCCTCGGAGTGGCCGAGGCCGTAGACCGCGGCGGTGTCGACCCAGTTCACGCCGGACGCGAAGGCGTGCCGGATCGCCGCGATCGACTCGGCGTCGTCGGTGTCGCCCCAGCCGAACGTCCAGCCGGATCCGGAGACCGCCCACGAGCCGAAGCCGAGGCGGGTGATGTCCATGTCGGTGGTCCCGAAACGAACGGTGTCGGTCATCGTCGTCCTGCTTCCCTACTCGGTCGTTGTTCCGATGTCCCTCACTGTCGTCCGGTGGAAGCGGCTTACCCAGTGCCAGGCGGCGCCTGGGCACGGCGTGACCAGGCTCCGGTGATCTTCACGCGTGATACTGGGTCCATGGCATTGGACAGACGCGCCGAACTGGGCGAGTTCCTCAGGTCCCGCCGGGCCCGGCTGCGGCCCGAGGAGCTGGGGCTCCCCGACTACGGCGGGCGCAGGCGCGTCCCCGGGCTGCGCCGCGAGGAGCTGGCCCGGCTGGCCGGGGTCAGCGTCGACCACTACGTCCGCCTCGAACAGGGCCGCACGCTGCACTTCTCCGAGGAGGTCCTGGACGCCGTCGCCCGCGCGCTGCGGCTGGACGACGCCGAGCGCGAGCACCTGTTCCGGCTGGCGCGCCCCTGGCCCGGGACGGACGCGCCGCACGCCCCGCAGACCGTCCGGCCGGGTCTGCGGCGGTTGCTGGACGTGGCGTCCGACGTGCCCGCCTACGTCGTCGGCCGCGACACCGACGTGCTCGCCTGGAACCACCTCGCCGCGGCCCTGATCACCGACTTCGGCGCGCTGCCGCCGGGGCAGCGCAACCTCGCCCGGCTCGTCTGCCTGGACGAGGGGATGCGCGCGCTCTACGAGGACTGGCCCGGCAAGGTCGCCGACGTCGTCGCCTACCTGCGGCTCGACTCGTCCCGGCACCCGGACGACCCGCGCACGGCCGCGCTCCTCGACGAGCTCACCGAGGCCAGCCCCGAGTTCCGGGCGGCCTGGGCGCGGCACCAGGTCCGGGACAAGACGCACGGCCGGTACGTCTACCTGCACCCGGTCGTCGGACGCGTCGACCTCTCCTACGAGACCCTGCGTCTCCCGGACGACCCCGACCAGGCGCTCGTCGCGCACACGGTCGAGGAGGGCTCGCCCTCGGAGGCGGCCCTGAGGCTGCTCGTGACGCTGTCCCGGCCGGGGCCTCAGGAGGTCCGCGGGGTGACCAGGCCGGACTCGTAGGCGAGGACGACGAGCTGCGCCCGGTCCCGCGCGCCCAGTTTCATCATCGCGCGGTTGATGTGGGTCTTCGCGGTCACCGGGCTGATCTCCATCCGGACCGCGATCTGGTCGTTGGCGAGGCCCTGCGCGGCGAGGGCGACGGCCTCGCGCTCCCGGTTGGTCAGCTCGTCGAGGCCCGTCCCGACGCCCGCGCGGACCGGCTGCGTGACGTACTGGCTGATCAGCCGCCGCGTGATGGACGGCGCGAGCAGCGCGTCGCCGCGCGCCGCCACCCGCACCGAGTGCAGCAGGTCCTCCGGCTCGATGTCCTTCACGAGGAACCCGGCGGCCCCGGCGCGCAGCGCGTTGAAGACGTACTCGTCGAAGCCGTAATTGGTCAGGATGACGACGTGCACCCCGGCCAGCGCGGGGTCCGAGGCGATGCGGCGGGTCGTCTCGATGCCGTCCATGACGGGCATCTGGACGTCGACGAGCGCGACGTCCGGCAGCCACTCGCGGGCGAGGGCGAGACCCTCCGCGCCGTTGGCGGCCTCGGCCACCACCTCGATGTCGTCCTCGGCGTCGAGCAGCGCGCGGAACCCGCCGCGCAGCAGCGGCTGGTCGTCCACCAGCAGGACACGGATCACGAGGGGGACACTACGGGCAGTTCGGCCTGCACGCTGAATCCGCCCTCGCTGCGCGGCTCGGCGCGCAGGCGGCCGCCGAGCGCGGTGACGCGTTCGCGCATGCCGAGCAGCCCGACGCCCGGGACGGGCGCGTGGCCGGGCGTGGCCCCGCCGTCGTCGTCGACCCGGATCGCGAGCGTCCCCGGCCGGTAGTCGATGAGGATCGTCGCCGTCGTCGCGCCCGCGTGCCGCGCGGTGTTCGTCAGCGACTCCTGGACGATCCGGTAGGCCGTCCGGTCGACGGCGGCCGGCACGTCCTGCGGCTGGCCCTCGATCGTCAGGCTCGTCGCCAGGCCCGTCCCGCAGGCGCGTTCGACCAGGTCGGGGACGTGGTCGAGGCCGTACGCCGGGGTGGCCGAGTCGTCCCGCAGGGTCTCCAGGGTCGCGCGCAGCTCGCGGGTCGCCTCGCGCCCGGCCTCCTGGATCGCCAGCAGCGCCTCCGGCACCCGCTCGCCGCGCTTGCGCGCGAGGTGGACGGCGACCCCGGACTGCACCTTGATGATCGAGATCTGGTGGGTGAGCGAGTCGTGCAGCTCGCGCGCGATGTGCAGGCGCTCCTCGCTCGCGCGCAGCCGCGCGGCCTCCTCGCGGGTGCGCTCCGCCTCGTCCGCGCGCCGCTCGGCCTGCCGCAGCGCCTCCCCGGCGGCCCCGGCGGCGATCAGCCACGCGATCTCCAGGACGCCGCGGGCCCGCACGAACGACTCGCCCACGGACCAGTCGCACGGCGAGGCCAGGGCCGCGAGCGGCAGCGTGACCAGCAGCATCACGCTCGCCGCGATCGTGACCAGCCGGTGCCCCGCGCGCACCGCGGCGTACGTCGCGAACAGGTACGCGACGGCGGGCACCTCGAACCCGACCGCCTGGTATCCGGCGACGCAGGTCCAGGCGGCGCCGAGCACCGGGATCGGGGCCCGGCGGACGAACGCCATCGCGAGGCCGCTCACCACGATCAGGACATAGCCGACCAGGTTCAGGCCCACGGCCGCATGCCCCTCGCTCGCGGCCGTGATCAGGAGGGCCCCCGCCAGGAGGACCGCGATCAGCCAGTCCCGGCCGCGGGCCCCCAGTAGGGACAATGCGGTGCTCATAGCCGCAACCTAGCCAGATGCGGACATATAAGCCTCCTGCGCGCGGACGAACATCGCCTACCGCGAACGCAGTAGCCCCACGGCGTCCGCGGCAGAAAGCGCGGGGAAATGCGGCACGGGGCGTAGCGGGAATGACCTGCGCAGGACGGATGAATCGCGCATTTCCCAGAGGAATCATCAATTTCGTCAGGCCGCCAGCACGGCACAAGGAGATTGATGATGACCGAGACCCCTCGCGAGGACGGCGTCCTCGCGGGCCTCGCCCGCTTCTGCTACCGGCGCAGACGCCTGGTCCTGCTCGCCTGGATCGTCGGCGTTCTCGCGGTGGCGGTCGGCGGGTTCGGCTTCGGAGCCGCCTCCGACAACGATTTCTCCGGCGGCTCCTCCGGGTCCGCCAAAGCGCAGGCACTGATCGAGCGGCATTTCCCCGAACAGCAGGGTGACACGCTGACCCTCGCCATCAGGGCGGACCGGGGGATCGACGACCCGGCCGCCCGGCAGCGGATCGAGAAGGTCGTCTCCACCCTCGACGCCTCGCCCGTCACGGGCCCGGTGACCTCGCCCTACAAGGACCCGTCACTGGTCACCAGGGACCGCCGGATCGCCCGCACGACCATTCCGCTGACCAGCCAGAACGTGAAGACGTCCGAGGTGCTCACCCTGGTCAGGGCGGTCCGGGACGCGTCGGGCGGCGCGGTGACCCTCGGCCTCGCGGGCGAGCAGGCGCAGAAGGCCGAGGCGCCCAAGCAGGGGCCGGGCGAGGCCGTCGGGGTCGTGGCGGCGGCGGTGATCCTCTTCATCGCGTTCGGGTCGCTCGTCGCGATGGGCCTGCCGATCGTCACCGCGCTGATGGCGATCGTCGGCGGGATCGCGCTGATGAAGCTCGTCGGCTACATCTTCCCGGCGCCGGACTTCACCGTGATCGTCTGCGCCCTGATCGGGCTCGGCGTCGGCATCGACTACGCGCTGTTCATCGTGACCCGCTACAAGGACGCCCTGCGGGACGGCGACGACCCGGAGGCCGCGACGGTCAAGGCGATCACCACCGCCGGGCACGCGGTGCTGTTCGCCGGGACGACCGTCGTGATCGCGCTGCTCGGCCTGTTCGCCATGGGGCAGAAGCTGATGACCGGCGTGGGCGTCGCCGCGTCCGTGACCGTGCTGGTCACGATGGTCGCCGCGGTGACGCTGCTGCCGGCGTTCCTCGGCTTCACCGGATACAGGATCAACTCGCTGCGGCTGCCGCGGCGCGGACCCCGAGGCGAGGGCGGGGGAGCCGGTGCGACCCGGCGGACGCCCGCCGAGCGCTGGGCGGGCGCGATGCAGCGCCGTCCGGTGATCGCGGCCGTCCTGGCCGGGACGGGCCTGCTGGTGCTCGCCGCGCCCGCGCTGTCGATGCGGCTGAGCATGGCCGACGCGAGCGTCCAGCCGCACGACCGCGGCAGCTACGTGGCCTACCAGATCCTGTCCGAAGGGTTCGGGCCCGGGTACAACGCGCCGTTCGTGTTCGCCACCCCGATCGCGTCCCGGGACGCCGACCTGCGTCCCGTCATCGACGCCGTCGGCAGGACCGAGGGCATCGCCTACGCCACCCCGCCCCAGATCAGCAAGGACGGCCAGGCCGCCCTGTTCATGGCGTTCCCCAAGACCGACTTCCAGAACAAGGCCACCCCGGACGTGGTGCACCGGCTGCGCGACGACGTCCTCCCCAAGGTCGCCGGCGGGAAGGACGTCCAGGTCGGCGGGCCGAACGCCGTGGTGATCGACTTCTCCGACGCGGTGGGCGCGCGGCTTCCGCTGATGATCGCGGTCGTGCTCGGCCTGTCCCTGGTCCTGCTGGTCGCGCTGGTCCGGTCGGTGACGATCGCGATCCAGGCGGCGGTGATGAACCTGCTGTCGATCGGCGCCGCGTTCGGGGTGCTGACCGCGATCGTCCAGTGGGGCTGGCTCGGCAAGGCCCTCGGGTTCCCGACCACGATGCCCGTCACCAGCTGGGTCCCGATGATGATGTTCCCGATCCTGTTCGGGCTGTCGATGGACTACGAGGTCTTCCTGGTCTCCCGGATCCGCGAGGACTACGTCCGGACCGGTGACACCCGGGCGTCCGTGGCGACCGGCCTGGCGAGCACCGCCAAGGTCATCACGGCCGCCGCGGCGATCATGATCTCCGTCTTCATGACCTCCGTGTTCGGCCCGGACATCCAGGTCAAGCAGATCGGGCTCGGCATGGCGATCGCCGTCCTCGTGGACGCCACGATCGTCCGGCTGGTGCTCGTCCCGGCCGTGATGGAGCTCTTCGGCAAGGCCAACTGGTGGATGCCCTTCCGCCGCAACCCCACCCCGGTCCCGCCCCGGGTGGAGGAACCGGCGGGCGTCTGACCTGCGCGAACGAGAGCGCGGGATCCCAGCCCGGGATCCCGCGCTCCCCTGCTCACTCCGCGCGGCCCGGGGTCCCGTGGCGGTGGGCGTTCGCGGCGCGGCTGACGGCCCAGGCGTCGGCGACGGGGCCGAGGTGCGCGAGCTTGTCCGGGTTGATGACCGTCCGGACGGCCTGGACCCGGCCGTCGAGGACGTCGATCGTCCAGGTGTTGAGGATCCGGCCGTCCGGGTCGCGGAAGATCGCGCCCGGCTGGCCGTTCATCCCGTGCGGCTCCACGGTGACGCCGACCGCGGCGAGCGGCCCGGACATCGCGGTGAGCAGCCGCAGCACGTTCGCCGCGCCCGCGACGCCCTTGCCCCACTGCGGCGCCTTGCCGCCGCTGTCGCTCACCATCTGGACGTCCGCCGCGAGCATCTCCGCGAGCGCGCCGACGTCGCCCTCGCGGAACGCGTCGAGGAACCGACCGGCGAGTTCGCGCCGCTCGCGGCGGTCGGCCTCGAACCGCGGACGGCCCTCGTTCATGTGCCGCCGCGCCCGGACGGCGAGCTGGCGGCACGCCGCCTCCGACCGCTCGACGGCGGACGCGACCTCGGGGAACCCGAACCCGAACACCTCGCGCAGCACGAACACGGCGCGTTCGAGCGGGCTCAGCCGCTCCAGCAGCAGCAACGCCGCCATCGACACCGAGTCGGCCAGCTCCGCCGACCGCTGCGGGTCGTCGTACGGGTCGGTCAGCAGCGGCTCGGGCAGCCACGGCCCCACGTACTCCTCGCGCCGGACGCGCGCCGACCGCAGCACGTTGATCGAGACGTGCGTGACCACCGACGACAGGAACGCCTTCGGCGAGTCCGGCACCGTCGCGGACGCCTCGTACCGCAGCCACGTCTCCTGGACGGCGTCCTCGGCCTCGGCCACGCTCCCGAGGATCCGGTAGGCGATCGAGAACAGCAGCGGCCTGAGCTCCTGGAACTCCTCGTCCCGGGTCACGCGACGACGTCCTTGAAGCCCTGGCGCCACGACGGGTGGGCGAGCTCCCAGCCGAGCTCGGCCTTCGCCTTGGCGTTGTTCGAACCGAGGCAGCTGGTCATCATCGACACCGCGACCTGCCCGGCCAGGAGCCTGCCCAGCCACGCCGGAAGGTTCACCGGACGCTTCGCCCCCGCGCATTCGGCCAGGTAGGGCAGCCATTCGCCGACCTTCGCGGGCTCGTCGTCGACGATGTTGTACACGCCGCGCGCCTTCTTCTCGACGGCCAGGACCGTCGCGTTCGCCGCGTCCTCCAGGTGGATCCACGACCAGACGCCCGTCCCGCCGCCGATCATCGGGAACTTCCGCTTCCGGACCATCTCGGCCTGGTCGTCGGACGCGCCGGGCCCGTAGAACCAGCCGTAGCGCAGGACCGCGCCGCCCGCGGCGAGCACGGCCTTCTCGGTGTGCCGCAGCGACTCCATCGCGATCAGCGGGGCCGTCGTGGAGCCCAGGTCCAGCGCGTCCTTCTCGGGGGTCTTCCAGCCGCCCTCGCGCGGCCCGTTCCCGCCCGCGTTGCTCTGCGCGACGACGTGCGGGACCCTGGCGGCCTCGGCGGCGGCCAGCAGGTGGTCGGTCCCCTCGGTGCGCAGCCGCTTGGTGTCCCGGAAGTACCGCTCGGACCTCATGTTCGTCCCCGCGTGCGCGACACCGAGCGCCGTCATCTGGTGGACGATCACGTCCGGCCTCGCGGCGGCGACCGCGTCGTGCACCGACGACGCGTCCAGGCCGTCCATGACGACGGCCTCGGCGCCGAGCCCGCGCAGCAGGTCCAGCTTGCGGGACCCGGTCGTCGTCGCGGTCACCTCGTGCCCGCGCGCCACGAGCACCGGCACCAGCACCTGCCCGAGAACACCGCTCCCACCTGCGACGAAAACCCGCATGATCTCACCAACCCGACGTGTGGTCCTGTCTCGACGTCCCTTGAGACACCACAGCCGCGACTCGTGTGACATCGGGCCGGGGATCAGCCCTTCAGCCGGCTCGCCCGGGACTCCAGGTACCGCCGCTCGGCGAGGCTCGCGGTGGCCTTCGCGGCGCGCCGGTAGTGCTCGTAAGCGCCGGACGTGTCGCCGGTCTTCTCCAGCAGGTGCGCGCGGACGGACAGCAGCCGGTGGTGCCCGGCCATCCGCTCGTCCTCGTCCAGGACGGTGAGCAGCGCGAGCCCGGCCTCCGGCCCCTCGACCTCGGCCAGCGCGATCGCCCGGTTGAGCGTGACCATCGGGTTCGGCGCGATCCGGTCGAGGACGAGGTAGAGCGCGTACACCTGCTGCCAGTTGGTCTCCCCGGCCGTCGCGGCGCTCGCGTGCGTCGCGGCGATCGCCGCCTGCAACCGGTACGGCCCGAGCGTCGGGTCGGCCAGGGACGCCTTGACCAGCGCCGTCCCCTCGTCGATGAGGTCGCGGTCCCAGGCCGAGCGGTCCTGCTCGTCGAGCGGGACCAGATCGCCGGACGGCGTCGTCCGGGCGTCCCGGCGGGCGTGGGTGAGCAGCATCAGCGCGAGCAGGCCGCGGACCTCGCCGTCCTCGGGGAGCTGCGCGTGCACCATCCGGACGAGCCGGATCGCCTCCCGCGCGAGGCCCGCGCGGGACAGCTCGCCCCCGGACGACGCCGTGTACCCCTCGTTGAAGATCAGGTACAGGACGTGCAGGACGACCCGGAGCCGCTCCTCGCGCTCGGCGCCCTCCGGCAGCGTGAACGCGCTGCCCGCGGCCTTGATCCGCTGCTTGGCCCGGCTGATCCGGGCCGCCATCGTCGCCTCCGGCACCAGGAACGCGCGGGCGATCTCGGCCGTGGTCAGCCCGCCGACCGCGCGCAGCGTCAGCGCCGTCTGGGACGCCGCCGTCAGCGCCGGATGGCAGCACAGGAACAGCAGGACGAGCGTGTCGTCGGCGTCCGGGACGTCCCGCTCGGCGGGCTCGGCGGCCTGCTCGAGCGCGAGGGCCGACTCACGCTCGCGGCGCGCGTGCTCGCTGCGCATCTGGTCGATGAGCCGCCGGGACGCCACCGCCACCAGCCAGCCGCGCGGGTTGTCCGGCACGCCCTCGGCGGGCCACTGCACGGACGCCGCGAGGACGGCCTCCTGCACGGCGTCCTCGCAGCCCTCGAACTGCCCGTGCCTGCGCACGAGCGTGCCGAGGACCTGCGGCGCGAGCTCGCGCAGCAGGTCCTCGAACCCGGTCCGGGGGCCGGTGGAGTCGCTCATGCCTCCAATTGTCCGTCGGAGAACATCACCTGCCGCACCTCGACCCCCAGGCCCTCGATCGCGGCGTCCGGCAGCTGGGCGGCGAGCTCGATCGCGCGCTCCCGGTTCTCGACGTCGACCAGGTAGTAGCCGCCCAGGAACTCCTTGGCCTCGAGGAACGGGCCGTCGGTCACGACCGGCCGGCCGCCGCGCACCGACACCACCGCCGCCTGGGACGGGTCGGTCAGCGCCTGCGTGAGGACGAACTCGCCGGACGCCTTGCAGTCGGCCATGAACTTCCCGTGGCCCGCGCCGATCGCCTGCTTCTCCTCGTCGGTCAGCGCGTCCAGGACGGCCGGGTTCATGTGCATGCTGATCAGGAACTGCATGTCGTGCTCCTCATGTGCTCAGGTCACCGGGGCCCTGGCGGGTCCCTTCGACCAGTTGGTCGGAGCCGCCGCCGCCGTCTTGACATCCCCCGGGAGAGAACTTCCCGGATTCGAAAACATTTTCGGTGGGACCGTGCCGGCGATGTCAAGGAGCACGCATCGGCTCCGACCACCCGGCATGACGAACGAAACCGAGACGAAGGCCGACCGGCGGGCCTGGCTGGGACTGATCGTCCTGGCACTGCCGACCCTGATCGTCGCGATGGACATGACGGCGCTGCTCCTGGCCCTGCCGCGCCTCAGCGCCGACCTCGGCGCGAGCAACGTCGAGCAGCTGTGGATCAGCGACGGGTACGGGCTGATGGTCGCCGGGCTGGTCATCACGGCGGGCACGCTCGGCGACCGGATCGGCCGCCGCAGGCTGCTGCTGGCCGGGGCCGCGGGCTTCGCGGTCCTGTCGGTCGTGGCCGTGTTCTCCGTGAACCCGCTGATGCTGATCGTCGTCCGGCTGCTGCTGGGCGTGGCGGGCGCGACGCTCACGCCGTCCACGCTCGCGCTGATCACCAGCATGTTCCGGGACGAGCGGCAGCGCGGGAAGGCCATCGCGATCTGGGCGACCAGCCAGTTCGCGGGCGGCGCGGCCGGCCCGGTGCTGGCCGGGTTCCTGCTCCAGCACTTCTCGTGGAAGTCGGTGTTCCTGATCGCCGTGCCCGCGATGGCCGTCGTGCTCCTCGCGGGCCCGTTCCTGCTGCCCGAGTTCCGCAGCGACCGGGCCGGACGGCTCGACCCCGTCAGCGTCGTCCTGTCGCTGGTCGCGGTGCTGCTCATGGTCTACGGCTTCAAGCAGCTCGCGATCCAGGACGAGCCGCTCGTCCCGGGCGCGGCGCTCCTGGTCGGCGCGGCGGTCGGCGCGGTGTTCGTCCGGCGCCAGCTGCGGATGGAGACGCCGCTGCTGGACCTGCGGCTGCTCCGGAACCGCCGGTTCAGCGCCGTCCTCGTCGGCCTCTGCCTCGCCGGGACCTCCATGGCCGGGACGGGCCTGCTCGTCACCCAGTTCCTCCAGAACGTGCTCGGCCACTCCCCGGCGACGTCCGCGATGCTGTTCGCGCCGATGGGGCTGGGCGTCGCCGTCGGCACGATGACCGCCCCGGTGTACGCCAAGCGGATGAGGCCCGCGACGGCGATCGCGGGCGGGCTGGCCCTGTCCGCGGTGGGCGCCCTGCTGCTGGTCCTCGTGCACGGCTCGGGCTCGCTGCCGCTGGTCATGACCGGGATCACCGTCCTCGCCCTCGGCACCGGGCCGCTGTTCGCCCTCGGCACCGGGCTGGTCATCGGGTCCGTCCCGCCGGAGCGCGCGGGGTCGGCCGCGTCGATGTCGGAGACCGCCAACTACTTCGGCGGGTCGCTCGGGTTCGCGCTGCTCGGCGTCCTGGCCGCGGTCGTCTACCACCACGAGACCGGCGGAGCGTCCGACTCCCTCGCGGGCGCGGTCGCCACGAGCCACGACCTGCCCGCCGCCCAGGGCGCGGAGCTGATGCGCACCGCGCGCGAGGCGTTCACCACGAGCCTGCACGTCACCGGCCTCGTCGCGGCGGCCCTCTTCGCCGCGATCGCGCTGCTCACGTTCGCGACGCGCCAGCGCGCTTCGAAGGCAGCGGGCACGGCGCCCGAGCCGGAGACCCAATCCGCCGTCGCATGAAAAGGATCTGTGGCACAGGTCACGCGTGGCCGTGTCACGGATTCCGGATGGCCGGAGTCATGTGTACGACCGGGCGGCAGACCAGATCGGGGAGGACCCCATGACTTCGGCTCTCGAAAACCTCCGTCGTGATTTCGGCGGCGACATCATCGAACCGGGCGGCGAGGAATACGCCTCGGCCGCCCGCACGGTTCTCGCGGCGGGAAGCCCCGCCTTCGTGCTGCGTCCCGAGAACGTGGACGATGTCCGCGCGGGAATCAGGTTCGCGGTGGAGGCCGAACTGTCGCTGTCCGTGCGCGGCGGCGGCCACGCCTTCGCCGGATTCGGCACCAACGACGGCGGCGTCGTGCTCGACCTGGCCCGGCTCAAGGGCGTCGAGCTCGTCGACGAGGACCGGCACATCGTCCGGATCGGCGGCGGGACGACCTGGGGCGAGGTCGCGTCCGCGCTCACGCCGCACGGCCTCGCGCTCACGTCCGGCGACACCACGAGCGTCGGCGTCGGCGGGCTCACGCTCAGCGGCGGCATCGGCTGGAAGGTCCGCAAACACGGCCTGGCCATGGACAACCTGGTCGCGGCCGAGGTCGTCACCGCCGCCGGGGACGTCCTGCGCGCGAGCGCCGACGAGCACCCGGACCTGTTCTGGGCACTGCGCGGCGGCGGCGGCAACCTCGGCGTCGTGACGTCCTTCGACTTCGCCGCGCACCCGACCACCGACGTCTTCTTCGGGAAGATCACCTTCCCGGCCGCGGAGCTCGCCACCGTCCTTCCCGGATGGGCCGACCACCTGCGCACCGCGCCGGAGGAACTCTCGTCCACGGTGAACTTCGCCAACCCTTTCCTGGGCGGACCGAACGCGCCGGTCGAGATCCTCGTCGCCTTTGACGGGGACGACCCGGAAAAGGCCGCCGAGGCCATCGACCCGATTCGGCGGCTGGGCACCGTGGCGTCCGACGACGTGAAGGCGATGCCCTATGCGGAAACGCTCGAAGAGGGCCTCGTCCCGCCGCCCGGATTCGCTTTCGAGTCCAAGTCCGGCTTCGTCGAGAGCGCGTCGGTTCCCGATGTCCTGAGCATTCTCGGCGAGGTCGGATCGGCGGCCGGATCGCCGATCCTCTCCGTCCGCGCCGTCGGCGCGGCCGTGTCCAGGGTCCCGGCCGACGCGACCGCCTACGCGCACCGCTCGGCGGAGCTGATGTTCGTGGCGACGATCGGCGGCCCGACGCCGGTCGTCGAGGCGGCCCGTCCCGGCCTGGACGCGTTCTGGACGCGCGTCTCCCCGCACACCAGCGGCGCCTACGCGAACTTCCTGGCCACCGCCACCGATGAGGACGTCGCGGCGGTGTACCCGGACGCGACCCGCAAGCGCCTCGCCGCGCTCAAGGCCCAGTACGACCCGTCCAACCTGTTCGCCGGCAACCACAACGTCCGGCCCGAGTGACGGGACGGCCGCCCGGCGACACACGTCCCGGGCGGCCGTTCTCGCAGGTCAGACCATGAACTGGTCGTGGCGCCCGTAAAGCTCGGTCCACTCCTCGGCGCTGAGCTCCCGGCCGGTCCGGACGATCTCCGCCAGCTCCTCGAAGTACGGCTCGCGGGGCGCGCCGGGCGCGAACAGCACGAGCATCGTCGCCGGTCCGTCCGCGTTCCGGAACGCGTGCACCCCGCCCGGCGGCGCGTACAGGAAGTCGCCCGGCGAGCGCGTGGCCCAGGAGTCGCCGTCGAACAGGTCGACCTTCCCGTCCAGGACGAAGAACGACTCGGAGAACGTCCGGTGGAAATGCGGTGAGCCGCCGGTCTGCTGCGCGCCCATCTCCCACCGGTACAGCCCGAAATGCCCGTCGGTGGTGGCGCCGGTCGCCAGGTAGTGCACGTTCGTGCGCCCGCCGATCCTCAGCTCCGGCGGCGCGTCCGAGGCGCGCAGCACCGCGCTGACCTCGCCCTTCTCGGCCAGATACGTCGCGTCCGGGTAGGTCATCCCTGGTCTCCTCGCTCAGCGGCTCAAGGTGGTCTCGTGTCGGATGCCCGAGAGCTTCTCCGGGTTCCGGACGACATAAAGTCCCTTGATGAGACCATCCTGAACGTGGACGCCGATCACCGCGTCCACCTCCCCCTCCCGGTACAGCACCAGCGCCGGATGCCCGTTGACCTCGGCGGACTCCAGTTCGAACGGCATGAGCAGGCGGCTGAGCAGCCCGGCCACCGTGTCGATGCCGACGAACGGCTCCAGCGCGGCGTGGACGATGCCGCCGCCGTCGGTCAGCATCACGACGTCCGGAGCCAGGACGTCCAGCAGGCCCTGGAGATCGCCGGTCGTGGTCGCCTGCCGGAACGCCTCCACGGCGTCCCGCCGCTGGTCCGCCGACACCTCCGCGCGCGGACGCCGCGCCGCCACGTGCGCCCGCGCCCGGTGCGCGATCTGCCGGACGTTCGCCGGGGCCTTCCCGACCGCCTCCGCGATCTCGTCGTAGCCGAGGTCGAACACCTCGCGCAGGACGAACACGGCCCGCTCGGTCGGCGCGAGCGTCTCCAGCACGAGCAGCATCGCCATCGAGACGCTGTCGGCGAGCTCCACGTCGTCGGCGACGTCCGGCGTGGTCAGCAGCGGTTCCGGCAGCCACGGACCCACGTAGGACTCACGGCGGCGGCCGACCGTCCGCAGCCTGCTCAGCGCCTGCCGCGTCGTGATCCGGACGAGGTAGGCACGCGGCTCGCGCACCTCGTCGTGGTCGACGCCCGTCCAGCGCAACCAGGTCTCCTGGAGGACGTCCTCGGCGTCCGCGGCCGACCCGAGCATCTCGTAGGCGACCGTGAACAGCAGATTGCGATGCGCGACGAACGCCTCGGTCGCCGCGTTCCCGGTCGTCGTTCCGTCATTCATGATCGTCCCCCAGCTGCTCATGCCGACCCTGCCGTACGAACGACGCCGCCCACAGCCCCCCTGTGACAGTGATGCGCGTCACGCCGCCTCGCGCACCGTCCCCCTACCCGACCGTCCTCCGCGAAGCTCCGCCACTGACGCTCAGACAGGCCGTCCCCACCGCCCCATGCCAGGCTCGACCCCCTTGAGCACCCACCACTCCCGAAGCCTGCGCCCCAGCACCGAAGCGTCCACCCCCGCCTCGACCGGGACATCAACGTCCCAGACCCCCAACGAAGCCGACTCGTCGGCCACGATCACCCGCACCGCCACCTCGGCCCGCCCCACGCTCACCCGCTCAACCCGCATCCGAACACCCCCCACAGGCGTCCCCAACACCTCATTGAGCAGCCGAACAAGCTCGCCCCCGGCCAAGGGGAACTCGGCAACCATCAGACGCTCCACCAGATCGAGCAAGGCATGACGCGCCGCCCCCATCCCCCAGGAACCACCCACAGAGGGCCAGGCTAAGTACCCTCCGTGCCCATACGAATCCCCTACGCGGCCACCCTCCACCGGCCGCGGCGGGACACCGAAGTCATCGATCGCGAACCAGCCGACGCGCGACCTCATCCCGATCGCCGTCCGGAGCCCACAACCTCCGGGTCGTCCCGTCCGGCAGATGAGCGACGAACCAGCCCTCCCGCACCGGATCGTCGTAGAAACACGCCACCACCCGACGAGCCTCGGAACGAACAACGGACACCCCGTCCGCCCTGGTCTCGATCTCGACCTGCATCTCACGCCCCTTCAACGTCGAGCCGAGCAGCGAACGCGCCCTTGAGCCCCGTGATCGCCTCATACGGATGGTCGACCTCCGCCAGCGGAGCCCCCTCCAAAAACCACCACCACCGCCCACCGTCATCCGACCGCCGCCCGCACGTGATCAGGCCAAGAGGGTGGACGTTCGCGGACGACCCGGCAGGACGAACCGACACGCGCAGCCCGTCGTCACTCCACTCAGTAGCGAAGCCATGGGCTTGGACCTGCGGTTTCAGCCCCGCCAGCGCCCGCCCGGCCAAGCCGTCAAGGTCGGTCACCCCGCCCACCTTCCGAGCAAAGTCCGAGAACGCCGGGCCGGCGGTTCGTCGGACGGGACGGGCCAACCCGCATCGGCGACAAGCGGCCCCAGAACGTCGTGGACGGCGGCCAGCACCTGCGGCAACTGGTACCGAGTCCCCAGATACCGCCCGGACGAGTCGCAGAACCACGCGACCTCGTCACCCCCACTGAGCAGCGGCTCGACATGCACCGACAGGCCCGTCCGTTCCAGCGCGGGATGCGTCACCCGCACCAACGGCGGCGACAACTCAAACCGAGGCGTGATCGTCCACCCAGCCGCAGCAAGCAACTCGGCCAGCTCACTCAAGTACCGCTCTCGCGAGGACGTCCGAGTCAGCCGCACAGCACACTCACCACATCCCACGCCACAACCGCCCCGACCAAAGCAGCAGCGGCCCCCACCAGCGCGAACACCCGGCCCCCAGACCTCCGCCGCACGGGCCCACGCACCAAATGGGCATCGGGATACCGCTCCGCCCGAGCACCAGCCGAAGGAACCTCTTCCTGGACGGGACGGACGTCCATCAGCGGACGATGCGGCAGCGGCCACGACGGCAGAACCGCGTCCCGGATACCCGCAGCCAACTCCCGCGCGGTTGCAGCCTCGACCAGCCGGTCACCAAGCAGCGCCCACCAGCTCCCGGTGAACTCGCCGCGCCAAGACACCACTTCGGGGAACTCGCGGTGCAGCGCAGCCAGCAGGACATCCGGGTCGCTCTCCACGACCAGGCTCACGACGCGTCCGTCCCAGAAGCCTGGACGAGGAGCCGCTGCGACCTGTCCTCAACCGACGGCGCGCAAGCCCCGGCGACCTCGGCGTCCCAGACCGCCACCCGGCCCAACATCCACCGCAACCCGCGAGCATCCGCCGCGTTCAACACCCGAACGCCACCCACGCCCCCGTCCCACTCCGCCCCCACCTTCCGCTGCGCACCCCACCGCAAAACAGGCAGACCAACAGAACAGCGAACCCACCAGCCAGGAAACTCCTTACTCAGAAGCTCCACTTCCCTACGCTCCCGAGCGCTGAGCCCAGAAACGTCCGGATTTCCCCTAAGATCTCCCACGGATCGGACCTCCAGTGTCCGGTCAAGGCCCCGGATCCCCCGCTGTTTGCCCAGCGGGCCGGGGCCGCTTCATTCGTGAGGGCGCAGCCGAAGACAGGGAAGACACCCCATTCGCCACACCCGCCACCCCAGGTCGGGGGGACACGGACGCACACTCCGGCATCGAAATGTGCGCATCGGATCACCCGAGGGAATTTCACCGATGAGTGCGCGCCTGCTCTTCAAGTGAATCTGTGACGGCCCGCACTTGTCAGCGTGATACTGGGGGACGAGAGCAGACGTGGAAGTGCGTCTGCGGACGTCTCCGGCCGAGGTGCATCGCAACATGTCAGCCGAGAACAAAGCCATCGGCGCCCGTCTGCGCGCGGAACGAAAAGCTCAAGGGCTGGTCGTCGCGGACCTTGCCGCCCGCTTCCGCGAAGTCGCTCCCGCGCAGGTCCGGTCCCAGCTTCCAACCGCCCGGGACATCGAGCGCGCCGTCCGCGACCACGAGGCCGGAAAACGTGCGGTGGGCCCCCGCTACCGCCTGCTGTACGCCGCCGCGCTCGACCTTCCCGAGGACGTCCTCTTCTCACATGGAGCGGACGCCCCGTCCCTGATCAGCAGCGATATCGAACTCATGGAGCTCGCCAATCGCGCCGAGGCGTCCGACGTCGGCGCGGGCACGCTGGACCTGCTGGACGTCGCCATCGAACGGCTGTGCTGCGACTACCCCACCGTCGCCGCGGACGACCTATGCGTCCGCGGCCGAGCCCACCTGGACCATGTCCTGAGTCTGCTCGACAGCCGGACGACCCTCGCTCAGCACCGTGAACTGCTGGTCGACGCGGGATGGCTGACGGTGCTGCTGGCATGCGTCTACTTCGACGCCGGTGACAAGGCCGCGGCCGAGATCGCCCGTCACACCGCGCGCCGCCTCGGCGAGCAGGCCGGACACGGCGAGATCATCGCGTGGTCCTGGGAGATCGCGGCCTGGTTCGCGCTCGTGGAGCGACGCTTCCCCGACGTCGTGGCGTGCAGCGAGGCCGGGCTCCGCCACGCCGGCCACACCAACGCCGCCGTCCAGCTCACCCTGCAAGCCGGTCGCGGCTATGCCCGCATGGGAGACGGCCGAGGGGCCGATGCGCTGGAGATCGGACGGGGGGTCTTGAACCGGCTTCCCCGGCCGGACCATCCCGAGAACCACTTCGTGTTCGACCACGACAAGTACGAGTTCTACGCGTCCACGATCTTCACGATGGCCGGCCAGGACGACGCGGCCGAGGAGCACGCACGCGAGGTCATCACGCAGTGCCGACCGTCCGCCGACGTCGTGCGCTGGCCGATGCGGCTGGCGATGGTCAGCCTTGACCTGGGGATCGTCGCGGCGCGACGCGGCCAGCTCGACACCGCTGTCGAACACGCTCGCACGGCGCTCAGCCCCACCCGCCGATCCGGCGACCTCCTACCGCGCACGGCAGAGCTGGCGGGAATCCTCAGGGACCGTTTCCCCCACGAGTCGTTGGTGGGCGAGCTGGAAGAACAGATCCGACAAGAACTCGTAGGAGCAGGCAGAGCACCCGAGCTCCTCTGACATCCCAGCGGGTTCCCACGTCCAGGCTCGGGGACACAGAAGCCATGGGTGACGCGCCTCGCCAATCGTCCGAACAAATCGCGGAAGAACTCACCACACGGCTCACCGGAACCTCCGGGCGGCACATCGGCCAGGCAATCGCCACCGCGACCGGACAAGGCGAGGACGAGTTGTTCGGTTCCCGCCCACCTGAACAGGCCGCCGTCAACGAAACCGCGTCGGCCGACTACGCCGCCATCGTCCGCGACACCAACCAGCACCTCATCGTGCTCGACTCCCGGATCGGCGGGACGAGCATCGCCGACCTGGCCGTCCACGCGTTCACCACAGCCCGGACCGCACTGGCCACCGGACGCCACAACGCCGACGAGCGCGACCTCCAGGCCGCCACCGGCGAAACCGGCGAGATCGCCGCCTGGACGCTGTACGACGCCGACCGCCTCGAAGAGTCCCGCACCACCACCCACGAGGCGATGTTCCTGTCCCGCCTCGCCGGTGACCGCTCCCTGGAACTGTTCGAACTGTCGCACCTCGCACTCATCGACGTGCACCAGCGCCACAGCCGCGAGGCATTGCAGATCGCCGAGCACACGATCGAAGGCAACCACCTCCCACCTCGCGTCCAGGCACTGTTCGAACTCCGTGCCGCACGCGCCCTCGCCCAAGGCGGCGACCGTACCCGCGCCCTGAGAACCCTCGACGCCGCGTCCGGCGCGCTACAAGAGTCCCTGCACCCGCGCGCCCCCCACTGGACGTGGTGGCTCGACACATCCGAACTCAACTGGCACCGCGGCATCCTGCACATGGAACTGGGCGACCTCAACACCGCGATGCCCTACCTGGACGAGGCCGCCCGCGGACGCCTCGCCCGCGACCCCTACGTCCCGGCCATTCACACCGGCCCGGTCACCGCACACGGCGAGGAATGGGGACGGGCCGCCTACAACGACCTCGTCCACCTCCTGCTCGCACTCACCCTGGCCAAGGCATGGCGCGAAACCGAAGCACTCACGGCAACCGTCGCGGACTTCACACACGAAGTCGTATCCGCACGCACCGAAGTGATGCTCCGCACCGCCATACGAAGGATGCTCCGCACCGGCGGCCCGTCATCAACCCTCACCGACCTCGCCGAACAAATCGCCAGGACCCGAGGCTGGAGCATCGAAACACCCTGACCAACCAGCATCGAGATCCCTCGGCCACCGACCACATCGACTGACCGGCCGACGCCGTTGCCCAACAGCGCTGCGCAGCCGGCCAGCCCCTGCCTGAGCGCCTATGCCACAAGCGCGGCGTGGATATCCCGTGCTGCTGGGAGATCTGCCCAACGGGCCTGAAGGCGCTGGTCGAGGTCGCCGAGTTCGCGGAGTATCCGTGCCGACCCCGTCTGCCGCACGGCCTGGATCGCCTCAAGGCCGAGCTCGGCGGCGTGGGCCGGGTCGGGGCTTCTCCCATGGGTGAGAGTGACAGCGAGTTTGGCTGTCAAGTGACCGCGGTCGCGGACGACCTCCGGTCCGAGCGAAGCGATCTGCGCTTGCAGGATCGCCGCGGAACCGTCGATGTCGCCGGCGAGCCGCAGGCACACGGCCGATTGCTCTTCGAGAGTCGCCGTGTCGTAGTGCTCCAGGTAGACGGGCGCGCCAGGGTGTGACACCTCGGTATGCCGGTCCAGCAGTGCACGGGCCTCGGCCAAGAGCCCGGCGGCGGTGTCGTGGTCACCGAGGAGAGAGTGGCCGCGGGCCTCTTGCTGAGCTGCGAGAGCGGTGAGCTTCGGGTCGATGTCGCGGGTCTTGCGGGCTGCGGCGGCGCGAAGGACCACAGCATGATGATCGCCGGTCAGGCACGCGATGTTGGCCTTCCGGACCAGCATGTACGCGACCATCTGCTGATCCCCGCCGACGAGCGCCCAGTCGGCGGCGCGTCTGGACCATGCGAGGGCTTCGTCGAGGAGCCCCAGGTCTTGGTGGAGCCATCCGGCCATTTCGGCGTACTGCGCGAGGACACCGAGCAGGCCGTCGACATGATCGGTCGTGGTCTGCCGCCGGAGATCGTCGAGGACGTTGATCTGGGCGAGGACGGGGCCGAGGAGTCTGCGGGGACCGAGCGACTTGTCGGCGCTGTAGTGCTCGGCGAGCACGCGCCTGAAGTAGGCGAGGGTGGAAGTGTCGATCTTGGTGGGATGAGTGAGGGCGTACGGGATCCGGTCGGCGTCGACGGGGGTGACGCCGGGAAACACCGAGCTCAAGGCCCCACCGGCGATCAGTTTGCTGAAGTCCCTGCGCGAGATCCGCACGCGGACGCTCCCTCCATCTGGTGTCGGCAACACCAGCATGACCGCCCCGTCATCCTCCCCACCAGAGGACAGCACCGCGGGAGCGGCCGCGGTCCGTGTGCCGGCGGACCCGATGTCCTCGACCAGCTCACGGAGGTCGCAGAGGAGGCGTCCCACTCCAAGCGCGGTGTCGATCTGCTCGACGGTCTGCGGAGGCGGCAGGTAGGCCCCGTTCTCGGCGCGTGACAAGCGCGTGTAGTCGTAGTGGACGACCTGCGAGAACTCCCGCAAGGACACGGTGCCGCGGAGATGCCGGAGTACCCGGCCGAACATGCGCTGCGCGAGCTCGCGCGGATCGTCGCTCATACCAGCCGCCTCGGAACCGTGTTGCTGCAACACCCCTGCAACGCCCACCCCCTAGAAGCCGACCGCGACGGAAGCGACTCTGGTCCAGAGGGCGGATAGCGGAAGCGTAACCCCGCCACCACGCTCCGCACAGACCTCACAAGAATGTTCCGGAGGAGGCCCGCGATGCTCCAGCTGCTTACCGCCGGGTGCCGACAGGTCTCGTCTGGACCGGCACCAGCAAGACCGCAGGCACACGTCGCCCCGTCCATCATCCCCAGCGCCCGAAAGGGCCTGCCCCCGACCCAGGGAGCCACATGCGGCAGGGGACTTCGCGCCGCCCTGACGTGCGGCTTAGAAGAAAACAACCTGGTCAAGCGACTGTTCACGCGAGGGCCAGGGACCTGTTCGGGCAGCATGGCCGGGCGGTACACCAGCACGCGCCTGCACCGCTCAGGCCGCCGCAGGCCACGATTCCGGGAGGACGCCGTCATGACCGTCGACACACTGGAGAGCGCAAACCTCCGCGACCGCATGGTCGACCGGCTGATCGCCGACCAGGAAGGGAAGGGCCTCACGCTTCCGCCCTCGGTGGAGGCGGCGCTTCGGACCGTCCCACGGGAGCTGTACGCGCCGGACACCCCGA
>NZ_RFFG01000113.1 GCF_003696215.1 Actinomadura harenae | reverse complement strand
GCCTGAGCGGCGCGGGCGCGGGGAACCCGGCCCGTCACCGGGCCACCGCACCGCGGCCGCCGGACGGCGGCCGCGCCGAGGAGAAGGAGGGACCGTGGAGCCGCAGATCACCGAGGAGGAGACACCCGACCAGGAGTTCACCCTGGAACCCGTCGAGGACCACTACGACCCGACCGCCGACACCTCCGACAACTGCAGCTCCTGCTCCTGTAGCAGGTGAGCGGCGGCAGGCCGGGACGGCGCCCGCCCGGCCTGCCGTGGTGGGGACGAGGCCGCCGCGCCCCGGTCCCCGCCCCGGGTTCATCGCCTCCAGGGAGGACGACGTGGGACTGCACAGGGCCACCGGCCCCGACGACGAGGACGAGGTCAGGACCGGGCCCGCGCGGCGCGTCCCGGCGGTGTACGACGACCTGTTCGCCGAGCCGCCCGGCGGGCGCGCGCTGACCCGGGCGCGGATGCCCGAGCGGATGGCCGACCCGCGCGCCGTCTTCGAGGTGATCAACGCCGAGCTGATGCTGGACGGCGACGCCGCGCAGAACCTGGCGACGTTCTGCACCACCTGGACCGAGGACGAGATCCGCCGGCTCATGGACCTGTGCGTCGCCAAGAACATGATCGACAAGGACGAGTACCCGCAGACCGCCGAGATCGAGGCGCGCTGCGTCCGGATCCTGGCCGACCTGTGGAACTCGCCCGCCGAGGCGACCACGATCGGCTGCTCGACGACCGGGTCCAGCGAGGCGGCGATGCTGGGCGGCCTCGCGATGAAGTGGCGCTGGCGGCAGCGCCGCGCGCGCGAGGGGAAGCCGGCGGACAAGCCGAACCTGGTGTGCGGCCCGGTGCAGATCTGCTGGGAGAAGTTCGCCCGCTACTTCGACGTCGAGCTCCGCCAGATCCCCCTGGAGGACGACGCGACCGGCCTGCGCCCGCACCAGCTCGCCGCGTACGTCGACGAGAACACCATCGGCGTGGTCGCGATCCTCGGCGTCACGTTCACCTGCGACTACGAGCCGGTCGCCGCGATCTCCGCCGAGCTGGACCGCATCCACCGGGAGACCGGCGCGGACGTCCCGGTGCACGTCGACGCGGCCAGCGGCGGGTTCGTCGCGCCCTTCCTGCAACCCGGCCTGGCCTGGGACTTCCGCGTCGGACGCGTCGTGTCGATCAACGCGTCCGGGCACAAGTACGGGCTCGCGCCGCTCGGCGTCGGCTGGGTGGTGTGGCGGGACGCGGCCGAGCTCCCCGAGGACCTGGTCTTCAGGGTGAACTACCTCGGCGGGGACATGCCGACCTTCGCCCTGAACTTCTCCCGTCCCGGCGGTGAGGTCGTCGCGCAGTACTACCTGTTCCAGCGGCTGGGCCGGGAGGGGTACCGGCGCGTCCAGGGGGCGTGCGCCGACACCGCCCGCTGGCTCGGCGAGCGGATCGCCGAGCTCGGGCCGTTCGAGCTGCTCTACGACGGGCGCGGCGCCCTGCCCGCCGTGTCCTACAAGCTCAAGTCGGACCACACCGGCTTCACGCTGTACGACCTGACCGAGCAGCTGCGGGTGCGCGGCTGGCAGGTGCCGTCCTACCCGCTTCCCGCCGACCGGGACGGCACCGTCGTCCAGCGGGTCCTCGTCCGGCACGGCATCGGCCGGGACGAGATCTCCCTCCTGGTCGACGATCTCGAACGCTGCCTGGAGCGCTTGTCCGGCGGCACGACCGGCGCCCCCGCCCGCCCGTCGTTCCACCACTGACCCGCGTTCATGGCCGTTCCTCCCCGGTCGTGCGGGCACGGCCGGACTCGTAGGCGGCGCGGGACTTCGGGAGGAGGGCGCGCCAGAGCGGACGCCAGACGCGTCCGGGCAGGTAGCGGCTGCGTTCCTCGTACGCGACGCGTCCGCGCGGGTGGCCCTTCCAGCCCGCGGAGCCCGCGTCGTAGGCGGTGCGGTACTCGATCCGGCAGACGTGCTTGACGTTCTTGTAGCCGTAGTGCGCCGGGGCGACCAGGCGCAGCGGCGCGCCCTGGCCGGGGGCGAGGGGCGCGCCGTCCAGGGTGTCGGCGAGCAGGACGTCGGGGGCGAGCGCGTCGTCGAGGAGCAGGGTGGACGCGTAGCCGTCCAGGCCGGTGAAGGTGACCCAGCGCACGGCCCGCCCGATCCGCACCTCATGAGTGAGATATGCGTGGACGTCGCGGAACGGCACCCCACCCCAGGCCAGGCCGAGCGCGCTCCAGGTCGTGACGCAGTGCAGGTCCGCGGCCCGTTCCGTCCGTCCCGGGAGCGCGGCGAGCTCCGTGGCGGGGAACTGGCCCGGGTTCCGGACGGCCCCCGTGACCGTCACGACCGCCGCGCCGCGCACGCGCGGGACGACCGGACCGAAACGCGGCAGCCCGAACGGGCGGTGCCCGGCCGGGACCTGGCCCGGCGGCAGACCGGATGCGACGCTCACACGCCCCTCCTTTTTAGAGAGCGATCTCCAATATTCGGGAGCGTACCCCACCGGTACGCTCCCGGCATGGGGCGACCTGCGCGGCACGACCGCGACCGGCTGCTGGACGCGGCGGTCGACCTGGCCTTCGAGGCCGGGCCGGCGGGCGTCACGGTCGCGGCCGTCGCGCGCGCGGCCGGGGCGCCGAGCGGCTCGGTGTACCACCGCTTCCCCAGCGCGGCGGCGCTGCTCGCGGCCGTCTGGCTGCGCGCGCTCGAACGCTTCCAGGACGGATTCGTCGCCGCGGCGACCAGCGGACCGGCCGACCGCGCCGCCCTGGACGCCGCCCGCCACGTGGTCTCCTGGAGCCGCGCCCATCCCCGCGAGGCCCTGGTCCTCCAGTACGGACCACGGGATTTCGGACAAGCCGAATGGCCGGACGCCGACAAGGACCGTCTCGCGCGGGGCAACCGGCGCGTCCGCGAGGCGCTGGACGCCCTCGCCACCCGCCTCGCCGCCCTCCCCGCCGCCCATCCCACCGGCCACCCCGCCCCCCCTGCCGGCCGGCATGGCCTTCCCCCCGACCCCGGACGCGTCGTCCTCGCCGTCGTGGACGTCCCGCAGAGCGTCGTGGCGCGGCACCTCCGCGAGGGGACGCCGATCCCGGCGTCCGCCGATGATCTCGTCGCGGAGACCGCGGCCGTCCTGCTCGGGATCCGCCCCGTGAACTGACTCCCCGGTCAGTCCGCGTCGTGCCTGCTCACCCCCGCAGAAAGGGGTTTCGCGGCCCCCCGGGGACGCGGCCGGAGGTTTCGGTCCATGATCCGCGCTCGCCGGGAGCGCCATCTTCGGGCTCGGGACGGTAGATTGCGGGCCTGGTCTCTCCCTGTTCTTCACAACGACCTTAGGTGTGGCCTGGCAGGGTGGTTGACCTTTGGAGTGGTGTCGACGAACCCGGAGCGAGTGGAGAGACATGTCCGACGACGACAAGCCCCGGGGTGAGCCGGCGGTCAAGGCCAAGCTGCCGAACGCCAAGAACATCCGGAGCCCGGAGTTCACCCCGCACGGCATCAGCGGCGGCCGCACGGGCGGCCAGCCGCTCAAGCCGTCCGCGAAGCCCTCGGGGCTGACGGCCGCCCAGGCCAAGAAGCGGCGCAACATCGCGATCGTGGTCGCGGTCGTCGCCGTGCTCGCGATCGCCGGGGGCACCACCTGGTACGTGACGCGGCCCGCGCCCAAGGTCGAGGTGACCGGGGCGTTCGGGAGCGCGCCGAAGGTGAAGATCCCGGGTTCGATCACGCCGGGCAAGACGCTGAAGGTGACCGAGACGGTCTCCGGCGGCGGCACCAAGATCGGCGCGAACACGCTGGCGCTGCTCCAGTACGAGATCTACAAGTGGGCGCCGAAGGGCTCGTCGGACAAGAAGGGCTCGACCAGCAAGAAGGTGCTGGACACCCGGGAGAAGTCCGAGCTCAACCCGCAGCCCGGCCCGCAGCTGCTGCCGGTCGACAAGCTCCAGGTCAAGGGCCTGAAGAACGGCCTGACGGGCAAGGCCGAGGGCAGCCGCGTCGTGCTGCAGATCCCGCCGGACCAGAGCTTCGACCCGCAGTCCGCGCAGCAGTTCGGCCTGGCCGAGGGCGACTCGGTCGTGTTCGTCGCCGACATCCTCAAGGTCATCCCGACCAACGCCGAGGCGTCCGGCACCGAGCAGAAGCTGACCGACAAGAACCTGCCGACGGTCGAGCCCCAGAAGGGCAAGGAGCCGAAGGTCACCATCCCGAAGGTCGACCCGCCGAAGACCATGCAGGTCAAGACCCTGATCGAGGGCACCGGTCCGGCGACCACCAAGGACGACACCGCGGTGGTGAACTACGTCGGGAAGATCTGGGGCACGGGCAAGAGCTTCGACTCGTCCTGGGAGAAGGGCGCGCCCGCGGCGTTCCCGCTGGCCGACCCGCCGCCCGGCGCGATGCCCGGATTCTTCAAGGGCCTGCGCGACCTGAAGGCCGGCAGCCGCGTGATGCTGATCCTGCCGCCGTCCGACGGCTACGGGAAGGCCGGCAACCCGCAGGCCGGCATCAAGGGCACCGACACGGTCGTGTTCATCGTCGACATCCTCGGGGCGGCCAAGACCGGCTGATCGCCGGCCTCTGACGTCCCGAACGGCGGGGCGGCCCGGAACCGGGCCGCCCCGCCGTTCGTTTTCCGTCCGTCCGGGGTTGTCCGTTAGCGGACAGACCGGGAGCCGTCCGCCTTTCGACGGCCCGTGACCTGGACGTTCTCCGGCACCTCCGAGCCGTTCTCCTCAGGGCGGCCTGTGACCTGTGCCACGCGAACCTCGGGGGCGTTCCCGTCGTCTTCTAGTGGGGGCCATCTGCTTCGATGAGCCGCCCGACGCACCGAACCCCTCGGGTATCGTCGATAACGAAAAAATCACGGGGGGCCAGTGAGCAGCAAGGACAGGACCCCGGGGGGCGATTCGTCCGCCGGGTCGAACAAGGACGTCTCGTCCCGGGCGGGACGGGCCGCGCGGCTCGGCGGCATCGCCGAAAGCCCGAACACCGCCGGGGTCAAGGCCGCCGAGGCCGCCCGCACCGCGGCCGGCACCGCCGGAGCCCCGCCACGAGGACCGCGCAAGCGGCGCAGCCGGGGCGTGCGGTACGCCCGGCGGGCGGCGTTCGCCCTCCTCGGGCTGATCGGCCTCGGGGTCGCCGCGTTCGCCGTGGCCTACCTGCTCACGCCGGTTCCGTCGCCGTCGCAGGCGGCCGTCGCGCAGGGCCCGACGTACTACTACGCGGACGGCAAGACGGTCATCGCCAAGACCGGCACCAACCGTGAGGCCGTGCCGATCAGCCAGGTCCCCAAGAGCGTCCGGGACGCGGTGATCGCCGCCGAGAACCGCAGCTTCTACAGCGACCCCGGCGTCTCGGTGAAGGGCACCGGCCGCGCGCTCTGGTCCACCGCGACCGGCAAGCAGCTGCAGGGCGGCTCGACGATCACCCAGCAGATGGTCCGCAACTACTACGGCGGCATCGGCCAGGAGCGCTCGGTCACCCGCAAGCTCAAGGAGATCATGGTCTCCCTGAAGGTGGGCCGGGAGAAGTCCAAGGACTGGATCCTCGAGCAGTACCTCAACACCATCTACTTCGGCCGCGACGCCTACGGCATCCAGGCCGCCGCGCACGCCTACTACAACAAGGACGTCAAGGACCTCACCCCGTCCGAGGGCGCCTACCTCGCCGCGGCGATCCAGCAGCCGACGCCGTTCGGCGACCCGTCCGGCGCGTCCCTGACCTACGCCAAGCAGCGCTGGCAGGCCGTCGTCGGGAACATGGTCCGCGACAAGGCCCTGACGCCCGCGCAGCAGGCGCAGATGACGTTCCCCGAGCCGCGCAAGCAGAAGCTGAAGAACGTCTACCGCGGCCAGAACGGCTACATGATCAACGTGGCCCGCAAGGAGCTGATCGAGCGCCGCGGCTACACCGAGGACGAGATCAACCGCGACGGCCTGAAGATCGTCACGACGTTCGACAAGAACCTCATGGACGCCGCCAAGCAGGCGGTGAACAACAACGTCCCGAGCGGGATGAGCAAGAAGATCCGCACCGCGCTGGTGTCGGTCGACCCGTCCACCGGGCAGGTGCTCGCCTTCTACGGCGGCCGCAACTACCTCGACGAGATGGGCTCGAGCGTCTGGTACGACTGGGCGCAGCCGGGCTCGGGGTTCAAGCCGATCGTGCTGGCCGCCGCGCTCAAGGACGGCCTCACCCTCGACACCACCGAGGACGGCTCGTCCCCGCAGACCTTCGCGGGCACGCCCCTGCACAACGACTCCGACGAGCAGTTCGGGAACATCAACCTGGTCACGGCCACCGAGCACTCGGTGAACACCGCCTACGTCAACCTCGGCCAGCAGGTCGGGCTCGACAAGGTGACCAAGATGGCCGAGGACCTCGGCATCCCGAAGAGCCAGCTCACCGCGAACGGCGCCAACGCCGCGCCGTCGCTGCCGCTCGGCCCGATCTCCGTCCACCCGATCGAGATGGCCGGGGTCTACTCGACCTTCGCGGCGGGCGGCACGCACCGCACCCCGTACGTGGTCCGCTCCGTCGAGGACAACAAGGGCAGCTCGGACGAGTTCTCCGAGAAGGGCGACAACGTCTTCAGCGACCAGGTCGCGCGGGACGCCACCTACGCGATGCAGAAGGTCGTCGAGGGCGGCACCGGCACCGGCGCCCAGCTCAACGACGGACGTGACGTCGCGGGCAAGACCGGCACCACCAACGGCGGCGCGGCGATCTGGTTCAACGGGTTCATCCCGCAGCTCCAGACGACCGTCGCGATGTTCCGCAGCGACAACAAGCCGCTGAACATCCCGGGCTACGGGTCCTACGGCGGCCAGCTTCCGGCGCAGATCTGGAAGAGCTACATGGGCGACGCGGTCTCCATCAAGAACATCGAGGCCAAGTCGTTCGACCCGCCGTCCATCAACACGGGCTACGACCAGGGGCCGGTGACCAACCGCCCGACCGACACCCCGACGACGAAGGCGCCGACGGGCAAGCCGACCAAGCCCGGCCACAACACGACGCCTCCGGACCAGCCGACCGACCGTCCGACGCACCGTCCCACGGGCAAGCCGACCGGCCCCGGCACGGGTGGCGGCGGCGGTGGAACCGGCGGCGGAGGCGGCACCGGTGGCGGCGGCGGAGGAACCGGCGGCGGTGGCGGTGGTGGAACCGGCGGCGGAGGCGGAGGCGGCGGGGGAACCAACCCCGGCGTCGGCGACCTGGGCTTCTGACCCCACCATCCGACCTGAAGGGGTCCCGAGTTCACTCGGGACCCCTTTCTCATGCCCGCCGAAGGGGCCCGGCGGGTCAGCCGCAGGCGGTGCCGAGGGCGGTGGGGGCGGCGGCGAGCGTCGCGTTGAGCTGCTCGACGTCGCCGGTCGCGACCGTCCCCGCGGCGGCGCGGAGCTTGTCCGCCTGGTCCTTCAGCGCGCTCTTGAGCCGGTCGTCGGACGCCTTGTCCGCCAGACCCGACAGGTTCGCGGCGAGTTGCTCGGTCGGCTGCCGCCACTGCGCGGCGTCCGCCGCCGACACCGCGCGCACACCGCCGATGTACCGCTCGTAGGCCTTCTTCGCGTCTCCGCAGGTCGCGGCCGAGTTCCCGCCGCCCCCGCAGCCCGCGAGCAGTGCCGCCGCGCTCGCCGCCAGCGCTCCCCCGGCCACCAGCGTCCTGATCACCCCGTGCCCCATCGATGCCCTTCCGACTTGATCCTCTTCGCGTCCTCCTATACTTTCGCACCAGGTCATGAGCGCCAGCGTCAAGCCCCGGCTAGCTGGCCGGCAACCCTTCGTCCGCGATGGGGTGCCCCGGGTGAAGACCAGGCCGGACGTGGTTTCGCGTCCCGGCAAGCGCGGATCCCGTCGATCCAGGGCCTGGCCCTCGGGATCCCTGATCCCGAGGAATGCACACGTATGTCCGCTACCGCCCTCGCATCCCCCTTCGCCGGACTCACCCCCTCCGTGATCGGGACGGACGCGCCCGTCCCGCTGGACGACGGCCGCCAGGTCCCCTACGCCAACTTCGACTACGCGGCGAGCGCCCCCTGTCTGGAGGCGGTGCGGGAGGCGATCTCCGAGGCACTGCCGTACTACAGCAGCGTGCACCGGGGCGCGGGCTACGCGTCCCAGGTCACCACGGCCGCGTACGAGAAGGCGCGGGAGACCGTCCGGGGCTTCCTCGGCGCGCGCCGGCGCTCGTCGGTCGTGTTCACCCGCAACACCACCGACGCGATGAACCTCCTCGCGCACTGCGTCCCGTCCGGGACGACCGTCGTGGTGTTCGAGACCGAGCACCACGCGACGCTCCTCCCGTGGCGCCGGGCCGTCCGGCTGCCCGCGCCGTCCTCCCCGACCGAGGCCGTCGCCGCCGCCGGGCGCGCGCTCGCCGAGTCCCCCGCCGGGCCGCGCCTGCTGGTCGTCACCGCCGCGTCCAACGTGACCGGCGAGGTCTGGCCGCTGGCGGAGCTCGCCGCGGTCGCGCGGGCGCACGGCGCGCGCATCGCGGTGGACGCGGCGCAGCTCGTCCCGCACCGCCGCCTGGACATGACCGCGCTCGGCCTCGACTACGTCGCGTTCTCCGGGCACAAGCTGTACGCGCCGTTCGGCGCGGGCGTGCTGGCCGGACGGTCCGACTGGCTCCGCGCGGCCGGGCCGTACCTCAAGGGCGGCGGGGCCACGTCGTCCGTCGACGAGCACGGGGACCGCGCGCACTGGCACGCCGACCCCGAGGCGCGGCACGAGGCGGGCACCCCGAACGTCCTCGGCGTCCTCGCGCTGGCCGCCGCGTGCGAGACGCTCACCGCGACCGGCTGGACGCCGCTCGTGGAGCACGAGGAGCGGCTGCTCGCCCGGCTGCGCTCCGGACTGGCGGGGATCCCGGGTGTGCGTGAGCTCACCCTGTGGGGCGACCGGTCGCCGCGCGTCGGGATCGTGTCGTTCGTCGTGCGCGGCTGGGAGGCGCGCGACCTCGCGCTCGCCCTCTCCGGGCGGTTCGGGATCGGCGTCCGGGACGGGAAGTTCTGCGCGCACCCCTTCGTCCGGCACCTGCTCGACGCGTCCGTGAGCGAGGGCTGCGAGGACGGGCGGAACTCGGCCGTCCGCGCCAGCTTCGGCATCGGCACCACCGAGGCGCACGTCGACCGGCTCATCGACGCGGTCGCGTCCCTCGCCCGAGCCCGCTGACCAGGTCGGCACCCGTGTGGACCAGGGCGGAGAGGTTGCCTCAGGGTTAGAAGTCCGTCACTTTCCGGAGGCCGGGGTCCCCTGGACGGGGCACTGGCCTCCGGCCGATGGCGTAGGAATGTCACCGTCGCGCGCCATACTGGCCCGAGACCGGCTCGAGGGCCGTCCGCGGACCGGCCGACTGGGCGCTTTAGCTCTGTTCGCCCATGTAGCGTAAGCAGGTCCGTAAGGTGCCCAACGGGCCCGCCTCCCGGCGTCGGGGTCCGGGCGGGGGAAGGTCCGGGGCGGGATGAAACAGGGGGGTGGCGACCGTGGCCGACGGCTGGCAACCCACGTCGGAGCTCGAACGCCGACTGGGGGACGCGGTACGGAGCGGCGACCAGGAAGGCTACTTCCGGCTGCTGGCCGAGAGCGAGCTCGTCGTCCCCGTCCCACCCGACATGGTCGACGCCATCCTCGCCAACGAGCGGCAGCCGACCTGGCCCACCCAGGACGAGGACGACCGCACCTTCGTGCTCGTCTACACCTCGCCCACCGCGATGCGCGCCTGCCTCGGCCCGTCCTACCGGCACTACGTCCGGGTGCGCTTCACCGTCCTCGCCGAGACCTGGCCGGACAACAACTGGTGGCTCGCGGTGGACGTCCCGTCCCACGCCGTCCGGAACGTGTCCCTGCCGATAGAGGGCCGCCTCCCCTCCTGGTTCCTCCTCCAGCTCGCGCAGGGCGACGCGCGCCCGCCGCTCGCCGGGCACCACCAGCCCGACCCGTCCGCGCCTCCCGGTGAGGCGCCGGTTCAGGACGGCGCGCACCCGGGTCCCGGCGGCCCCTTCGGGGAGCCCGGCCACGCCGCGCCGGAGAACACGGTTCCGGCGCCGTCCGCCTCCGAGGGGGACGTGTCGGTGGCGGGCAGGTCGACGGGCGGGCCGCAGCAGGCGTCCCGTCCCCGCCTGGACGACCCGCGCGCGACGCTCCCCGACCTGTCGGTCTACACGGGGCGCGACACGTCCGGGCCCGCCGGGGACGAGGGCGAGCCTCCGCTTCCGCCCGGCATGGCCGACATGCCGCCCGTCCCTGAGCCGCCCAGGCCCGCGCAGGCGTCGCCCGCGTCGCCCGCGTCGCCCGCGGTGGCGCCTGTGGTGTCGCCCCTGGAGGCGTCGCCCGCCGCGACGTCCGTGGACCCCATCCCCGTGATCACGCCCCGGCGGGACGCCGACGAGCCCTGGGAGGAGCTCCAGGGCCGGCACCGCGACCTTCCGCGCACCGAGCCGCGCCCGGAGTTCCAGCCCGCCAACGACGTGGAACGTTCGCTGCTGCGCGCCGCGTCCGACAACGACCACGACCTGTTCCTGCAGACCCTCGCCGACGCCGAGGTCCTCGTGCCCGTCGGCCCGGACACCGACTTCACGCTCCGTCCGGGCCGCGCCGCGTTCCAGTGGCGGACCCGCGAGACGGACGGCGTGACCTTCGTCCAGGTGTTCACCTCCCCCGAACGGCTGGCCGACTCCGCCGGAACCGGCGCCGACTCCATCCGCGTCGCGTTCCCGCTGATCCTGCGGTACTGGCCCGCGCACGCGAGCGCGCTCGCGGTCAACCCCGGCTCCCCCGCGGGCGGGACGATCCTGGCCGAGCAGCTCTCCGGCCTCGCGACCTGGGCCGACCAGCGCGCCGCCCGCCGCATGTCGGAGGAGTTCGAGGCGCAGAACGAGGTCGAGCAGCGCCTGTTCGACGCCGCCGTCCGCCGCGACACCGACGCGTTCTTCAAGGTCCTGCTGGGCGCGCAGGTCCTCGTCCCCGCCGAGCCCGAGACCCCGTGGGGCATCACCCCGGACGACCCCGAGTTCCCGTGGCGTCCCACCCGCGTCCACGGCCGCGTCGCGATCCAGCTGTTCACGTCGCTGCGCTGGATGAACGAGGCGGTCGGATCGTCCCGGTTCGTCATGCCGACCTTCCTCGAGGTCGTCGCCGCCTGGCCGGACACCGACTGGACCCTCGTCCTCAACCCCGGCACCCCGGTCGACGCCGCCATCCCCGGCGAGCAGGTCCGGGCCCTCAGCGGCCCCGCCGAGCCGTCCCCGGCCCCCTCCGCCCCTGCGGAACTCCCGGCCGGGCCCGCCTCCGCGGAGCCGTCCGCGCAGGTCAACCCGAACGGCCGGGCGGACGCACTCGACCTCGCCCACGCGAACGGACACCTGCCCCCACCGGAAGCGGCCCCGTCGACCGCGGCCGCGCCCGCCGACGCAGGCACGGACGCGAACGCGGAAGCCGAGACTCCGGCGAGCGCCGACGCGTCCGCCTACTCGAACGCCGCCGGGCTCCCGGACGCGCCTGAGCAGGCCGACGCATCCCCAGGCACGGCACCGTCCGGCTACCCGGACGCACCCGCGAACCCGGACGCGGCCTGGGCCCCAGGCACAGGCACGCCCGGAAACGCGGACACGACCGAGCACACGGACACGACCGAAGGCACACCCACCGTCGGCCCCACGCCCCTCGCTGGAAACGCGAACGGCACCGGGCATGCGGACGTTGTCGTGGACGCAACCCCCGCCGACCCCGCAGGCGTGGATGCCGCCGAACCGTCGAGCGCGGCCGGATACGCGCAGGCCAACGGGCACGGTGACACTCCCGGGCAGGCGGACGCGGCCGGGTATGCCGAGGCCGACGGCCGCACTGACGCAGGCGCGGCCGCGCTCGCAGAGGCCAACGGGCACGGCGACATCGCCGGCCCCACGGAGGCCAACGGGCACGTCGGCGCTGCCGGGCAGGCGGACGTGGTCGGCGGCGGTGACGCCGAGGCTGCGGCGGAGCCTGAGGGCGTGCCCGCGCCCGAAGCGATGTTCGAGCCGGGGAACCGGATCGACCAGGAGTTGTACGAGGCGGCGCTCGGCGGCGACTCCGACGCGTTCCTGCGGGTGCTCCTCGCGGCGAACGTGCTGGTGCCCATCCCGCAGGACGCGCCGTTGCAGGTCACGCCGACGCAGCAGGAGTTCCGCTGGGAGGCGGCGCTGCGCGGCTCGTCCGCCGTGCAGGTGTTCACGTCGCTCGTGCGCCTGCGCGAGGTACTGCCGGAGTCGCGGTTCGTGTACGCCGACTTCCGCGCGCTGATCGCCGCATGGCCGCGCGAGGACTGGGCGATGCTGCTCAACCCCGGCACCCGGATCGGCGCGTCCCTGCGCGGTGACCAGGTGCGGGCGCTCAGCGAGTGGGCGATCCGTGTCGGGCTCGTCCAGCCCGTCCCGGAGGCCGAGCCGGACGCCTCGGCTCTCACGCCCTTCGCTCACACCCCTGGAGCCCGGCAAACCGCGAACGCGGCGGGAACGCCTTCCGGTGCCTCCGGCGAACACGCCGTCAACGCCGGCGCTGGTGTCCAGGGCGTCCCGCACGCGGGCATGCCCGGTGCCGCGCCGGTCGGCCACGTCCCGGACGCGCCTCGGAGCCCCCACGGGGAGGCGCCCGGCGTGCCGGACGCCTCGTCCACCAGGTTCGGCGAAGACGCACGTGGCGGTGTCGGCGCGGACACCGGAGTCGGCGCCCCCACGCAGGATGCGGGCCCAGCGCCTGCCGCCGCCCCCGGGCCCGAAGCCCAGGGCGCGCCTGATGCTCCGTCCAGCGCCTTCGAAACGGACGCACACGGCAGCATCACTGCGAACGCGCCCAGTGGCGTTGTCGCTCCCCCGCAGGGCGCACCCCACGCAGGCCCGTCGGACGCACCGCCCAGCGCCGTCCAAGCGGACGCGCACGGCAGCATCGGCGCAGATGCGCCGGGTCCCGTTGGGGCTCTCCCGCAGGCGGCGCCCCAGGCGGGTCTGCCGGACACTCCGTCCAACGGCTTCGGCACGGACGCACACAGCGCGAACGCGCCGGGTCCCGTAGGTGCTCCCCCGCAGGCGGCGCCCCAGGCAGGTCCGTCGGACGCACCGTCCAATGGCATCGCTGCGAACGCGCCGAGTGGGGTTGTCGCTCCCGCTCAGGGCGCCCCTCACACAGGCCCGTCGGATGCGGCGTCCAGTGCCGTTCAGGCGAGCGCGCCGGGTGGGCCGGGGGCCGGGGTTCCGGGGATGCCCGGTGGGGCTCGGGCCGGGAGGCCGGGCGAGGTCGGGGCGTTCGCCGGGGTCACGGCGTTCGGGGCCGCCGGGGAGCGGCGGCGGGTCGTCGAGGACGGCGACCTCGGGTCCGAGCCGACGATCATGCAGAAGGTCGTCCCGCACGCGCATGTCGCCTGGTATCTGGAGCAGGGGTACGACCGGGTGGGCGGGTTCGTCCATCAGACGGCGGACGTCGCGGAGCTTCAGACGCCCGGGCAGTTGTACGAGACGCTCGGGTTGCTCTACGCGGACGCGCCGTTCTCCGTGGCGGACGAGTCGGTGCACGTGATCCGCTGGCCGGCGTACTGCCCGGACCTGTACCGGGTGCCGTTCGGGGGACGGACCGACGAGGAGGTCGCGTCCTGGGGCGAGGCCGGGTTGGTGCTGGAGCGCCCGCCGTTCACCGGGGCGGGGTTCGCGCCGGGGAGCGCCGGGTCGATCCGGGAGTACAAGGTGGACAGTGTCCGGCTGCCGTTCGGGGCGGAGATGTACGTGCTCGGACGGGACGGGTCGGAGCGGTTCGTGGCGATGTACGACCCCGACCGGCTGGCGTGGCTGCGGCCCGAGGGCGCGACGCCCGCCGGGCGGACGGAGGTGGCGCGGTGAGCCGGGACGGGTACGTGGCGCGCTGGCTCGGGCGGGAGTTCGAGGCGGTGCCGGGCGCGGACGGCGAGATCCGGCTGTACGCGGCGAAGCCGACGGACGGGTTCGAGGAGCTGCGGCCGGACCGGTTCCGGCGGATCGTCCCGGCGTTCGAGCTGGAGTCGCTGCGGTACGTCCGGACGGTGTGCCGGTGGCGCGGCGAGCCGTTCGTGATCGTCGGGGAGCACGACGGGTGGTCGCGGGTCGAGTACGCGGGCGGGCGGTCGCCGGTCGCCGAGGCGCTCGGGCTCGAACGGATCGATCAGGGCGTGTGGCAATCCTGGGCGCCGTCCGGGGAACTCGAGGACGTGCGTGAGGAGTTCCTCTGACGGTAGTGTCCCGATTGCCCGTCCGAATCGGACACGGGGTTGATTTCGGCTGTAGATCCGTGTTCGCATGATTCGGGAACGGGTTCCCGGGTAGAGCGGGACTCGGGCGTTCGACGACGACGCGACGGAGGTGGCCGGGCGTGGCTACGCGGCGGGCAGGCGTACCGGCTCTGAGGGGTCTCGGCGCGGCGGCGGTGGTCGCCGTCGGGGCCTGTACGGTCCTCGCGCTCCCGGCGTCGGCCGATCCGTCTCCGTCCGACTCGCCTTCGAGCACTCCGTCGCCGGCGCCGTTCCAGATGGCGGTGTCCGTGGCGCAGGACGAGGTGAAGGCGGGCCGGTCCGCGACGCTCATCGCGGTCGTGTCGAAGGCCGACAAGGACTTCTCCGGCGCGCAGGTGCTGCTGAGCACGGGCGCCTCGCACGTCGACCTCGACCCGGTGTCCTGCCTGGGCGGCGCTCCGCTGAGCTCCTCGCACGGCTGCGACCTCAAGTCCGTGACGTCGCCGACCATGATCGTCCGGCAGAGTTTCACGCTCGCGCCCGGATACGTGAAGAAGAAGACGGCCGTGACGGTGAACGTCTCGCTCGTCCAGGGCGGCAAGGTGATCGCGCCGGGCAAGGGCACGGTCGTGTTCGACCCGCTGCCGAGCCCGTCGCCGACGCCGACCAGCCCGAAGCCGACGACGCCCAAGCCGTCCAAGCCCGGAGCCACGGCGAAGCCGACGACGTCGAAGAGCCCGAACACCAGTGGCGGCGGCGGTTCGAACAACAGCGGCGGCGGGACGAACAACACCACGAGCCCGAGCAGCACCTACACCCCGCCGAGCACCAACGGCACGTTCAACGGGACGAACAACCCGCAGGTCGCGCTGCCGCCGATCTCCTCGAACGCGCCGAGCCCGACGGTCGCCGCGCCGGACACGTCCCTCGCGAGCCCGCAGAGCACGCTGCGCGCCAACACGCGTCCGATCGCTCAGGAGATGTCGTTCCAGCGGGTCGCCAGCACGCAGATCGCGTGGCTCGCGGCGCTCCTGGTGGCGTGCTCGCTCCTGCTGACGCAGCTGCGCCTGGGCCGCCGCCGCCCCGCCCCGTCGGGCGCGGCCGCCGCCAAGCGCGCCAAGGCCGGCGCCCACCGCCGCCCCCGCAACGGCTCCTTCGGCAAGTGACCCGCGCCGGCTCCCGCCCAGGCGAAGCGGCGCGGTGAGCGCCGCTTTCGGCTCGCGGGTGCGGATTCAGCGGGAGCGGACGAGGTCGTGGCAGGCGATGGCGGCCGCCGCGACGACGTTGAGGGAGTCGACGCCGTTCGCGAGCGCCGCGTCGCTCATCGGGATGCGGACGAGCCGGTCGGCCTCGTCCATCCAGTGGGACGAGAGGCCGTCGCCCTCGGAGCCGAGCATGAGCGCGGCGCGGTCGCCGAAGTCCGCCTCGTCCAGGGGGACGGCGGACGCGTCGGGGGTGAGGGCGAACAGCCCGAACCCGGCGGCGCGGAGAACACCCAGGTCGTCCCGCCAGTTGGTCATCCGCGCGTACGGGACGGCGAACACCGCGCCCATCGACACCTTCACCGAGCGCCGGTAGAGCGGGTCGGCGCAGCGCGGCGCGAGAACGACCGCGTCCACCCCGAGCGCCGCCGCGCACCTGAAGATCGCGCCGACATTTCCATGATCCACCAAGTCCTCGAGGACGAGGACGCGGCGGGCGGTCGCGACGACGTCCTTCACCGGCGGGAGCGGGAGGCGCTGGAGGGACGCGAGGGCGCCGCGGTGGACGGGGAATCCGGCGACGGCCTCGACGACGTCGTCGTCGGCGACGTAGACGGGGGCGTCGACGCCGGAGAGGAGGTCGGCGAGGGGGTCGAGCCAGCGGCGGGCCATCAGCAGCGACCGGACGGGGTGACCGGTGCCGATCGCGCGCCGGATGACCTTCTCGCCCTCGGCGATGAACAGGCCGTGCTCGGCCTCCAGGCTCTTGCGCAGGTTCACGTCCCGCAGCCGGGTGTAGTCGGCGAGGCGGGGATCGGCGGGGTCGGTGACCGGAACCTGATGGACCATCCCCCCATTGTGCCTGTTCAGGGAAGTTGCAGGCGCGCGAACAGGGCGCGGTGGTCGCTTCCGGGCAGGTCGAGGATCCTGACGTCGCGGACCGCGCAGCGCCGGTCGAGCAGGACGTGGTCGATGGTCAGCGGCGGCCCCGCCTGCCCGACTCCCCAGGTCGGGACCAGGCCCCGGCCCACCCGGTCGGCGGCGTCGGCGTAGCCGCGTCCGATGAGGCGGCGGAGGGTGGCGTGGTCGAGCGTGGCGTTGAAGTCCCCGGCGAGGACGCGGGTCACGCCGTCCTCCGGGGCCCCTCCGCCGGACGCGCTCGCCGTGGTCCCGCCGGACGGGAGTTCGCCCAGGTCGCGCCTCCAGTCGCCGAGCGACTCGGCGTTGATCGGCGGGACGGGGTGGACGGCGGTGATCTGGACGCGCCGTCCTCCGGGCAGCGTGAACTCGGCGGACGGCATGGCCATCTGCGTCTTGGGCAGGGACGGCAGCGCGCGCAGGGGGTACTTGGAGTAGAGGCCGGATCCGGCCGCGCCCCACCGCGTGTCGGTCACCTTGTAGGGCAGCAGCCCGGTCAGCCCGGCGCCCTCGAACTTGGCGACGGCCTCCGGCGGGTACTCCTGGAGGCTGAGGACGTCGGCGTCCATCCGCCGGACGAGGTCGACGATCCGCGCCGGGTCGCCCGAGCCGAACTTCAGGTTCGCGCTGAGAACCCGCAGCTCAGGACCCCGGGCGGCGGGCTGTCCGCCGGGGACGGCGCGGGGCAGGACGGCCGCGAGCAGCCCGGCGGTGACCAGTCCGGCGGCGATCGCCGCACGCGGACGCCGCAGGACGAGCGCCGCGACGACCGGGATCGGCGCGGTCGCGGCGACGTACGGCGTGACCGCCAGCACCGGCGCCGCGAACACCCCGAGGCCCGGGATCCGGTCGCCGTCCGACCAGCGCAGCAACGCGAACGCCCCCCAGCCGGCCGCTCCGCCCCAGGCCACCCAGCTCCGCCACGCCCGCCCGCGCGCCTTCCGCCGCGCCTTCCCCCCGCCCCGGATCCCCCGCACCGAGAAACGAGCGATCACGTCACCCCTGGTCAGAGGGCGCTGCCCGGCCGGGCTGTCGCTGCTGGGCCGGGTGGGCGCCGCGGGTTGCCCTGGTGATCGTCCGGTCGGGTTGTCGTCGCTGGTCTCGCTCACGCCCGCTCCCCCGGTCGCGCGGCTCTCGGCGGGCCGCGTCGTATGAAGCCGCTCAGGTCTCCATCCTCTGGGACGAACGGGCGCGGAGGAGAGTTGCCCTCCCGTGGACGGCCCGTCCGGTCGTCCGGCGAAGCGTCTCGGGCCCGGATCCGGGCCCGGCCGGGAGGCGGCGCGGGGGCGCGAGGGGGCCGCCGGGGAGGGGGCCGGAGGGCCCGGGGCGGCGTCGTTCCGGGGGTCGCGGGGCGCTCGGCGGGAGGCCCACCGACGCCATGAACCAAGGGGACATATGCTCATGACCTGCGCCATCATGGTTTTTTGAGGTCTTTGTAACCGCTGGGCCGGACTACTACAGTGCCGTGGAACATCGACGGGTTTCTGCTGAAACGAGGACAGCCGTGAACGGACGTCATCGCAATGACCTCCCGGAAGGGACGCCGGGCGACGGCGGGCGTGACGACGCCCGGCCGCCCCACGACCCTGCCGACGAGGGCCGGGCGTCCTCCGACTGGTTCAGCGCGCGGGGCGGCGTCACGGGCGAGCCGCAGCAGCCCGCCGGCGACTCCGGCGGATACCTGTTCGGGCCGTCCACCCCGCCGGGGCAGGGCGCCTACCAGCCCGGTCCGCCCCCGAGCCCGGGGGCGGGCGCCTATCCGTCGCGTCCGTCGCCGAACGCGGGGCAGGGCGGGTTCCCGACCGGTCCCGCCACCACCGGTCCCGCCACCACTGGTCCCGCCGCCACCGGTGCGGGGACGCCCGAGTGGTTCGGACGCCAGGACTCCGGTTCGCAGCCCGCCTACGGTGGGCCGGGCGGGTTCTCCGGCGCGTCCGACGCGGGTGGTTACGGCCTCGGGCGGCAGGGCGCCGCGGGCGGTGAGTACGGCGGTGAGTACGGCGGCGGGCACTTCGGCGCGGACGGCTCGGGCGAGGCGCGGTACGGGCAGGAGGGCGCTTCCCGTCGAGGCCCCCTCCGGTCCGGCTTCGGCGACTCGGGGTACGGCGACGAGGAGGACACGCTCGGACGTTCCGGCGAGCGCCCGACCGGTTTCTTCGGCGGACGCGCCGGAGACCCGGGCGACGGCTCCGGCGGCTCTGGTGGTTATGGCGGCTCTGGTGGTCATGGCGGCTCCGATGGTTCCGGCGGTTACGGTTCCGGCGGTTATGGAGGCGGCGGTTTCGGGGACGGCCCGGACGGCTACGACCCCGGACGCCGTAAGCGCAAGCGCAGCCTGTCCACGCTGATCGGCCCGATGGCGGGCGCGGTCGGCCTGGCGCTGCTGTGCGGCGTCGGCGTGTACGCGTTCGCCGAGAGCGGCGGCGGCTGCTCCGGCGACAACGCGATCAACCTGCGGGTCGCGGTGTCCCCGGACATCGAGCCCGCCGTGGTCAAGGCCGCCGGGCGGTTCAACGACGACCGGCGCAAGGTCGGCAAGAAGTGCGTCAAGGCGACGGTCACCCGGAGCCGTCCGTACGAGGTGTCGACCGTCCTGTCCGGGACGGCCGTGGACCAGGGCGGCGACCAGCGTCCGGACGTGTGGATCCCCGACTCCTCGCTGTGGACGTCGCTGGTGCACGGCAACGCCAAGGGCGGCGCGCCGGTCGAGCGGACCAAGACGTCGGTCGCGACGAGCCCGCTGGTGATCGGGCTGCCCGGCACGCTCGCGTCGACGCTGAGGAAGCAGGGCGTCACGGCCACGCCGTCGTGGGACAACCTGCTGAAGGCGGCGGGCGGCGTCCAGGGCGGCGGCGTCACCAAGAACCAGATGATCCCGCCGGACATGATCCGGCTGCTCGTCCCCGACCCGGGACGCAACGGCGCGGGCATGATGGCGCTGATGGTCACCAACATCCTGCTGGCCAGCGACGCCAACAAGGACTCGATCTTCACCGGGATCGTCCGGACCGTCCGGGAGAGCACCGTCCCGACGGTGGAGGACCAGTTCAAGCAGTTCCACAAGGGGCAGCGCGCCCGCCAGCCGGTTGCGCTGTCGTCGGAGCAGGCGCTGTTCAAGTACAACAGGTCCGGCCCGTCCGAGTCCGCGCAGGCGCTGTATCCCGACGACGGCACGCTGATGTTCGACTACCCGTTCACCGTCACGACGGCGGACGCCGACCGGCAGCGGGCCGCGCACCTGCTCGAGCAGGCGATGAACACCGACGCGACCCGGTCGGACGTGCGCGAGCTCGGGTTCCGGTCGGCGGACGGCAAGGCGCCGTCCGCGTTCGGGCCGAAGCTCGGCGTGGACGCGGGCCGGGTGCGCCAGCTGCCCGCGCCGAAGTCCGCGGACGTCGGCGAGGTCATGCAGGCGTGGTCGAAGCTGTCGCTGGGCCTGCGGATGCTGACGCTGATCGACGTGTCCGGCTCGATGGTGGCGCCGGTCGCGCCGAACACCAACCGGCTCCAGGCGATCCAGCAGGTCGCGCAGGGCGGCCTGAGCATGATGTCGAACGACACCGAGCTCGGCGTCTGGATGTTCTCCACGAACATGGGCACCGGCGGCGTCCCGTACAAGGAGGCCGTGTCGGTCGGCCCGCTCGGCGAGCGGATCGGGTCGAGCACCCGGCGGACGATGATCCTGTCGCAGTTCCAGCAGATGAAGCCGAAGAAGGACGGCGACACGGGCATCTACCGGTCCGTCCTCGCGGCCTACAGGTACATGAAGCGGACGTACAAGCCGGAGTTCGGGACGTCGATCGTGCTGCTCACCGACGGCACCAACGACGACAAGAACGGCCCGACGCTGAAGGAGACGCTCGCCAAGCTGAAGGCCGAGAAGGACCCGAACAAGCCGATCCAGGTGAACATGATCGGTTTCGGGCCGGACACGAACCCGGCCGAGCTGAAGCAGATCGCGCAGCTCACCGGGGGTGACGTCGAGGTCGCGAAGACCCCGCAGGAGATCAGCCGGATCTTCCTGGCGATGCTCTCCCGCCGCATCAAGCAGTAACCCCCGCACCCCACTCCGCGAACGGCCCCGCGCTCCACCCCGCGACGGCCCCGCCGGCGATCGACGTCGGCGGGGCCGTTCGCCGTCCCGCCGCTCCCCCGGGACCCTGGTCGCGCTCGTCACGGAACGAGCACGGGAGGTCGCCCGAAATCACCGAAATTTCTCTGGCAACCCGTGTCAACCAGACGGCGGGGTCGGCCGTCTTTCTGTGTGGAGGCCCGACGGGGAGCGGGGCCGTCGGGCCTCCGCATACTCTCCACGCCTCTTCTTCCGGCGGGTCTTCCCCGGGGCCGTTCGGCCTTCCGCCCGTCCTAGGCATCACCGCTCCGCCGAGCGATCCGGCGGCCCCGGCGGCACTCCCCGCGCGCCGCCCCGGTTTCCGCGCCAGGCTGCGAGCGCTCCCCGAATCCCCTGTGCCCAGCCTGCGGGAGGACCTCGTGTCCGGTTGGCCAACGCTCGATCGCCGGGACGACGAACGACTGGCACGTTCTCTGGCCAGATCGGGGGAGCACGTCCTGTCCGGACCGCCGCCGGGCGACGCGACCGCGCCGTTCCAGGCGGCCGGCACGTTCCAGGCGGCCGACACCGATGCGCTCGCGCGCCTGGTGGACGCCTATGCCGCGCGCCTGTTCGACTACTGCCACGCGCTGCTGCGCGACCAGGAGCAGGCGGCGCGCGCGCTGCACGCGGCGCTGCTCGCCGCCTACGCGCACGCGGGGCGGCTGAGTGATCCGGCGAGCTTCCGCGCGTGGCTGTACGCGCTCGCCCGGAACGAGTGCCTGCGCCGGTTGCGCGATCCGCGGCGTCCGGCGGAGCGCCGTGAGGCCGCCGAGGTCGAGGACGTGTTCCTGGACGACGCGGAGCGCACCCGCCGCCTGGCGACCCGCCGCCTCGTCCACGCCGCCCTCGGCGACCTGCGGGGGCCCGAGCGCGAGTCGCTCGACCTGCTGCTGCGGCACGGCCTGGAGGCCTCCGAGGTCGGGGCCGTCCTCGACCTGCCGCCGGCGCGCGCCGACGAGCTGATCCGGCAGGCCCGCCACCGCCTGGACGAGGCGCTCGCCGTCGCCGTCATCGCCCGCACCGGACGCGACGACTGCCCCGAGGTCGCCGCGATCACCGGAAGCGCCGTGGGCGAGGCGCCGCTGCCGCCGGCGGCGGTGCGGCGGCTGTCCCGGCACATCGAGGCGTGCCCGGTGTGCCGCGAGCGCCGGAGCCGGACGGTCTCGACCACGCGGCTCCTGCAGGTGCTGCCGATCGCGCTGATGCCCGCCGACCTGCGTCCGGCCGTGCTGTCCGCCGCATCCGATCCGGCGCGGTTCGACCGGCTGCCGGCCGCCGCCGACCGCGCCGAGCCGTTCGACGAGGACGGCTGGCCGGTCTCCCTCGACGGCTCCGGATCCGGGGACGGCGAGGACGAGGCGCGGCGGCAGCCTCCGCGTTTCTGGCCCGCCCTGGCCGCCGCGGCGGCGGTCCTGCTGATCGTCGGTGTCGGGTTCCTGCTGATGCCGGGCTCGTCCGGGGGCACGAACGCGAACGGGACGCCGCACCCGTCCGGGAGCAGTGAGGCGGATCCGTCCGACACGCCGGACTCGTCATCCGGGCCGTCCGAAACCCCGTCTCCGACGCGGAGCGGGTCGCCCTCGCCGACGGTGTCGTCCACGTCGCCGCCCCCGCGCTCGCCGAGTCCGGCGCACCGGTCTCCGCGTCCGGTCGTCTCGCACTCGACGCCGCCGCCCGAGCCGTCGCACACGGTTCCGGCCGGACGTCTCGCCGTGTCCCCGGGGAGCTGCGCGCTGTCCGCGCAGAAGACGGAGTGCCCGGTCACCGTCGTGGCCATCGGGGGCCCCGTGACCTGGAGCGTCGGCGCGGCGTCGCCGCTCAGCGCGTCCGGCGGCGGCACGCTCCACGCGGGCGGGACGGGCCATGCGACGATCACGCTGACCGCCTGCGACGCGAGCGGTTCCGGCACCGTCTCGTTCACCCCGGGCGGGAGCGTCTCGGTGTCGTGGACGTGCCAGTAGCCGGGGAGTGCGCGTCCGGCGTGAACGGGTGAGCGAGACGATCACGTTCGGCTCCTCCGCCGCCACGCACCGCGAGTGACGGCGGGCCTCCGAGACGGCAGGGAGATTTTCCTCACACTCCCGCAAACGCGATGGTCAGCGGGTAGGAGCGCCCGCGGAACAGGGCCTCTCGGTCGTCCGAAATGCGGCATGGCGCCAATCGGACGGCGAGCGGTGGCAAGATCGGTCAACCAGGAAGCCGGTCCGCCATCGGGCCGGTGCGGGAAGTGACCGCCGCGGGCTTCGACCGCGGACTCATCCGGGAGGCAGCACGTGACCGGTCGGGCCGTGCCCGGTGCGATCGACGACGCCCGGCTCGTGGAAGCGCTGCGCACGGGCGACGTCATCGCGCTCAGCGAGGTGTACGACACCTTCGCGCCGCCGCTGTTCGACTACTGCCACGGCCTGCTCCGCGACCGTGTCGAGGCGGCGGGCGCGCTGCGCCACTGCCTGTTCTCCGCGCGCGAGCACGTCACCGCGCTGCGCGAGCCCGCGCGGCTGCGCGGCTGGCTCTACGCGATCGCGCGCAAGGAGAGCCTGCGCCGCCGCGACGACCCGGCGCGCAGCACCGGCCAGGAGGCCCCCGAGGCGGGCGCGGGCGAGATGTCCCGGCAGGAGCGCGGGCGGCTGGCCGAGCGGCGCGAGCTCGCGCACGCGGCCCTCGGCGCGCTCGGCGGACGCGAGCACGAGATGCTCGACCTGGCCGTCCGGCACGGGCTGACCGCCCCCGACCTCGCCAAGCTCTTCGGGACGGCCCCGGACGAGGCGGACGCCGCGCTCCGCGAGGCCCGCGCCGCGCTCACCGCC
>NZ_RFFG01000112.1 GCF_003696215.1 Actinomadura harenae | reverse complement strand
GGCCTTCCGGGCGCCCGCGCCGTCCCCGTCCGAGGCGCCCGCCCCGTCCGAGGAGTCCGACCGGTCCCCGCCCGGGTTCCGCCTGCCGCCCGACGCCCGGTTCATGCTCGAGGAGCCGGCCGTGCCGGAGGAGGCGGCCACGGCCGAGGGGCCGACCGGTTCCAGGGGGCCGGGCGCGTCCGGCGCGCCGGACCCGGCCCCGGACCCGCTGACCGGGCTCAGCGAGGCCGAACGGCGGGTCGCGAGGCTGGCCGCGGGCGGCTTCACCAACCGGCAGATCGCGCGTCGGCTGCACGTCACGGCCAGCACCGTGGAGCAGCACCTGACCAGGATCTACCGCAAGCTGCGGATCCGCCGCCGCACCGACCTGCCGCGGGTCTCGCCCGACCTCCCGGCCACGCCCGCCGAGGCGTGACCACCCGGATCGTGACCGCCCTGATCGTGACCGCCCGCGCCGCGGCCCGCACCCGCCCGGCGCCCGATTCCGGACGCGCCGTCCCCGGACGGCCCGAGTGCCGCCCGGGGGACGCGACGCGTGCCCCCGATCGGAATTGAACCGACAGCCAAAACCCTTTTAAGGGGTTCGCCTCTACCAATTGGGCTACGGGGGCGTGGTGATCGTAACTTCGTCCGGACTCGGAACTCAACGCGCCCGCGGGCTGCGCATTCCCGCGTCCAACCGGCGATTCAGACGCTTGGACAATGGACCCGAGCGGCCCGGCTTGGACAATGCGGCCGTCCTTGTTCGGCTCCGTCGCCGCATGTCATGCTGGCCCGGATTTCGCTCCTGGCCAGCCTACGACCAATGCCGTCTGGGGTCCCAATGACCGATCAGCTTTTGGCGCGGGACGGGGTGCTCCGGAAGGAGACCCTGCACGCCAGCGTCGCCAGTCCGCTGCTGGACACGATGACGTTCCTGAACGAGATCACGCTGCGCTATCCCGCGGCGGTCTCCTTCGCGCCCGGCCGTCCCTATGACGGCTTCTTCGGCAACGAGCAGATCTTCGGATACATGCGCCGCTATCTGGACCACCTCGCGGACCAGGGCCGCTCGGAGGAGGAGATCCGGACCGTGCTGTTCCAGTACGGTCCGACGCCCGGCCTGATCCGCACGATCATCGCCGACTGGCTCGCCCGGGACGAGGGCGTCGAGGTCCCGCCGGAGTCGATCGTGGTGACGGTCGGCGCGCAGGAGGGCATGCTGCTCACACTGCGCGCCCTGTTCGCCGGCCCCGAGGACGTCCTGCTCGTCGCCAGCCCCTGCTACGTGGGCATCACCGGGGCCGCGTGCCTGCTGAACCTGCCGGTCACCTCGGTGCCCGAGCGCGCCGACGGCCTGCACCACGCCGACGTCGAGGCGGCGATCCTGGCCGAACGGGCGAAGGGACGCCGGGCACGCGCCCTCTACGTCGTCCCCGACCACTCCAACCCGTCCGGCACCACCATGGACCCGCAGGCCCGCCGGGACCTGCTCGACCTCGCCGCCCGGCACGGCATGCTCGTCCTGGAGGACACCCCGTACCGGCTGGTCAGCCCCGGGCCCCCGCACCCGACCCTGAAGTCCCTGGACCGCGACCGGGGCGTGGTGCACATCGGCTCGTTCTCCAAGACGGTCTTCCCGGGCGCGCGCGTCGGGTTCGTGATCGCCGACCAGCGGGTGGTGGACGCCCAGGGGCGGAGCGGACTGCTGGCCGACGAGCTCGCCAAGATCAAGAGCATGGTCACGGTCAACACCCCGGCGCTGAGCCAGGCCGCCGTCGCCGGCGTCCTGCTCGCGGCGGACGGACGGCTGTCCCGGTTCAACGACCCGAACGCCGAGTACTACGGCGACGCCATGCGCACGACCCTGGAGGCGCTGGAGCGGCACCTGCCGCCCGCCCGCCGCGCCGCCCTCGGCGTCGACTGGAACACCCCCACCGGCGGCTTCTTCATCCGCGTCGACGTGCCGTTCGACGCCGACGAGGCGGCGCTGGACCGTTCGGCACGCGAGTTCGGGGTCATCTGGACGCCCATGGCGTACTTCCATCCCGAGGGCGGCGGCCGCCGGCAGCTCCGGCTGTCGACCAGCTACCTGACCGCCGAGCAGATCGACCAGGGCATCGCCCGGCTCACCCGCTTCATCGAGGCGCACGCGCCGCGTCTGTGACCGCCGTGCCCATGACCGGCGTGCCCATGACCGGCGCGTCCGTGACCGGCGCGTCGCCCGACCGCGGCCACCGAACCGACACCAGACCCATCACACCGACACGACCCATCGCACCGAAGGAGCAGCACCGTGCACAGCACACGTTGTCCGCGCAGCAAGCCACGGATGTGGGGGTGGACCTTCCGATGACCGTCCTCGTTCAGGAGACCGCGCCCGAACGGGCGCCCGCCCGCGTCCTCGCCCGCATCGCCGGGGTCGGCACCGCCAGCACGGCGGAGGTCCACACCCAGTCCGAGGTCCTCGAGGCGCTCGGCGTCACCGACCCGAAGGTGCGGTCGGTGTTCCTCAACAGCGCCATCGAGCGCCGCCACCTCACGCTGCCCGAGCCCGGCCCGGACGGCCTGCGCCATCCCGAGCCGCAGGGCGACCTGCTGGACAAGCACAAGCGGCTGGCCCTGGAGATGGGCGCCGAGGCGCTCCTGGCCTGCCTGCAGAACGCCGGCCGCAGCCTCTCGGACCTGGCCCACCTGACCTGCGTCACCACCACCGGCTTCCTCACCCCCGGCATCAGCGCCCTGCTGATCAGGGAACTCGGCATCGACCGGCATTGCAGCCGCGCCGACATCGTCGGCATGGGCTGCAACGCGGGCCTGAACGCCCTGAACGTCGTCAACGGCTGGTCCGTCGCGCACCCCGGCGAGCTCGCCGTGGTGCTCTGCACCGAGGCGTGCTCGGCCGCCTACGCCCTGGACTCCAGCATGCGCACCGCCGTGGTGAACAGCCTCTTCGGCGACGGCGCGGCCGCGGTCGCCCTGGTCTCCGAGGCCACCGCCCCCTCCACCCCGGCCGACCCCTCCACCCCGTCCACCTCGCCGGGCCCGTCCACGGCGAGTGGGGACGGGCCGCGGATCCTGAAGTTCGCCAGCTGCATCGTCACCGACGCGGTGGACGCCATGCGCTACGACTGGGACCGCGACCAGGGGCGGTTCAGCTTCTTCCTGGACCCGCAGATCCCCTACGTGGTCGGCGCGCACGCCGAGATCGTCCTGGACCGGCTGCTGGACGGCACGGGCCTGCGCCGCAGCGACATCGGGCACTGGCTCGTCCACTCCGGCGGCAAGAAGGTCGTGGACGCGGTCGTGGTGAACCTCGGGCTGCGCCGGCACGACGTGCGGCACACCACCGGGGTGCTGCGCGACTACGGGAACCTGTCCAGCGGATCGTTCCTGTTCTCCTACGAGCGGCTGGTCCGCGAGGGCGTCACCCGGCCCGGGGACTACGGGGTGCTGATGACGATGGGGCCGGGCTCCACGCTCGAGACGGCGCTGGTGCAGTGGTGAGAGGAGACGACGTGCTCGACGGCAGGGACGACGTGCTCGAAGGTGGGAACAGCGTGTTCGACGATCTGGAACTGCGTGTCGACGGCTCGCGTCCGTTCGACGCCGACACGGTCGCGGCCGCGGCCGCGGTGTGCGACCGCGCCGAGGACCACGGCGGACCCGGCGTCGTCCTGGTCCACGTGTCGGGCGCGCCGGCGCCGGGCTGGACCGACGGGCTCGACCTGCCGACGGTGAACCGGTGGGAGCGCGTGCTGCGGCGGCTGGAGCGGTTACCCATGACCACGGTCGCGGTCGCCGCGGGCGACTGCGGCGGCGCCGCGCTGGACGCGCTGCTGGCCACCGACCGCCGGATCGCCCGGCCCGGGACGCGGCTGCTGGTGCCGTCCGAGCGCACCGCGACCTGGCCGGGGCTGGCCCTGTTCCGGCTGGTCAACCAGGCGGGCGCGGCGCGGGTCCGCGGGGCCGTGCTGTTCGGCACGCCCATCACCGCCGAGGAGGCCGCCGCGATCGGCCTGGTCGACGAGGTCACCGACGACCCAGCCGTCGCCCTGACCGAGCTGGCCCGCCGCGACGGCGTCCACTCGGGCCCGGAGCTGTCCATCCGCCGCCAGCTCATGCTCGACGCGGTCACCACCAGCTACGAGGACGCCCTGGGCGCGCACCTCGCCGCGTGCGACCGGGAGCTGCGCCGGTCCGTCGGGGTCCGTTCGTGACCGCTGTGACCGAGCCGGGCCTCTGGGAGGCCGCGGCCCGGTTCGAGGACCTGCTGGACGTGACGCCGCCGCCCGCCGGCCGCACGGCCGCGCAGCGTGCCGCGCTGGACGCCGAGGCCGAGGCCGTCCGGCGGACGCGGATGCGGTTCATGGACGAGCACGCCGAACAGGTCTACGACCGGCTCACCGACGGCCGCACCCGGTACCTGCGCATCCAGGAGCTGGTCACGGCGGCCGCCGACGCCTACCCCGGGCTCGTCCCGACCGCCGGGCAGCTGGCCGCCGAACGATCCCGCCCGCAGGCCGACAAGGAAGGCCGGGAGATCGACCAGGGCATCTTCCTGCGCGGTGTCCTGCGCTCCCCGGTCGCCGGGCCGCACCTGCTGGAGGCGATGCTCACGCCGACCCGGCGGGCGCTGGACCTGCTGCCGGAGTTCACCCGCACCGGGAGCCTGCGGATGGAGGCGGTCGGGCTCGAACGCCGCGACGGCGTGGCGTACCTGACGCTCTGCCGGGACGACCGGCTGAACGCCGAGGACGAGACGCAGGTCGACGACATGGAGACCGCCGTCGACCTGGCGCTGCTCGACCCGCAGGTGCGGGTCGGGCTCGTCCGGGGCGGCCCGATGAGCCACCCCCGCCATGCGGGACGGCGCGTGTTCAGCGCCGGGATCGACCTCAAGGCCCTGCACGCGGGCGGCATCTCGCTGGTCGGCTTCCTGCTCCGCCGGGAGCTCGGCTACATCAGCAAGATCATCCGTGGTGTCCGGGCGCCGGACGGCGAGCCGTGGCACTGGCCCACCCGGGACAAGCCCTGGGTGGCGGCGGTCGACGGGTTCGCCATCGGCGGCGGCACCCAGCTGCTGCTCGCCTTCGACCACGTGATCGCCGCCGCGGACGCCTACTTCAGCCTGCCCGCCGCGCAGGAGGGGATCATCCCGGGCGTCGGGAACCTCCGGCTCGGGCGGTTCACCGGCCCCCGGGTGTCGCGGCAGGTCATCCTCAGCGGCCGCCGGATCTGGGCCACCGAGCCGGACGCCGCGGGCCTGGTGGACGAGGTCGCCCCGCCCGGCCCGGACATGGACGCCGCGGTCGAGCGCGCGGTGGGGCGGCTCCAGGGCCCGGCCGTGGTGACCAACCGCAGGATGCTCAACCTCGCCGACGAGCCGGTCGAGGGGTTCCGGCGCTACATGGCCGAGTTCGCGCTGCAGCAGGCGCTGCGCATCTACGGGCAGGACGTGCTGGCCAAGGTCGGCCGGTTCTCGGCGGGAGCCCGGCGGGCATGACCGGTCATCCCGCCCCGGCCGGCAGGCGCGTCCGCTACGAGAAGAAGGACCACGTCGCCCACGTCACCCTGGACCGGCCGGACGTCCTCAACGCCATGGACCTGCGCATGCACGAGGAACTCGCGCAGGTCTGGGACGACGTGGAGGCCGACGACGCGGTCCGCGTCGTGGTGCTGGCCGGGGCGGGCGACCGGGCCTTCTCGGTCGGACAGGACCTGAAGGAGCGCGCCCGGCTCGGCGAGCAGGGCGCGCCCGCGACCACGTTCGGCAGCCGGGGCCTGCCCGGATGGCCCCGGCTGACCGAACGGTTCACCCTGTCCAAGCCGGTGCTGGCGCGGGTTCAGGGGTACGCGCTGGGCGGCGGGTTCGAGCTCGCCCTGGCCTGCGACCTGATCGTCGCCTCGTCGGACGCGGTGTTCGGCCTGCCGGAGGCCAGGCTCGGCCTGGTCCCCGGCGCGGGCGGCGCGTTCCGGCTGCCCCGGCAGATCCCCCTCAAGGCCGCGATGGGCCACCTGCTGACGGGACGGCGCATGTCGGCGGCGCGTGCCCTGGAGTACGGCCTGGTCAACGAGGTCGTCCCGGCCGAGCGGCTGGACGGGTGCGTGGCGGGCTGGGTGGAGGACCTGCTGGCCTGCGCGCCGCTGTCGCTGCGCGCCGTCAAGGAGGCCGTGGCGCGTTCGCTGGATCTGCCGCTGCCGGACGCGTTCACCGCCGACTACGTCTGGGAGCGGCGCCGCAGGAGCAGCGCCGACGCCGCCGAGGGGCCGCGCGCGTTCGCCGAGAAACGCCCGCCGCGCTGGCGGGGGAATTGATCTCGTCCAACGTCCAACTGTGCGCCTTGATGCACTTTCCGGAGCGTGGCTAGCGTGTCCGGTGAACCGATCAGAGGGGTGGACATGGCCAATCCTTTCGACGATGAGAACGGCACTTTCCTGGCGCTCACCAACGACGAGGGCCAGTATTCGCTGTGGCCGTCGTTCGCCGAGGTCCCGCAGGGCTGGACGATCGCGCACGGCGAGGACTCCCGGGCCGTCTGCCTGGAGTTCATCGAACAGAACTGGACCGACATGCGGCCGCTGAGCCTCGTCGAGGAAATGCGCCAGTACGAAAAGGCCGAGTGAATGTCGCCGTCCGGCCGCGGGTCGAGGAGAAATGAGGTTTCGCTGCCATGATCGGCGGTCCGGGTCCGGTGATGATGGGCGGCCCGATGGGGGACGGGCTGACCCGGCAGCGGGTGCGGCCCGGCACCCTCCGGCGCATCCTTCCCTACGCCCGCCCCTACCGGTGGCAGGTGACGGCGCTGCTGCTGCTCACCGCGCTCGGCGCGGGCGTGGTGGTCGCGATCCCGATGTCCTTCAAGGTCATCATCGACCAGGGGATCATCCCCGAGAAGACCTCGGTGGTGGTCTGGGTCGCGCTGGGCGTCGCCGGGCTGTCGGTCCTGGACGCGCTGATGCGCTGGGCCGACAGCGTGCTGTCGGCGCGCATCGGCGAGGGGCTGATCTGCGACGTGCGGGTCGAGGTGTTCGAGCACGTCCAGCGCCAGCCCTTGGCGTTCTTCGCCCGGACCCAGACCGGCTCGCTGGTCAGCCGGCTGAACACCGACGTGATCGCCGCGCAGCGGGCGATCACCGCGCTGCTGTCGAACGTGCTGTCCAGCGTGCTCACGCTCGCCCTGGTGCTCGGCACGATGTTCTACCTGTCCTGGCAGATCAGCCTGATCGCGCTCGCCGCGCTGCCGTTCTTCACCCTGCCCGGACGGCTGGTCGGGCGCAGGCTGCAGCGGCTCGTCCGTGAGTCGATGCAGCTCGACGCCGAGATGGGCGCGCTCATGCAGGAGCGCTTCAACGTCACCGGCGCGCTGCTGGCCAAGCTGTACGGGCGGCCCGGTGACGAGGCCGCGCTGTTTGGCCGCCGCGCCCGCCGCGTCCGCGACATCGGCGTGACCACCGCGGTCTACTCGCAGCTGCTGCTGATCACCGTCACGCTGATCGCGTCGCTGGCCACCGCCGTCGTGTACGGCATGGGCGGCGCGCTGGTCATCGAGCGGGACTTCCGGCTCGGCACCCTGGTCGCGCTCGCGACCCTGCTGGGGCGGCTGTTCGGCCCCATCAACCAGCTGTCGAACATGCAGGCCAGCGTGATGACGGCGCTGGTCAGCTTCGACCGCGTCTTCGAGGTGCTGGACCTCAAGCCCCTGATCACCGAGGCCCCGGACGCCCGTCCGCTGGGCACCGGCGACGACCGTCCCTCCGCCTCCGCCTCCGCCTCTGCCGCCTCCGCCTCTGCCGCCTCCGCCGGACCGTCCGGGGTGCGGGTGCGAGAACCCGCCGGGGCAGCCGTGGAAACGGCGGGCGGTGGTGCGATGGACATCGAGTTCGACGCGGTCTCGTTCCGGTACCCGAAGGCGAGCGAGGTGTCGGTCGCGTCGCTGGAGCTGTTCGGCCGGCCCTCGCCGAACGGCGGGTCCGGCGCGGGCGGCGCGGACGGCGCGGACGATGAGCCGACGCTGCGGGAGGTCTCCTTCCGCGCGCCCGCCGGGAGGCTGACCGCGCTGGTCGGGCCCTCCGGGGCGGGCAAGACCACGATCACGCACCTGGTGCCGCGGCTGTACGACGCGACGTCCGGAACGGTGCGGATCGGAGGCCAGGACGTCCGGGACACCACGCTGGACTCGCTGCGCGACACGATCGGGGTGGTCACCCAGGACGCGCACATGTTCCACGACACGCTGCGTTCCAACCTGCTCTACGCCCGCCCGGACGCCTCCGAGGACGAGGTCGTCGCCGCCTGCGAGGCGGCACGGATCTGGGGCCTGGTCGCGTCCCTGCCGGACGGCCTGGACACCGTGGTCGGCGACCGCGGCTACCGCCTGTCCGGGGGAGAGCGGCAGCGGATCGCCATCGCGCGGCTGCTGCTGAAGCAGCCGCGGATCGTGATCCTGGACGAGGCGACCGCGCACTTGGACTCCGAGTCGGAGGCGGCCGTGCAGCGGGCCCTGGCGACCGCGCTGGCGGGCCGCACCTCGCTGGTGATCGCGCACCGGCTGTCCACGATCCGGGAGGCCGACCAGATCCTCGTGGTGGACGGCGGCCGGATCCGCGAGAGCGGCACGCACGAGGAACTTCTCGACCGGGACGGCCTGTACGCCGAGCTGTGCCGGACGCAGTTCGCCGCCGCCCGCCCGATGCTCCGCGACGAGCCCGGACCCGCGGGCGGCCCGTTCCCCGGCCCCATGCCCGGAGGCCCGGTGCCGGGTGGGCCCTTGCCGGGCGGCCCGATGCCCGGTGGCCCGATGCCCGGCGGCCCGATGCCCGGCGGGCCCGTCCCGAACGGACCCGGCCCGGCGCCCCTGCCCATCGGCGGCCCGGCCCCAGGTTCCGGGGTGCCCGGCCCCAGGCGGGACGGGCAGGGACTGGAACCGCCCAACGGAGCGTCGCCGGGTCGCTGACGCCCCACCCCGTAACGCCCTGCCCGTGACGCCCCGACCGTGACGTCCGGACCGTCGACCGGCCCGCGTGCCCCGCCCGCACGGCGCGCGGGCCGGATCTTCCCCGCCCGTGTTCTTGGGAGAGGACCCAGATGACTTCCTTGTCTTCGCTGGCCGAGCTGTTCGAGGCCCAGGTGGCGCGGACACCGGACGCGGCGGCGGTGGTGTTCGGCGACGTCCGGTGGACCTATGCCGAACTGGACGCGCGCGCCGACCGGATCGCGCACGCCCTGCGCGCGCGGGGCGTCGGCCACGAGGACCTGGTCGGCGTCCTGCTGGACCGGTCCGCCGACCTGGTCGCGGTGCTGGCCGGCGTGCTGAAGGCGGGCGCGGCCTACCTGCCGATCGACCCGTCCTACCCGGCCGAGCACGTCGAGTTCATGCTCGCCGACGCGCGCCCGGCCACGGTCGTGGACGCCCCCTTCCTGGAAACCCTCACCGACACCGACACCGCCGGCGGCCCTGTCGGGGTGGACGTGTCACCTGACCAGCTGGCGTACGTCATCTACACGTCGGGTTCGACGGGTGTGCCGAAGGGCGTGGCGGTCACTCAGGCGAACGTCGCCGATTTCTGTGCCGCGAGTTGCTGGGGCGATGAGGTCGTCCGGCGTGTGCTGGTGCAGGCGAATCATGCGTTCGACGCGTCGACGTATGAGATCTGGGTGCCGCTGCTGCGCGGTGGTCGGCTCGTCATCGTGCCTTCGGGTGAGGTGGACGTCCGGGAGCGGGCGGCGTTGGTCGCCGAGCATGGTGTGACGAACGTGCACGCGACGGCCGGGTTGTTCGCGGCGCTCGCGGAGCAGGCTCCGGAGATGTTCGCGGGAGTCCGCGAGGTGTCCACGGGCGGCGACGTGGTGTCCCCGGAGGCCGTCCGAACCCTGCTCGAGGCGCACCCGGGGCTGGTGGTCCGCACCACCTACGGCCCGACGGAGACGACCGCGTTCACCACGGAACTCGCGTTCACCGATCCCGGCGAGGTGAACGGGACGGTCCCGCTGGGCGTCCCGATGGACAACGCCCGGATCCACGTGCTGGACCAGGCGCTGCGTCCCGTCCCGCCAGGGGAGATCGGCGACCTCTACGTGGCCGGTTCCGGCGTCGCGCGCGGCTACCTCGGACGCGCGGGGCTGACCGCCGAACGCTTCGTGGCCTGCCCGTTCGGCCCGGACGCGCGCATGTACCGGACCGGTGACCTGGCCCGCCGGACACCCGAGGGCCTCCTGGAGTTCGCCGGGCGCGCCGACGACCAGGTGAAGATCCGCGGGTTCCGGGTCGAGCCGGCCGAGATCGAGGCGGTCCTGGCCGGGCACGAGGCGGTGCGGCGCGTGGTGGTCGTCGTGCGGGAGGACCCGCCGGGCACCCGCAGGCTGGTCGCCTACGCCACGGTCGGCCCCCTGGCGGCCGGCGGCGCGTCGGACGACGGGATCGCCCGGCGGCTGCGCGACCACCTCGCGGAGAGGCTGCCCGAGCACCTGGTCCCGGCGGCCGTGGTCGTCCTTCCGGACCTGCCCGTCACGGTGAACGGCAAGGTCGACCGGGCCGCGCTGCCCGCCCCCGACTTCGCCGCGCACGGCGCCGGCCGCACCCCGGCCACCGCCGCCGAGGAGATCCTGTGCGGGCTGTTCGCCGAGGTCCTCGGCCTGGACACGGTCGGCGCGGACGACTCGTTCCTCGAACTCGGCGGCGACTCGCTGCTCGCGATGCGGCTGATCGGCCGGATCCGCGCGGCCCTGGACGTCGAGGTGGGCATCAGGGAGGTCTTCGCCGAGCCGACCCCGGCGGCCGTGGCCGGTCTGGTCGGCGCCGGGCGGCATCGGGCGCGTCCGGTGGCGCTCACCGTCCGGGAGCGTCCGGACCCGATTCCGCTGTCCTCCGCGCAGCGCCGGATGTGGTTCCTCAACCGGCTGGAGCGGGCGGGGGCGGGGGCCGCCTACACGGTCCCGCTCGTCCTCGGCCTGCGGGGCGGGGTGGACACCGACGCGCTGCGCGCGGCCCTCGGCGACGTGGCCGACCGTCACGAGAGCCTGCGCACGGTCTTCCCCGACGTGGACGGCGTGCCCCGCCAGCGGATCCTCGAGGGCCCGGCCGGACGCCCGGAACCGGTGGTCGAGCGGATCGGTGAGGAGGATCTCGACCGGGCGCTCGCGGCGGAACTGGGCCGCGGCTTCGACGTGACGCGGGAACTGCCATGGCGGGCACGGCTGCTCGTGCAGTCGGAGACGGACGCGGTGCTGGTGCTGGTCGCCCATCACATCGTCCTGGACGCGTGGTCCATGGGCATCGTCGCCCGTGACCTCGGCCTGGCCTACACGGCGCGGCGAGAGGGCCGCGCCCCCGACGGGGATCCGCTGCCGGTGCAGTACGCCGACTACGCGCTGTGGCAGCGGGACGTCCTCGGCGACCCCCGCGATCCCGCGAGCCCGATCGCGGCGCAGCTCGCGTACTGGCGTGACGCGCTGGCCGGCGCGCCGGAGGAGCTGACGCCGCCGGCGGACCGTCCCCGCCCCGTCCAGGCGTCCTACCGGGGCGCCGCGGTTCCGCTGGACGTGCCCGCCGGCCTGCACACCAGGCTGACCCGGCTGGCGCGGAGCAGCGGCGTCACGACCTTCATGGTCGTGCAGGCCGCCCTCGCGGCCGTGCTGTCCCGGCTCGGCGCGGGCCCCGACGTGCCCCTGGGGACGGCGGTCGCCGGTCGCGGTGACGCGGCGCTGGACGACCTGGCCGGATTCTTCTCGAACACGCTGGTGCTGCGCACCGACCTGCGCGGCGACCCGACGTTCGCGGAACTGCTGACGCGGGTGCGGGAGACCGACCTCGCCGCCTACGCGCACCAGGACCTGCCGTTCGAACGCCTGGTGGAGGAGATCAACCCGGCGCGTTCCGCCGCTCGCCACCCGCTGTTCCAGGTGATGCTGGCGCTGGACCACGTGCCCGAGGCGCAGGACGCCTGGGCCCCGTCCGGCCTGCGGATCCGGCGGATCCAGCCGCCCTCGGAGGCCGCCGCCGCACGGTTCGACCTGTCCTTCGTCCTCACCGAGACGCGCGGCGGGGAGGGAGGCGAGGGCGCCGGGATCACCGGGACCGTCGAGTACGCGGCCGAGCTGTTCGACGCCGACACCGTCCGGCTCCTGGTGGCCAGGCTCACCACCGTCATGGAGCAGGTGGCGGCCGACCCGTCCGTGCGGGTCGCCGATCTCGACGTCCTGGTCGGTGACGAGCGCGACCGGGTGCTGTCGGCGTGGAACGACACCGGTCGTCCGGTCATGGACGGGTCGCTGGCCGAGCTGTTCGAGGCGCAGGCGGAACGGACGCCCGACGCGGTGGCGGTGGAGTCCGGCGGCACGCGATGGACCTACGCCCAGCTCGACGCGCGCGCCAACCGGATCGCGCACACGCTGGCCGACCATGGCGTCCGGCGCGAGGACCTGGTGGCCGTGCTGCTGGACCGCTCGCCCGACCTCGTCGCGGTGCTGCTCGCGATCGCGAAGGCCGGTGCCGCCTACCTGCCGGTCGACCCGGCGTACCCGGCCGACCGCATCTCCTACATGGTCGGCGACGCCGCTCCGGCGCTGGTCGTGGACGAGCCGTTCCTGCGCTCGCTGAGCGACGACACCGCCCCCCTGCACGTCGATGTGCCCTGCGACCAGGCCGCCTACGTCATCTACACCTCGGGTTCGACGGGGACGCCGAAGGGCGTGGTGGTGTCGCATCGCGGCCTGGCCGGCTTGGCGGGGGCGCAGGTGGAGCGTTTCGCCGTGCGGTCGGGTTCGCGGGTGTTGCAGTTGGCGGCGCTGGGTTTCGACGCGTCGGTGTCGGAGATGTGCATGGCGTTGCTGTCCGGCGCGACGCTGCTGCTCGCCGACGCCGACCGGATGCCGCCGAGGGGACGGCTCGAACCGCTGCTGGCGGATCTGGGTGTGACGCACGTGACGGTTCCGCCGTCTCTGCTGGCCACGGTGGAGCAGTTGCCGGAGTGCGTGGAGACGCTGGTCGTGGCGGGTGAGGCGTGTCCGCCGGGGCTGGTGGAGCGGTGGGCGACCGGGCGGCGGATGGTCAACGCCTACGGCCCGACCGAGACGACAGTCTGCGCGACCATGAGCGCCCCGCTCGCACCGGGTGCGCCGGACGAGCCGGGTGCGCCGGTGACGATCGGCGGCCCGATCTGGAACACGTCCGTCTTCGTCCTGGACGAGGCGCTGCGCCCGGTGCCGCCCGGCGTGACCGGAGAGCTGTACGTCGCCGGGCCGAGCCTGGCGCGGGGCTACCTGGACCGGGCCGCGTTGACGGCCGAACGGTTCGTCGCGTGCCCGTTCGAGCCCTCGCGCCGCATGTACCGGACCGGAGACCTTGCGCGGTGGACCCGTGACGGTGAGCTGGAGTTCGGCGGGCGCGCCGACGAGCAGGTGAAGGTCCGTGGTTTCCGGATCGAGCTCGGCGAGGTCGAGAACGTCCTGTCCGCCCATCCGGGAGTGGAGCGGGCCGCCGTCGTGGCGCGCGAGGACCAGCCGGGCGTCAAGCGGCTGGTCGCATATGTGACCGGCGCGGCGTCCGGGGAGCGGCTCCGCGAACACGTGGCGGGGCGGCTGCCGGAGTACATGGTTCCGGCCGTCTTCGTCGTGCTGGACGAGTTCCCGGTGACGGCGAACGGGAAGCTGGACCGGGCCGCGCTGCCCGCGCCGGACCTGGCGGGGGCGTCGCGGGGCCGTGCGCCCGCGACACCCGCGGAGGAGATCCTCTGCGGGGTGTTCGCCGAGGTCCTGGGCCTGGACACGGTCGGCGCGGACGACTCGTTCTTCGCCCTCGGCGGCGACTCGCTCCTGGCGATGCGGCTGCTCGCGCGGCTCCGCTCGGTCGCCTCGACCGAGGTCGGCATCCGTGAGCTGTTCGCCGACCCGACCGTGGCGGCGGTCGCCCGTCTCGTGGACGGGCCCCGGGGGCGGACCCGGACGCCGTTGACGTCGGGCCGTCCGCGCCCCGGCGTCCTGCCGCTGTCGTTCGCCCAGCAGCGGATGTGGTTCCTCGACCGGCTCGAGCGGGGCGGGGCCGAGGCCGTCTACAACATCGGACTCGCGCTGCGCGTCCACGGAGCCCTGGACGCCGCGGCCCTGGACGCCGCGCTCGCCGACGTGGCCGAGCGGCACGAGAGCCTGCGCACGGTGTTCCCCGAACGCGGCGAAACGCCGACGCAACGGATCCTCGAAGGCGCCGCGGGCCGTCCGGTCCTGGCGCGCGGCACGACCACCGAAGCCGACCTGGACCGGGCGATCGCCGCCGAACTGGACCGGGGCTTCGACCTGACGGCCGAACCGCCGTGGCGGGCCGCGCTCCTGACGCTGACGGCGGACGAGGCGGTCCTGCTCGTGGTCGCCCACCACATCGCGGTGGACGGCTGGTCGATGGGAGTCCTCGCCCGCGACCTGGGAACCGCCTACGACGCGCGGCGCGGGGGACACGCCCCGGACTGGGAGCCGCTGCCCGTCCAGTACGCCGACTACGCCCTCTGGCAGCGCGAGGTCCTGGGCGACGGCGCGGACCCGGACGGCCTGGCGGCGGGCCAGCTCGCCCACTGGCGCGAGGCCCTCGCCGGAGCGCCCGAGGAACTGGCCCTGCCGACGGACCGCCCGCGCCCCGCCGTCGCCTCGTTCGCGGGCGGGACCGTACCGCTGCACCTGGACACCGACGTCCACGGCGCGCTCACCGGCCTCGCCCGACGCCACGGCGCGACCCTGTTCATGGTGCTCCAGACGGCGCTGTCGGCACTGCTGTCCCGGCTCGGCGCGGGAACCGACATCCCCCTCGGCACCCCGGTCGCCGGTCGCGACGAACCCGCCGCGGAAGGACTGGTCGGACACTTCCTCAACACCCTGGTGCTGCGGACGGACACGGCCGGCGACCCGACGTTCACCGAACTGCTGGCGCGCGTCCGGGAGACCGACCTCGCCGCCTACGCGCACCCGGACCTGCCGTTCGAGCGCCTGGTGGAGGAACTGAACCCGGCGCGGTCGCTGGCCAGGCACCCCTTGTTCCAGGTGATGCTGACCGTCCGGAACCTTCCCCCGATCCGGTGGGACCTGCCCGGTCTCGACGTGGAGGAGCTGCCGATCGAGGCGCTCCCCGCCAAGTTCGACCTCTCCCTGACCCTGGTCGAACGGGACGGCGGCCGGGACGGCCTGGACGGGACCCTGGAGTACGCCCGGGACCTGTTCGACGAGGCGTCGGCGCGGGCCCTGGCGGGGCGGTTCGTCCGGGTGCTGGAGCAGGTTGCGGCCGACCCGGACGCGCGGGTGGGGGACCTTGAGGTTCTGACGCCCGGCGAACGTGAGCTGGTCGTGGAGGGTTGGAACGACACCGCGCGCCCGGTGGTGGCGGGTTCGCTGGTGGAGCTGTTCGAGGAGCGGGTGCGGCGTTCGCCCGACGCGACGGCGGTGGCGTTCGGCCCGCAGCTGTGGACGTATGCGGAGTTGGACGCCCATGCGAATCGTGTGGCGCGGACGTTGCGTGCGTGCGGCGTGGGCCGCGAGGACCTGGTGGGCGTCCGTTTGGAGCGGTCGGCCGACCTGGTCGCCGTGCTGCTCGGGACGCTGAAGGCCGGGGCCGCGTACCTGCCGATCGATCCGTCGTATCCGTCCGAGCGGATCGCGTTCATGCTCGCCGACGCCCGTCCGGTCGTGGTGGTGGACGAGGAGTTCCTCGATGCCCTGAGCGAGGACGAGTCGCCGGTCGAGGTCGAGATTTCCGCTGGTCAGCTGGCGTATGTGATCTACACGTCGGGGTCGACGGGGACGCCGAAGGGCGTGGCCGTCACGCATGCGAACGTCGCCGACTTCTGTGGTGACGCCGCCTGGCGGGATGAGGTGCTGGAACGGACATTGGTCCAGGCCAACCATGCGTTCGATGCGTCGACGTATGAGATTTGGGCGCCGTTGCTGCGCGGCGGTCGGCTGGTCGTCGTGCCTTCGGGGGAGGTGGACGTGCGGGAGCGGGCGGCGCTGGTCGCCGAACACCGGGTGTCGCATGTGGTCGCGCCCTCGGGCCTGTTCGCGGCCCTGGCCGAGCAGGCCCCGGAGATGTTCACCGGCGTCCGCGAGGTACTGACCGGCGGCGACGTGATCTCTCCGATCGCCGTCCGGACCTTGCTGGAGGCGCATCCGGGCCTGGTGGTGCGAGCCACGTACGGCCCGACCGAGGCCACGGCGTTCACCACGCAGATGCCCCTGACCGACCCTCGCCAGGCCGACGGGATCGTGCCGATGGGCCGCCCGATGGACAACACCCGCGCCTACGTTCTGGACGAATACCTGCGGCCCGTCCCGCCCGGCGTGACCGGCGAACTGTATGTCGCGGGTGAGGGCGTCGCGCGCGGGTATGTGGGGAATCCAGCGCTGACGGCCGAACGGTTCGTGGCGTGCCCGTTCGGGCCCGCCGGGCGGATGTACCGGACCGGCGACCTGGTCCGCTGGACGGCCGATGGTCTGTTGGAGTTCGCGGGACGCGCCGATGACCAGGTGAAGATCCGCGGGTTCCGGGTCGAGCTCGCCGAGATCGAAGCGGTTCTGGCGGCGCACGACGCGGTGAGCCAGGTCGTCGTCCTCGCGCGTGAGGACCAGCCAGGGACCAAACGCCTCGTCGCCTACCTCGTCGCGGACGCCTCCGCCGACACACTGCGCGAGCACACGGCCGCCAAACTCCCCGACTACATGGTTCCGGCCGCGTTCGTCCTGCTGGACGAGTTCCCCATGACCACCAACGGCAAGGTCGATCGGACCGCGCTCCCAGCGCCCGACTTCAGGGCCCTGTCCACGAGCAGGGAACCGGTCACGGCGGCCGAAGCGGTCCTGTGCCAGGTGTTCGCCGAGGTGCTCGGCCTGGAGTCGGTCGGTGCGGAGGACTCGTTCTTCGAGCTGGGCGGCGATTCGATCATGTCGATGCTGGTGGTGTCGCGGGCCCGCCGGGCGGGCCTGGTCGTCACCGCCCGGCAGGTGTTCGAGCACAAGAATCCGGCCGCGCTCGCCCGGACGGCCCAGACCGACGCGGCGATCGCCCCGGAGGTCGTGGACGAGGGAACCGGCTCGGTTCCCTTCACTCCGGTGATGTGGGAGGTGGCCGGGCAGGGCGGCCTCAGCGGCGGGTTCTGCCAGTCGACGCTGGTGTCCGTCCCGGCCGATCTGGAGTGGGAACGCCTGGTCACGGCCGTGCAGGCCGTCCTGGACCGCCACGACATGCTGCGCGCTCGCTTGGACGAGGCCGAGGGGCGCTTGCTGGTGCCTCCGGCGGGTGCGGCGCGGGCGGAGGATCTGGTTCGGCGGGCTTCCACGCAGGACGACGTCGCGGCGGAACTCGGTGCGGCGGCGGGGCGGTTGGATCCGGGCGCGGGTGTGATGGTGCAGGTGGTGTGGTTCGACGCGGGACCCGCCACGTCCGGCCGGTTGCTGATCGTCGCTCATCACCTGGTCATCGACGGGGTGTCCTGGCGGATCCTCGTCCCGGACCTGGCGGCCGCCTACGAGGGCGGCGACCTCGACCCGGTCCCCACGTCCTTCCGGCGTTGGGCGGCCGGTCTCGCCGAGCAGGACCGGACCGGCGAGCTTGCGGAATGGACGCGGTTGCTCGACGGCGCGCAGACGTTCGTCGCCGACGCCACCGAGGGCCAAACGACGGGACGGGCTTCGGTCACGTTGACGGGGGAGACGGCGGCGGCGCTGCTCTCCGCGGTCCCTTCGGCGTTCCATGCCGGGGTGGACGATGTCCTCCTCGCCGGTCTGGTGGCGGCGCTCGCCGAGGGGCGCGACGGTCTGTCCGGTGGGATCCTGGTGGACGTCGAGGGCCACGGACGCGGCGCCGACGGGCTCGACCTGAGCAGGACGGTCGGCTGGTTCACCGCCGTCCACCCCGTCCGGATCGACCCTGCCGGCACCGACCCCGCCCAGGTGCGGGCGGGCGGCCCGGACGCCGGACGCCTGATCAAACTGATCAAGGAGCAGGTGCGCGCGGTCCCCGGCGACGGGCTCGGGTACGGGCTGCTCCGCCATCTCAGCCCCGACACCGCGTCCGTCCTCGCCGACCTTCCGTCCGCGCAGGTCGCCTTCAACTACCTCGGACGAACCGCGATGACCGGGGGCGACTGGCGGCCGGTCCCCGGGGGCATGGCGGCGGCGAGCGACATGGAGGCGGCCGGGACGCATGTCCTGGAAGCCGACGCGTTCGCCGAAGCCCTCCCGGACGGCACCAGGCTGACCCTCGAACTGACCGGTCCCGGCGGACGGTTCACCGGCGCCGCGCTCGACCGTCTGGCCGCGAGCTGGGCCGCCATGCTCGGCGGGCTGGCCGCGCACGCCGCCACGCCCGGCGGAGGCGGCCACACGGCCTCCGACTTCTCCCTGGTCACCCTCGACCAGGCGCAGATCGACGACCTGGACCAGGCCTGCCCGGGGCTCGTCGACGTGTGGCCGCTGTCCCCGCTCCAGGAGGGACTGCTCTTCCACGCCCACTACGACGGGCAGGGCGGCGACACCTACGTCGAGCAGCGCGTCCTCGACCTGGCGGGCCCGCTGAACCCGGACGTCCTGCGGGCGACCTGGACGGCGCTGCTGGACAGGCACCCCAGCCTCAGGGCCGGGTTCCGCCAGCCGGCCGGGCTGCGCCGGCTCATCCAGGTGATCGCCCGGGACGTGACCCCGCCGTGGCGTGAGGCGGACCTGTCCGGCGCGCCCGGACGGGAGGCCGAAGCGGCGGCGGACCGGCTGGCCGAGGAGGAACGGGACCGCGGCTTCGACCCCGCCGAGGCTCCGCTCATCCGGCTGCTGCTGATCAGGCTGGGGGAGGAGCGGCACCGCCTCGTCGTCACGATGCACCACATCCTGATGGACGGCTGGTCGCTGCCCGTCCTGTTCGAGGAGATGGAACAGGTGTACGCGGCGGGAGGCGGCACCGGCGGGCTGCCGCCGGCGACCTCCTACCGGGAGTACCTGTCGTGGCTCGCCCGCCAGGACAGGGACGCGGCCCGCGACGCCTGGCGGGAACTGCTCGCCGGTGTCACCGAACCGACCCTGGTCGCGCCCGGCGACCGGTCCACAGGCCAGGCCGCGCCCCGCTACGCCTACGCACGCGCGAACCAGGAGCTGACCGCCGCGCTCGGCGAGGTCGCGCGCCGGCACGGCGTCACCCTCAACACGGTCGTCCAGGCGTCCTGGGCGGTCCTGGTCGGGCTGCTGACCGGACGCGCCGACGTGGTGTTCGGCGCCTCGGTGGCGGGCCGCCCCGCCGAACTGCCCGGCGTCGAGCGGATACCGGGCCTGTTCCTCAACACCGTCCCCGTGCGCGTCCGGCTGGAGCCCGCGCGGTCCGTCGCCGAGGTGCTCACCGCGCTCCAGCGGAGCCAGTCCGAGGTCATCGACCACCACCACCTGGGGCTCGCGGAGATCCAGCGGACCGCGGGGCCGGGCGCGACCTTCGACACCCTGGTCGTCTACGAGAGCTTCCCCCGGAGCCCGGCCCGTCCCGCGGACGCCGGCGGCCTCCAGGTCACCGGCATGACGGGTGAGGACGCGGCGCACTATCCGCTGATCCTCGGCGTGATGCCCACAGGCGACCTCGAACTCCGGCTCGACTACCGGCCCGGCGCGATCTCCGGGCCCCTGGCGGAAAGCCTGCTCGACCGGTTCGTCCGGGTGCTGGAGCAGGTGGCGGCCGACCCGGACGCCCGGGTGGGGGACCTGGAGGTTCTGGCGCCCGGGGAACGTGAGCTGGTCGTCGAGGGCTGGAACGACACTGCGCGTCCGGTGGTGGCGGGTTCGCCGGCGGAATCGTTCGAGGCGCGGGCGCGGCGTTCGCCGGACGCGGTGGCGGTGGTGTTCGGGGACGTCCGCTGGACGTACGCCGAACTCGACGCCCGGGCGAACCGCGTCGCACGGACGCTGGTCGAGCGCGGTGTCCGCGGCGAGGACCTGGTGGGTGTCCGTTTGGAGCGGTCGGCCGACCTGGTCGCCGTGCTGCTCGGGACGCTGAAGGCCGGGGCCGCGTACCTGCCGGTCGATCCGTCGTATCCGCCCGAGCGGATCGCGTTCATGATCGCCGACGCGCGTCCGGTCGTGGTGGTGGACGAGGAGTTCCTCGGTTCCCTGAGCGAGGACGACACTTCCGTCGACGTCCGCGTGGGCGGTGACCGGCTGGCGTACGTGATCTACACGTCGGGGTCGACGGGGACGCCGAAGGGCGTGGCGGTCACGCATGCCAACGTCGCCGACTTCTGCGCCGCGAGCTGCTGGGACGACGACGTCATGCGGAGCGTCCTCGTCCAGGCGAACCACGCGTTCGACGCGTCGACGTACGAGATCTGGGTGTCGCTGTCTCGGGGCGGTCGGCTGGTCGTCGTGCCGTCCGGTGAAGTGGACGTCCGGGAGCGGGCGGCCTTGGTCGCCGAGCATGGTGTGACGAACGTCCACGCGACGGCCGGACTGTTCGCGGCCCTGGCGGAGCAGGCTCCGGAGATGTTCGCCGGAGTGCGCGAGGTGTCCACGGGCGGCGACGTGGTGTCCCCGATCGCCGTCCGCACCCTGCTCGACACCCATCCGGACCTCGTGGTGCGGACGACCTACGGGCCGACCGAGACCACCGCGTTCACCACAGAGCTTCCCTTCACCGATCCGGGGGAGGTTCCCGGCTCCCTTCCCCTCGGGCGTCCGATGGACAACGCCCGCGCCTATGTCCTGGACGAGTATCTGCGGCCCGTCCCGCCCGGTGTGACGGGCGAGCTGTATGTCGCCGGCTCCGGGGTGGCGCGGGGGTACATCGGAAAGTCCGCGCTGACGGCTGAGCGGTTCGTGGCGTGCCCGTTCGGTTCCGGCGGGCGGATGTACCGGACAGGTGACCTGGTCCGCTGGACGGGCGATGGTCTGTTGGAGTTCGCGGGGCGTGTCGATGACCAGGTGAAGATCCGTGGGTTCCGGGTCGAGCTGGCCGAGATCGAGTCGGTCCTGGCGGCGCATGACGCGGTGAGCCAGGTCGTCGTTCTCGCGCGTGAGGACCAGCCGGGGACCAAGCGTCTCGTCGCCTACCTCGTCGCGGACGCCTCCGCCGAAACGCTGCGCGAGCATGCGGCAGTGAAACTCCCCGACTACATGGTTCCGGCCGCGTTCGTCGTGCTGGACGAGTTCCCCGTCACGGTCAACGGCAAGGTCGACCGGGCCGCGCTGCCCGCACCGGACTTCGGGGCCCTGTCCACGAGCCGGGAACCGGTCACGCCGTCCGAGGAGATCCTGTGCGGTCTGTTCGCCGAGGTTCTCGGCCTGGAGTCGGTCGGTGCGGAGGACTCGTTCTTCGAGCTGGGCGGCGATTCGATCATGTCGATGCTGGTGGTGTCGCGGGCCCGCCGGGCGGGTCTGGTGGTCACGGCCCGGCAGGTCTTCGAGGAGAAGACGCCCGCCGCCCTCGCCCGGGTCGCCGAGGCCGAGGCCGCCGCGACCTCCGGTGAACAGGACGACGGCGTCGGGGACGTTCCGCTGACACCGGTGATGCGGGAGGTGGCCGGGCGGCACGGGCTGAGTGACACGTTCTCCCAGTCGATGGTCCTTGCCGTTCCGGCCGATCTGGAGTGGCAGCGCCTCGTCGGTGCGGTGCAGGCCGTCCTCGAACGCCACGACGTGCTGCGTGCTCGCCTGGACGAGGCCGGAGGGCGCTTGGTGGTGCCCCCGCAGGGAGCGGTGCGGGCAGAAGAGCTGGTCCAGCGGGCCGCCGGGCAAGACGTCGAGACGGAACTCCGCGCGGCCGCGGACCGGCTGGATCCGGGCGCGGGTGTGATGGTGCAGGCGGTGTGGTTCGACGCGGGACCCGCCACGCCCGGCCGGTTGCTGATCGTCGCCCATCACCTGGTCATCGACGGGGTGTCCTGGCGGATCCTCGCCCCGGACCTGGCGGCCGCCTACGAGGGCGGCGACCTCGACCCGGTCCCCACGTCCTTCCGGCGTTGGGCGACCGGTCTCGCCCAGCAGGACCGGACCGGCGAGCTTGCGGAATGGACGCGGTTGCTCGACGGCCCGCAGCCGAACCCCCTCGGTGAGCGGGCCCTCGACCCGTCCCGCGACACCGTGGGAGCCGGGACGCGCCGGGTGTCCCTGGCACTGCCGGAGCGCGTGGCCTCCGCGCTGCTGTCCACAGTCCCCTCGGCGTTCCACGCCGGGGTGGACGACGTTCTCCTCGCCGGTCTGGTGGCGGCGCTCGCCGAGGATCGCGACGGTCTGTCCGGTGGGGTCCTGGTGGACGTCGAGGGCCACGGACGCGGCGCCGAAGGGCTCGACCTGAGCCGGACGGTCGGCTGGTTCACCGCCGTCCACCCCGTTCGGCTGGATCCGGGAACCACCCACCCGGCCTGGGTGCGGACCGGCGGGCCCGCCGCCGGAACGCTGCTGAAGCGGATCAAGGAGCAGCGCCGCGCCGTTCCCGGTGACGGGCTCGGCTACGGGCTCCTGCGGTACCCGGGGCCGGACGCTCCGGCGCCTCTCGCAGGCCTCCCCTCCGCGGAGGTCTCCTTCAACTACCTCGGCCGGTTCACCGCGCCGGACGCCGACACCCCGGCCACGCGCCGCGACGCCCTGTGGCAGCCCGCCGGGACGGACGCGATGGGCGGCGTCGCCGACCCCGGCATGGCCCTGGCGTACGCGCTGGAAGCGGGCGGCATCGTGCTGGACCGTCCGTCCGGGCCTGAGCTGACGCTCTCGCTGGCCGCCCCCGCCGGGCTGTTCACGGACGCCGACCTGGACGACCTGCTCGCGGCCTGGGCCGCGATGCTCGACGGACTCGCCGCGCACTCGGCGACGCCCGGCGCGGGCGGGCACACGCCGTCGGACTTCCCCCTGGTGGCGCTCACCCCGGACCAGGTGGACGAGCTCGAACCGGGCCTCGCCGACGTGTGGCCGCTGTCCCCCCTCCAGGACGGGCTGCTGTTCCACGCCCGCTACGACGACCGAGCCGAGGACGTCTACCTCTGGCAGCGCGCGCTCGACTTCGACGGCCCCCTGGACACCGGCCTCCTGCGGACCTGCTGGCAGCGGCTGCTGGACCGGCACGCGAACCTGCGCGCGGCGTTCCGGCAGCCGGCGGGGCTCGACCGGCCCGTCCAGGCCGTCGCGCGGCACGTGGAGGTGCCCTGGCGCGAGGTGGACCTGACGAGCGGGGCCGACCCGGCGGGCTCCGGCTCCGCTCCGGGCCCGGACGGCCTGCTGGAGGACGAGCGGGCCCGCGGCCTCGACCTGGCGGCCCCTCCGCTGCTGCGGCTGCTGCTGGCCAGGCTCGGCCCGGACCGGCACCGCCTCGTCGTCACGATGCACCACATCGTGCTGGACGGCTGGTCGCTGCCGGTGCTGTTCGACGAGCTGTCCCGGCTGTACGAGGCGGGCGGCGACCCGTCCGTGCTGCCGCCCGCGACGTCCTACCGCGACCACCTGGCCTGGCTGGCGCGTCAGGACGCCGGCGCGGCCCGCGCCGCCTGGCGCGACGCGCTCGCCGGGGTCGCCGAGCCGACGCTGCTCGGCCCCGCCGACGCCGGGCC
>NZ_RFFG01000111.1 GCF_003696215.1 Actinomadura harenae | reverse complement strand
CCCGCCGCGGCCGCGGCGCGCCGCCTGCGCCTGACCCGCCGTCCCGCCTCCCTGGCCGCGCTCGCGCGCACCCCCGGCGCGTCCGCCGGACGCGGCGTCGCGGCGATCTCGTCCAGCCGCTCCCTGAGCCCGTTCATCCCCTGCGCCTCGCTCATGTCCGTGTCCCCTCCAGCGACCGGCGCAGGGCCGCCAGGCCGCGCGCCGTGTGACTCTTGACCGTCCCGCCCGTGCACCCGAGCGCCTCGGCCGTCTGCTCCACCGACAGGTCGCAGTAGAACCGCAGGACGACCACGGCCCGCTGCCGCGCGGGCAGGGCCTTCAGCGCCTCACGAAGATCGACCGCCATGTCCGGATCGTCCGGCCGTCGCGCCGCGTCCGGGACGTCCTCCACCGGCCGGACGCGCCGCCACCACGACCCGCGCTGCTCGGCCAGGTACACGCGCACGAGGACCGTCCGCGCGTACCCGTCGAGATTCCCGCTGGCCTCGGCCCGCCGCCAGTGCAGGTACAGCCGCGTGACCGCGGTCTGCACCAGGTCGTCCGCCCGATGCCAGTCGTGGCACAGCAGGTACGCGACCCGCTGCAGCCAACCCATGCGCGCGTCCACGTACGCGACGAACTCGTCATCCGCCATGTGCCCGCCTCAGCCTCGAAAGCCTCACGCACCCCTAATGCGTCCGGCGCGCCCCCGGGTTGTCACACATGCCAGCCTTGTCCGAATGACCGACCTCTCCGTCGCCCTCGCCCTGGCCGACCTGGCCGACGCCGTCACCCTCCGCCACTTCCGCCGGAAGGACCTCGCCGTCCGGGCGAAACCGGACCGCACCCTGGTCACCGAGGCGGACACCGAGACCGAGCGGGTCCTCCGCGCCCACCTCGCCCACCACCGCCCGGACGACACCATCCTCGGTGAGGAGGCGGGCGGCGCCCGGGGCCCCCGCTGCTGGCTCCTCGACCCGGTCGACCACACCGGCAACTTCGTCCGCGGCATCCCCGTCTTCGCCACCCTGATCGCCCTCGTCGAGGACGGCGTCCCGACCGTCGGCGTCGTCAGCGCGCCCGCCCTGGAACGCCGCTGGTGGGCGTCCCAGGGCCAGGGCGCGTACGCCGACGGCGCCCCCCTCCGCGTCTCCACCGTGGACACGCTCCCCGAGGCCGGCCTCTCCTTCGCCGCCCTGGACCGCTGGGACGACCGCTCGCTCCTCCCGGAGATCGCCGACCTCGCCCGCCGGGCCCGCCACAGCTGGGGCTCGGGGGGCTTCTGGTCCCAGATGCTCGTCGCCGAAGGCCGCCTGGACGCCGCGCTCGACCCCTGGGGCAAACCCTGGGACCTGGCCGCCCCGAAGATCATCATCGAGGAGGCCGGCGGCCGCCTGACCGACCTCTCCGGCACCCCGACCATCGACCACGACGCCGCCCTGGCCACCAACGGCCTCCTGCACGACCACCTCGTGGCCGCCTTGACGCCGCGCACCTGAAACGAGGACGGGCGTGCCGCCACATCCGCGACACGCCCATCCACCCCTACCGAGAGAGGCCCGCCGTCACCCGAAGACGTCCTCCTCCGTCGAGGCCGTCACCGCCCGAACCAGCCACTCACGCAGAACGTCGGGGTCGACGCACTCCCGCACCCGCTCCCGCGCCTTGTCGGACACGACGACCCCACGCCCCTCGAGCACCACCAGCAGCGAGTCCCCCAGTCCCCGGACACGCCCTTCGGCGCGGCCCTCGGCACGCCCTTCGGCGCGGCCCTCGGCAAGGCCCTCCTCGCGGAGGACCGAGACGTAGCGCGGGTTGTAGGTCTTCACGAACTGCCTCCAGAGCTCCCGGGTCTCTCCGAGGAGACCGGCTTCGACGAACTCGTTCAGGTTCCGCTGAGCGGAGTCTTCTTTCGCCTCGTTGAGGGCCAGGGCCAGCGGCTCCAGTATCTCATCCGGCATCGGCGAGCGACTGTGGACGAGGGCGGAGAGCACCCCGAAGGCGTGGTCCCTGCGGATCTCTTCGAGGGTGGTCAGACGGGGGACGTTGTGGGGGCCGAAGACGGCCACGCGGACGACCATGGTCGTCCAGCCGTCCAGGCCGATGGTGATCGGCTTCTCGAACCGGAGCGCGTCGTCGGCGTCGTGGGTGATGACGACGAGCAGGACGTCGCACTCGTACTTGTCGTGGACGAAGGCCACGTAGTACGGCCAGCGGCTCTTCTTGATCTTCTTGTCGTCGAGCTGCGCCTCGAAGATCAGGGCGATGTCGCGGCCGTCGGTGCGCAGCCTGACCAGGGAGTCGACGCGCCGCTCGACGGCCTCGATGGTGGTGAGGTCGACGTTGAGGATCTCGGCGTCCCGGACGGGGGGAAGGGACAGTCCGTGGACGCGTTCGAGCGCCCGTTCGATGGTTCGGGGGTTGTCCCGCGCCAGCTGGTGTAGCGCTTCGTGTCGTGGTGTGACCATGGGGCGAAGTTACGTAGCGCGCATGTTCGATCACTGGGAATCGCGTCGTGATGGTCTCAAGTGATCAGGGTGGTCGTCTCTTTGGGGGAGATTGGGCATGGGTATGCGCGATCGGTTTCCCTATGGGAGGGGACTAGTTTGCGTTGGCGCGGCCACTGCGCCAATGGTTTTAGTACGGGGATGGGCCTCCGAACATTTCGCTTAGGCGGGGGGTCAGTTCGAAGTCGCCTTGGATGTCGAGGCGGCCGTCCATCAGGAGGCTGGCGGGGTTGGCGTCGCCGACCAGGATGCGGAGGAAGTCGGGTGTGGACGCCGCGAGGGTGAGGGCGGGGCCGCGGGACGGGCCGGGGTGGGCGTGGGCACGGTCGCCGGTGATCGTCATCGTCCAGGTGGTGGCGGATCCGGCGGCGGTCGTGAGGCGGAAGTCGATGTCGCCCTTGAAGCCGCCCGCCATGGACGGGTCGAACGCGCGGGCCATGCCGCCGAAGAAGGCGCGCTGGGCGCGGGGGCCGAAGCGGCGCTCGATGGCCTCGTCCGAGGCGTTGTGGACGATCCGGAACAGCCCCCGCAGGACGCGTCGCCCGGCCTCGTGCCGCAGGTCGCCGGCCGTCGGACGACGCAGGCGCGGCCCCCGGTGCGCGCGGGCCACCTCGGCGGCCTCGTCCATGCGGTAGCCGATGGGCAGTGATCGGGCCGGCTTGCGCCGTTCCAGGGCGCGTTCCATGGCCGGGGCGAGGCGCGCGGCCTTCTCCGCTTCGCGTTCTTCGCGTCCTTCGGCGAAGCGCGGCAGGACGGATTTCCCGAACAGTTCGAGCGACTCGCAGATGTGCTCGTGTTTGTTGGGTCCGGCTTGGAGGACGAACCCGATCTGGTCCACGCCCGCGTTCTCGTAGCGGCGGATGAGGTCGGCCACCTGATCCGGTGTTCCGATCGCCCCTCGAAGGGATCCGACGTTCACTCGAAGTGCCTGCGCGTTGGCGATGATCTGCTCTCGGTCGAAGCCTTGGGCGGCCCGGCGCTGTTCGAATGCCTCCCACACATTCGTGCGTCCCGGGTCGTGCGGGGTCGTTCCGTAGTAATGGGCGAGGGCGAAGCCGAAGAAATGGGCGCCGTCGATGCCGCGCTCGATCGCCGTGGCCTCGTCTTCGTGCAGCATCGCTGGCAGGACGACGCACACGTTGGGGTTGACGGCGAAACCGGCCGGGACGCATTCGTCCGACTCGATGATGCGGTAGTACTCGTCCACCCATTTGGCGGCGTCCTCGGGCTCGACGAAGGAGAACGAGAGTGCGCCGATGCCGTTCCGGGCGGCGAACTGGATGGTCTCGCGCCGCGAGCAGGCCACCCAGAGTGGCGGGTGGGGCTTCTGGACGGGTTTCGGGATGACATTGCGCGGCGGCATCCGCAGGGACGGCGAGTTCCAGCCCGCGAAGGGTTCTTCGACGAACATGCGGGTGACGGCGTCGATCGTGTCCTGCCATTGCGCCCGCTTCTCGGTGCGCCGGATCCCGAATCCGCCGAGTTCGGCGCTGGAGGACGACTCCCCCGTCCCGAACTCGACGCGTCCGTTCGACACCAGGTCGAGCGTGGCGATCCGCTCGGCGACGCGGGCCGGGTGGTTGACGCCGGGCGGCAGCTGGACGATCCCGTGCCCGAGCCGGATCCGCTTCGTCCGCTGCGACGCCGCCGCGAGGAACACCTCCGGCGCGGACGAGTGGCTGTACTCCTCGAGGAAGTGGTGTTCGACCTCCCAGCAGGCGTCGAACCCGACCCGGTCGGCGATCTCGATCTGGTCGAGGGCGTCCTGGTAGAGCCGCAGCTCCTGCCCGTCGTCCCAGGGTCTCGGCAGCTGGTGTTCGTAGAAGAGCGAGAATCGGATCTCCACCACCTCCACCGTCCTGACCAGGCCGGACGGCCCGGCGCGCGACAACCGCCCCAGCCCAGCGTCACCCCGCCCGGACACCCCGTCAACACCCCGAGTTCAACCAAGCGCTCGCTTGACGTCATCCCGTCGCAGGCGGGACGGTGGCCTCGTCGAGGCGCGGGAGGGCTGCCATGGGACTGCTGGACGGCGTACGGGTGCTGGATCTGACGACGTGGCGTCCCGGCCCCTACGCGACACAACTGCTGGCGCGGTTCGGGGCGAACGTCGTGAAGGTGGAGCCGCCGGGCGGCGAGCCGATGCGAGCGTTCCGGTCGCATTTCGACCTGCTGAACCAGCACAAGCGAAGTGTCGTGCTCGACCTCAAGACGGAAAGCGGTCGAACAAGGTGCCTTGAGCTGGCCGCAGGGGCCGAGGTCTTCGTCGAGGGGTTCCGCCCAGGCGTGGCCGAGCGGCTCGGGGTCGGCCACACGGACGTCAGGACGGCGAACCCGGCACTCGTCTACTGCTCCCTGTCCGGCTACGGAGCCGAAGGACCACTGGCGGACGTCCCCGGACACGACCTGAACTACCGGGCCTACGCCGGAGCCCTCGCCCCGGAAGCCACCTCCCCCGCAGCAGACGAACTCCCCCTGGCGGACATGGCGGCGGCCACGATGGCGGCGTTCGCGATCACCGCCGCCGTCCTGCACGCGCGCGCGACCGGGGTGGGCGAGCGGATCGATCTGGGGATGGCGGACGTCCTGGCGAACTGGGTGGCGACCGTCCCGGAGGCGACGAACCCCAGGACGCACCGGACGGGCCCCGTCGCCGGATACGGCGTGTACCGCACGGCCGACGACCAGGCGATCACGCTCGGCGTCGTCTCCGAGGACCGCCTCTGGACGGCCGTATGCCGCGCCCTAGGCCTGGACGGCATCGCCCACCTCGGTTTCGCCGACCGGCTCGCGCGCACGCACGAGCTGAACAAGGCGATCGAGACGGCCATCGGCGAGCTCCAAGCGGACGAGGCGTTGCGGCGGCTCGGCGCCGAGGGCGCGCCCGTGGCGCCGGTCCTCGGCAGGGCCGGGATGATGGTTCATCCCCACTTCGCGGCGCGCGGCGTCGTCGTGGACGGGACGGTCGGCAGCCCGGTGCGGACGACGGTGACACACCCCCTGCCACCTGGGCCGGTACCGGAACTGGACGAGCATCGCGGGCAGTCCTGGTAGCGAAATATCACAGGAGAAGTGCGCGAAACGGCTGGCATGCTGGGAGTCGTGAGCGCATACGGGACGTCCCCCATCATGGTCGGCCGGGCGGGGCAGCTCGACCTGCTGACCGAGGCCCTGGCCGCCGCGCCGGGCGCGGTGCTGGTGGGCGGTGAGGCGGGGCTGGGCAAGTCCCGGCTGATCCGCGAGTTCGGCGCGGCGGTCAAGGACGACGCGCGCGTCCTGGTGGGCGGCTGCCTGGAGCTGGGCTCGGAGGGCCTGCCGTTCGCGCCGTTCACGACCGTCCTGCGCGGGCTGGTCCGGGACGTCGGCGTGGACGGCGTGGCGGAGCTGCTGCCGCGCGGCACGACGTCCGGGCTGGCGCGGCTGCTGCCGGAGTTCGGCGAGCCCGAGTCGGACGCGGCGTCCGGCGAGGAGCGGGCCCGGCTGTTCGAGACGATGCTGACGCTGCTGGAGCGGCTCGCGGAGCGGTCCCCGGTCGTGCTGGTGATCGAGGACGCGCACTGGGCCGACCGGTCCACCCGCGACCTGCTGTCGTTCCTGGTGCGCAACGTCGGGTCGGCCCCGCTGCTGATCGTGGTGACGTACCGGTCGGACGAGCTGCACCGGTCCCATCCGCTGCGTCCGCTGCTCGCGGAGCTCGGCCGGGTGGAGCGCGTGCGTCGCCTGGACCTGCCCCGGCTGTCCCGGGACGAGATCGGCGAGCTGGTCGCCGACATCCTCGGCCGCGCGCCGGACCCCGAGCTGATCGACACCGTGCGGTCCCGCAGCGAGGGGAACCCGCTGTTCGTGGAGACGCTGGTCGGCTGCGACGGGGAGCTGGTGTGCGAGCTTCCCGAGACCCTGCGCGACCTGCTGCTCGCCGGGGTCGAGCGGCTTCCGGACGAGACGCAGGAGGCACTGCGGGATGCCAGCGGCGGCGGAACCCGGATCGATCACCGGCTGCTCGCGGCGGTGTCGAGGCTGGACGACGCGGCGCTGACCCGCGTGCTGCGTCCGGCGGTCGCGGCGAACGTCCTGGTGGTGGACGGCGAGGGCTACGCGTTCCGGCACGCGCTGATCCGCGAGGCCGTCCACGACGACCTGCTGCCCGGTGAGCACACCCGCCTGCACACCCGGTACGCCGAGGCGCTGGAGGCGGACCCGGACCTCGTCCCCGCCGACCGGCTCTGGCACGAGCTGAGCCACCACTGGCACGCCGCGCACGACGCGCTGTGGGCGCTCGTCGCGTCCTGGCGCGCCGCGGGCGAGGCGCGCCGCCGCGTCGCGTACGCCGAGTGCCTGGACATGCTCGCCCGCGTCCTCGAGCTCTGGGACCGGGTGCCGGACGCGGCGGAGCGCATCGGCGCGACGCGGATCGAGGTGTTCGAGCAGGCCGTCCTCGCGGCCGAGAGCGCCGGGGAGCTCGACCGGGGCGTGAAGTACGCGACCGGGGCGCTGAAGATGCTCCCGGACGAGCCGGAGAACGCGAGCCGCCGCGCCGCGCTGCTGGAGCGCCGCGGCCGCATGCTGTTCGACCAGACGATGCCGGGGGCCGCGGACGACCTGCGCGAGGCCGTCCGGCTGCTGCCCGCGGACCGGCCGACGTCGCAGCGCGCGCGGGCGCTGAACACGCTCGCGACGGTCGGCCGGCTGCTGCAGAACTCCGACGAGCCGCGGCGGGCCGCGCACGCCGCCCTGGAGCTCGGACGCCGGCTGGGCGACCGGCAGGCCGAGGTGGAGGCGCTGCTCGCCCTGTCCTGCCTGGACTTCGACTACGGCGCGGGCTACGGCCAGGAGGACCCGACCGAGCGGCTGCTGGAGGAGATGCGGGTCCTCGCCGACGCTGAGGGCGACGAGCGGCTGCGGCTGCGGGTCGCGGTCAACCGCTCCCACTTCCTGGAGGGTTCCGGACGGCACGCCGAGGCCGTGAAGGTCGCCTGCGACGGGGTGGAGAAGGCCCAGGCCAACGGCGTCGCCCGCACCCAGGGCGCGTTCCTGGCGATCAACCAGGCCGAGCCGCTGGTCTCGCTCGGCCGCTGGCACGAGGCGGAGGCGCTGCTCCGCCGCACCATCGACCAGCGTCCGCCGCGCAAGATCCGCACCTCGCTGTTCGCGCTCGCCGGGGAGATCGCGACCGCGCGCGGCGATCTCGACCGGGCGGTGCGGATGCTCGGGTACGCCCGCGAGGTGACCTGGCCGAAGGTGCAGGACCTGTTCGCGACCCGCCGTCTGGAGGCGGGGATCCGGCTCGCCCAGGGACGTCCGGACGCGGCGCTCGTCGCCGCCGAACCCGTCCTCGGCACCCACGACGAGTCGCTTCCGGACGACTCGCGCTACGCGTGGCCCGTCCTCGTCCACGCCGCGATGGCCTGCGCCGAGCTGGGCGGAACGGCGGATCTCGAGCGCGTGGAGAAGCGCGCGGAGGCGACGCTGGTCCTGGGCACGCTCCAGCGGGCGTGGAAGCTCACGTACGACGCGTCCGCCGCGCGCGCACGCGGGGACCTGGACGCCGCCGCCTGGGACGAGGCCGCCTCGGCCTGGAACGCCCTGGCGAACCCGTACCACGAGGCCGTGGCCCTCTCCTGGGCCGGGCAGGCCGCCCTGCACGCCGGGGACCGGGACGCCGCCCGCGCCCGCCTGGCCCGCGCGACCGACCTGGCCCGGGGCCTCGCGGCCGTCCCGCTGCTGGACCGGCTGTCCGCGCTGACCCAGCGGGCCCGGCTCGGCGCCCAGGCCGACCCGGGTGAGGCCGCGCCGTTCGGCCTCACCCCGCGCGAGTTCGAGGTGCTGCGCCTGGTCGCCGAGGGGCAGAGCAACCGCCACATCGCCGAGGCGCTGTTCATCTCGACGAAGACGGCGAGCGTGCACGTCTCCAACATCCTGGCCAAGCTGGGCGTCGCCGGTCGCGGCGAGGCCGCCGCGACCGCGCACCGCCTCTCCCTCTTCACCCCGGCCTCCCACTGACCGCGGGCCGCCCTCCCGCGGGCGGGCCCGGCGGCCTCCCCCCTCAGAGGCCGACGGGCCGACCGGCGGGGGCCGCCGGCCCGGGCGCGCCGTGGGAGGGACACGCCCGGACCGGCGGGATGGCCGCCGCCGGAGGGACGCCGCACCAGGGACCGTCCCACCGGCGGCGTGCTCCGGGGGTGGCCGCCGAGTTCCCGGACGTGGTCCGTCCCGGGACCGGCGACGGCGTCTCCCCTCCCGGACCTCCGCCGCCGGACCGTCGGACCACACGGGAACTTCAGTGGCCGTCCTCACGGCGCGGGGCGTACGGGACCTCGCGGAGCTCCTCCGCTTGGAGGGGCGCTCCCCGGCCGTTCGGACGTCACCGAGTCTGCCGGTCGGCGCCCGCGCCGGCATCGGCCAACCTCCCGAGCCGGGGTACCTAAAACCCCATACGGATGCCGCCCGCGGGTACCGAGCGCCCAAAGAACAGGGCCCGGTCCACCCAAGAGGTGGACCGGGCCCCGCCGGACGCGAAGGCGCCGCGTCCCAAGGCGCCGCGTCCCAGGCCCGCGGTCTCCGCTCAGCGGGGGACGCGGGCGACGCAGAAGACGGTCTGCCCGAACGGCGGCCGGACGATCCGCTCGATCGCCCGGGTCGTCGGGATGACCGTCCGGTCGTAGATCTTGACGAGCCGGGGGTCGGGGTAGCCCGCGCCGCCGCGGCGGACGGCCGCCCACCAGGCGATGCCGCCGAGGAAGTTGATCGGCTTGAGCACGTCCGGAACCAGGCCCGCGTCGCGGACGGACTTCTCCAGCGTCGCCGGCGTGTACCGCTGGACGTGCCCGACCTTGCGGTCGAAGTCGCCGTACAGCTGCGGGTAGCCGGGGACCCAGATGACGATGCGGCCGCCGGGCTCGGTCACGGCGGCGAGGTCGCGGAGGGCCTGGACGTCGTCCTTGATGTGCTCCAGGACGTTCATCATCACGACCGTGTCGACCTTCTGCCGGATGTCGATCTCCGCCGGCAGTTCGAGGTCGATGACCTCGACGTCGTCGTTGCCGTCGTAGCGCTTGCGCAGCTCACCGACGCAGTAGGGGTCGTTGTCGGAGACGACCAGGTAGTCGAGGCGGCCCGCGAACTGCTCGGAGAAGTGGCCGAGCCCGGAGCCGATCTCCAGCAGCTTGCGGCCCACGTGCGGGGCGACCATGTCGTACTCGTACTGGCGGTAGTTGCGCGCCTCGTCGCCGCCGAGATGGTTCTCCAGCGCGCCCTCACCGGCGGCGGGCTGGACGACGTCCTCGCCCGCGGCGGGCGCCGCCGCCGCGGCGGGCCGCTTCGGGCCGCTGCTCAGCAGGCTGAGGACGCCGCCCATGATGCTCTTCTTCTGACCTGGTGACTGCATACTTCCCGCTCGCTCGGGTGCTGTTCGGCAGGGGCCGATGCCGATCTCGGGCACAAGGACGGGACAGTCTACCCACAGTGGGCACCCCGGACGGCCCCTCGGACCGCATGGACCCGGACGAGGAAAAGGCCAGGTCAGCGGGCGGTGAACGGCACCTCTGCCATCGGTTAACCTCCGGTCAGCCGCCGCTGAACTCCCGGGCGGGCCGCCGAGGGCCCGCGGGGCCCGACAGATTCCAGGTCACATCTCCGTAGCGGACGCTGTAGAGGTGGTCGCGGACGGCCTGCTCGCCGGGATCCGGACGCCGGGTACGCGCGATTCCGTAGACGTCCATGATCTCACTCAGCACGGCCGCGCGCACGGCATCGAGCGTGATCGGCCTCCCCAGGTCGGCGAGCGTGCGCCGCTCACCCCCACCGGACGGCGCCCCGCCGGACGGCCCCCGTCCGAACGGCACCCCGCCGGACGGCACGCCGCCGCCCGCACCGCCCCCGCCGCCCATGCCCCGCCGGGCCTCCAGCCGGACGCCACCTTCCCCGCGCCGGGCCTCCGGCGGGATCAGGTACGCGGGGCCGTAGGCGTTGATCGGCGTGACGTGCACCGCGAGATGGGTGAGCACGGCGTCCCGCGCCCGCAGCCGCGCCGCCTGGACGATCCCCCCGCCGGTGAGGACGTCCTGCGGGTAGCCGAGCCGTCCGAGCGCCGTCCCGACGAGGACGTCGAGGTCCGGCCATTCGGCGGGGATGCGCCGCTCTCCCGGTCGAGGTCGTCTGACCAGCGAGAACAGCAGTGTTCCGGAGTCGGTGTAGACGGCGCCGCCGCCGCTCGCCCGCCGGACGACCCGGACGCCGTCCCGCGCGCAGGCGGCGAGGTCCACGACCTCCTCGACGTTCTGGAACCGGCCGATCACCACGCTCGGCGCGTTCTGCCACACCCGCAGCACCGGGACGGCCCGTTCGGCCGCCGTGCCCCCGGACGGGACGCCGAGCGGCAGGACGCCCGGCCGGGGCGGCGGCACCGTCCCCTGGCCCGAAGGTCTTCCCCCAGTGCGGACGGCCCGCCGCCCGCGCGGACCGGGCACCCGCGCCAGGGCCTCGTCCAGCGCGAGGTTCCACGCCGGTTCCCGAACGTCGTCGACGATCATGCTGAGCATCCCGCCGTCCCTCCGCTCACCTCCGTGTCGGCCGTCTCGGCCGACCTGGCCGCCGGGGCAGCCCGGCGGCCGCGCGGGCACCGGGTGGCTGCAACATACCGACACACCGCAGAGATGACAGGCGGAGAGTTTTCATATGGTGACACTGTGCGATGATCCGCAGGTAGTCCGGCCTCGCGGGACTCTCATTTCCAGCCCGGAAATCCGAGGACCGTCAGCCGATGAACCGATGGACGTCGTCCCGTTCGGTCGGGCCGAAGTCGGCGGCCGCGATCCACGGACCGGGCAGGGACGGGTCGAGCACACCCTCCTCCAGCCAGCGGAAATCGCCGTTGAGCACCTCGCGGGCGAGGCGTCCGTCCTCCGCGTCGGTGTTGTGCCACAGGCCGTCGAACAGACCGTCCACGCGGACGCGCGCCTGCCGGCAGAACACGTCGGCGAGCCGGATCGCCGACGGTCCGGGCTCGGTGCCCTCGCCGACCGGGTCGCCCTCGGGGTGCGCGTCGGCGTGGGCGCGCACGCAGACCGCGCTCATCGCGTAGAGCTCCGCGCCGATGTCGACCATGCGCCCGAGGAAGCCCTGCCGCCGTTCGAGTCCGCCCTGCCAGCGCGCCGCCGCGTAGAAGGTGGAGCGGGCGAGCTTGCGTGAGGCGCGTTCGACGTACCGCAGGTGCCGCGCCAGGGGCCCGAACTGGCCGTACGCGCCGGGGCGCTGCCCGGAGCCGGTGACGAGCGTGGGCAGCCAGCGCGCGTAGAAGCCGCCCGCGCGCGCCGCCGCCCGGGCCTTGTCGGCGGCCGTGGCGTCCGGGTCGATGATGTCGCCGGCCACCGACAGGTGGGCGTCCACGGCCTCGCGCGCGATCAGCAGGTGCATGATCTCGGTCGAGCCCTCGAAGATCCGGTTGATCCGCAGGTCGCGCAGCACCTGCTCGGCCGGGACGCCGCGCTCGCCGCGCGCCGCCAGCGACTCGGCGGTCTCGTAGCCGCGCCCGCCGCGCACCTGGACGAGCTCGTCGGCGATCCGGCACGCCATCTCCGACGCCCACAGCTTGGCCAGCGCCGCCTCGATCCGGATGTCGTTGCGCTCGTCGTCGGCGAGCTGTCCCGACAGGTCGAGCATGGCCTCCAGCGCGTAGGCGGTCGCGGCGATGAACGCCACCTTCTTCGCGATCGCCTCGTGCTCCCCGACCGGACGTCCCCACTGGACGCGTTCGGCCGTCCATGCGCGGGCGATGCCGGTGGCCCACTTCCCCGCCGCCGCGCACATCGCGGGCAGCGAGAGCCGTCCGGTGTTCAGCGTGGTCAGGGCCACCTTCAGGCCCGCGCCCTCCGGTCCGACCAGGTTCTCCGCCGGGACGCGGACGTCGTGGAACCGGGTCACGCCGTTCTCGATGCCGCGCAGCCCCATGAACGCGTTGCGGTGCTCGACGGTGATGCCGGGGCTGCGCATGTCCACGACGAACGCCGAGATGCCGCCGCGATGCCCCTCGCTCTTCGGGACGCGCGCCATGACCACGACGAGGTCGGCGACGACGCCGTTGGTCGTCCACAGCTTCACCCCGTTGAGGACGTACGCGTCCCCGTCCGGGACGGCGGTGGAGCGCAGCCGCGCCGGGTCGGACCCGACGTCCGGCTCGGTGAGCAGGAACGCGGTGACCGAGCGGGCGCTGGCCGGCAGCCACGCGGCCTTCTGCGCGGCGGTGCCGAACAGCTTGACCGGCTGCGGGACGCCGATGGACTGGTGCGCCGACACGAGGGCACCGAGCGCCGGGCTGCACGACCCGATGACCATCAGGGCGCGGCCGTAGTGGTACTGGCCGAGGCCGAGCCCGCCGTACCGCTCGGGGATCTTCATGCCGAGCGCGCCGAGCTCGCGCAGCCCCTTGACCACGTCGTCCGGGATGCGGGCCTGCCGTTCGATCTGCGCCGGGTCCACCTGCGTGGCGCAGAACTCTCGCAGCCGGGCCAGGAACTCGTCACCCTTCCGCCGGGCCTCGGCGTCCGGACGCGGATGCGGGTGGATCAGGTCCAGGCGAAGGTCGCCCAAGAAGAGCCGCTTACCGAAGCTGGGCAGCCGCCACTCGCTCTCGCGGGCCTCCTCCGCGACCTTCCGCGCGGTGCGCTCGTCCACATGCGTCCCGCCCTGGGGCGCCTGGTCGCGCTGCCCACCGGCGCGGGCGGCATGGTCCGGCCGCTGGTCCGGCCGCTGGTCCGGCTGCTTCATGCCGACTCCCTGGACGTGCTCCCGGGGGCTCTTTCCGTGAAGTCACGCCCGGAACGCGCCGCTGAGGAGGGCCCGGGAGGAGACCGTCTTGGCGAAAACCATCCCCCGTGGACACGGAAGGTGATCCAATGGTCGCGTACCGCCCATGTCTTGGCCACTGCCCGGCCGGAGGGGTTCGCTGTGCGTGATGGATGAGACACGGAGACCAACTCTCATCTCCTCGGTGCAGCGCGCGTTGCGGCTCATGGAGGCCGTGGCCTCCCACCCCAACGGCGCGCCCGCGAAGCAGCTGTCCCGCGAGGCGGGATTGCCGCTCGCCACCACCTACCACCTGCTCCGTACCCTCGCGCACGAGGGTTACGCGCTCCGCATGACCGACGGCGCCTGGGTCCTCGGCGACCGTGTCCACTCACTGCAGGGACAGGCGCGCGCGCAGCAGCTGCTGACCCGCATCCGCCCGGCGCTGGTCGCCCTGCGGGACGAGCTGGGCGTCGCGTCCTACTTCGGCATGCACGTGGACGACGAGATCCGCATCGTCGACATCGCCGACGGCCCGCGCGCGCCGCGCGTGGACCTGTGGGTCGGGTTCGACGAGGCCGCGCACGCGACGGCGATCGGCAAGTGCATGCTCGGCCAGCTCGACGAGGAGCGGCGCCGCGACTACCTGGCCCGGCATCCGCTGGTCGACCTGACCCCGCACACGATCACCGAGCCGCGCCGCCTGATGCGGCTGCTGAGCGCGCAGGCGGACCTGTCCCTCGACCATGAGGAGTACGCGCTCGGCACCGGCTGCGCGGCCGTCCCGGTCACGGACGCGACGGGCACGGTCGTCGGCGCGCTCGCGATCTCGTGCCGTTCGACGAAGCTGCCGAAGGTGGAGGCGCGGGCGCACCGGATGCAGGCGACGGCGGCGCGGATCCAGCGCACGCTGAGCCTCACCCTCTGAGACCGATGTAACTGTCGAAACGGCATTGACGAGTTATGCCTGCCGCCGTACGGTCGTGACTGTCATTTTTCAGTATGACAGTTACGGAGGGCGTGGTGACACGGAACCGGCTGCCCCGCGGCGTGTGGCTCCTGGCCGCGGCGCGGGCCGTGAACCGGCTGGGCGCGTTCTCGGTGCCGTTCCTGGCGGCGCTCACCGTCGCCCGGTTCGGCGCGAGCCCGTCGACGGCCGGGCTGGTCACCGCCGCGTTCGGGGTGGCGACGATCCCGTCCCGGCTGCTCGGCGGACGGCTCGCCGACCGGATCGGACGCCGCCGCTCGATCGTCCTCGGGCTCGCCGGGTGCGCGGTCGCGCAGCTCGCCATCGCCGCCGCCGGGACGACCTGGCAGGTCCTGGCGTTCGCGGTCCTGCTCGGGCTGGTCTACGAGATCTACGAACCGGCGAGCCAGGCGCTGATCGCCGACGCCGTCGCCCCGGCCGACCGGGCCCGCGCCTACAGCCTGTTCAGCGCCGCCCTGGCCGCCGGGGGCGCCGGCGCCGGGCTGATCGCGGCCGCCGTCGGACGCTGGGACCTGCGCTGGCTGTTCGTGATCGACGCCGCGTCCTGCCTGGCCTGCGCGGTGGTGGTGCGACGCGTCCTGCCGCTCGACAGGCCCGCGCGCGGCGGAGCCCGGCGCGGCGGCCCCTCGCCGTGGCGGGACCGGGCGCTGCTCGCCCTCCTCGGCACCGGGACGTTCTACGCGCTGGTGTTCACGCAGGTCACCGTCGCCCTGCCGCTGTCGATGGCGCACAGCGGCGGGGACGCCGCCGACGCCGGGATCCTGTTCACCGTCTCGGCCGTCACCACGGTCGCGGGCCAGCCGCTGCTGCGCCTCGGACGCCTGGCCGCGCTGTCCACGCCGGTGACGCTCGCCTCCGGGTGCGTCCTGCTGGCGGCCGGGTTCTCCGGGTACGCCGTGTTCTCTGGAGACGCGGCGCTCTCTGGTGACGTGGTGTTCTCTGGAGACGCGGTCGCGCGGGGGCTCGTCCCGCTCGCGGTCGCGACCGTCGTGTGGAGCCTGGGCGACCTGCTGATCTTCGGACGCGTGTACGCCGCCGTCGCCGGGATCGCCCCGCCGGACGGACGGGGCCACTACCTGTCGGTGTACGGCCTGAGCTGGGGTTTCGCCGCGATCATCGCGCCGGTCACGGCGACGCGGATCCTTCAGGACGCGGGCGTGACCGTACTGTGGGCGAGCACCGCCGCGCTCTGCCTCGTCCTCGCGGCGCTCCAGTTCGTCCTGGTCAGGCCCCTCCTCAGGGACGCGTCACCCGACACGGTCCAGGAGGGTCGGGGTGCGGAGCCGGTTCCGGCACTGCTGGATTGAGCGGATGTACGCCGGTTGAACACTCGTGTCGTAGTTGACGCTTTCGTCCCCGCTCCAGGGCGTTCCGCTTCTACACTGCCGCGAGCCCAGGCGATCACGGAGGTCACTCGACGATGCGACGGACGGCACGGATCTCGGTACTCACGGCGGGCGCGGGCGTGCTCGCCTGCGGGGCCACGGCGGCCATGGCGGTCGCCGCCACCGGCGGCGGGCACGGGACGGCGGTCTCGGCGGTGGCCGGGCGGACCGTCCTGGCGTCCTCCCCTGCGGACCTGCAGAAGAAGATCGACACGGCGCGTCCGGGCGACACCGTCCTGCTCCGCGACGGCACGTACGCCCTGGCCAAGCCCGTGACGATCACCGGGCGGGCCGGGACGAAGCAGGCCCGGATCACGGTCGGCGCGCAGCACACCGGCAAGGTCGTCCTCACCGGGACGGACGGGATCACGCTCTCCCGCTCCCCCTACGTGACCGTCGCCGGGTTCGTGTTCCACACGCGGCAGGCGCCGTCCGTGCCCGCCGACTCCCCCGGCGTCCGGCTCACGCGCAACACCTTCCGGCTGGCCGAGCCCGCGACCAAGAACAACTGGGTGGGCGTGGAGGGCGACGACGTCCAGATCGACCACAACACGTTCGCGCACAAGCGGTCCCAGGGCGTGTACCTGCAGATCAGCGGGCCGGGGACGACCATGGCCCAGCGGACGCGCGTGAACGCGAACCTGTTCGGCGACCACGGGTACGCGGGGGCGAACGGCGGCGAGTGCATCCGGCTCGGGTACGGCGACAAGGGCGCGGTCCCGGCGCACGCGGTCATCGAGGGCAACCTGCTGGACCGCGCGAACGGCGACGCCGAGGGGATCTCGGTCAAGTCGTCGAACAACGTCATCCGGTACAACACGTTCCGGAACAGCAAGGGCTGGATCGTGCTGCGCTTCAGCAACGACACCCAGGTCTACGGGAACGACCTGTTCGGGACGTCCGGCATCCGGTTCTACGGGCGCGGCCACGACATCCACACCAACTACGTCGAGGGCGGCGTGACCGTCGGCGGCGGCACGTCCGACCCGAACGCCTACTGGCCGGCCGACCATGTCCGGTTCACGCACAACACCGTCCTGGGCCAGGTGAAGAGCGACCACTCCGGCGGCGGCAAGGCGCATGACCTGACCTTCACCGACAACGTCGTCCGGACGGCGAAGGCCCCGGCCGTGAGCCTGAGCGTCCTGAACCCGGTGTTCGCGGGCAACCTGTTCTTCGCGCCCGCGACCGGCGCCCCGGGCGTCCCGGCGTCCGGCTACCGGTTCGCGGACCCGAAGCTGAAGCTCAGCGGCGGCCTCCAGCACCTCGTCAAGGGCAGCCCCGCCGTGAACGCCGCGAAGAACCCGTTCCCGGGCACCGGAGCCGACATCGACGGCCAGCCCGCCACCGGCCCCGCCGACATCGGCGCCGACGAGCTGTCGTCCGCCCGCGTCACCCGCGTCCCTCTGAGCGGCGCGAACGTCGGGCCGTCCGCCTCCTGACGTCCGCCGGTACCGGTCGCCGGCCGGACGCCCGTCGCCCCGGGCGTCCGGCCGGCGGCCTCCGCCACGTCCTCCGCCACGTCCTCCGCGGCGTCAACGGCCCTGGTAGTGAGGGGGCCGCTTCTCCAGGAAGGCGGTGATGCCCTCCTTGGCGTCCTCGGTGGCGGCGAGCTGGACGAGCTCACCGAGCAGGTACTCGACGGCGTCGTCCAGCGGGCAGCCCTCGACGGCGAAGAAGGCGTCCCGGCCGCGGCGCAGCCCGATCGGCGACTTCGCCGCGATCGTGCGGGCCAGGGCGTCCACCCGGGCGTCCAGCTCGGCGCGCGGGACGACGTCGGTGACCAGGCCGATCTCGCGGCCCTCGGCGGCGGAGATCCGCTCGCCGGTGTAGTAGAGCCGGAACGCCTGCTTGGGCGCGACGTTCCGGTTGATGATCGCCATGATCATCATGGGCCAGAGCCCCACGTTGACCTCGGGCGTCGCGAGCTTCACGTCGTCGGCCGCGACGACCAGGTCGCAGGCGGCGGCGAGGCCGAGCCCGCCCGCGACGGCGTGCCCGGCGAGCCGCGCGATGACCGGCTTGCCGAGGGCCGGGAACGCGGTGAACAGCCGGAACGGCGCGCTCGCCCGCAGTTCCTCGCGGGTCGCCGCCACCCCGGACGCCGCCAGCCCGCCCAGGTCGGCCCCGGCGCAGAACGCCCGGTCGCCCACCCCGGTGAGGACGACGACCCGGACCTCGTCGTCGTCTCGTGCGCGCGCGAAGGCGTCGAGCAGCTCGTCCACCATCGCGTCGTTCAGCGAGTTCCGCGCGTCCGGGCGGTTCAGGGTGATGCGCGCGATCCGATCGGCCACCGAGTACAGGATCGTCGAGTACACAGGCCCTCCCAAGAAGAACGGGCGGGACCACCCGCGTGGTCCCGCCCGGACGATGTCAGAAAGCCGACCGTCAGAGGCGCTCGATGATGGTGGCGTTGGCCTGGCCGCCGCCCTCGCACATCGTCTGGAGGCCGTAGCGGGCGCCGGTGCGCTCCAGCTCGTGCAGCATCTTGGTCATCAGGATGCCGCCGGTCGCGCCCAGCGGGTGGCCGAGGGCGATCGCGCCGCCGTTCGGGTTGGTCTTCTCCAGCGACGCGCCGGTCTCGTGCGCCCACGCCAACGGCACCGGCGCGAACGCCTCGTTGACCTCGAACACGTCGATGTCGTCGATGGACAGGCCGCTCTTGGCGAGGGCCTTCTCGGTCGCCGGGATCGGGCCGGTCAGCATGTAGACCGGGTCCGAGCCGGTGACGGCGAGGGTGTGGATGCGGGCGCGCGGGGTGAGGTTGTGCCGCCGGACGGCCTCCTCGGACGCGATGAGCAGCGCGGACGCGCCGATGGAGATCTGCGACGCCACGGCCGCGGTGATGACGCCGCCGTCGCGCAGCGTCTTCAGCGACGCCATCTTCTCGAGGGTGGTGTCGGGGCGGGCGCCCTCGTCCTTGGCGAGCCCGGCGAGCGGGGCGATCTCGCGGTCGAAGTGGCCCGCCTCGATCGCCTTGGCGGCGCGCTGGTGCGACTCCAGCGCGAACCGCTCCAGGTCCTCGCGGGTGTAGCCCCACTTCTCGGCCATCAGCTCCGCGCCGCGGAACTGCGAGATCTCCTGCATGCCGTAGCGCTCGGCCCAGCCCTCGCCGTACGGGAAGTCGAGGCCCTGCACGATGGACGCGCCCATCGGCACCTTGGCCATGTGCTCCACGCCGGACGCGACGACCAGGTCCTGCGTGCCGGACAGCACGCCCTGCGCGGCGAAGTGGATCGCCTGCTGGGACGAGCCGCACTGGCGGTCGATGGTCACGCCGGGCACGTTCTCCGGCAGCCCGGCCGACAGCCACGCGGTGCGCGCGATGTCGAGGGACTGGCCACCGACCTGCATGACGCAGCCCATGATGTTGTCCTCGACCGCGGACGGGTCGACGCCGGTGCGGTTGACCAGCTCCTTCAGGACGTGCGCGCCGAGGTCGGCGGGGTGCACGTCCTTGAGCGCGCCCTTCTTGGTACCGACGGGGGTACGGACCGCGCCGACGATGTACGCCTCGGCCACTACGCCTCCAAAAAGCCAGGGGTTGGTGGTTCCGTCCCGAAACCGAGTGAGATTCGGTCAGTCAGTATGAGATTACCGCGCCCCCGGCGCAATCTCGTGTGACCTGGGTCTCGGATCCCGACCGGTATGCCGATCCGCCCTGGTGGAAGCGGTCCGCCCTGGCGGAAACGGTCCGTCTAGTGGGAGCGGTGGCGGCGCGGCGCGCGGTGCCGTCCGCCGGTGCCGTGGACGGCGCGTCCCTCGGTGTCGTCGCCCAGCGTCGCGCGGGAGATCCGGGTCAGGACGTCGGCGAGCTCCGGGTTCTCGTCCGGCGACCAGTCGGAGATCTGCCGGGCCAGCCCGGCGCGCCGCGCGTCGACCAGCCGCGTCGCGACGTCCTCCCCGCTCTTCGTCGGGGCGAGGACGCCCTCCTCGGACGTCACCAGCCCCCGGTCCACCAGGCTCCGGACGTGCGGACGCCCCTCCTCGACCGTCACCCCGGCGCGTTCGGCCAGCTCGTCGCCGGACACCGAGCGGTCCCGGGCGATCCGGCACAGCGCCCACATCTGGGCGGGCGGCAGGTCCACCCCGGCGGCCTGCGCGAGCCGCGCGTACAGCTCCATCGCCTCCGGATCGCACCGGATGAGCTCGCTGAGCGCCCGCTCGGCCTGGTGCCGCGACGAGCCGTCCCCGGGCGCCTGGACGCTCCCCGCCGAGGCCGCGCCCGAACGCAGCGGCGTCTCCTTCATGAACCAGGTCAGCACGCACGCGACGAGCGCGACAGGCACCGCCCACAGGAACACCGTGGAGATGGCGTCCGAGTAGGCGTGCAGGATGTCGGCCCGGACGTTCGGCGGCAGCCGGTCCATCAGCTTCGGATCGCCCTGGACGGCCGTCAGGTCGAACCCGCGCGGCAGCTCGCCCTTGCGCGCCAGCGCGGAGATGTTGTCCGCGAGCCGGTTGGCGAACACCGTCCCGAACGCCGCGACGCCGAACGACCCGCCGATCTGCCGGAAGAACGTCACCCCGGACGTCGCGGCGCCGAGGTCGGCGTAGGGCACCCGGTTCTGCACCGCGATGACCAGCACCTGCATGACCAGGCCGAGGCCGAAGCCGAGCAGCGCGAACCGCAGGCTCATCGTCCACGTGGACGACCCGACCCCCATCCGCGACAGCAGGTACAGCGCCAGCGCGACGAGCGGCGTGCCCACGATCGGGTAGATCCGGTACCTGCCGTTCCGGCTGATCAGCTGCCCGGACCCGATCGAGGCGACCAGCAGCCCGAGCATCATCGGCAGCAGGTGCACGCCCGACATCGTCGGCGACACCCCGTGCACGACCTGGAGGAACAGCGGGATGTAGACCATCGCGCCGAACATCGCGAAGCCGATGACGAACCCGATCGCCGACGACAGGTTGAAGGTCGAGTCGCGGAACAGCCGCAGCGGGATGATCGGCTCGGACGCGCGGTGCTCGGCCCACACCCACGCCACGATCAGCACGACCGCGAACACCCCGAGACCGATGATCTGCGGCGACACCCAGTCGTACTGCGTCCCGCCCCAGGTCGTCATGAGGACCAGCGCGACCGACCAGCCGATGATCAGCGCCGTGCCCAGGTAGTCGATCCGGTGCCGGTGCCGCTCGGACGGCGCGTGCAGCGCGAACGCGATCGCGACCAGGGCGAGCAGCCCGACCGGCAGGTTGATGTAGAACACCCAGTGCCAGGACAGGTTGTCCACGAACCAGCCGCCGAGCAGCGGCCCGCACACGCTCGACACCCCGAAGACCGCGCCGAACAGGCCCTGGTACCGGCCGCGCTCGCGGGGCGGCACCACGTCCCCGACGATCGCGATCGCCAGCACCATCAGGCCGCCGCCGCCCACGCCCTGGATCGCCCGGAACGCGATCAGCTGGTCCATGCTCGCCGACAGGCCGCACAGCGCCGACCCGACCAGGAAGATCACGATGGACGCCTGGAACAGCCGCTTGCGCCCGTACTGGTCACCGAGCTTGCCCCACAGCGGCGTGCACGCCGTCGACGACAGCAGGTACGCCGTCACCACCCACGACAGGTGGTTGAGCCCGCCGAGGTCCCCGACGATCGTCGGCAGCGCCGTCGACACGATCGTCTGGTCCAGCGCCGCCAGCAGCATCGAGAGCATCAGCGCGCCGAGGACGACGCCCAGCTCCCGGCCCTTCGGCATCTGCCGGCCAGGTTCTACCGCTTCTTCCGCAGCTGTGGACATACCGTGACCCCCAAGGCGCCCGGTCCCCCCGAACCGTCCGTTTCTCGGAGGGACCTACCCCGGCGGAGCACAAAGATCACGTGATGGGAGGGCCTTCGGGCCCGGCGGTCAGGACACCAGGTCGCGGGTGACCTTCGCGGCGCCGAGGGCGGCGGTGCCTCCGGCGATGCCGACGGCGCCCGCGGAGACCCACAGGGGAAGGCCGGGACGGCTGCGGAGGCCGTTCACGGTGTCCAGGCCGTCCACGACGAGGCCGAGGCGGGCCCAGGTCCGGCGGGCGTGGCCGCGGCTCAGCAGGTAGCCCGCGCCGAGGGCGATCTCGCGGGCGGCGAACATGCGGGTGACGTAGTCGCGTCCCGCGTCGGAGTCCTTGCCGAGCCCCATGACCTTCACGGTCAGTCTCGGGGCGGCGAACGCGGCGAGGCCCAGCGCGACCCGGCCCCGGGCGACGTTCAGCATGACCGCGTCGAGCCGCTCGGCGACGCCCTTGTTCTTGGTTTCCGTCACTTCAGCCACGAACGGGAGGTTATCCCCCGGGGCGACCGGCCGGTAACCCGCCTCTGACCGAGTTATCGTCGGGGGTGAAGGCCAGTCCCCCCGAGCGAAGGTGGCCGTCCATGCAAGCTCTGCTCGCCCTGATCGTCACCGGGTTGCTGATCGCCTTCTGCGTGCGGTGGGTCGCCGCGAGACTGAAGCTGCGCTCGCCGACCCGGATGGCGGTGATCACCGTGTTCGCGCTGGTCGCGCTCGCCTTGTTCGGCCATCAGCTCGGCAGCTGACGGCCGCTCTCCGCCGCCCCTCGGACGACCGGGCGGACTTGATCTACATCGAAGTCGAACCTTCCGGCGTGTCACGGAGTCATAACTGACGAAACCGGCTTCAGCCCTCCCCTCACCGCCACCGGGCGTTCCTCGACCGGCGGCGGCGGGACGGGGACCCCGCCGCTTCGCCGCCCCCGAGCCGAGGGAGAGTCCTGACGTGCCGCATCCGGCCACCACACTCCACGAGCCCGGCCGCGCCGTCGCGCCCCACCTGCGGCGGCTGCTCGAGTTCGCCGAGCCCCGCGCCGACGACGTCTGCCTGGACGTCGCGCGCGGCCCGGGCCCGCTCCCCGCGGCGCTCACCGGGCTGGTGCGGCGGGTCACGGCCGTGGACGCGGCGCCCGCACGCCGGCCGCAGGCCACCCGGACGCCCACGACGACGTTCGCGACCGGCCCGGTGCGCATCGCCGACCTCGGCGACGAACCGTTCGGCGAGCCGCTCGACGCCGTCCCGCCGTCCGACGGGTCGCCGCTGGAGGTGCGCCGCCTGCCGCGCGGCGCCGTCCGGGCCGACGCGTGCGCGCTGCCCTACCTGGACCGCTCGTTCTCCCTGGTCACGACCCGGTTCGCGCTGTTCCACCTGGGCTGTCCCGAGCGGATGCTGCGGGAGCTGCTGCGGGTCTGCCGCCGGGACGGGCGCGTCGTGATCGCCGACCTCGTGCGCGGCAACACCGCGGGCACCGACCGGGACCGGATCGAGCGGCTGCGCGACCCGAAGCACCCGGGCACGCCGTCCATCGCGGGCCTCACCGAGCTGGTCGTGTCCGCGGGCGCGAACGTCCGGCGGCTGGACGTGCTCACCGTCGAACGCCCGCTGGAGCCGTGGCTGGCCGGGGCGTCCGACCCCGACGCCGCCGACGTGATCCGCACCGAGCTGCTGGACGAGGTGGACGGCGGCCCGCGCACCGGCGCCAAGCCGCGCATCATCGGCGGCGAGCTCTGGTTCACCCAGTCCTGGGCGCACCTGGCCGTCCAGCCGATCTAGACCTGCCCACCGGTTCCGGGGGCACCCCAGGGCGACAGGCGCGTCCCGGCGTAGCGTGGGATACATGCGCGCGTGGACGGTTCCCGAACCGGGGACGCTGCAGCGGACCGAGCGGGACGTGCCCGAGCCGGGCCCCGGCGAGGTGCTCGTGCGGGTCCTGGCGTGCGGGGTTTGCCGCACCGACCTGCACGTCCTGGACGGCGACCTGCCCGTCCACCGGCCCGGTGTCGTCCCCGGCCACGAGATCGTCGGCGAGGTCGTGGCGGCCGGACCGGACTGCCTGCGCCGTCCCGGCGACCGCGTCGGCGTCGCCTGGCTGCGCGGCACGTGCGGCGCCTGCCGGTTCTGCCGCCGGGGCCGGGAGAACCTGTGCCCGCGCTCGGTCTACACCGGCTGGGACGCCGACGGCGGCTACGCCGAGTTCGCCCTCGGCGTCGACGCGTTCACCTACCTGCTCCCCGAGGGGCTCGACGTCACGAGCACCGCGCCGCTGCTCTGCGCGGGGATCATCGGCTACCGGTCGCTGCGCCGCGCCGACCTCCCGCCCGGCGGACGCCTCGGCATCTGGGGTTTCGGCGGATCGGCCCACCTCACCGCGCAGATCGCCCTCGCCGAAGGCGCCGAACTGCACGTCTACACGCGCAGCCAGGAGGACCGCGAGCTGGCGCTCGACCTCGGCGCGGCCTGGGTGGGCGACTCGTTCGACGTCGGCCCGTCCCCGCTGGACGCCGCGATCTGCTTCGCGCCCGCCGGTGACCTCGTCCCGGCCGCGCTCGAACGCCTCGACCGGGGCGGCACGCTCGCCGTCGCGGGCATCCACCTCTCGGACGTCCCGCCGCTGAACCACCGGCGCCACCTGTTCCAGGAGCGCGAGCTGCGGTCGGTCACGGCCAACACCCGCGCGGACGGCGAGGAGTTCCTCACCCTCGCCGCCCGCCTGAACCTCCAGGTCACCACGCACGAGTACCCGCTGGACGAGGCGGACCGGGCCCTCGACGACCTCCGCGCCGACCGTTTCGCCGGCGCGGCCGTCCTGATCCCCTAGTGCGCTGACCGGAAATGATCACCGGGTTGGGTGACACGCCGTCGGGCTTGCCGGGTTCGGGCGGGTTCTGTGTCCAGACTCGATCCCGTCGGGATCGAGTCTGGGGAGGTGGCGGGTGGCGGA
>NZ_RFFG01000110.1 GCF_003696215.1 Actinomadura harenae | reverse complement strand
GGCCCGTCCGGACCCGGCGGCCGGGTGGACGCGGCGGCGCGTTCCGGGCGCCGGGCCGGTCGCGACGCCGCCGAAGCGTCCGTCCGGGCCGCGCGGGGTGGTCGGCGGCGGGGGGAGGTCACGGCGGCGGAGCAGCGTCATCGTGGTCCCGGAGGCGAGCAGGCCGAGGCCGACGGCCAGCGTCAGGACGGGACCGTAGACGCGCGTCCAGGCGATCCCCTGCGCGGACTCGCTCGACAGGGCCGCCAGGTGCCGCTGGTCCTCGGGGACCGTGACCAGGTCGGCGTCCGCCACGATGAGCCTGCCCAGCCCGTCCCGGGTGCGCAGCGACTGGGTGATCTTCTGTTCCTGCTTGACCGGGACGCCCGTCCGCGGGTCGACCCACTGCGTGTTGACCGCCTCGAAGTAGCGGTCGACGGGCTGGGGGTAGGAGTCCTTGGCGAGGCCGAGCATGTCGCCGTTCAGCTTCATGTTCATCGACTCGACCTTGACGAGCGGGACCTCCTGGATGAACCGGTAGGTCTTCATCCCGCCGACCTCCTCCTCGCCGCTGAACCTCATCGGCAGCGTGCGGCGGGTGGTCGTGTCGTAGAACGGGTAGTCGCGCTTGTGCACCTTCGCGATCGGGAACAGCAGCCCGTACCCGAACATCCTCACGTTGACGTCGCCGCCGACGTTCACGCCGCAGCAGTTCACCAGCAGGCCGGTGCGGCGGTCGAAGGCCATCCGGTACGCCTGGAGGTCGATCCGCTTGCCGGTGGCCTTGTCGGTGATCGTGGTCGAGGAGTCCCAGACGGCGATCCGGTCGTTGCCGCCGTTCGCCTTCACGTCGCCGCGGATCGTGCTGTCGGCCACGAGGGTGACGCCCGTCTTGAGCTTCAGCGTGGCCATGTCGAAGAGGCTGGCGTTCGGCGCCTCCAGCCGGACCCGCTCGTAGCGGTTCAGCGGCGCCTTCACGACCTGGTCGGAGACGTAGAACCGGATCAGCGGGGCGAGCGTGGTCAGGAACGCGCCTGCGACGACGAGCACGAGCGCCAGCGAACGCCGCATCACACCTCCCGGGGGGCGGCCGGTGGCTCCCGGTCCTCCCGGCGCGTCCGGCCGAACGGCCCTGACCAGGCCCTCAGGCCCGGCATGTCCGGTTACCCTACAGGATCAGACGTCCCTTACCTCCCGCCTCGGCCCCCTGGCAGGAACGCCCCGTGAACCTCTGCCGCACCGTCCCGTGAACCCCTTTCCCCGCCTCCCGTGAACCTGTCCTCGCGCCTCGTGAGCGGGCGTCCGCGCGTCCCGGAGCGGCGGTGGCTCGCGCTGCTCGCCGCCCTCACGGCCGCGTTCATGGACCTGGTCGACGTGACGGCCGTGAACGTGGCGCTGCCCCGGATCCAGCGGGACCTGCACGCCGGGCCGTGGCTCGGCCGGTGGACGGTGTCCGCCTACGCCCTCGCCTACGCGTTGACGCTGGTCACGGGCGGACGGCTCGGCGACATCCTCGGACGGCGGCGGGTGCTGCTGGCGGGTCTCGCGGGTTTCGTGTTCGCGTCCTGGGCGGCCGGGGCGGCGCACTCGCCCGGGGCGCTGATCGCGGCGCGGGCCGCGCAGGGCGTGTTCGCGGGGGTGATGGTCCCGCAGACGCTGTCGGTGATCGGCGTCCAGTTCCCGCCCGGACGGGCCCGGGCGCGCGCGTTCACCCTGTACGGGATGCTGCTCGGCGCGGCGCAGGTCGGCGGGCCCCTGCTCGGCGGGCTCCTGCTGCACTACGACGTCGCCGGGCTCGGCTGGCGGGCGATCTTCCTGGTGAACGTCCCGGTCGGGCTGGTGGCGCTGCTCGGCGTCGACCGCTGGATGGACGACTCGCGCGCGACCCCGCCGCCCCGGCTGGACGTCGCGGGGGTCCTGCTGGCCGGGACGGGCGCGCTCGCCCTGACGTTGCCGCTCGTCCAGGGGCGGGAGCCGGGCTGGCCGAGGTGGAGCGTGTTCCTGCTGGTCGCGAGCGTTCCGGCGCTGGCGGCGTTCGGGGCCGTGGAGGCGCGGCGGGAGCGGCTCGGGCTGAGTCCGCTCGTCCCGCCGTCACTGCTGCGGCGCCGCTCGTTCGCGGCCGGGCTGGTGCTGACGACGGCACTGTTCGGGGCGGTCGCGGCCTGCTTCATCGCGCTGACCTGGGGACTTCAGTCCGGGCTCGGCTGGTCGCCGCTGCGGGTCGCGCTGACCGGGGCCGCCTGGCCCGCCGGGATGGCCCTCACGGCGCAGCCCACGCACCGGCTCGGGCCGCCGCGCGCCCGCGCCTTCGTCCGGACGGGCCTCCTGGTGATGGCGTGCGGCGTCGGCGGCGTCGCGGGGGCGTTCACCGGGGCGTTCACCGGGGCCGAAGGCGACCTGCGGCCCTGGCATCTGGTCCCGGGGCTCCTGGTCGCCGGGATCGGGATGGGGCTGGCGCTTCCGGTGCTGGCCAACGCGGTGCTCGCGGACGTCCCGGCGGACGCGTCGGGCGCGGCGTCCGGGGTCTACACCTCGGTCACGCAGTTCGCCGGGGTGCTCGGGGTCGCCGTGGCCGGGATCCTCGCGGACGGCGCCTCCCCGGGACCGGCCGCCACGGCCCGGACGCTGGGGGTCGCGGCGGTCGCCCTGCTCGGCGCGGGTGCGCTGTCCGCGCTGCTCCCACGGGGCCTGGCCTGGGCGGACGCCGACGGGAGGGCGCCGTCCCGGCTCGGGACGATCCGGGCTAGCCTGCTCCGACACGTCCACCCCGGGAGGCCGAGCCGATGAGCGCCGCGCAGGTGACCGTCGTCGTCCCGACCCGCGACTCCGCGCGGACGCTGGAACGCTGCCTGGTCTCGCTGCGCGCGCAGACCGTCCCGGTCGAGGTGATCGTCGTCGACAACGCGTCCACGGACGGGACGCCCGGGATCGCCGCCGCGTACGCCGACACGGTGCTGGCGGGCGGGCCGGAGCGCAGCGCGCAGCGGAACCTCGGCTGGCGGGCGGCGTCCGGGGACGTCGTGGCGTTCGTCGACTCGGACATGGTCCTGTCCCCCGGCGTCGCCGCCGAGGCGGCCGCGGCGTTCGGCGCCGATCCGGGGCTCGGCGGGCTGGTCATCCCGGAGGAGTCGTTCGGGCAGGGGTTCTGGGCGCGGGTCCGGGCCGTGGAGAAGCGCGCCTACCTGGGCGATCCCGCCGTGGAGGCGGCGCGGATCTTCCGCCGGGCGGCCCTGGCCGACGTCGGCGGCTACGACGAGGACCTCAGCGCCTTCGAGGACTGGGACCTCGCCGACCGCGTCGCCGCGACCGGGCGCCGGGCCGGGCGGACCGCCTCGGGCGTCCGGCACGACGAGGGCCGCCTCACGCTGCGCTCCGCCTACCGCAAGCGGCGCTACTACGGACGCTGGCTGCCCGCGTACCGGGCCCGTCCGACCGCGCGGTCCCTCGGGCGGGGCGGGACGCTGCGGCGGCTTCCGCTGCTCGGCTCGCCGGTCACGTCCGCCGGGGTGATCGTCCTCAAGGCGACCGAGGCGGCCGGGCTGCTCGCGGGCGCCCGCGCCGCGGGAAAGGACCGGCCGTGACCGCGACGGCGCGCCCGCCCGCGCCCTCGGCGCCCGCCGCGCCCGGTGCGCCGGTGATCTCCGGCAGGCAGGACGCGCTGGACGGCGTCCGGGCCGTCGCGGCGCTCATGGTGCTGCTGTTCCACGTGGCCGCGAGCACCGGGTACCTCACGCGCGAGCCGACCGCGGTGACCAGGCTGCTGTCCCGGGGCGAGATCGGCGTGCCGATCTTCTTCGTGTTGTCCGGGCTTCTGCTGTACCGGCCTTGGGCGGCCGCCACAGTGGTCCGGCGTCGTTCACCAAGCACGGGTCAATACCTATGGCGGCGGCTGCTGCGGCTCATGCCCGCTTACTGGGTCGTCATGGTGGTCGCGATCGGCTTGTACAGCCGGGGCCATGTGTCGGACGTCCTGAGCATGCTCGGTCTGGCCACGCTCACCTACGGCTTCGACATGCATCCGTGGTGGACGGACCATCTGGGGCCCAAGGGCCTAGGCCAGATGTGGAGTCTGTGCGTCGAGGCGTCCTTCTATGTGGCGCTGCCTGCGATCGCCTTCCTGCTGGACCGGTGGGCGCGGCATGGCGAGTCCCTCGACATGCGGGCCCGGCGGCTGCTCTACGCGCTGGGTGCGATGTCCGTCGGCTCGGTCGTGTACGCGGTGGCGATGCTCCGGACGCCGAACCCGGCCTACTGGGGCAGCCTGCTTCCGCAGTACCTCGGATGGTTCGGCGCGGGGATGGCGCTGGCCGTCGTGACGGTCTGGGCGAACGCGGCGCCACTCGGCCCGGCGGCCCGGTTCGCACGGACGGTCACCGCGTCGGCCGCGATGTGCTGGGCCGCGTGCGCGCTCCTCTACGTGATCGCGTCGACCCCGGTCACGGGCATCTCGCGGCTCAACTCGACCAACGGGTGGACGACCGGGTTCAGCGTCGTCCTGTACGGGCTGGTCGCGTTGCTGCTGGTCGCCCCCGTGGCGCTGGCCCCGGCGGGCGATCCGCTGGTCCGGCGCGTCCTGGGCAACCCGGTGGCGGCGTTCCTCGGACGGATCTCCTACGGGCTGTTCCTCTGGCAGTTCGTGGTGATCTTCGTGTGGTTCGACCTCACCGACCACGCGCCGTTCACCGGCGACCTGCTCACCGACTTCCCGATGTGCCTCGCGCTGACCGTGGCCGTCGCGACCGCGAGTTACCACGCGATCGAAGAACCGGTCCGGAAGCTGGGCGGACGGCTAACCGCGCGCCGGTCCCGGCCCGCCGAGGTCACCGAACCCGCCGCCGGGAGCGCCGGGACCGCCGGGAGCGCCGCCGGGGGTTGAGGCGGGGGCGCCGGGGGCCGACCATTCGAGGGCGACCCCGTCGGCCAGCCAGGTGTCGGGGGCCTCCGGGGCGGTGAGGGCGGCGGCGAGCCGCCCGAGGACGATCAGTCCGCAGATCTGCGGCAGGACGTCCCGGAGCAGGGGCATCAGGTCCGGCCGGAGGCCGTGCCGGGTCAGCCAGGCCGCGACGGCGACGGAGACGCCGCCGAGCAGCATGAAGAACGCGGCGATCCACGCCGACCGGACGTGCCGGGCCGTCCGTCCGCCGGACCACTGCGGCACGGCTCCGACCAGCGCGGACAGGGCCGCGACGCCGAGGCCGACCGGGCCCGCGAGCCAGAATCCGAGGGCCGCGGCGAGGGCCACCGGGGTGGCGACGCGGAGCGTCCGGGCCGTACGTCCGTCGCGGGGCGTCACGGGCGCGGCGGCGGGCGGGGGCGGGGGCGGGGGCGGGGGCGGGTCGTCGCCGCGTCTCGGGCGCCGGATCGCGACCGGGACGAGCAGCGCCAGCAGGCCGAGGCCGCCGAACAACGCGGCCCGGTAGGCGGTGTCGGGCTTGTACGTGAGGGTGATCGTCCCGTTCGTCCCGGCGGGGACCTCGAAGCCCTGCCGCCAGCCGTCCAGCCGGATCGGACGCAGCAAGCCGCCGTTAGCGGTCTTCGCGTCCCAGCCCGTGTTGTAGTTCTCGTTCACTACCAGGATCGACTTGCGTGCGGCGTTCACCTGGATCCGCCGCTTGCCCGCACCCCACGACTGGACGGTCACAGGGGACGTTTGCCCTGGTCGGGCGGCAGCGAGCACGCCGGACGGGTCGACCGTCAGCGAGTCGACGCGGAAGTGGCCGCCCGCGCTGACGCGGTTGTCGCCGTTCGCCAGCCGGACGGCGCGGCACGCCTGGAACGCCACCGGACGCCCGGCGAGCACGTCACGGGCCGTCCCGGTGATCCTCGTCTTGACCGCGTGCCCGTTCAGCGTGAGGTCCGGGCCGATGCCGCAGGACGTCGTGAACGGCCGGGAACTCGGCCTGGGCAGCGCCGGGACGCCCGGGATCAGCACCTCCGACACCTGGACGGGCACCTGGGACGTCGCGAACCGCAGCGTCACCCGGTCGGTGCGCATCGGGGCGAACCGCAGCCGCCCGTCCCCGTCGAGCAGGCCCTGGCGGGCCGCGCCGTGCGTGCCGAGGACGGTCACCGTCATCGCGGACCGCGCGCCCGGCGGCCGGGTCACTTTCAGGCGACTCACCTTCAGCTCGCGCCCCCAGGCGAGCGTCAGCGCCGGGTTCCGGTCGTCGCCCGCCGCGATCCAGGTCGTCGCGGGGTCACCGTCGACGGCCGAGCGGGGCTGCGCCGGGGCCTCCTTCGTCCAGGTCGAACTCGCCACGACGCGCGTCGTCGGCGTCGGCGTCTGCGTCTGCGTCGGCAGCGGCGTCGTCGTCTGCGTCGGCGGCGTCGGCGTCGGCGGCGTCGGCGTGCGGGGCCGGGTCAGCCTGTCGACCAGGGCGGGATCGGTGACGACGGCGCGTCCGGTGATCGCGGCGGCGCCGCCGCGGCCGGTGAAGACCCGCCGCAGGACCGGGCCGTCCTCGTCGCCGCGCGCCAGGTCGGGCGAGCAGACCCAGCGGGACGAGCCGCGCATGCACTCCGGCCGGGGCGGCGCCGCCCGGCTCATCAGCTGGGGCGCCGTCGCGCCCGCGCCCGGGACCGCGGGTAGCCGCAGATAGCGCTCGGCGGTGATCCCGGGGATCGACAGGTCGCGGACTCCTACCCGCGCGCCGTCGCCCGGCGTCCCGGCGACCGCGACGATCCGCAGCCGGATCCAGGACGTGGGGCCGGGCGGGGCCGTCAGCGTCTGCGCGTCCGCGACCGGCCGGACGTCCTGCACCCGCGTGCCGCGCGCGGTGTCGACCGCGACCTTCGCCGGGGCCGGTCCGAGCAGGTCGTTGCGCGTGAAGGCGACCTGGAGCGAGCCCGGGTCCAGGGGTGACGGGAGGTCGACCCGGAGCCACTGGCCGACCGGGCCGCGCGTGCCGCCGGTGATCCACTGGGTGCCGGGGTCGCCGTCCACGGCGGCGTACGGCAGCGCCGACGGGTCCTCGATGCCGGACGGGGTACCCGGGTCGGAGGCCGAGGACGACGCCGTGACGCCCGTGATCCCGGTGTACTCGGCGACGGTCCGCGCGCCGTCCCAGGCCGGGTCGCCGGGGTCGGGGCCGAGGCCGCCGGCGGTGACCGGCGTCGTCCCGGCGGGGAGCGTCGGGCCGATCTGCGTGCGGATCTCCGACCGCGACCGGTCGCGCAGCCGCGCCGAGTCGGACGCGACGTCCGTCCCGCCGAGGTCGGACGCGTCGTCCCCGACCAGCACCGGACGGCCCTTGAAGCCGCCCGCGCCGGCCAGGTCGAGCAGGCCCTCCGGGGCGCCGCGCAGCCGGACGGGATCGTCGGCGGCGACCAGCCCGGCGACCGCCTGCGCGCCGTCCACCTGGTAGATCTCGACGCCCGGATACGGCTGGTCGCGCGCGCTCACGGCGTCGTCGCTCCACCCGCCGGGCTGGAAGCCGAAGACCGCGACCCGCCGCACGCCCGGCGAGCCGGCGAGCGCCTCGTGGACGCGCGCGGGCCAGGCCCCGGCCAGGTCGTCCCGCGTGAGGTCGTTCCGGACGAGCAGGTACCGCACCCCCGAGCGTGCCAGGACCTCGGTGAGCCCGGCCGAGCCCTGACCGGCCGCGACGCGCTGGTCGATCGCGTCCAGCATGCGCGCGTACCCCGGCGATCCCTGCGGGACCATCTGCCGCGCGCCCCAGCGCGTCCGGAGGAGCGGCTGGACGATGTCGTCCATCGGCCGGCCCCAGGTGTAGTCGCCCGTCCGCGAGCCCGGCAGGGCCAGCACGGAGTGCTCCCCGGCCCGCTTGTTCAGCCACGACGCCGCGTCCCGCCAGTACTTCGGGACCTCGGGGAAGCCGCCGGGCGCGGCCAGGCCGTTCGCCATCGCGGGGGTCGCGACGGCGAACAGCGTCGCGCCCGCCGCCGCGATCACGCCGACCCGCACGTTGCGTTTCCGCAGCGTGCGGGGCAGATGCGCGATGCCGAGCGCGAGCGGCAGCCGGATCATCCCGTCGAACTTGTACAGGTTGCGGAGCGGCGCGAGCGGGCCGTCCAGGAGGTCGCGCAGGTGCGGGGCGAGCGGGCCGCCGATCCGGCTCGCGTGCCCGGCCGCGACGATCGCGACCCCGGCGAGCAGCACCAGCAGCGGGAACGTCCGGTCCGGGAGGTCGCGGCGGACGAGCCCGGCGAGCCCGAGCGCGGCGAGCACCCCGGTGACCACGACCAGCCAGGCCGTCCCGGCCAGGGCCGACCCGACCGGCAGCGCCTGCGGCAGGTAGTCGATCCAGCGTTCGGTGCCGCGCAGGACGTCCACGAGACCGGTCGTCGCGGTGGTCGTGTCGGCCTGCTCGGTATAGCCGAGCCAGGAGAACCCGTACTTCCCGGTCAGGACGAGCGGCCCGAGCCACCAGCCGACCGCGACCGCCGTCGCGACCGTCCACCAGGCCAGCAGCCGGAACCGGCGCGTCCCGCGCGGACGCGTCAGCAGGAACAGGAACGGGACGGCCAGCACCGCCACCGTCGCGGTGCCGTTGATGCCGCCGCAGAGCCCGACGGCCAGGCCCGACCGGGCGGCGGCGCGGATCCGTCCGCCGTCCCGCCGGACGGCCGTCACCAGCGGCACGACCGTCCACGGCAGCATCGCGAGCGGCAGGTACTCCCACGAGTTCTGCCCCAGCGCGGCGAGCGCGTGCGGGCTGAGCGCGTACGCCGTCCCCGCCGCGAGCCGCGCGGCCGGGCCGCCGATCTCCAGCCGCGCCGCGAGCGCCCGCACGCCGAGCAGCGCCGCGCACATCAGCAGCGCGAACCACAGCCGCTGGACGATCCAGGGCGGCATCCCGGCCGCGTGCCCGAGCCAGTAGAACGGGCCCATCGGGACGAAGTACCCGGCCGCCTGGTTCTGGAGCTGGCCGAACTGCTCGGCGTCCCACAGGTGCAGCGCCCGGCGGAGGAACGCGCCGGGATCCACCACCATGTCGATCTTGGTGTCGGCGAGCAGCAGGCCGGGCCTGGTGCCGACGGCGAGGGCGGTCATCGCCAGGCAGCACACGAGCACCCGGATGCGGTCCCGCAGCACGGGGTCGACGGCCACCTCGGAGGGAACGCCGTCCGGCAGGGCCACGGACGAGTCGCCGACCACCATGACGCCCTCCCCCGAAACCGAACCGAACCGCACCACCGACCGCCGACCGCCGACCGCCGACCGCCGACCGCAAGGTCAGCGGCCGGCGTCGCCCTCGACCCGGCCGAGCAGGCGCTCGAACGGCGTGGCGGGCCGCACGGGCTCCGCCTCACCCGCGTCCAGCAGCTCGTCCCGGACCGGCCCCTCCACGACCCGGAGGTGACCGTCACGGTACCGGCGCACGACCTGTGCGTCCGCACCGCCCGTCCGGCTCGTCCGGTCCGTTCCGCTGGTGCCGCGCCGGACGGACGCGGCGACCAGCGCGGCCATGCGGTCCGCGGTGCGCTCCCAGCCGAACTCGGCCGCCCAGGCGCGGCAGGCGTCCGCGACGGCGTCCCGGCGGGCGGGGTCGGCGAGCTCCTCCAGCGCCCGGTCGAGGGTGTGGACGAGCTCGGCCGCGTCGCCGGTGTCGGCGGCGAGCCAGCCGGTCGCGCCGTCCCGGACCGCGTCGCGCAGGCCGTCCACGTCGTAGGCGATCGTCGGGACGCCCAGCGCGGCGGCCTCCGCGACGACCAGGCCCCAGCCCTCGCCGCGCGACGCGCTCAGGTGCAGGTCGGCGTCCGCGACGACGGCGGCCTTCTCGTCCTCCGGGACGAACCCGAGCAGTTCGACCGCCCCGCCGAGGCCGCGCGCCTCGATCTCGGCGGCGAGCCGCTCCTGCTCGGGGCCGCGCCCGATGATCCGCAGCCGCAGCCCCGGACGCTCGGGCAGGCACCGTTCGACCAGGTCGAGCAGTAGGTCGGCGCGCTTGTGCGGGACGAGCCGGGTCACGCACACCAGCCGCGGCGCGGACGGATCGGGCGCCCGCCGCTCCTCCCGCCCGCCCTCCGGCACGTCCACGCCGACCGGGACGAGGTAGACCGGGCCCGTCCAGTCGAGCCGGGTCCGCAGCGCCTCGACCGTGGTCGGGGAGATCGCGGTGCAGGCGTGCCGCCGGTACGTCCGGCGCGCGACCGGGCCCTCCAGCGTCCGGCCGATCCAGGCGAGCCAGGCGGGGAAGTACAGGCCGAACTGCTCGTCGTGCACGTGGAAGATCGCGCAGAGCACCGGGGTGCGGCGCGGCAGGACCCACGGTGTGAAGAACGGGATGCCGTTCTGGCAGTCCAGGACGGCGTCGAACCGCCGCCGGTGGGCGAGCGTCCACGCCAGGACCAGCGGATACACGGTGAACCGCCCGCCGAGGCGGACGAAGTCCACGCCCTCGACGCGCTCACGCCGCGCCTGTCCGGGCGCGCGGCAGGTGACGTAGGTGACGCGGGCGCCGCGGGCGGCGAACCGCCGGGCGAGCTCCCACGCGTACCGCTCCGCGCCCCCCGCCGCCGGATGCCCGGGATCGCGCCAGTTCACGACCGCCACCCGCGACCCGCGGACGTCACCGCTCATGCCACCGTCCGCCCTGCCGCCCAGGTCGCCCGAGGTCTCATCGTTCATCCGGGTCCGGCTCCGCTGATCTCGGGGAGCGGCAGGGGCACGACCCCGGCCGGCTCCGGGCGGTCCGGCAGGGGGGCCGGGGCGGGGCGGCGCGCGGACATCCGGATGGCCACGACGTCCCGCAGGCAGCGGACGGAGTGGCGGCGGACCGAGAACGTCGAGCCCGGCACGTCCCGCCAGCGGACCGGGATCGCGGTGATCGCCGCGCCGCGCCGGGCGCAGTGCATGAGCAGCTCGACGTCGAACGCGAAACCGCTGGTCGCGAGGTCGGCGGCCGCCGCGCGGGCGAGCGGGCCGTCGAAGAACTTGAACCCGCACTGGGTGTCGGTCACCCCGCCCGCGAGGTCGCGGGTGAGCCGGTTGAACACGATCGCCCCGATCTTGCGGAGCGGGTGGCTGTAGTCCTCGACCAGCGAGGACGGGTGGCGGCGCGAGCCGACCACGACCGGGTGGCCGTCGCGGAGCATGGTGAGCGCGTCGTCCAGGCCGGACAGGTCGGTCGCCATGTCGGCGTCGCAGAACCCGACGTACCGGGCGCTCGTGGCGAGGAGTCCGGTGCGGACGGCCGCGCCCTTCCCGCGTTCGGGGCAGCCGATCACCCGGACCGGGACCGGTCCCCGCCAGGACGCCGCGATCCGGGCCGTGGCGTCGGTGCTGCCGTTGTCCACGACCAGCACGGACGCGGTGACCGGCAGGGCCGCGAGCCGCGCGCCCAGCGCGTCCAGGCCGCCCGGCAACCGGACGGCCTCGTTGTACGCGGGCACGACCACCTCGAGGGCGGGACGCGTGCCGGGCGGGGGCGTGGGGACGGCCATCGCGGGGCGGCGCGGAGCCTACCGGGAGCCGTAGTTGTACAGCGGCTTGATGACCGGCGATTCCTGGGAGGCGTTGGTGTAGTGCACCACGCTCACCGCGGCGGCCAGAGCCAGCAGCGTGCCCGCGATGGCAGCGATCGCAGTGCGCATCAGGGGGCCCTTCCACGTCGGGGGATGCGGGAGATGTGTCTAGTCACAGTAGTGCCCCGGGTGACGAATGACCAGGCGATCAACGAAACCATGACAATCCATGACATTACGGTCGGAACGAGCGGCGCGCGGGCCTCGTCCGGCCGGGCCGGGTCCGGGATCCGGTAGAGGGCGAGGGCCGGTCCCGGGAGCACCGGCTCGGCGCCCGCGAGCCGCGCGCGCCACGGCGCGTCCGGGCCGGTCTCGGCGTCCAGCGCGACGTACCGCACGCCCGCCGCGCGCAGGGCGGGGACGAGCGGCCCGCCGCCCGCCACCACCGGGTCGAGCCGCCGCGCGACCGGATCCTCCGCCGGGACGGTCGTGGAGCCGACGACCACGGCGTCCCGCGTGACGACCCGGCGGTCGAGGTAGCGGGGCAGGGCGTCCAGCGACGTCCGCCCGCCGTTCCAGGGGTAACTCCTGTACGTCGCCCACGGAAGGACGACGACGTCCCCGGGGACAGGGTCGGTTCGGACGATCTCGCGCGCCGTGTCCCAGCCGTCCGGGTACTCGACCGGACGCAGCCGTCCGCCCGCCCCGAGGGCGAGCGACGGCAGCAGCACCACCGGCAGCACCGCGACCATGACCGCGACCATGACCGCGACGCCACCCGCCGGCGCGTCCCTCTCCCGCGGCCGGACGAGCCGGACGAGCGCGTCGGCGGCCAGCCCGGCCCCGACAGCGATCACCAGGACGAGCGGCGCCGTGTACTGCTGCCCGTCCCGCAGCACGGCGAACCCGGACCAGACCTCGATCAGCCGCTTGAGCGCGGGCGCGGCGACCACCCCGAACGCCGCCGCCCCGAACCCGGCCACAGCGGCGGCCGAGAGCCCGAAAGCCCAGGCAGGACGGTCGGTCCGCCGCATCCGCGCGGCGAAGGCGGCGAGCGACACCAGCACGAGGAGCGCCCAGCAGAACACGGGAACGCCCGTCCCGTACCCCTGGGGCACGACCTCGGCGTTCCACGCCCCGCCCGTGAGCAGGAGGCTTCCGAGGGCGCCGAAGGGCGTGTCCGCGCGCGGCGCGAACGCGTCCACGGCGGACGGCGCGCCCGGCACGCCCGACGGCCGCAGCCATCCCGTCACCAGCCACGGCAGGCTCAGCGCGGCGACCACGGCGACGGCCCCGGCCACCGCCCGCGCGCGCCGCTTCCGGTCACCCGGCGCACACGCGGCGACCGCGACCGCCGGAAGCCCGGCGACCGCCATCGCGGCGAAACCGCCGATCGCCGCGGGCACGAGCGCCCGGACGACCCGTCTCGTCCCCTCGGTCGAAGCGGCGGCGACGGCCCAGGGCAGCGCCGCGTACCCGAGCAGCAGCGCCCAGTGCCCCAGGACGAGCCGCTCCGCCACGTACGGATTCCAGACGTAGCAGACGCCCGCCGCGAGCCTCGGAAGCGCCCGGCGCGTCGGCACCAGCGCCGCCGCCCCCGCGCAGCCGAGCACGAAGACGGCCAGGAGCAGCGCCTTCTGCACCAGGTCACCGGGCAGCACGGCCGACAGCGCCGCCACGAACGCGTCACTGGGGACATGCCGGGGCAGCGTTCCGGTCAGCCCGAAGGTCAGCGCCGTGAGCGGCTGCCTCGGCACGGCGACCATGTCGTAGGACAGCAGGAACCCCCGCGCGAGTCCGGGTCCCAGCGCCAGCAGGCCCAGGACCAGGCCGGTCAGCGCGGCGGCCCCGTGCCGGGCGCGCGCGGTCGTCCCGTCAGTCATCCCGTCCGGACGTTATCGGATCCACCTGGACGAACCCGCACGGACCGACGCCCCGGCACCCCGGAGCGTCAGGAGCGCTTCGCGCCGGTCAGGGACATCAGGCGGTGCGTCAGGCTCGGCGCGATCCACGCCTGCGCCATGGTCACGCGCATCATCAGCGGAAGCGCGACCCGGGACCGGTCGCGCCGCACCGCCGTCACCAGCGCCCGCGCGACCTGCTCGGGCGTGACGGTCGGGATGATCGCCGAGAGGCTCGGGACGCGCTCCTCCGACCCGGGGTTGTTCGCGAAGTAGTCGCTGGACACCTTGCCCGGGACGATCTCGGTGACGCCCACGCCCGTGCCGCGCAGGTCGACGCGCAGCGCGGCGACCAGCCCCCGCAGGCCCCAGCGCGCGGCGGCGTAGCCGAACGCGCCCGGCCAGGTGGCCCGCGAGACCGGCGAGTTCACCACGACGATCCGCCCGCTCCCCCGCCGGACCATGTCGGCGGCGAACGCCGTGGTCACGTACCCGGCGGCCAGGTAGGGGACGGCGGCCATGTCGCGGAAGTCGTGCGGGGTCGACTCGTCCACGAAGAGCCAGCGGCCCGCGCCCGCGTTGTTGACGATCACGTCCGGGACGCCCAGCTCGGCGCGGACGCGCGCGGCCAGCTCGAGGACGGCGTCCGGGTCGGCGAGGTCGCACGGAAAGACGCGCGCCTGGTCGCCGATCTCGGCGGCGAACTCCTCCAGGCGGTCCTTCGAGCGGGCGACCAGCGCGACCGTCGCGCCCGCGCGGGCGAACGCGCGGGCGGACGCCGCGCCGATCCCCGACGACGCCCCGGTGATCAGGACGATTCTCCGGCCCAGCTCCACTGCGGCTCCTCCGGGACGACGACATGAAAGATCTTCATGTTAACCGTCCCGCGAAGTCCGTCCGCGAGGCAGGCCGAGGATCCGCTCCCTGGTCAGGGCGACGGCCTCGGGGAGGATCCGCCTGGAAAGGACCGCGATCCCGGTCAGGGAGCGACCTTGAGCCCGTCCACGAAGGCGTTGATGTCCGGCCAGAGCTTGCGGTGCGTGTTCGGCAGCGACGCGAACGCGACGGCCGGGGTCTTGTGCCCGGTGTCGACCACGGCGGTCACCACGACCTCACCGGTCGCCCGGACGCCCGGACGCTTGTACTTCAGGTAGCGCGCGACCAGCCAGCCCTTGTGCGCGCCGACCGTCAGCGCCTGCGACGCGAGCGGCGTCGACTCGTGCTGGAACGAGTAGTAGTCCTTGTCGAAGCCACTGGCCGCGAGCACCGCGACCGCCTTGAGGCTCTCCGGGCCCTTGTAGTGCGGCAGGAGCGTCGCGGCGAGCGAGCCGGTCAGCAGCTGGCCGTACCAGAGCTGGTCGCCGTGCTTCTCGGTGACCAGGATCTGCTGGCCGGACCACCCGGTCACGCCCAGCTTGTTCTTCTTGGTCGGCACCTGCCACGGCTCGGCGAACCGCGGGTAGGACAGCCCGGACTTCGCGTCCGCGACCCGCCCCGCGATCTTCCCGGGCTTGCCGGCGAAACTCGCGAGGGGCTTGTCCGGCGGGAGCTGCGGCTTCGGCGCGTGCGACTTCCGCGTCGGGGCGGGAACGCCCGGCCGGTCCACGGTGGAGGCGGACGACGTGGGCGCGTCCTTCTTCTTCTGCATGAAGTAGACGCCGCCCGCCGCGACCAGCGCCACGACCAGCACGCCGACGCCGCCGAACAGGGCCACGCGGGTCGACCGCCCGCCCCCGGTCTCGTCGTCGAAGCCGCCCGGCCCACCGGACCCGCCGGACGACGGCGCTCCGCCGCCGACCAGCATGTCGTCCGCGGCCTTCTCGTCCGCCATCCAGCCCGGCATCTGCCAGTTCCCGCTGCTCGGACGGCCCGGACGCGCCGACGCGGACGCCGCGGTCGGGTCGGCCACGGCCGCGTACCGCCCGTCACCGCCGCCCTCGTCGCCGCCCTCGAACAGGGTTCCCTCCCAGGCCCCGCCCTGGGGGGCCGGCTCGTCCACCGGCGCGACCTTCACGTCGGCGTCGTGCGCCGACTGCGTCACGGGGACGTCCTTGCCGCGCCGGGGCGCGCCGGTGTCGGCGCCCTCGGAGTAGGCGGCCTCATGGAAGGTCGGCTCGGCCCTCCCACCGGTCTGCGGCGCGGAGGGCTCGCCCTGCGGCGCGGACGGCGTCATCGCCTCACGGACGGACGGCGCGCGCTCGTGCGCGGGAGCGGGCTTGGGCTCCTCCCACGCGGGGACGGGCTCGCGCGGCTTGTCGTGCCACCAGGGGCCGGACTCCGGGGAGACCGCCCCGGGCTCGTGCCGCCCGTCCGGCTCGACGTCGAACTCGACCGGGCCGACGACGTCGGCGAGGTCGTGGGTCTCCTGCGTGAGCTTCGCCTCGACGGACGGAGCGTCCTCGTACCCGCGGGGCTCCACCCGCGCCGCGTCGGCGGCGGGGGCGGCGTCGGGGGCCGCCTGCGCCCTGGACGCGCCGGGGCCCCGCTCCGGCTCGGGCTCCGGCTCGCGCCGGCGCATGTGCGGGGCCTCGACCTTGCCCCAGACGTCGTGGTACTCGGCGGGCGCGGGCTCCGGCTCGTCGGCGGGCGCCGGGTCCGGCTCGGAGAACTCGGTGCGGCCGGTCGGCTCGGGAATCGAGACCTCGGGGACCTTCACCTCGACCTCGGGGAACGACGTCCGGGTCGGGGTCTCCGCGGTCGCCCGCGGGGATCGCCCGGCGGCGGGCTGGGCGGGCAGCGGGCCGGTCGGCGCGTCGGCCATCTCCCCGTCGGCCCCGTGCTCGCTCATGTCGGTCCAGCGCGCTCCGCGCTCCCCCTGATCGGACATGCGGCACACGTTACGCGAAGATCACTCATTAGGGACCGGCCGGTAATTACACTCAGGACACATCTTTCTATCGCCTCAGTGATGTGCCGGTGGCACCCGTTCCCGGTGCGACGCGGGAATCGCAGGCACGAGCCGCTCTCGCGCCAGCAACGCCCCTCCCGCGACCGCTCCGGGCATCGCGAACACCGCGCCCAAAGGAATGAGGAAGACGACGAATGCGGACGCGCCGAAACCCACCGCCAGGGACCGGTGCGCCTTCAGCAACGCGAACCGGTCGCGGCGCATCAGGCCGCGCCGCTCCAGCATGACGGCCGTCAGCTCGCCCGCGAGGAAGTATCCCGACACGCACGCCGCGACGACCGGCACGACCGTCTGCCCGACCACCGGCAGGAACCCGAGGACGAAGAACAGCAGCCCGAACACGACCGCGATCAGGCCGAGGATCAGCGCGTCCTTGACCGCCCGCGCGATCTGCGTGGCGAGCGGGACGTCCGGCTCGGGCGGGGCCCCGCCCTGCGAGTCCTCGACGGCGACCGCGATCCGCTCGTAGAACGGGTCGCCGATCAGCATCGTCAGCGCGGTGAACGTCAGCACGGCCAGGAACGCCGCCGAGCCGAACAGCGCGAGCCCCGCCACCACGTGCGTCGCGGTGCGCAGCCCGGACGACCAGTGGTCGGCGAACGGCGTCACCCAGCGCGCCGCGCCGTCCAGGTTCCACGCGAGCGAGCCCAGCAGCACCGCGTACACGACCAGCACGATCAGCGCCGGGATCAGCCCGAACAGCCACATCCCGGGACGCCGCGCGACCCACGCCAGGCCCCGGAAGAAGTACGCGACCCCGGACCCCAGGTCCTTCAGCCCACGCCCCTTGACCGCGGGCACGAGCGGCCCCTGCGCGAACGCCTGCCCATACGCCCCTTGAGCAGGCGCCTGGCCGTACCCGCCCTGACCAGGCGCTTGACCGTAACCCCCTTGAGCGGGCGCCTGGCCGTAACCGCCATGCGCAGGCGCTTGACCGTAACCACCCTGAGCAGGCGCTTGGCCGTAACCGCCTTGCGCAGGGGCCTGGCCGTAGCCGCCTTGCGCGGGAGCTTGGCCGTAGCTGCCCTGCGCGGGCGCCTGGCCGTAGGTGCCCGGCCCTGGGGCCTGGCCGTGGCCGCTCTGGGCGGGGGGCCGGCCGTAGGGGCCGCCCTGTGGGGGCGGCGCGGGGTTCCAGCCGGGCGCGGGAGGACGTCCGCCGGGCCCGGGCTGACCAGGGCGAGGCGTCGAGGGGTCGTACGGGTGGCTCACGGGGGCAACGTTAGCGGCAGGGAAGCCCGACAAGTGCGGAGGAACGATCCCAGATCGCCTTGCGGAGCGCGGCGTCCTTGAGGGGGCTCGACCGAGGCAGGAAGCGCAGGCCGGGCGTGGACGTGACGTACTCGCCCGTCCGGGTCGCGAACTCGGGGTCGGTGGCCACCCGGACGACGACGCGCGCGCCCTGTGCCGCCGTCCGCAGGGCGGGCGTATGGGAGAGCAGCCCGGCGACGCGTCCGACGCCGGGGGCGTCCCGGCCGAGACCGGTGGCGACCATGCCCGGGCACACGGCGTTCGCGGTGACGCCCGTGCCGTCCAGGCGTTCGGCGAGCTCCTGCGTGAACAGGATGTTGAGCAGCTTCGACCGCGCGTACACGCGGAAGGATCCGGACGGCCCGTAGGGGGCGGGCTCGGCGAACCGCTCGGGGTCCAGGTGGCCCGCCTGCCGGTGCGCCTCGGACGCCACGGTCACCACGCGGGCGCCGTCCGCGACACCGGCCTTCTCCAGGAGGCCGAGGAGCAGCTCGGTGAGCAGGAACGGTCCAAGGTGGTTGGTGGCGATCATCCGGTCGTGGCCGTCCGCGCTGGTCTTGGCCCGCAGCAGGTGCACGCCCGCGTTGTTCACCAGGACGTCCAGCCGCCCGTAGGCCGCGTGGACGCGCTCGGCCGCGTGCCGGACGTCCTCCAGCGCCGACAGGTCGGCCAGGAACAGGTCGAAGATCGCGCCGGGGACGCTCCCGGCCAGCTCCTCCACGGCCCGTTCCGCGCGCGTGGGGTTGCGGGCCACGATGCCGACGCGGAAGCCGCGCCGGGCGAGCTCGCGCGCGGTCTCCTTCCCGATCCCCGACGTGGCCCCGGTGACGAGCGCGATCTTGTCCTCCATGCACCCAGCCTCCCGGAGACCTGCGTCACAGTGGAAGACCCGAACCGAACGTTCGGACGGGAATTCGCGGAAGATCTCCCGCCCGCGGCGTCGTCCGTCCCCGAACATCCGGTTTCCGGACACGTCATGACACGTTTCCCGGCCCGTTCCCACCGCTTCCCGGAACTTCCCGGGACTTCCGGGAGCGGGCACGCGTCCGCCCCGTCCGGAGGGACGGGGCGGAACACGGGCGGGGGGCGGGTCTTCCAACCGCACCGGCCCGGGGCTCGGGGGCAGGCCCCGGCCCGGCGCGGTCAGCCTTCGATGCGGTGCTGGGTCCAGAAGGACGTCAGGTCCGTGCCGGTCGCGGCCTGCGCCGCGGCCTTGAACTCCGCCGTCGTCGAGACCCCGTACCAGTGGGACTGCGCGTAGGTGCGCAGCAGGTTCGCCATGGCCGTGTCGCCGAGGACCCGCTGGAGGTCGTGCAGCGCGCACTTGCCGTAGTCGTAGACGACCGTGGAGTACCGCGACGAGTGCGCGTCCCAGTAGGCCATCGAGTTGGTGATCTTCTCGGCGGACGACGCCCACGACACGCCCGACCAGCAGCCCGACCCGGTGTCACCGAAGTACAGGTCGGTCGAGTAGTCGGCGAACGCCTCGTCCAGCCAGGGGCCGTTGTACTCGTCGTCGCCCACGATCCCGTACCACCACTGGTGGGCGAGCTCGTGCGCGAGCGCGGTGGAGCTGACCAGGTCGAGCACGAATCCCGGGTACTCCATGCCGCCGAACCAGAAGTTGTTGTCGAGGACGACGTCCGCCTCGCCGTACGGGTACGCGCCGAACCGCGAGGAGTGCACGTCCAGGGCGTTCGTCGAGGTGTTCAGCATCGACTGCGCGGACGAGGACGAGATCCCGCTCACCCAGTAGACGTTGACCTTCACGCCGCCGGACGAGGTGCCCGAGACCTTCTGGAACGGCCCGGCCGCCCACGCGAAGTCCCGCACCTTGGCCGCCGTCGCGGTCGTGACCGTCCGGCCGGACGAGCCGGGCGTGTCGGTCGAGGTGCCGGTGGCGGGGACCGCGAGCGAGGTCGGGTGGTCGAGCGTGACCTTGAAGTCGGACGCCAGCGAGTAGAACGACTCGCCGTTGTTGGTGTACGGGTCGAGGTGCCAGCCGGACGCGTCCCGGATGGCGAGCACGGGCAGCGCGTTGCCGATGAAGTTGTACGAGCCGTCCCGGCCGAACCGGTCCGCGCCGGACGGCACGACGATGCCGAGGTCGAAGCCGACCGTCCCGCTCTGCCCCTGGTTCAGCGGGGCGGACAGGGTGACCTTGAGGGCCGTGCAGCCGACCTCCAGCGATCCCGCCGTCCCGCCGGAGACGTTGGAGACGGTGATCGGCGTGTTGGACGGGCAGCTGCCGTGGTAGTTGTCCCAGAGCCGCAGGTAGACCTCGGACAGCGGCGTCGCGGACGCGTTCGTGAACGACACCGACTCGTGCCCGGTCCACGTCCCGCCGGACGCGTCGCTGCTGAGGTTCACCGTGTAGGACGGCGTCGCGGGCGTGCGGGTGGAGTCACCGGCAGGCGGGGTGGATCCGCCGGAGACGTCCAGGGCGACGTCGTCGAGCACGAAGCCGGTCTGGAGGCTCGCGTCCTCGGCTCCGGTGAACGCGAGCGTGACGGTCTGGCCCGCGTACGCGGACACGTCGAAGGTCTTCTTCACGTAGCCGCTCGCCGCGTCCAGGTTGGAGAACGAGCCGAGCGTGGTCGTGCCGATCTTCGCGGTGAGCTTGTCGTAGGCGACCTGGTCGGTCTCGTCGGTGTCGACGTGCAGCCAGAACGACAGGGACGCCGAGGAGCATCCGGCGGGCAGGGTCACCGACTGCGACAGCGTGTCGGTGTGCGTGCCGCCGGTGCCGTCCAGGCGGGCGAACCCGGCGCCGGAGTGCGCCGTCCGGCCGCCGCCCGTGAAGATCACGTTGCTGGACGCCGTCCAGGACGAGGCGCCGCTCTCGAAGCCGCCGTTGCCGACGACCTGCGCGGACGCGCAGTCGGCGGCCACCGGGGGCTTCGGCTTGGCGGAGGGCGCCTGGGCCGAGGCGGGCGGGGCGGCGAGGCTCGCCGCCACCAGCGCGGCCCCCGCCCCGAGGGCGAGGATCCGTCGTGTGCGGGGGGTTCTCACGCGGCGCACCACGGGGCGTGCGCCGAGAGGCTTGCGGGTCACGGGGTTCTCCCTCGCGGGCAGGTCCCGGGCGCGGCCGCGAGGATCGCGCCCGGGACAAGGGATGGAACCGTCAGGCCGTCCGTCCGGCCCGGCACTCGGGCCCGGCACTCGGGCAGGTCACTCGGGCAGGGCCCTCAGGCGGGGTCCTCGGGCCCGGACCGGGTGGGGAGCGGCCTTCCGACCGGCTCCGCCGGGTGGCGCCGGCCGCCGCGGGGGACGGAGGCCGGCGCCGGGCGACGTCAGGAGGCGTTCACCGCCACGTCGTCGACGACGAAGCTGGTCTGCAGGGACGCGTCCTCGGTGCCGCTGAAGGAGAGGGTCACCGTCTGGCCCGCGAAGGACGACAGGTCGACGGTCTGGAGCGAGTAGCCGGTGTTGGCGTTGGTGTTGCTGTAGGTCTTCAGCGTCGTGGAGCCCGCCTTGACCGTGAGCTTGTCGTACGCCGTGCTGCCGCTCTCACTGGTGTCGATGTGCAGGTAGTAGGTCAGCGAGGCCTTGCAGCCCGCCGGGATGGTCACCGACTGGGTCGCGCTGTCGGTGTGGGTGGTGCCGTAGCCGTCCAGCCACGCGAAGTGCGTGCCGGTGTTCGCGGACTCGCCGCTGCCGTTGGCCGACACGACCCCGGAGGTGGTGGTCCACGGCGTGGTCCCGGACTCGAACCCGCCGTTGGTCACCTTGTTGCCGGGGCTGGCGCAGGTCCCGCCGCCGGCCGGGTTGATCGTCCAGGTGAACGTGGTCGTCCCGGTGTTGCCCGCGGTGTTCTTGGCGGTCACGGTCACCGACGAGGAGCCCTGGGTGGTCGGGGTGCCGGAGATCAGGCCGGACGAGGCGTTGATCGACAGGCCGGCGGGCAGGCCCGCGGCGCTGTAGGTCAGGGTGGAGCCGCCCGGGTCGGACGCGCTGATCTGCAGGCTGGCGGCCGTTCCGACGGTGCCGGTCTGGTTGCCGGGGTTGGTCACCTGCGGGGAGCCGGGCTGGCTTCCGCATGTGCCGGGAACCGGGTCGGTGCCGGTGACGCTGACCGCCGCCCAGGCGGAGTTCACGGTGTTGTACTCGGTGCAGTGGGTGCCGTACAGGTCCGCGGCGGCCTTCAGCGAGTCGATGCGGGCCTGCGAGTAGTTCTCACTGCTGTTGGCGTAGGACGCGAGCGCCTTGTACCAGATCTTCTCGGCCTTGTTGTTGCCAAGACCCGTGACGGTGGAGTTGTCACAGGTCGGGCTGTTGCCGTAGCCGTGGTCACCGGAGCCGACCGCAAGCAGGAAGAACCAGTGCGTGAGCGGGCCGAGCGAGTAGTGCGGGTCCAGGCTGCCGTTGCTGCTGGTGTAGCAGTTCGGCGACTGGCCGTCGAGCGACGGGTTGTACATGTAACGGAGCGGCGTGCCGTCCCCGTTGATGTCGATGAGCTCGCCCATCGTGTAGTCGGGACGGTCCACGGGGTTGTTGGCGTAGAACTCCACCATCGTCCCGAAGATGTCGCTGGTGCCCTCGTTCATGCCGCCGGTCTCACCGGTCTCGTCCCAGTTGGTGAGGGCGCCGCTGACACCGTGGCTCATCTCGTGGCCGGCCACGTCGATCTCGACCAGCGGCTTGGCGTTGTTCGCGCCGTCGCCGTAGGTCATCTGGGTGCCGTCCCAGAAGGCGTTCACGTACGCGTTGTCGTAGTGCGTGCGCGAGGGGACGCCGTTGCCGTCGCCGAAGATGCCGTTACGGCCGTGGACGTTCTTGTAGTAGTCGAACGTCTCGGCCGCGCCGTAGTGCGCGTCCGCGCCGGCGGAGGCCGCGTCGCTGTTGGTGCCGTTGCCGAACGTCCCGGACGAGTTGCTGAAGGTCGTCCCGGTGCCGCTCGTGCCGTGGTTCATGTTCGTCGTGTAGCCGTTGCCGTGCGACGGGTCCTTCATCGACCACGTGCTGCCCGACTGCGTCAGGTCCAGCGACACCGACCCGCTGTAGATCGTGTTGCCGGTCCCGGCGGTGAGGATGTTGCCGTTGGCCGCCTTGGCCTTCTGGGTCTTCGCCAGCTTGGCGGCCTGCGCGGTGGTGAGGAACGAGTCGACCTCGTCCCGCTTGGTGACGACCTTGCCCTTGCGCGCGTCCACCAGGACGTGCAGGACGGTCGGCGTCCGGTCGGTCCGGACACCCCGGACGACGGTCTCCCACACGAGCTGGGACGACCGGCCGATGTTCCAGACGGCCAGGTGCGGCTTGTCGACCGAGTTCACCTTGCCGTGGACCTGGCCGCGCGACACCGACTGCGCCGTGGTCGCGCTGATGTACGGCGCGGTGGGGACGGTCGGGGTCTCGCGGGTGTTGGTGTTGATCTCCTTGAGGGAGCCGCCCGGCTTCAGGTGGACGATCAGGTCGCCGCCGTAGACGGGCAGTCCCTTGTAGGTCCGGTCGAAGCGGACGTCGGCGGCGCCGTTCTTGTCGACGACCACCGTGCGCGGCACGAACGCGTGCCCCGCCTTGGCGTGCGCCTGGGACGCGTGCGACGCGAGCGCCTTCTCGGCGTTCTTGATGGCGGCCTTGCGGGTGGCGGGGGCCGGGGTGGCCGTGAAGTCGTCCTTGGTGAAGGACGACGGCCCGGCCGGCATTCCGGGTTTGGGTTTGGGCCCGGCCTGGGCCGCTGCTGCGGGGAGGGCGACGAGGCCGGCCGCGGCGATCACGGCCGCGCTCGACACCGTCACGATTCTACGGGGGGTCATGTGGATCGGTTCCCTCTCGCCTCGTTGGGCAGGAGCCCGCCGCGAGGGACGGCGGGCGTTTGGAACGGGGACGAGGGCGGCGAGTGTCGGGCTGGGAGCTCCTTTCGCGGCATGGCGGGGGGCAAATCGCCGCATCTCGGATCAACGGCAGTTTCAGCGCACTAACTCGCCCAAGGAAGACCGAAGCGCGAACGTTAGGGATATCCCTACGAACTCGCACATGAACCGGACACAACGCCCACATGACGTCCGACGTCGGCCTTATCCACGCGCCGTGAAGGCGATATCGACCCCCTGTGAGGACGAAATTCCGCGCACCGGAATCACGCCCGCCCCACAAGCCGGCGAAGAGGCCCCGTGGACGATCACGCGGACGAACGCGGCGCAGGGTCGCGCAGGGTTCCTAGGAGCCGCTCGGCGGGGGATCCTGGGGAGGACGGTGCGGGGCCGAGGCGAGACGCGCGAGGTCCACGCGCGACCGGACGCCGAGCTTGCGGTACGTCCGGGTCAGCGCGGCCTCGACCGTCTTGACGCTGATGAACAGGCGTGCCGCGATCTCGCGGTTGGTCGCGCCCTCCGCGACGAGCCCGGCGACCTTCGCCTCCATCGCGCTCAGCACCCCCAGCGCGGCGGGCGGCGCGGACGGCGCCTGCGCCGCCCGGTCCAGGTCCCGGACGCGGTCGAGCTCGGCGGTGACCAGCGCGAGCCACGGGCGCGCGTGCGCGTGCGCGAAGACCCGGCGGGCCTCGCGCAGCGCCGACCGCGCCCCGGGAGCGTCGTTCTGCCCGAGTCTCAGGCGTCCCAGCACGAGCCAGGAACGCCCCTCCTCCAGCCGGAACGGCTGCTCGGCCAGCGCCGTCGCCGACCGCCGCGCGAGGGCGGCCGCCGTCGAGCCGTCCCCGCGTCCGGACGCCACCAGCGCGGCGGCCCGGTCCATCACCGCGAGCATGACGCGGCGCTCCAGCCGGGTCGCGCGGGCGCGCGTCTCGTCGATCAGCTCGGCCGCCTCGTCCAGGTTCCCCGACAGCGCGAGCGCCTCCGCGAGGTCGCCGTGCCAGCGCCGCATCGCCGGGTCGCCCAGCCCCTGCGCCTCCTCCGACCGCCGGACGCGCCGGAGCAGCGCCGCGGCCGCCTCGTTCCGTCCGGCCATCAGGTGGATGTGCCCGGCGACGAACCACGCCTGCGGGAGGAACAGCAGGTCGCCGTCGTCCGCGCTGTGCTGCTCGGCCCGGCGCGCCGCGTCCGCGGCCCGCTCCGCGTCGCCGCCCGCCGCCTCGGCGAGGGCCAGCGAGAACCACGATGGGCCCTGGCTGAGGTCGCTGTCCTCGGCCAGGCGGAGGCTCTGCCGCGCCACGTCCAGCGCCCGGTCGCAGCGTCCGCGGTGCACCTCCACGCGCGCGAGGTTGTGCAGGCAGTGGCACAGGCTCTCGACCGCGCCGCGCCGCCGGACGAGGTAGATCAGCGACCGCAGTTCGGCCCGCGCCTCCTCCAGCCGGTCGGCGAGCAGGTGGTGCCGGTAGCGCTGGAACGCGGGACCGTTGTGGTCCACCATCACGCGCGGGTCCTGCGGGGACGACAACGCGCGCGCGAGCGTCCGCTCCGCGTCCGGACGGCCCAGGAAGAACGCCAGGTGCGCCTGCTTGGCCAGCGCGAGGATCTCGGTGCGCCGGTCTCCCGCGCGCGCGGCCAGCTCGGCCGAGCGCGCCGCGTGCTCGTGCGCCTCGAACGCCGACCCCTCGACGAGCCACGCCCGCCACGCGAGCCGGTAGTGCAGCGGCGCGAGCAGGGCCGGGTCGTCCCCGGCGTCCGCGAGCGCGCGCGGGAAGATGTCGCCGAACTCGGCGAGCGCCTGCCCCGCCGAGTCGATCACCGCGAGCCAGCCGCGCACCCGGGGCGCGGGCTCGGACGCCACGGCCAGCGCCTCGTGCGCGATCCGCCGCGCCTCGGGCAGGTCCCCGGCGGCGATCGCGTCCTCGGACGCCGTGAGCAGCCGGTTCACGAAGCCGCCGGGATCGTCCGGCGGGGTGTGCTCGGCGGCGAGGCGGCCGAGCCGGCACGCCTCCGCCGGGGCCCCGCGCCGGC
>NZ_RFFG01000011.1 GCF_003696215.1 Actinomadura harenae | reverse complement strand
GGCGCGTGGTCTTGACGACCTTCACCTCGGGCGTCGCGGTCTCGGCCGCGGCGGCCCGGGTGGTCTTGCGGGCGCGGGCCGGCTTCTTCGCCGGCGTCCCGGAGGCGCCGCCGTCGTCCACGTCCGGCGGCGGACCCGCCGGACGGCTGGCCACGCGACGCCGCGTGGTGGTCACGGCAGGACGCGAATCCTCGGGGCCCTCGGCCCCGTTGGCCGAATCGTTCTCGTTCTCAAGCATGCGGGTGATCTCCCGTCAGGCTCCCGGGCGCGTCCGCTCGCCCCGCCCGGCTAGGGCGGTTCGCCGCGGTGCGCCGCACGGGAGCACTCCGTCAGTCATCGGCGCCGACGCGCCCGGACCGCTGTCCGGACACGACGACGAAGTCGTCGGGGGCGCGCCCGCCGCTCCCTGTGGGCCGGTTCCGCGCCGCCACGGACGTGGCGGCGCCGGCTTCGGCCCTACGAGCGGGCGCCGACGGCATCCACGCTCACGGCGTCGCCGGACCCCGGTGAGGCGGGACCGCCCGCCGTGCCGGCCTCGTCGCCGGTCACGTCAGCGGTCTCCCGGTCGGGATCGAGCGGATCCGCGAGCACACCGGTCCGCTCGTCCAGGGGCCCCTGCGCCAGCCTGGTCACCAGCGGGGGTGACGGCGGCGCGAGGTCGGCGACCTGGCGGAGACCGGTGAGGATGTCGTCGGGTCGTACGGCGGGTGTGGTGTGCCGCACAACCATGCGAAGTATCGCACATGGGGCATCCGTCGCCTCGGTGCCGCGCCGGTCGGCGTCCTGGACGGGCTCAGCGCTGAGCTCCAGGGCGGACACGGCGGCACGCACGTCGAAACGGCGGCGTCCCTTCTTGGTGAGGCGTTCGACCTCCACCGCCCCGGAGTCCAGGAAGGCGGTCACGGCGGTCGCGGCGTCGCCCTCGGCGACACCGTCGAGCCGTACCCGCCACTCGGACGCCTGGAGCCGATCGGCCAGCGCGGTGCTCTTGCCCGTCCCGGCCGGGAGGGCCACGACGTCGACGACGTCAAGGCCCGGCGGCAGGGCGGCGTCGAGTTCCGCGCGCACCCGCGCAGGGTCGCGGGGCTCGGTCAACCCGATCTCGAGGTATTCGGCCTCACTGGCCACGCCGGTCGCCGCCGCACCCGTGTAAGAGATCTTCGGGTGCGGAGTGAATCCAGCACTGAACGCGACCGGAATCCCGGCGCGCCTGACGGCGCGTTCCACGGCCCGGGAAATGTCGCGATGGCTCGTGAACCTCAGTCTGCCCCGCTTGGTGTAGCGGACACGCAGACGCTGGATCACGGGGGCCGGTGCGGGACCCTCCGGCATGGGAGCCAGGGTTCTGGTCCTTCCTACTCGTGTCGAGTCGAAAACGTCTCCCTATAGAGTACGGCCACCGCGACCCACTTGAGCCCCCGGGCATCCCCGAGGCGCGTCCCCTCCCAGTTCAGAGGCCCGCACACCCGCCGACACGCCGTGGGAGCGCTGTCATTCAAGACTTGGTCAAGGCCTCTCGACGGAACGGCACGCCGCCCCTGGCGGGACGACGTGCCGTGGGGAACGAGGGTGATCGGAAGGACGCCGCTCAGACGACCGAGAGCGGGAGCAGCCTCTTGCCGGTGGGGCCGATCTGGATCTCGGTGCCCATCGTCGGGCAGACGCCGCAGTCGTAGCAGGGCGTCCAGCGGCAGTCCTCGACCTCGGTCTCGTCGATCGCGTCCTGCCAGTCCTGCCAGAGCCACTCGCGGTCGAGACCGGCGTCGAGGTGGTCCCACGGCAGGACCTCGACCTCGTCGCGGTCGCGGACCGTGTACCAGTCGAGGTCGACGGGCTCGTCGCCCAGGGCCTTCTCGGCCGCCGCCGTCCAGCGCTCGTAGGAGAAGTGCTCGGTCCAGCCGTCGAAGCGGCCGCCGTCCTCCCACACCGCGCGGATGACCTTGCCGACCCGGCGGTCGCCGCGGGACAGCAGGCCCTCGATCACCGACGGCTGGCCGTCGTGGTAGCGCAGGCCGATGGCGCGGCCGTACTCCTTGTCGGAGCGCAGCTCGTCCTTCAGCAGGCGCAGGCGGCGGTCGACCGTCTCGTGGTCGGTCTGCCCGGCCCACTGGAAAGGAGTGTGCGGCTTCGGCACGAACCCGCCGATGGAGACGGTGCAGCGGATGTCCTTGCGGCCGGTCGCCTCGCGGCCCGCCTTGATGACCCGCTTGGCCATCCCGGCGATCTCCAGGACGTCCTCGTCGGTCTCGGTGGGCAGGCCGCACATGAAGTACAGCTTGACCTGCCGCCAGCCGTTCTCGTAGGCGGTGGTGACGGTGCGGATGAGGTCGTCCTCCGACACCATCTTGTTGATCACCTTGCGCAACCGCTCGGAGCCGCCCTCGGGCGCGAAGGTCAGGCCGGAGCGGCGGCCGTTGCGGGAGAACTCGTTGGCGAGGGTGATGTTGAAGGCGTCCACGCGGGTGGACGGCAGCGACAGCGAGGTGTGCGTGCCCTCGTACCGGTCGCCGAGGCCCTTGGCGACCTCGGCGATCTCGCTGTGGTCGGCCGACGACAGCGACAGCAGGCCGACCTCGGTGAACCCGGTCTGCCGGATGCCCTCGTCCACCATCGCGCCGATCGTGGTGATCGACCGCTCCCGGACCGGACGGGTGATCATGCCCGCCTGGCAGAACCGGCAGCCGCGGGTGCAGCCGCGGAAGATCTCCACGGAGAACCGCTCGTGCACGGTCTCGGCCAGCGGGACCAGCGGCTTCTTCGGGTAGGGCCACTGGTCGAGGTCCATGACGGTGTGCTTCTCGACACGCCACGGGACGCCCGCGCGGTTCGGCGCGACGCGCTGGATGCGGCCGTCGGGCAGGTACTCGACGTCGTAGAACCTCGGCACGTAGACGCCGCCGGTCTCGGCGAGGCGCAGCAGCACCCCGTCGCGTCCGCCGGGCTCGCCCTCGTTCTTCCACTCGCGGATCACCTCGGTGATCGCGAGCGTGATCTCCTCGCCGTCGCCGAGGACGGCGGCGTCGACGAAGTCGGCGATGGGCTCGGGGTTGAACGCCGCGTGCCCGCCCGCCAGGACGATCGGGTGCTCATCGGTGCGGTCGGCGGCCTCGAGCGGGATGCCCGCGAGGTCGAGCGCGGTGAGCAGGTTGGTGTACCCGAGCTCGGTCGAGAACGACACGCCGAACACGTCGAACGCGCCGACCGGGCGGTGCGAGTCGACGGTGAACTGCGGGATGCCGTGGTCCCGCATGACCTGCTCCATGTCCGGCCACACCGCGTAGGTGCGCTCGGCGAGCACGCCCTCGCGCTCGTTCAGGATCTCGTACAGGATCTGGACGCCCTGGTTGGGCAGCCCGACCTCGTAGGCGTCGGGGTACATCAGCGCCCAGCGGACGGTCGCGGCGTCCCAGTCCTTGACCTGGGAGTTCAGTTCGCCGCCGACGTACTGAATCGGCTTCTGCACGCTCGGGAGCAGCGGCTCCAGGCGCGGGAAGATCGACTCTACGGACATGCGGTGCGCCTCCGTTGGCTGGACGTGGGAGAGACCCTCAAGCCTATCCCCGGCGAGCCGGTCGATCGTCCGCCTGGTGATCGCCACGCGGTGGCCGGCGAGCAGGGCCGGTAAGCGGTGCCGAGGGGGCGGGGTCAGTCGAACGGGCGGCGCCGGACGTGGACGGCCTGCAGCAGCCCCAGCGCGATCATGTTCGCGAAGGTCGCGGACCCGCCGTAGGACACGAACGGCAGCGGCAGCCCGGTGATCGGCATGATCCCCAGCGTCATCCCGACGTTCTCGAACGTCTGGAACGCCAGCCAGCACACCACGCCCGTCGCGACCAGCGTGCCGAACAGGTCCGCCGCCTGCGTGGCGATCCGCAGGCCGCGCCACAGCACCAGGCCCAGCAGCAGGACGATCAGCGCCGCGCCGAGGAACCCCAGCTCCTCCCCCGCGACCGTGAAGATGAAGTCGGTCTGCTGCTCGGGGACGAAATGCCCGCCGGTCTGCTCGCCGTGGAACAGCCCCTTGCCGAGGAACCCGCCGGAGCCGATCGCGATCCGCGCCTGCTGGGCGTTGTAGCCCGCGCCGCGCGGGTCGGCGGACGGGTCGATGAACGCGGTGAACCGGGCGAGCTGGTACGGCTTGAGGATCCCGAGGAACCAGACCGCGAGGGCCGCCAGGAGGCCGCCGCCGACCAGCCCGGCGATCCACCGCTTGGCCGCGCCCGACACCGCGAGCATCCCGATCACGACCACGGCGAACACCAGGGCGGTGCCGAGGTCCGGCTGGAGCATGATCAGCGCCGCCGGGACGCCGGCCAGGGCGAGCGCGAGCAGCACGTCCCGGCGTCCGGGGCCGACCTCGCCGTCGCGCGGCTCGCCGAGCACCATCGCCATGACCACGACCAGGCCGACCTTGGCGAACTCCGACGGCTGCACCTGGAAGCCGCCGCCGATCACGATCCAGGAGTGCGAGCCGTTGATCGTCGAGCCCAGCGGGGTGATCACCGCGACCAGCCCGACGCAGGCCAGGCCGTACAGGATCGGGACGTAGGCGCGCAGCAGCCGGTAGTCCAGGACGGTGACGACCGTGCCGAGTCCGAGCCCGATCGCCAGGTTCAGCAGATGCCGTTTGAGGAACCACTCGGGGTCGCGCCCCTGCTCGGTGAGCAGGTGGAACGTCGCGGACCGGACGAGCAGCGTCCCGATCAGCGACAGCGCGACCACCGAGAGGATCAGCGTCCAGTCGAGGCGGCGCAGCCCGGCGGCGTGCCGCCGCCACGAGTTCCGCTCGCCGTAGCCCTCGACGGGCCCGGCGAAGCCGCCCAGCCCGGTCACGGCGTGACCCCTGTGCCAGGTCTCCGTCCCGCCGCCCCGGACTGCAGGGACGGCCCGACGGTCGGGATCGCGGCCCCGCTCGGGTCACCGGCGCCGCCCGGCGTGGACGGACCGGGCGACGGCGTCCCGGACGGACCGGCCGACGGACCCGCCGGCGGCCCTGCCGACGGACCGGGCTCCGGGTCGATGGCGGCCTCCGGGCGCGGCAGTTCGGACGGCAGCCGCCCGTCCTTGCCGACCATCGGCTTCCCGCCCTTGCCCAGCCCGTACATGGCCTCGTAGATCTGCCGGACGGCGGGCGCCGCGGCGTTCGCGCCCTGCCCGCCCTGGGAGATCATCACGACGACCGCGTAGCGCGGGTTGTCCACAGGGGCGAACGAGGCGAACCAGGACGTGTCGTCCTTGCCGTAGACCTCCGCGGTGCCGGTCTTGCCCGCGACGTCCACCGTCTTGAAGTCGAAGCCGCCGAACGCCCCGGCCGCCGTCCCGGACTTGGTCACGCCGTCCAGGCCGCCCCGGACGTACTTCAGCACCTTCGGGTCGACCGGCAGTTTCGCGGCGGGCGGGTCCGGGACGCGCCGGACGACGGTGCCGTCCGCCCGCACGACCGCGCGCGCGATGCGCGGGACGACCAGCCGCCCGCCGTTGGCGAGGGCCGCGTACGCGCGCGTGAGCTGGAGCGGCGTGGAGAGCACGTCGCCCTGCCCGACCGAGAAGTTCGCCGCGTCACCCGCGCGCCACACATAGCCCTCGGCGCAGTTCTCCGCCGCGACCGCCTTCAGGTACGCGGCCCGGGACGGGTCGGACCGCTCGAGGTCGGGGTAGCCGTCCTTGGCGGCCTTGCAGTCGGCCTTCTTCGTGGCGTCCCAGTAGGCGGTCTTCCAGGCCCTGTCCGGGATCCGGCCCGCCGACTCGCTCGGCAGGTCGATGCCGGTCTTCTTGCCGAACCCCCACTGCCGCGCCATCTTGACCATCGGGTCGGCCGGGTTCTTCTTCGGCTTGGTGCCGCCGTCGCGCAGCCACTCCTCGTAGGCGAACTTGTAGAAGACCGTGTCGCAGGAGACGACGAGCGCCTCGTGCAGGCTCATGCTGCCCTTCGACTCGCCCTCGAAGTTGCGGAACGCGCGGTTCCCCACGTCGTAGGAGCCGGGGCAGGAGTAGGTGCCGTGCAGGTCGTAGCCGTCCGCGACGGCCGCCGACACCGACGAGATCTTGAACGTGGAGCCCGGCGCGAACTGGCCCTGGGTGGCCCGCGAGATCAGCGGCTCGCCCTTCTTCTTGCCGAGCAGCGCGTCGTACTGGTCCTGCGAGATGCCGCCGGTCCAGATGGACGGGTCGTAGGTCGGGTAGCTGGCGAGCGCGGCGACGTGCCCGGTCTGCACGTCCATCACGACGGCCGCGCCCGAGTCGGCGTGCTTGCCCTGCGAGCGGGCCGACTTCACCGCGTCCTGGACGGCCTTCTCCGCCGCGCCCTGCACCCCGGCGTCGATGCTGGTCACCAGGTTCCCGCCGGGTGTGGCGGCCTTCTCCTGCGCGGTGCCGGTGACGCGGCCCTGGCTGTCGACCAGGAGCCTGCGGAAGCCGGGCTCGCCGCGCAGGTCGGCGTCGTAGGCCGCCTCCAGGCCGTCCCGGCCGATCAGGTCGACGCCGCTGTAGCCGGTGACCTTCAGGCCCTTGCGCTTGTCCAGCTCCTCCTGCGTGATCGGCTGGAGGTAGCCGAGCGTCTGCGCGGCGTTCGCGCCGCCCGGCCGCGGGTAGTCCCGGACGGCCTGGACCTGCGCGGTCACGCCGGGGAAGTCCTCCTGCCGCTCCATGATCTGCAGGGCGCGCTTGGCGTCGACCTTGTCGTCCACGGGGATCGGCTGGTAGGGCGAGCCGGGCCAGCACGGCCGCTTGATGCCGGGCCCGCACAGCCGGGTCTTGTTCACCAGGTCCTCGTAGGTCGTGCCGAGCACGCCCGCGAGCCTGGTCAGGACGGCCCTGCCCCGGTCCTTCTGCCGCATCAGGACGGTGCGGTCGGCCGACACGACGAGCGCGGTGCGGTTGCGGACGAGCGCGCGGCCCTGGTCGTCCAGGATCATGCCGCGGACGGCCGGGACGACGATGTCGCGGGTGCGGTTGTCGGCGGCGACCTGCCGGTAGTGCCGTCCCTCCAGCACCTGCATCGTCCAGAGACGGCCCATCAGGACCAGCAGCAGCGCGCCGACCGTCACGTACAGGATGATCAGCCTGAGGTGGGTCCGGTTGGTCACAGGCGCGTCCGTCCCGACATCGCCCGGTACCGCGCCGCCGGGACCGAGAACCGGTCGCGGTGGCGTTCCGGCCGGTCGTAGCGGCGGGTCGCGCGCAGAACGCACCACACCACGAACGGGCTGGCGACGACGTCGTAGAGCACCTGGAGCGGCACCACCCGCGCCACGATCGTCCATGACGCGCGCGGGTCGCCGAGCAGCATGCCGGTCGCGGCGTAGGCGACGGTGCCGAGCAGCGCGCCCGCCGCGACGGCGAAGAACGGCACGGTCGACTGCCGGTCCATCTCGGCGGCGGCGATCCCGCAGACGTAGCCGATGACGCAGTAGACCAGCGCGTACCGGCCGATGGTGTGGTCGGCGGGCGGCACGATGTCGGCGGCGAGACCGGCGCAGAACCCGGCGACGCACCCGGTCAGCGACCCCGAGACCAGGGCGAGCGCCACGACGCTGAGCAGCACCAGGTCCGGGGTGACGCCTCCGGGCAGCGGCAGCCGGTTGGCCACCGACACCTGGAGCACCAGCGCCACCACGATCACGATCGCGGAGATGACGCGCCGTCCGGTGGGCGACGCCTCCGGAGCGTTCAGCATGTCGGGCTCCCTCAGACGGCTTGCATGGACGACTTACTGAGACGGCTTACTGGGACGGCTGGGCGGAGGGGTGCTTCCCGCCCTTGTGCGGCGGGGCCGACGGCGGCAGCGGCGACGGGGGCCCGGCCGCCGGGGGCGCGGGCGGTGTGGGTGACGGCGGCAGCACCGCGTCACGCGGGTCGGACTTCGGCGGCGCGACCACCACCGCCACGACGTCCAGGCTGGTGAAGTGCACGAACGGCTGGACGTAGGCGGTGCGCGTGAGACCCCCGGCGGGCGCGTCGATGCGCTCGACCGTCCCGACCGGGACGCCCGGCACGTACGGGCGCTCGTTCTGCGAGCCGAGCGTGACCAGGCGCTGCCCGACCCGCATCGGCGCGTTCGCGTCGAGCAGCTGGAACCGCAGCGGGGTGCGGCCTCCGCCACCGAGCCCGCGCCGTCCCCGGCCCTGCACGATGCCGATCTCCTTGGATTCCTCGAGCCGCGCGCCGACCGAGGACGTCACGTCCGTGGCGAGCAGGACGGTCGCGGTCGCCGGGCCGACCCGGGTGACGCGTCCGACCAGGCCGTCCGCGCTCATCACCGTCATGTCGGTGCGGATCCCGCTGCCGGAGCCCGCGTCGATGGTGACGGTGTCCTCCAGGCCCTGCCCGACCGAGATCACGTTCGCCGCGACGATCTTGTAGCCGCCGAGCCCGGCCGCGCCGAGCAGCCGGTCGAGCTGCGCCGACTTGCCCTGGTCGACCTGGGTGCCGCGCAGCTGGTCGCGCAGGCGCTGGTTCTCGCGCTGGAGCCGGTCGGCGCGGCGCCGCTCGCCGGGCGCGTTGGTGATCGCGTCGACGGCGTTGCCCACCGGGCGGACCACGGCCGCCGAGGCGCGCTCGACCGGGCCGAACACGGCCTCCCCGACGCCGCGCAGGCCGCGCAGCGGCGAGTCGTCCCCGCCCCGGTAGTCGATCGTGATCATGGCGAGCGCCACCACCAGCAGCGCCCCGAGCACCATGCGGCTGCGTCGGGTGTCGTTCACCCGCGGACCTCCCGTCCCATCGTCCTAGGAGATCAGTGCCGCGACTCCGGTACCAGCACCTGACGCAGCGAGTCGAAGTCCTCCACCGTCTTGCCGGTGCCGAGAACGACCGAGTCGAGTGGATTGTCCACCAGGTGGATCGGCATCCCGGTCTCCTCGCGCAGCCGCTCGTCCAGGTGCTTGAGGAGCGCGCCACCGCCGGTGAGGGCGATGCCCCGGTCCATGATGTCGCCGGACAGCTCGGGCGGGCACTTGTCGAGCGTGGTCTTCACGGCGTCCACGATCGCGTTCACCGGCTCCTCGATCGCGCGGCGCACCTCCTCGGCGGAGATCACCACGGTCTTCGGCAGCCCGGACACCAGGTCCCGGCCGCGGATCTCGGCGTGCGGCTCGTCGTCGCCGCCGGGGTAGGCCGACCCGATCGCCATCTTGATCTCCTCGGCGGTGCGCTCGCCGAGCATCAGCGAGTACTCCTTCTTGGAGAAGCTGATGATGGCCTGGTCGAGCTCGTCCCCGCCGACCCGGACGGACTGGCTCGTCACGATCCCGCCGAGGGAGATTATGGCGACCTCGGTGGTGCCTCCCCCGATGTCGACGACCATGTTGCCGGTCGGCTCGTACACCGGGAGCCCGGCGCCGATCGCGGCGGCCATGGGCTCCTCGATGATGTACACGCGGCGGGCGCCGGCCTGGTAGCCGGCCTCCTTGACGGCGCGCTGCTCCACCCCGGTGATCCCGGACGGCACCGCCACCACGATCCGCGGCTTGGCGAAGTGCCGGCGCTTGTGCACCTTCTGGATGAAGTAGCGCAGCATGCGCTCGGTGACGTCGAAGTCGGCGATGACGCCGTCCTTGAGCGGGCGGACCGCGACGATGTTGCCGGGCGTCCGGCCGATCATCCGCTTCGCCTCGATGCCGACCGCCACGATCTTGCCCGTGTTGGTGTTGATCGCGACGACGGACGGTTCGTTCAGCACGATGCCGCGCCCGCGCACGTACACCAGTGTGTTCGCGGTGCCTAGGTCGACCGCCATGTCACGGCCAAGGAACGACAGCTTGTTACCCATGAAGAAAGGGAGCCCTTCATGCTTGTCGGGCGTGCAGAGCGGCGTCCCCATCGTAACGTGCCCACGCGGCGCCGGGCGGTCGCCCCTCCGGCGGCATGACGTCCGATTCCACACCGTGACCAGGCACGTTACGCGGAAAACACCCGCGCGCCCGAATGATTCAGACCCGCGTGTCTACCCCCGTCCCGTCCCGCCAAACAGGGGCGCCGGAAAGCGGGCGCGGAAACCCCACGGATACGGGACGCCGGGAACACGAAAGCGATGCGAAACCGCGCGGCGAATGCGCGGCGTCCATGAACCGCGGCCCGTCGCGGCGAACACGGAGAGTGATCAAAAAAAACCCGGGCGGCGCGGGGGCCGGATGCGGATGTGCCCCGGCGCGCGAGGCGCGCCGGGGCACGGGTGGGCGTGTCGGCGGGTGTCCCCGCGACGGCCCGGTGCCGGTGATCCGCTCGGGCGGGTCAGCCCAGCTCGGGGAAGAAGAGCTTGATCTCGCGGTCGGCGGAGTAGGTGGAGTCGGAGCCGTGAACGATGTTCTCGCCGATCTCCAGCGCGAAGTCGCCGCGGATGGTGCCGGGCGTGGCGGAGACCGGGTCGGTGGCGCCGGCCAGCGCGCGGAACGCCTCGATGGCGCGCGGGCCCTCGACGACCAGCGCGACCAGCGGGCCGCCGGTGATGAAGTCGACGAGGTCGCCGAAGAACGGCTTCTCGCTGTGCTCCTCGTAGTGCGCCTCGGCGGTCTCGCGCTTCAGGTTCTTGAGCTCCAGAGCGACGAGCTTCAGGCCCTTGCGCTCGATCCGCGAGATGACCTCGCCGACCACGCCGCGGCGGACGCCGTCGGGCTTGACCAGGACAAGAGTGCGCTCGGACACGGAGTATCTCCTCAAGGAAAAACGGGATCGTGGGTGGCGCGGACCGCGCCGGGGCGTGACGCCAGTGCTTACTGTACCGAGGCGCTCGCTCTGCTCCGGTTCCCGCCGGGCCTCGGGCGCCCGCGGGTGGCGGCGCGTCCGGCGGCGGCGAGCAGGAGGGTGAGGACGGCGGCGGCGCCGAGCCAGGCCCGGTAGCCGCCGGTCAGCGCGACCAGCTGGGCCGCCGTGGTGGTCGGCGCGGGCTGGAGCCATCCGGCCTGGAGCGACAGCACCACGAGCTGTCCGGTGAGGACGGCGGGGAAGCACAGCGACAGCCCGAACAGCGCGCCCGCGACGCCCGCCTCGCGCAGGGACACGGCGAGCGCGAGGCCCGCGCCCGCGCCGAGCGCGATCATCGAGGCGGTCGCGACGGCCGGGATGTGCGCCGAGTCCGGGACGTGCGCGACGGAGGCCAGCAGCGGCGGCAGCGTCGCGAGGACCAGCAGGGCGTGCGCGGCGAGCACCGCGACGCGTGCCGCGCGCCTCGGCAGCCAGGCGGCGATCAGGGCCGCGACCAGGGCGGACGCCGTCCCGGCGGCGAACGGCAGGTACATCGCGCCGGACGTGCCGTCCCCGTTGCGCGCGGCGACCGCGGTGATCCCGGCGAGGGGCGCGGCCACCGGGTAGGCGAGCAGCCCGGTCGTCACCATGACGACGGCCGCGCCGAGCGGGCTGCCCGCCGTGGCGTCCCGGCTGCCGACGAAGGCGAGCCCGGCCAGGCCGAGCAGCGCCAGCCCGGCGAGCACGAGCCGTCCGCCCGGGGACCAGCCGTAGGTGGTGACGACCGCGATGAACGCGAACCCCGCCGCCGGGGCCAGCGGCAGGACGAGCTGTCCGCGCTCGGTGTGCCTGGACGCCGGCAGCCGTCCTCGGCGTCCGCGCAGAAGCAGGCAGAACGGCAGGACGCACGCGACCGCGACCGCGGCCCACGGGAACGGCGCGAGCGAGGCGTGCCAGTCGGTGACGTGCCGCGGCGCGGATCCGCCGTCCGGCAGCGGGACGCGGGCCAGCGCGAGCGGCATCGCTCCGAGGAGGGACGCGACGAGCACGCCCGACCAGAGCGCCGACGCGAGCCGTCCGCCGCGTTCCCAGGCGAGGACGAGCGTCGCGGGCAGGATCAGCCCGGCGCCCATCCCCTGCGCCGCCCGCACCGCTCCGACCAGCGGAACCGTGTCGGCCCGTGCGACGCCGAGGAGCCCCGCCAGCAGCAGCGCGACGCCCGCGAACAGCGTCGGCCGCGCCCCGAGGCGCCGCGCCGCGACCGCCCCGACGGGGACGGCTCCCAGCAGCACCGGAACGCTCAGTCCGGTGGCGCGCAGCAGGCCGCCGTACTCGTCCGGCGCGAGGCCGAGCGCCCGGCCCGCCTGGTCGACCACGTTGGCGGACGTGTCCGGCAGGACCAGCACCGCGGCCGGAACCGCCACGACGATCACCGCGAGCGCGGCCAGTGTCGCCGCGACGTCCCTGATCCCGGCGGGCCCCTCGGCCTCGCCTTCGGCCTCGCGTGCGGACGGTGACCGAGAAAGGCCCCCCTTGGGCGGCTTGGCGGCCGCGCCCGCAACGGCCTCGTCCTGAGGGGGCGTGGTGGGCATCGGCACCTTCACCCAGAGCCGCTCACCGCGCGCCATCGCGGCGGCGTCCGAGTCGTCCTCCGGAACGGCCTCCACCGCCGGGTGCACCTCATCACCGGAGAGGCCGGGAACCGGCGCGGCCGCCCAGGGGACCTCCCGGCTCAGAGGCGCGTCTTCGTCCGCCTGCTGCACGTCGTCACGCGGGACGCCAGGGACCGGCACCTCGGTCCAGGGGACCTCCCCACGCAGAGGGTCACCTGTCCGTCGAGGCACGCCCCCGTCCGCCTGCTGCGACTCGTCACGCGGGACGCCGGGGATCGGCACGCCCGTCCAGGGGGCCTCACCGTGCAGGGGCGCGGCGGCTTCCGGACGGTGCGGATCGGGGGCGTCCGCCCACGAGGGCTCTCCCGGGGACAGACCGGCGGGATTCGACACGCCCAAGGGAGGAAGTCCGTCGTGCGAGGAGGTCGCGGCTCCCGGTGTGTTCGGCCAGCCGGTCTCGTTCTCCGCAGGGGCGGTGGGTTGCGGGCGCCGCTCCTCCTCATGAGGCGGCACGGTGGCCCACGGATACCCGGCGGCCTGCGGGAACTCGGGCAACGGCAGCGCCAGCGGCTCGGCGGCGCGCGGCACGCTCGGCCGGAGGACGTCGTCCTGCGCGCCCCACGCGGGTTCGGGCAGACCCGCCGCGTAGGGCTCGCCCGTGGACGGCGGGCTCGCTTCCGGCGCGCACGGCGGAGCGAACTCGCCCTGGGACGGCGGAACGGAGGGCTCCGGAACACCCGCCCACGGGTGCCCGCCGGTGGACGGCGAGGCGGGCTCCGGGCCCTCCGCCACTGAGAACCGGCTGGGGATCGGCACCGAGGGATCCAGAGCGTCCGCCGATGAGAACTCGGCGCGGAACGACCGCTCCGGGTGCGGCGCATCCCCTTGAGCGGGTTCGGCATGACGTGGCCGCACGGGATTCGGCGCGTCCATCTGCGGGGGCTCGGGGTGGAACGGGCCCGCCGGGTTCGGCGCGGCCGCGTGCGAGGGCTCGGCGTAGGACGGCGGCGCGGACTCGGCGTAGGACGGCTGCGGGGATTCGGCGTAGGACGGCTGCGAGGATTCGGTGAACCCGTGGACGGGGTCCTGCGGTAGGGCGGCGGGGTCGTCCCTTCGCCAGTATTCGTGCGCGGGCGGCGGGTCGGGCCACGAGTGCGGGGGCGCGGCGGCGGCCGGTGCGCCGGTGTGGTGGGGCTCGCCGAAGGTTCCCGGGGCGCCGGCCTGCGGGAACTCCTCCGGCGGCGGCCGGTGGCCGGGCGGGAGGGTCATCGTCGGGTCGTCCGGACGGGCGGCCGGAGGCTCCGGGGTGTCGTGCCCGGGGTGCTCCGCGCGCGGGCGGAGGACGCTGTGCGGGAGGACCGCCGTGGGGCCGTCGGGACGGACGGGCGTGTCGGCGTCGGGGTGCTCGGCCCGGGACGGGGCCGGGGGCCTCGCGCCGTCCGGCCGGTGGACGCCGTGCGGCAGGATCACCGTCGGCCCGTCGGGACGGACCGGGGTGTCGGCCGTGTCCGGTGCCCTGTCCGGCGCTGTGTGCGGCGCGGCGTCCGGCACTGCGTCCAGTGCTGTGTCCGGCGCTGCGTCCGGGCAGGGGTCGGCGGGCTGCGGGGACGGGCGGCGTGGCTGCTGGCTCGAGGAGGACACGGCCTTGCTCCTACGGAAAGGCCGCCCGCCAGATCATGATGTCCAGAATGTTCGCTATTTCCTAATGGCGAATTATGGCGGGCGGAATTCGGCTGCCTTCCCCGGGAATTTAGCGCGCCTGAGCCTTTTCCGCCTGGCGTCCCAGCCAAAAGGCCGTTCCCCAGAGTGCGCCGAACAGCACTCCGAGGATGAACATCATCGGGACCATGAAGCCGGTCAGGAGCACCAGGACCTGCAGGACGGTGCCGACCGCGAAGCCCCACGGACGGCCCATCACGCCGCAGGCCAGGAGGCACAGCACCGCGAGGACGCCGCCGACCGAGCCCGCGACCGAGCCGTCCACCTTCTGCACCGAGATCGCGACCGGGATCGCGAGCCCGATGACGACGGCCTCGCAGGCGAGGACCGTCGAGTACAGGCGGCGTTCCGGGTTCATCGGCCCTCTCCCACGCGCAGCAGGGTCCGCGCCTCGCCGGCGGTGACGACCGAGCCGGTGATCAGCACGCCCGCGCCCCGGTACTCGCCGGTCTCCTCGGCCAGGCCGATGGCGCGGTCGATCGCGTCGTCGAGCCGGTCGACGACGTGCACGCGCTCGGAGCCGAACGCACCCTCGGCGACCTCCGCGAGTTCCTCCGGCGACAGCGAGCGCGGCGAGGCGTTGCGGGTGACGACGAGCTCGGCCATGACGGGTTCGAGCTCGTCGAGCACGCCCGCCACGTCCTTGTCGGAGGCGATCGCGAGGACGCCGACGAGCCGGGTGAACCCGAACGACTCGGTGATCGTGTTGACCGTCGCGGCCATTCCGGCGGGGTTGTGCGAGGAGTCGATCAGCACGGTCGGGCCGGTGCGGGCGACCTCCAGGCGGCCCGGCGAGGCGGACTGGGCGAACCCGCTGCGCACCAGCGCCGGGTCGAGCTGGCCGTCGTCGCCACCGGTGTAGTCGGCGCCGGCCGCGATGCGGGTGGCGGCCTCGAGGTTGTGCTCGCCCAGGGTCGGCGCACCGGACGCGAACGCCTCGACGGCCGCGAGGGCGGTCGCCGCGTTGCTGGCCTGGTGCTCGCCGAACAGCGGCAGGAAGATCTCGTCGTAGGCGCCGTGCAGCCCGCGGACCGAGATCATCTGGCCGCCGAACGCCACGTCGCGGTGGACGACGCCGTACTCGATGCCCTCGCGGGCCGCGACCGCGCCGACCTCGGCGACCCGGCCGAGCAGCACCTCGGCGGCCGGGAGCTGCTGCTGCTCGATCACCACGATCTGGCCGGGCTTGATGATCCCGGCCTTCTCGGCCGCGATCTCCTCGACGGTCTCGCCCAGGTAGGCGGTGTGGTCGAGGCCGACCGGGGTGATCACCGCGACGGTGCCGTCGGCGACGTTGGTGGCGTCCCAGGAGCCGCCCATGCCGACCTCGACGACCGCGACGTCGACCGGAGCGTCGGCGAAGGCCGCGAACGCCATCGCCGTCAGGACCTCGAAGAACGACAGCTTCGTGTCGTTCTTGGTGTCGATCAGGTCGACGTAGGGCTTGACGTCCTCGTAGACCTCGACGAACCGCTCCTCGGAGATGGGCTCGCCGTCGATCGCGATGCGCTCGCGCAGGGTGGTCAGCTCGGGGCTGGTGTACAGGCCCGTGCGCAGGCCCCGCTCGCGCAGCAGCGCCTCGATCAGCCGGGCGGTGCTGGACTTGCCGTTGGTGCCCGCCACGTGGATCACCGGATACGACCGCTGCGGCTCGCCGAGGACGTCGACCAGGTCACGGACCCGGTCGAGGGTCGGATCGATGTCCCACTCGACCCCACGGCTCATGATCGCGCCGATCGCGTCGCGGTAGCCGAGCGGCCCCGTCACCTGGCTCACGTCTTGGATCCCTGCCTGTTCAACGGTGCGTTTCTGCCGACACAGGAAGCCTACTCGCGCCCTGCCACAGGGCCGTCCACACCCGGTCCTCCTGTGGATATCCTCCGTCGGATGGCCGTTGATCAGGTGTTCTTCCGCGAGTGGACGGCCCGGCGTCCCGGTTCGAGGCGTTCGCTCGAGCGGGCGCGCGAGCTGGCGGGGGCGCTGGGGCTCCTGCCGGTAGGCGTCCCGGTGCTGGCCGTGGTCGGGTCCAAGGGCAAGGGGACGGCCGCGACGTACGCGTCCGCGACCCTGGTGGCGGCGGGGCTGCGGGTCGTTTCGGTGATGAGTCCTGGGCACCGCTCGAACCGTGATCGGATCCGAGTGGACGGACGTGCCGTCTCGCCTGACGAGTTCGCCGAACTGGCCTCACGGCTTTCCGAGGCGATGGACGGGCTTCCGGAGGCGTCCGAGGGTTACCTCTCTCCCTCTGGGCTGTTCACGTTGGCGAGCCTCGTGCATGCGCGCGACGTCGGGGCGGACGTGGTGGTCCTGGAAGCCGGGATGGGCGGCGGTTCGGACGAGATCAGCCTCTTCCCGGCCACGGTCGTCGCCGTGACGCCGATCTTCGCGGAGCACGTGGGCGTGCTGGGCGACACCATCGGGGAGATCGCCACGGAGAAGGCCGCGGTGATCGTCCCGGAGACGCGCGCGGTGGTCTCGGCTCCGCAGTCGCCCGAGGTCAGGGACGTGCTGGACGCCGCAGGCGACATTCACATGGCTGTGGACGGCCCTCAGGCCACCTGGGCGACCGCGCTCCCGCAGGGGCTGAGCCGGGCGAACGCCCGGACCGGTGTCCTGGCGGCCCTGCGCCTGGCGGAGGTCCTGGGGCGTCCTCCTGCGGGCGCGCGGGTGCGCGAGATGCTGGGCACGGTCGTCCTGCCTGGACGGCTGTCCCTCCACGAGCGGGACGGTGTCGAGGTGCTCATCGACTCGGCGATCAACCGGGACGGAGTCGCCGCCGCCCTCCGTGCCGCGCGCGCACGGTGGGGTGGCGAAGTCGATCATGTCCTGCTCTGCCTGCCCGACCACAAGGATCTGGACGGCGCGATCGCCGAGCTGGACGGGCTGCCGGTGACGTTCGTCCGGCTGCCGCAGGCCCATCTGCGCTTCTCGCGCCCGCTGCCGTCCTCCTGGGACGTCCTCGACGCCGCTGAGCTGTCCATGGACGCCCTGGCGGACCGGGGCCCGCGTCTCCTGACCCTGGGCACCGTCTACTTCGCCGGTCTCGTCCTGAACGTCCTGGACGCCGACGTCGACCGGCTCTTCGGCTGACGCTCCGAGCCGGTCAGCGTTCGACGTCGCCGCGCAGGCGCGTGGTGAGCTTCGCGAGGTCGGTCGTGTCCTGCGCCGGGAGGTTCGACGCGACGAACCCGTACGAACCGGACGTCGCCCAGGCGCAGTAGGGATGCACCTCCGACAGCACCGCGAAGGTCCCGCAGACGCCCGGCCCGACGTGCTGGAAGGACAGGGCGGTGTTCGGCCTGGCCCGGTCGAGGAACGCGATCGGATCGGTGATCGAGGCCGTCCCGCCGATGAACAGGACGTTGCTCGCGGCCCCCGAGTACACGGCCGACGTCTGGTGCGGCCTCGAGGCGCCGCCGCGCCGGACGGCCTCGGTGATGAACGGGAACGCGACGCTCGCGGCGGGCTCCGCCGCGTTCAGGCGCAGGCCGCCCGCCTCGGGCTGCACCGTGATCTGCTTGGCGGGGCCGCCGTCCCCGCCGCCCATCAGGAACGTCCCGGCCGCGACGGCGGCGATCGCGCAGAGGCCGCCCACCGCACTGACCAGCACGATCTTCCGCTGCGACCGGCGCGTGGACGCCGCGCCGCCCGGCCGGGGCGCACGCGGAGCGGGCGCGAGCGGAGTGGGAGCCCGGTCAGCGGGAGCGGACGCCCGGTCGCCGCGACCGGACGCGTCGCCGCCGGGCGCGTGACCGGCCGCCCTGGGCGGCGCGTCCTCCCGGGACGGGCCGGACGGCGGGGGCTCGGCGTCCAGCGTGTCGGCGGTCAGCCACCAGGGCGGCGAATCGCCCCAGCGGGACGGAGGGACCGGCGAATCGGGCATCGCTCTCCTGCGCTCGGACGGACGGCAGGATCGTATCCGCACCGGGCCCCCGGCACGCCGGGAAACGGACCGGTTCAGCGCAAGTAGAGACCGTATTCGACCAGTTCCGGCACCAGCCGCGGCGGCAGGTCGCAGACGACCGCCATGTCCTCGCCGGAGGAGAACCCGCCGGTATCCTCGCGCAGCTCCACGGCCTTCTCCGCCTGCTCGGGCGTCATCCCGAACCGGGTGAGCTCCCGCGCCGGGACGGCGTTCACGTCGATCAGCCCGCCGTCGTCGTAGGGCCGCTGCGCGGGCGCCAGGTCGGTGCGTCCCATCCGCAGCTCGCGGGCCATCAGCGGATTGTCCATGGCGAGCGCGCGGGCCTCCCGGCGGCGCTGCGCGCGGGCGTTCATGTGCTGGACGGCCGCGCGGTTGGCCTGCTCGGTCGTGACCTGCTGCTGCCACGGCTGCGGCGGCGTGGGCGGCAGCGGCGGCGTGCGGTTGCCCGCGACGATCGCGTGCACGACCCACACCGGAATCCAGAGGCCGCAGGTCACGACGGTCAGGATGAGGTGCAGCGCGTGAGCGGTGTTGTCCAGCCCGGCGGGCGCGGGCGGACGCGGAGGCGGAGGCGGCGCCATGGGCGGACGCGGCGGTGCCGGGGGCGCGGGGTGCACGGGCGGCGGCGCGGGCGTCGGCGGTGCCGCTGGAACGTGCACGTTGACGTTCACGATCGGCGGCTGCTGGGGCTGCGCCGGCGGTGCGTCCTGCGGAGGGGCCGCCTGCGGAGGGGCGGCCGGAGGCTCCGGCTCGGCGGGCACGGGCGCGGGCAGCGCGACCTCCGCCGAAGCCGACGGCACCACGACCCCGTACGCCCCGGAGGGCGAGGGATCGGGGCTCGGGACAGCCGGGACCGCGAACTCGGGGGCGGTCTCCGGCGGCTTGGGCCGCAGCGGAGCCGGATCAGGAGACCGCGGCGAAGACTCGGACATCACTCCCCCTGCTGCACTGACCCGGAGCTGACCCGGACGACACCGACAGTTTACGAAAGACCGCTCACTTCGCGTGATCCGCGGGGCATTCCGTTCCCGGAACGTCTCCGCCCCCGCCCCGGGATCCGGGACGGGGGCGGCGGACGGGAACGGCGCGTCAGCCGGCCGGCAGGGCCGCGAGCTGGGCCTCCAGCCGCGCGATGTCGGCCTCGGCCTGCGCGAGGCGGGCGCGGTTCTTCGCGACGACGGCCTCGGGGGCCTTCGCCATGAACGCCTCGTTCGCCAGCTTCTTGGAGTTCTGCTCGACCTCCTTGCGGGCGGCGGCGAGGTCCTTCTCGAGGCGCTTGCGCTCGGCGGCGACGTCGATCGCGCCCGCGGTGTCGATCCGGACGACCGCGCCCTCGACCGGCAGCGACGCCGTCGTGGAGAAGCCGTCGCCGGGCGGAGTGAGGCGGAGCAGCGTCCGCACGGCCTCCTCGTGGTCGCGCAGCGGCGAGTCGCCCCACTCCAGCGCGGCCGCGACCTTCTGGCCGGGCTTCAGGCCCTGGTCGGCGGCGAACCGGCGGACCTCGGTGACCAGGCGCTGCAGGGACTCGACGACGAGCTCGGCGTCCTTGTCCTCGCGCGCCGGGTCGGCGGCGGGCCAGGCGGCGCGCATGACCGTCTCCTCGCCGGTCAGGGACGTCCACAGCTCCTCGGTGACGAACGGGATCACCGGGTGCAGCAGCCGCAGCAGCTTGTCGAGCACCTCGCCGAGGACGCGGCGGGTCGACTCGGCGCGCTCGTCGGCGAGCTGGACCTTGGCGAGCTCGACGTACCAGTCGCAGACCTCGTCCCACGCGAAGTGGTAGAGCGCCTCGCACGCCTTGGCGAAGTCGAAGCCCTCCAGGTGGCCGTCCACCTCGGCGGCGACCTGCTGGAGCCGGGACAGGATCCAGGCGTCCACGGTCGAGACCTCGGCGGGCAGCTCGCCGCGCACGTGCGCGCCGTTGATCATCGCGAACCGGGTGGCGTTCCACAGCTTGTTGCAGAAGTTGCGCGAACCCTGCGCCCAGTCCTCGGCGACCGGGACGTCGCCGCCGGGGTTCGCGCCGCGCAGCAGGGTGAAGCGGGTGGCGTCCGCGCCGTACCGGTCGATCCAGTCGAGCGGGTCGACGACGTTGCCGAACGACTTCGACATCTTCTTGCCGTGCTGGTCGCGGACCATGCCGTGCAGCGCGATCGTGTGGAACGGCTGGACGCCGTCCATGGCGTAGAGGCCGAACATCATCATCCGGGCGACCCAGAAGAACAGGATGTCGTACCCCGTGACCAGCACGGACGTCGGGTAGAACCGCTTGAGATCGGCCGCGTCCGCGTCCGGCCAGCCGAGCGTGGAGAACGGCCACAGCGCGGAGGAGAACCAGGTGTCGAGGACGTCGGTGTCCTGCGTCCAGCCGGCGGGCGGCTCCTCGTCGGGTCCGGGGCAGAAGGTCTCGCCGTCCGGGCCGTACCAGACGGGGATGCGGTGGCCCCACCACAGCTGGCGGCTGATGCACCAGTCGTGCATGTTGTCGACCCACTCGAAGTAGCGGGGCGCCATCTCCGGCGGGTGGATCGCGACGCGGCCGTCGCGGACGGCGTCGCCCGCGGCCTTCGCCAGCGGCTCGACCTTGACGAACCACTGCAGGGACACGCGCGGCTCGACGACCGTGGAGCAGCGCTGGCAGTGCCCGACCGCGTGCTCGTAGGGACGGATCTCCTTGACGATCCGGCCGTCCTCGCGCAGCGCGGCGACGACGGCGGGACGCGCCTCGAACCGGTCCATGCCCTCGAACGGGCCGTGCGCGGTGATCACGCCGCGCTCGTCCATGACCGACAGGGACGGCAGGTCGTGGCGGCGGCCGATCTCGAAGTCGTTCGGGTCGTGCGCCGGGGTCACCTTGACGCAGCCGGTGCCGAACTCGGGGTCGACGTGCTCGTCGGCGACGATCGGGATGCGGCGGCCGGTCAGCGGCAGCTCCACGGTCGTCCCGACCAGGTGCCGGTACCGCTCGTCCTCGGGGTGGACGGCCACGGCGGTGTCGCCGAGCATCGTCTCGGCGCGGGTCGTCGCGACGACGATCTCGTCCGAGTAGCGGATCGAGACGAGCTCGCCCTCGCGGTCGTAGTGCTCGACCTCGATGTCGGAGAGGGCGGTGAGGCAGCGCGGGCACCAGTTGATGATGCGCTCGGCGCGGTAGATCAGGCCGTCGTCGAACAGCCGCTTGAAGATCGTCCGGACGGCGCGGGCGCGCGGCTCGTCCATGGTGAACGCCTCGCGCGTCCAGTCGACCGAGTCGCCGAGGCGGCGCATCTGGCCGAGGATCCGGCCGCCGGACTCGCCCTTCCACTGCCACACGCGCTCGACGAACGCCTCGCGGCCGAGGTCGTGGCGGGACAGGCCCTCCTTGGCGAGCTCGCGCTCGACGACGTTCTGGGTGGCGATGCCCGCGTGGTCCATGCCCGGGATCCAGGCGACCTCGTGGCCCTGCATGCGGCGGCGCCGGGCCAGCGTGTCCTGGATCGAGTGGTCCAGGGCGTGGCCCATGTGCAGGGAGCCGGTGACGTTCGGCGGCGGGATGACGATCGAGTAGGCGGGAGCGGCGGGGTTCCTGGCCGGGTCCGCCGTGAAGTAGCCCTCCGATACCCAGCGCTCGTAGAGCCTGCCCTCGACGTTCGCCGGCTGGTACTGGGTGGGCAGATCGACGTCGGCGGCCGGGTTCCGGCCGGGCTCGTCTCCGCGCTCGTTGCTGGGCTGGTTGCTGGGCTGAGTCACGGCCCCTGATTCTACGGGTCGCGGACGCGTATAACGTGCGGGGTCAAGAGAGATCAAGGATCTAGGAGAAGAACGTGAGCGGCTGGAACCCTCCGCCTCAGTCGCCGGGAGGCAATCCCGGCGGTTTCCCGTCACCCCCTGGTGGCTCCCCCGACCCCTACGGACAACCCGGATACGGCCAGCAGCCCGGTTACGGCCAGCCCGGTCCCGCGGTTCCCCCCGCGCCGCCCGCCGCCCCGCCGGCCGCCCAGCCCGGGTGGGCCCAGCAGGACCAGCCCGGCTGGGGCCAGCCGCCCGGCGGGTTCGCCCAGCCGCAGCCCGGTTTCGGCCCGCCGCCCGGCCCCCCGCCGCCGCGCGGGTCCAACGCCGGACTGATCATCGGCCTGGTCGGCGGCGGCCTCGTCCTGGTCGTCATCGCGGTGGTCGCCTTCGTCGTGCTCCGCGGCGGAGGCGGCGACAAGTACGCCATCAGCACCCCGCAGACCGTCGCCGGGCGTGACCGCGACGCGTCGATGGAGTCGCAGCTGGCGACGAAGATGGACTCGTTCAAGACGCAGATGCAGACGATGACGCACGGCAAGGTCAGCGACCTCAGCTCGGCGTTCTACAAGGACTCCGGCGGCAGCGGCGGCGCCCTCACCGGCAGCACCGGCGTGATCTTCTTCGGCGGCACCGGCTCCATCGGCGACCCGGCCACCTTCATGACCGGCCTCCGGACGTCCGCGAGCAGGAACAACACCATCGTCGAGGACGTCGACGCCGGGTCGCACGGCGGCAAGGCCGGCTGCTTCCAGCTCCACTCGGTCGGCGTCACGATCACCGAGTGCGCCTGGGCGACCAGCAGCAGCTTCGGCGCGATCGTCCCGACCAAGACCGGCACGACGATCGACGACACCGCCGACCTGATGCGCCAGTTCCGCGACGGTGTGGAGCAGAAGAAGTAACCCCCGGGCCACGGGTACCATCCCCCTACCCGCGCGGCGCCGGCCGCCGTCGCACGGGTAGGGGACGCGGCCGCCGGAGGACGAGCGCATGGACACCGCAAGCGGTACCGAAGGCGGCACGGACGGCGGCATGGACGGCGGCACCGAAGGCGGCGCCGACGTGGGCGCCGGGCCGATCCGGGTCCTGATCACCGACGACCACCCGGTGTTCCGGCAGGGCCTGCGCGGCCTGCTCCAGGCGCTCGGCGTGGAGGTCGTCGGCGAGGCCGAGAGCGGCCCGGACGCGGTCCGGCTGGCCGCCGAGCTGCGGCCGGACGTGGTCGTGATGGACCTGCACATGCCCGGCGGGAACGGCCTGGAGGCCACCCGCACGATCACCCGCACCAGCCCGCGCACCGGGGTCCTCGTCCTCACGATGTTCCAGGACGACGACTCGGTGTTCGCCGCCATGCGCGCGGGCGCCCGCGGCTACCTGCTCAAGGAGTCCGGCGCCGAGGAGATCGCGCGCGCCGTCCGCGCCGTCGCCGCGGGCGAGGCCATCTACGGCCCGGAGATCGCCCGCCGCGTCCTCACCTACTTCGCGGGCATGCCGCACCCCCGGCAGAACGCGTTCCCCCAGCTCACCGAGCGGGAACGCGAGGTGCTGGAGCTCATCGCGCAGGGCCGCGGCAACACCGACATCGCGTCCGTGCTGTTCCTGTCGACCAAGACCGTCCGCAACCACGTGTCCAACATCTTCATGAAGCTGCACGTGGCGGACCGCGCCCAGGCGATCGTCATGGCCCGCGAGGCGGGCCTCGGCGAATCCGGCAGGAACTGAGGCCCCGTGCTCCGCGGGAAGGGCCGGCACAACGTGTGCGGGCATGCGAAAGGCCCGCCACGGGAGTGGCGGGCCTTCGTCGTCAGGCCGGCTAGGCGCTCTTCTCGCGCGGCTCGCGCTTGGCGCGTTCACGCGGGACGAGCGTCGGGTTGACGTGCTCGAGGACGGCCTCGCGGGTGATCACGACGCGGGCCACGTCCTGCCGGGACGGGACCTCGTACATCACCGAGAGGAGGACCTCCTCCATGATCGCGCGCAGGCCGCGGGCGCCGGTGCCGCGCAGGATGGCCTGGTCGGCGATGGCCTCGAGGGCGTCGTCGGTGAACTCCAGGTCGACCCCGTCCAGCTCGAAGAGCCGGTGGTACTGGCGGACCAGGGCGTTCTTCGGCACCGTGAGGATGTTGATCAGGGCCTCGCGGTCCAGGTTGTGGACGCTGGTGATCACCGGCAGGCGGCCGATGAACTCGGGGATCATCCCGAACTTCAGCAGGTCCTCCGGCATGACGTCGCCGAGCATCGCGGACGACTCGTCGAAGTCGGACTTGGAGCGGATCACCGCGCCGAAGCCCATGCCCTGCTTGCCCACCCGGGACTCGACGATCTTCTCGAGCCCGGCGAACGCGCCGCCGCAGATGAACAGCACGTTCGTGGTGTCGATCTGGATGAACTCCTGGTGCGGGTGCTTGCGGCCGCCTTGCGGCGGGACGCTCGCGGTGGTCCCCTCCAGGATCTTCAGCAGCGCCTGCTGGACGCCCTCGCCCGAGACGTCGCGGGTGATCGACGGGTTCTCGCTCTTGCGAGCGATCTTGTCGACCTCGTCGATGTAGATGATCCCGGTCTCGGCCTTCTTGACGTCGTAGTCGGCCGCCTGGATCAGTTTCAGCAGGATGTTCTCGACATCCTCGCCGACGTAACCGGCCTCCGTCAGCGCCGTGGCGTCCGCGATCGCGAACGGGACGTTGAGGAGTTTGGCGAGCGTCTGCGCGAGCAGCGTCTTGCCCGATCCGGTGGGGCCGAGGAGCAGGATGTTCGACTTCCCCAGCTCGACCCCGTCGCCCGAGCCCGTGTCACCGGACTGGATCCGCTTGTAGTGGTTGTAGACGGCGACCGAGAGGGCCTTCTTGGCCGTCTCCTGCCCGATCACGTAGGAGTCGAGGAACTCGTAGATCTCCCGCGGCTTGGGCAGGCTGTCCCACTTGAGATCGGAGGTCTCGGAGAGCTCCTCCTCGATGATCTCGTTGCAGAGATCGATGCACTCGTCGCAGATGTACACGCCCGGACCCGCGATGAGCTTCTTGACCTGCTTCTGGCTCTTCCCGCAGAACGAGCACTTGAGCAGGTCACCACCGTCGCCGATGCGTGCCACCCAACTGTCTCCTTTTCGTGGGGCCGCGGCCTGTTCGGCCATCCGCTGCGGCTGGGTCTGGTCCCGGAGGCTCCAGGCGTTGGACTCGACGTTACCGCCTCGCAGTGGGTTGTTAAGCCCCCCGCCCGCGACCGTCGCCCGGGCGGGGGCCCAACGCGCCCTCCCGAGGGGACGCCGTCAGCGCCGTCTTATCAGGACGACACTACCTCGGCTTTGCGCTTCCTGCTGACGAAGACATCGTCGATCAGGCCGTACTCCTTGGCCTCCTGGGCCGTGAGGATCTTGTCGCGCTCGATGTCCCGGCGGACCTCCTCCAGGTCCCGCCCGGAGTGGGTCGCGAGGATCTGCTCGAGCTGCTCGCGGATCCGCATGATCTCGCGGGCCTGGATCTCGATGTCGGACGACTGGCCGTAGGAGCCCTCGGTCGCCGGCTGGTGGATCAGGATCCGCGAGTTCGGCAGCGCCGCCCGCTTGCCGGGGGTGCCCGCGGAGAGCAGCACGGCCGCGGCCGAGGCCGCCTGGCCGATGCAGACCGTCTGGATGTCCGGCTTGACGAACTGCATCGTGTCGTAGATCGCCGTCATGGCGGTGAAGGAGCCGCCCGGCGAGTTGATGTAGATGCTGATGTCACGGTCGGGGTCGATCGACTCCAGCGTGATGAGCTGCGCCATCACGTCGTTCGCCGACGCGTCGTCGATCTGCACGCCGAGGAAGATGATCCGCTCTTCGAAGAGCTTGTTGTACGGGTTCATCTCCTTGACCCCGTACGTGGTGCGCTCGACGAAGGACGGGATGATGTAGCGGTTGTCCACCGGCATGACCGCGCCGGAGCCGCCCGCCTGGATCTGGGGCCGGTACAGTTCGCTCACTTGCTGTGCCTCCGATTCGGGATGTTGGGTCAGCTGACCGTGCCCTCGGAGGGCACCTGGTTGGCGCTGAGGACCACGTGGTCGACGAGGCCGTAGTCCCTGGCCTCCTCGGCGGTGAACCAGCGGTCCCGGTCGGAGTCGCGCTCGATCTGGTCGAGCGGCTGGCCGGTGTGGGTCGCGATCTTCTCGGCGAGCGTCTTCTTGACGTACAGCATCTGCTCGGCCTGGATCTTGATGTCGGACGCGGTGCCGCCGATCCCGCCGGACGGCTGGTGCATCATGATCCGGGCGTGCGGCAGCGCGTAGCGCTTGCCGGGGGTGCCCGCGCAGAGCAGGAACTGCCCCATCGAAGCCGCGAGGCCCATTCCGACCGTGACGATGTCGTTCGGGACGTACTGCATGATGTCGTAGATCGCCATGCCGGCCGTCACCGAGCCGCCGGGCGAGTTGATGTAGAGCGTGATGTCGCGGCGGCCGTTCTCGGCCGACAGCAGCAGCAGCTCGGCGCAGATGCGGTTGGCGATGTCGTCGTCCACCTGCTGGCCGAGGAAGACGATCCGCTCGCGCAGCAGCCGCTGGAAGAGCTGGTCGCCCAGGGGCAGCAGCGGCGCCTCGGCCACCCGCGCCTGGATCCGGGACGACTCGTCGAAAGTCGGAGGCATGCTCACCGGGTGTTCCTCCGGTCCTTTAATCGGTTCGGATGATTGGACATTAACGCGCCCGCGACCCCGCTTAAGCCCGAGGGCCCTGCTTTTCGCCAGGGGCGTACCGATGGCGAGAACGGGGCCGCGTCGCGTAGGAGCGGGCGCCCCGCGCCGTCCGGCCCACCTGGGGCGTGGCGGCAGGGCGACCAGGCCCGGGGCGGTGGGGCGGCCAGAGCCGGGCGGTGGGGCGTCCAGGGCCGGGACGGCGGGACGACCAGGGCCGGGAACGCGAGCGCCCCGCAACCCTGAGGGGTTGCGGGGCGCTCGGCGCGTCGGCCCCTCCTCGGTGATCGTCGGAGGGGCCTCGGCGGTGCCTCAGTGGCGGTTCAGGACGCCTCAGGCGTCCTTCTTGCCATCCTCGGAGTCGGCCTCGGAGTCGGCCTTGGCCTCGGCCTCGGCGTTGGCCTCCTGGGCCTCCTCGCGGTCGGCCTCGTCGGCGACGTCCGCGTCGGCGGCGGAGTCGGCGATCTCCTGCGCCTCCTCGGTGACGTCCTCGCCGGCCTCGACGGTCTCGCCGCCGTTCAGCTCGCGCTGGATGGCCTCGACGTCCAGGACCTCACCGGACTCGGTCTTCAGCACGATGTGCTCGACGATCAGGTTGAGGGCCTTGCTGCGCAGGACCTCGGAGACGATCGCCGGGAGCTGGTTGTTCTCGGTGAGGTACTGGGCGAGCTGCTGGGGCGCGACGCCCATCTGCATCGCCTGGGTGACGACGTACTCGCTGAGCTCCTCGTTCTCGACGCCCAGCTCCTCCTGGACGGCGAGCTGGTCGAGGACGAAGCCGCCCTTGACCGCGAGGGCCGAGGCGTCCTTGACCTCCTGGTCGAAGTCCTCCTCGGACTTCTCCTCGTCCTCGAGGTAGTCGGCCTTGGTCAGGCCCGCCATCTGCAGCTGCTGCTCGAGCTGCTGGTAGCGGCGGTCGATCTCCTGCTGGACGACGGCGTCGGGCAGCGGGATCTCGACCTTCTCCAGCAGGGCCTCGAGCGCCTTGTCACGGGCGTCGGACAGCTGCTGGAGGCGGACCTGGCGGCCCAGGCGGGTGCGGACGTCCTCGCGGAGCTCGTCGATCGTGTCGAACTCGGAGGCGAGCTGCGCGAACTCGTCGTCGGCCTCGGGCAGGTCCTTGACCTTGACCGACTGGACGGTGACGGTGATCTCGGCGTCCTCGCCGGCCTGCTCGCCGCCGACCAGCTTGGAGGAGAACGTCTTGGACTCGCCGGCGGACAGGCCGGTGACGGCCTCGTCCAGGCCCTCGATGGCGCCCTCGCTGCCGACCTCGTAGGAGAAGCCGGTGGTGGCCGCGTCCCCGACCGCCTCGCCGTCGATCTCGGCGGCGATGTCGATCGTGGCGAAGTCGCCCTTCTCGGCGGCGCGCTCGACCGTGGTCAGGGAGGCGAAGCGGTCGCGGAGGGTGTCGAGGGTCTCGGCGACCTTCTCGTCGGTGACCTCGGCGTCCTCGACGACGACCTCGAGGCCCTCGTACTCCGGCACCTCGAACTTCGGCCGGATGTCGACCTCGGCCGTGAAGGCGAACTTCTCGTTGTCGTCGAGCTCGGTGACCTCGACGTCCGGCTGGCCGAGGACGAAGATCTCCTTCTCCTCGACGGCGCGCCCGTACAGCTCCGGCAGGGCGTCGTTGACGGCCTCCTGGAGGACCGCGCCACGCCCCACGTACTGGTCGATCAGGCGGGCGGGGACCTTGCCGGGCCGGAAGCCCTTGATCCGGACCTGGCGCGAGATCTCCTGGTACGCCTTGTCGAGGTTCGGCTTGAGCTCGTCGAACGGAACCTCGACGGTGAGCTTGACCCGCGTGGGGGTCAGCTCCTCGACATCGGTCTTCACTGGGGTAGGTCTCCTTGATCGGGCACTGTCTCGGCCGCGGCGTTCGACGCGCTTGCTCAGCCTGTGTCAGTCTCTCTGGCTCGGGACGGGCGGGCACGCCGAAGGACCGGCTCCGCGCCCATGCGCGCCAAGTCTATGGGGTAACCGGGGGAACTGCGGACATCGGCTGGTCGTTCCAAGACCACGGTCCCCGGCATCCGGTCGACTCCCGACGTTACCAGGCACGACGCGGCGGCACGGGTGCCTCCGCCGCCAGCCCTCCCGCACCGCCCCACCAGTCGCCCCGCCCCACCGGCGCACCGCCCCACCGGAGTCGCTTCGCCCTCCGGCCGCCTCCGCCTACCAGTTCCGCTTGGTCGCCCTGGAATGCCGGACGACGGGCAGGGCGTCCTCCGGCCGTTCGTAGACGGACTGGACGGCGACCCGGCCCGGCCCGACGAGGCGGGCGAGGATGCTGCGGTTGCTGTACCGGTTGCCGAACAGGGCTCCGAGGGCGCTCCGGCCCACGTCGCGGGGGTATTCGAGGTGCAGGTGCGCCTCGACGGTCACGTCCCGGTAAAGAAGGGCGCTGGGCTGGATGAGCAGCGGCTCCCCGGGCGCGAGGTCGCGGACGAAGGTGTTCCCCGGCGAGTGCAGGAGGAGCAGGCCGGGGCCGTTCTGGGCGGTGAAGACGTCCCCGAACTGGCCCATGGGCCAGTGGCGTTCGCGGTCGTCGCCCTTGCGGGTGTCGTACCAGATGCCCGTGCTCGTCCAGTCGTAGGCGACGTTGCCCGTGGCGACGAGGAAGCGGTGTTCGCGCACCCACATGGACTGGCCCTGCTGGAGGGGCAGGACGACGATGTCCCCCGCGTGGTTGTCGGCGAGGGCGATCCGGCCCGGCCCCTGGCCGACGAGCATGATCAGCGGAAGCCCGGCCATCATGCGCTTCCAGCCGCCCTTGAGGCCCATGTTGGTCAGCTGGGCGGCGGGGTCGGCCCACAGGAGGTTCTTGTGGGAGAAGTAGATCCACTCGCCCGAGGCCAGCGCGAAGTCGGCGACCGGGACCAGCGTCCCCTCGATCTGGCAGCGGGACCGCCCGAACTGGATGTGCGCCATGTCGCGGACGGCGGGCTGCTTCGTCCAGCCGGACATGCTCACGGACGCGCGGACGTCCACGGGGGCGCCGCAGAGCGGGCAGGTGCGGGAGTTCGGGTCGCTGGGCTGGCGGCAGTAGCGGCAGACGTACCGGCCGCCCGTCCGGGGGGCGGGCTGGTCGCCGGTCGGGTCGTCGCTCGGGTTGCCGGGCTGGTTGCCGGGCTGGTTGTCGGTCATGGACGCCTCAGCCGGAGTGGTGGTGGACGTACATGGACTGGATGCCGACGCGGCCGGGACCGGTCATCTCGGCGAGGTACATGCCGCGCCGGAGCAGGCCGGTCTTGAGGTTCATCTGCACGGCCTGCATCTGGACGGTGGAGTCCTTGTAGAGGAATCCGCCGGGTTCGACGAGGATCTTCTCCCCCGGGCGCAGCATCCGCTCGAAGACGTTTCCGTAACCGTGCAGCATGAGCAGGCCGGGATACCCCTGGGTGACGAACCGGTCCATGTACATGCCGTTGCCGCCGTGCAGGATATTGGCCAGGCCCTTGATCCGGACGAACGAGTAGCCGATCGTGCCGGACGCCACGAGAAAGGCGTGTTCCCGCACGTCCAGCTCCATTTGGGGATGCAGCGGGAGCACGACCAGTTCACCCGGGGAGTCGCGGGAGAAGGCGACGCGTCCGGGTCCGGTCGCGACGGTGACGATGTGCGGCATGCCGGCGAGTGACCGCTTGAGGCCGCCGCCGGTGTTGTAGGCCGACAGCGGGGTGTGCTCGTCCTTCCAGAGCATCACGTGGTGCTCGAAGTAGACCGCGTCGCCCTGCCCGAGGGCGACCTCGGCGACCGGGACGAGTTCGCCCTCGACCTGGCAGGTGCTGTTCCCGAAGCGGAACTCGGTCATGTCCCGCAGCCGGGGCGCCTCGCGCCAGCCGGAGTCGCTGACGCGGTCCGCCTCGTTCTGCGGCGCGCCGCAGGTCAGGCAGCTGATCGTGCCGGGCGGGTTCTGCCCGCGGCACCACCGGCACTGAATTCTCTCCACGGCCTTCCCCGCCCCCGCCCTTACCCTTTTGGCTCCGCATTAACGTTGCGCTTACTTTTTATGCGGCCTGTTTCGTCGCCATTCGCGGGAAGAAGGTAGCAGGCACGGTTAGGATCCGTTCGGGGCTTTCCGGCGCAGTGGAGGGGACATGGCCTGGTTCGAACGGGAATTCATCGCGGTTCCGGATGAACGCAAGGGACAGCTGGTCTTCAAATGGCCGGACGTGAACATCCGCCGGTTCACCAAGGCGATCGTCAACGCCGACCAGGCGGCCCTGTTCGTCAACACCGGCCAGGTCGTCCAGATGCTGGGCCCGGGGCGGCACACGATCGACGCCGAGGAGCTGCCCGGCCTGGGCGCGGTGATCGACCGGCTGACCGGCGGGAACGCCTACCGCGCCGAGCTGTACTTCGTGCACACCCGGGAGTTCACCGGGATCACCTTCGGGGGGCGGATCGACAACGTCCAGGACCCGAGGAGCGGGCTGATCGTGACGCTGCGCGTGTTCGGCGACTACGCGCTGCGGGTGACGGACCCGGCCCGGCTGATCACCAACCTCGCCGGGACCGTGGACCTCACCGACTCCGAGGGCGTCGCCGCGTGGGTGAGCGACCAGCTCCTCAAGGCGATGCGGGCCGGGGTGACCACGCAGATCGTCCGGAACGGGTGGCCGATCCTGGGGCTGTCGGCGTACTCGGAGGAGATCGAGAACGCGGCGGTCACGGCCGGCAACGGCCAGCTCGCCGCGTACGGCGTGGCGATCACCCGCATGGGCAACTTCGACGTCAACCTGTCGCCCGAGGACGAGGCGGAGCTGAAGCGGCTCGCCCGGGACGTCCAGTACTCGCAGCTCGCGGGCGGGTTCAACAACTACGCGGCGGGCCAGATGGCGCTGGGCGCGGGGCAGGGCATGGCCCAGGGCGGGTCGGCGAACGCGGGCGCGTTCCTGGCCGCGGGGCTCGGGCTGGGCCAGCAGGCCGCGGCCGCGCAGCCCCAGCCCCAGGCTCAGCCGCAGGCCGCGGCGGCCGTCGTGTGCACGTCCTGCAACACGGGGAACGCGGCGGGGGCGAAGTTCTGCATGGGCTGCGGCCAGCCGGTCGCGCAGGCCCCGCACTGCACGGGGTGCGGGACGCAGCTGCCGGGCGGGGCGCGCTTCTGCGCCAACTGCGGCCAGGCCGCCTCCGGGTAGCCGCGCCGCCTCAGGCCGATCGCACGGCCTGACCCCGTGCCGCGAGGGCCCGACGTCCGGCGGGCCCTCGGAAAGACCAAGCGCGGACCGCGTGCCGACCACACGCGCTCCGCGCCTTCCCCAGGCTCCCGGGCCGTGTCACTCGGCGTCAGACGAGGACACGGCCCGGGAGCTCATTCTCACTTGCCTCGGCGGTCCTGCTTCGGGAGGCCCTTGTCGAGGCCCGCGCGGCGCAGGGCGTCGGCCATGGCGCTGTTGCCGACGGGGGCGCCGCCGCCCTGACGGCCGCGACCGCCTCCACCGCCGTTGCCGCCACCGCCGTTGCCGCCGTTGCCGCCCTGGCGGCGCTGCTGGCCACCGCCCCGCTGGCCCTCACGCTGGCCACCGCCACCGCGCTGACCGCCGCCTCGCTGGCCACCGCCACCGCCGCCTCCGCCGCGCTGGCGGTTGTTCGGGCGGTCGCCGGACTTCTGGCGCTCGGTCTCCTCCTCCAGGCGGAGGGTGAGGGAGATGCGCTTGCGCTGGAGGTCGACGTCCAGGACCTTCACCCGGACGATGTCGCCGGGCTTGACGACGTCGCGCGGGTCCTCGACGAACTTGCTGGACATGGCCGAGATGTGGACCAGTCCGTCCTGGTGGACGCCCACGTCGACGAACGCGCCGAACGCGGCGACGTTGGTGACGACGCCCTCGAGGATCATCCCGGCCTCGAGGTGGGCGAGCTTGTCGACGCCCTCCTTGAAGGTGGCCGTCCTGAAGGCCGGACGCGGGTCGCGGCCCGGCTTCTCCAGCTCGGACAGGATGTCGGTGACCGTGAGGACGCCGACCGAGTCGTCCACGAACTGCTGCGGCTTCAGGCCGCGCAGCGTGGCGGTGTTGCCGATCAGCGCCTTGATGTCGGTGCCCGCGGCGTCCAGGATCCGGCGGACGACCGGGTAGGACTCGGGGTGGACGGCCGAGGCGTCGAGCGGGTCGTCCCCGCCGGGGATGCGCAGGAAGCCCGCGCACTGCTCGAAGGCCTTGGGGCCGAGCCGGGCCACGCCGCGCAGGCCGTCGCGGGTGCGGAACGGGCCGTTCTCGTCGCGGTGCGCCACGATCGAGGACGCCAGGCTCTCGCCGATGCCGGACACGCGGGTCAGCAGCGGGGCGGACGCGGTGTTGACGTCGACGCCGACGGCGTTCACGGCGTCCTCGACCACGGCGTCCAGGGAGCGGGACAGCTTCACCTCGGACACGTCGTGCTGGTACTGGCCGACGCCGATGGACTTCGGGTCGATCTTGACCAGCTCGGCGAGCGGGTCCTGGAGGCGGCGGGCGATGGAGACCGCGCCGCGCAGCGAGACGTCCAGGTCGGGCAGCTCACGGGCGGCGTACGCGGACGCCGAGTACACCGACGCGCCCGCCTCGGACACCATGATCTTGGTGAGCTTGAGGTCGGGGTTCGCGGTGATCAGGTCGGCGGCGAGCTTGTCGGTCTCGCGGGACGCGGTGCCGTTGCCGATCGCGATCAGGTCGACGTGGTGCTCCTTCGCCAGCGCGGCGAGGGTGGCGAGCGAGGCGTCCCACTGGCGGCGGGGCTCGTGCGGGTAGATCGTGTCGGTCGCGACGACCTTGCCGGTCGCGTCGACGATCGCGACCTTCACGCCGGTGCGCAGGCCCGGGTCGAGGCCCATGGTCGCGCGGGTGCCGGCGGGCGCGGCGAGCAGCAGGTCCTTGAGGTTGCCCGCGAAGACGCGGACGGCCTCGTCCTCGGCGTCCTGGCGCAGCCGGGTGCGCAGGTCGATGCCGAGGTGGACGAGGATCCGGGTGCGCCAGGCCCACCGGACGGCGTCCTGCAGCCACTTGTCGGCCGGACGGCCCTGGTCGGTGATGCGGAACCGGGCGGCGATCTCGGTCTCGTAGCCGGTCCGGACGGCCGGGTCGGCTGTGTCGGCTGTGTCGGCCTCTTCCCTCTCCGGCTGGAGGTCCAGGTCGAGGACCTCCTCCTTCTCGCCGCGGAACAGGGCGAGGATGCGGTGCGACGGCAGCTTGGCGAACGGCTCGGCGAAGTCGAAGTAGTCGGAGAACTTCGCGCCCGCCTCCTCCTTGCCCTCGCGGACCTTGGCGACGACGCGTCCGCTGGTCCACATGCGCTCGCGCAGGGCGCCGATGAGGTCGGCGTCCTCGGCGAACCGCTCGACCAGGATGGCACGGGCGCCCTCCAGGGCCGCGGACGCGTCGGCGACGCCCTTCTCGGCGTCCACGTAGGCGGCGGCGGACTCGGCCGGGTCGTGGGACGGGTCGTCCAGCAGCAGGTTCGCGAGCGGCTCGAGGCCCGCCTCGCGCGCGATCTGGGCCTTGGTGCGGCGCTTCGGCTTGTACGGGAGGTAGATGTCCTCCAGCCGCGCCTTGGCGTCGGCGGCCATGATCTGGGCCCTCAGCTCGCCGGTGAGCTTGCCCTGGCCGTCGATCGACTCCAGGATCGCGGCGCGCCGCTCGTCCAGCTCGCGGAGGTAGCGGAGCCGCTCCTCCAGGTCGCGGAGCTGGGTGTCGTCGAGCGCGCCCGTCGCCTCCTTGCGGTACCGGGCGATGAACGGGACGGTGGATCCGCCGTCGAGCAGCTCGACGGCGACGCGCACCTGCCCCTCCCTGACGCCGAGCTCGCCCGCGATCCGTTCGGTGATGGGCCGCGGCTCGGCCTGCTCGGCGGCGTTCTGGCTGGTGACTGTCACGTGTCGGTTCGCTTCCTCTCCTGGATGTCGCCCGAGCATTGTCCAGGAACCGGGGCCGCTTGTCGCGTCAGCCCCGGTTCCCGGACGGTCTCGTCCCGCCGTGCGGGAGCGTGGCGTCAGCCCACCGGCATCCGGCGGGACGTCCGGTGCTCCGGCGCGGCGTTCTTCCGGGACAGCGGCCCGGGCCACCAGTTCGCCCGTCCGAGCAGGACCATCAGCGCGGGCAGGACGACGGTCCGGATCACCACGGCATCGATGAGGACGGCCACGGCGAGCCCGACGCCCATCTCCTTCATGTCCATCAGGCGCAGCGCCCCGAAGACCGCGAACACCGAGATCATGATCACGGCGGCGCTGGTCACCGTCCCGGCCGATCCGGCGATGCCCTCGGCGACGGCGCGGCGGGTCGGCATCCCGGAGCGGGCGGCCTCGCGGATCCGGCTGACGAGGAAGACGTGGTAGTCCATCGACAGGCCGAACAGGACCGCGAAGAGGAACAGCGGGATCCAGGCGACGATCGCGCCGGTGCTGCGGAAGCCGAGCGGCCCCTCCAGCCAGGTGTGCTGGAAGATCAGGACGAGCGCCCCGAACGAGGCCCCGACCGACAGCAGGTTCACCACGATCGCGGTCAGCGCGACGACCACCGAGCGGAACATCACGGCCGTCATCAGGAAGCTCAGGCCGAGGACGAACCCGACGACCAGCGGCATCCGATCGGACATCTGGTCGCCGAAGTCGACCGAGGCGGCGGCGTCCCCGCCGACCCAGTGCCCGGCGCCGGCGACCTTCCCGACGGTGGCCGGGACGAGGTCGTCGCGCAGTTCCGCGACGGCGGCGCGGGCCTGGGAGCTGTTCATGCCGTACGGGGTGGCGAGGGTGAGCATCTGGACGCGTCCGTCCGCCGAGGACCGGAGGTCCGGGCGCGGTCCGCGGGCCACGAACAGGCGGTCGCCGTCGACGCGGGCGGCGAGGTCGGTCAGGGCGGTACGGGCCGCGGGGGCCTGGTCCGGGGCCGTCCGGACGACGATCTGGTGCTCGGTCGACTGGTCGGGGAACGCGGCGACCAGGCGGTCGTAGACGCGCAGGGCCGGGATGGCGCGCGGGAGCTGGTCGGTGGTGGTCGGGCGCAGGTTCATGTCGAGCGCCGGGACGGCGAGGGCGAGGAGCGCGGCGACGGCCAGGACCAGCGTGATCACCGGGTGGCGGACGGCCGGGCGCAGCAGCGCGGGCCACAGGCGCGGGTTCTCGCGGGTCATGGTCAGGCGCCACAGCACCGGGACGCGCGGCCGGTCCACGCGCGGGCCGAGCTTGCCGAGGACGGCGGGCAGCACCGTCACCGAGCCGAGCATCGCGACGGCGACCACGACGATCGCGGCGGTCGCGAGGGAGGTGAAGATGACGTTGCCGGTGAGGAACAGCCCGGCCATCGCGACGATGACCGCGACGCCCGACACCACGACCGCGTGCCCGGAGGTCGCGGCGGCGATCTCGATGGCGTCCAGGTGGCCCCGGCCGCGCATCCGCTCCTCGCGCTCGCGGCGCAGGTAGAACAGCGAGTAGTCGACGCCCACGGCCATCCCCATGAGCATGGTCATGCTGCTCGCCGTGTCGTACATCGGGACGAGGTGGGAGACCAGCATGGTCAGCCCGGTCGCGCCGACGATCGCGGTGATCGCGAGCAGCACCGGGACGCCCGCGGCGATCAGCGCGCCGAACGCGACGATGAGGATCAGCAGCGTCACCGGAAGGCCGATGCCGTCCGCGCGGACCAGGTCCTTCTGGATCAGCTCGGACATGTCCTTGCCGATGGACGCGCCGCCGGTCTGCTCCACGCGCAGCCCGGGGTGCCTCTTCTGCACGTCCGCGGTCCGGTCGAGGAGCGGCTTGACGCGCTCCTTGGCGGTGAGCGGGTCGCCGGCCATGGTCGCCGGGACCATGAGGGCCGCGCCGTCCTTGCTCGGGATGGCCGCGCCCACCTTCGTGACCTGCGGGATCCCGCGCAGCGCGGCGGTGACCTCGGCGGCCGCCGCGTGCGCCTCGGCCTTGGGCAGCGGCCCGGACCGGGACGTGATCAGCACGTTCTCCACCGCGGGCGGGGTCACGCCGTGGGCGTGCGCAACGCGTCCGGCGGTCCCCGCCTCGCGCGCTGCCTGGTCGAGGTCGGTCGCCTTGTTCGTGCCGAGGGCGCCGCCGATGACCACGCAGGCCACCACGAAGACGATCCACAACCCGATCGCCCGCCAGGGGTGGCCCGCGCTCCAGCGGGCCACCCGAACCGTCACCGAACGCCTGCTCATGAGCGCGGCACCTTCCCGTCCGTCCATCGGTTCCTGTCGCCCGGCGGCTTTTGTCACCGAGCGACTCGATGTTCGTCCGGCGCGGGCTCCGGGGCACTGGGCCCACGCCCTCCTCGGGGGTAGGCGAAAGCCCCCCATCGCGATGGGGGAGCCAGGCCCCCTGACCGATTCACGCTGTTCAGGCACAATGTGCGTGTGAACGGCGAAGCGCAGGACCATGCGGGCGTGGCCGGCCTCGCGGTCGGACGCAGCCTGCTCCAGGCGCTGCTGGCCCAGATCGCCAACCTGCCGCTCGCGATCCTCCTCGGGGTGTCGCTGGCGCTCGTCCCGCTCGGAGTGGGGCTGGCCCTGCTGCCGCCCGTCCTGCTCGCGGTGCGCGGGCTGGCGAACCAGCAGCGCCGCTGGGCGAAGGAGTGGTCGGGGGTGGAGATCCCCGTCCCGTACCGTCCGCGGCCTGCGGACGCGAGCGGGTTCGGCCGGGTGAAGTGGCTGCTCACCGACCCGGCGACCTGGCGCGACATGCTCTGGACGCTCGTGAACTCGGTGCTCGGGGTGGTGCTCGCCGGGCTGCCGTCCGCGCTGGTCGTGTACGGGCTGGAAGGCGTCCTGGTGGCGCCGTGGCTGTACAGCCTGCACTCGTTCGGCTGGGGGCCGTTCTGGCCGCTCGGCGACTACGGCCCGCCCGGCGCGATCGGCTGCCTCCTGCTCGGGTCCGTGCTGGTGCTGACCGGCTGGCTGGGCGGTCCGCCGATCATGCGGGCGTACGCGCTCGTCAACCGGTCGATGCTCGGCCCGACCCGGGCACGGCTGGAGGAGCGCGTCCGGGAGCTGACCGCGACCCGGTCGGAGACCGTGGACGCGTCGGCCGCCGAGCTGCGCCGCATCGAGCGGGACCTGCACGACGGCGCGCAGGCCCGCCTCGTCGCGCTGTCGATGCACATCGGCCTCGCCGAGCAGATGGTGAAGGACGACCCGGACGAGGCGGTGCGGCTCCTCATCGAGGCGCGGCAGGCCAGCGGGACGGCGCTCACCGAACTGCGCGACCTGGTCCGCGGCATCCACCCGCCGGTGCTCGCCGAGCGCGGCCTCCCCGGCGGCGTCCAGGCGCTCGCGCTGACCCTGCCGCTGCCGGTGAACGTCACCGTCGACCTCCCCGGGCGGGCCGCTCCCCCGGTCGAGTCCGCCGCGTACTTCGCGGTCGCCGAGATGCTCGCGAACACCGTCAAGCACGCCGGCGCGGAGCGGGCGTGGGTGGACGTCCGGCACAATGGCACCGCGCTCGTGATGATCGTCGGGGATGACGGGCGCGGCGGCGCCGATCCCTCGCGGGGCACCGGGATGCGGGGCATCACGCGCCGCCTGGCGGCCTTCGACGGCACCATGGCCGTCACCAGCCCCGAGGGTGGGCCGACCGTCGTGACCATGGAGCTGCCGTGCGCGTTGTCATCGCCGAAGATCTAGCACTGCTGCGCGACGGCCTGATCCGGCTGCTGTCGGCCTACGGGTTCGAGGTGGTCGAGGCCGTGGACAACGGGCCGTCGCTGAGCCGGGCCCTGCTGGAGCACCGCCCGGACGTGGCGGTCGTGGACGTCCGGCTGCCGCCGACGTTCACCGACGAGGGCCTGCGGGCCGCGCTGGACGCGCGGCGCGCGATCCCGGGGCTGCCCGTCCTGGTGCTGTCGCAGCACGTGGAGCAGCTGTACGCGCGCGAGCTGCTGTCGGACAGCTCGGGCGGCATCGGCTACCTGCTGAAGGACCGCGTGTCCGACGTGAAGCAGTTCGTGGAGGCCGTGCGGCGCGTCGCCGACGGCGGGACGGCGCTCGACCCGGACGTGGTGTCGCAGTTGCTCACCCGCCGGTCGCGCGAGGAGCCGCTGAAGGCGCTGACGCCGCGCGAGCGCGAGGTGCTGGAGCTGATGGCCGAGGGACGGTCGAACGCCGCGATCGCCGGGAAGATGTTCGTCACCGAGAAGGCCGTCACCAAGCACACCGCGAACATCTTCGCCAAGCTCGGCCTGCCGGTGTCGGAGGACGACAACCGGCGCGTCCTCGCCGTCCTGGCCTACCTGCACGCCTGACGCCCGCACCCGGGATGCGGGAGGGCCGCCCCGAATCGGAGCGGCCCTCCCTGGTCGGTCGGCGTGTCAGCCGACGGTGTAGGAGTAGGGGATCGCGGTCAGGACGTCGCCGCCGCCGTAGATCTGGCCGAGCAGGCCGTTGAACGCGCCCACCGGCGAGGTCACCAGGTAGAGCACGCCGTTCACGACCGTGCCGGGCTTGGCGGTCGGCGTGATCGTCACCGCGACCTTGCCGCTCCTGCCGGGCTGGACGACGACCGGGGTGCCGTTCGGGGTGAAGTCCCCGGTGATCGCCGTCTTGTACGGGTCACCGGCCGGGGACGTCACCGTGGTGTCCCACGGCTGGGTCTTCGCCACGGCGCCGAGCGTGCTCGAACCGGACGGCGCCGGACCCGAGAACGGGCCGATCTGCTGGACGTAGCTGAACCAGAACCCGCGCGCGAGGACGTTCCGCCCGCCCGCCTCGCTGACGCGGGCGATCGAGGTCAGGTCGCCCTTCTTCGCCGAGGCGAGGTCGCCGTACACGTCCGGCTCGCCGGACGGGCCCTGCAGTTCGACCTGCGCCGGGGTGCTGGACTGCGCGGCGAGCGACAGCGCCCGCGTGCCGGGCGGCACGAGGTACGCCGGGACGGACGTGCTCGGCGTGATCGGCAGCGGGATGGTCGGGGACGAGCCGATCGGCGCGAGCGTCACGTCGGCGTAGTCCTTGAGGCGCGGGTTCACCTGCACCGGGACGGGCGCGACGCCGTTGTTGGCGTAGGTGAGGGTGAAGGTCGCGGCCTTCCCGGCGGGCAGCTTCGCGCCCTTCGGGAGGGAGCCGGTGACCTTCACCTGGTCGAACCCGATCGTCCCGGTGAAGTTCTGCGAGATCTCCTTGCCGCTGACGGGGTTGGCGACGATGACGGTCAGCCGCCAGCGTCCGGGCACGGGGTCGGCCTGGGTCACCTGGAGGGTGCCCGCGGTGACCGGGGTGCCGTCGTCCTTGAAGTCGCGCGCGTTGGACCCGGTGCCCATGAGCTGGCCGTCCGGGTCGACGAGCGCGGCCTCGACCAGGACGTTCGGGTCGCGGGCGAGCTTCAGGGTGACGCCGAGGTCGTGGCGTCCCTTCGGCACGTCGAACGCGTACGTCGAGGTCTGTCCCGGGGTGTACGCGCGGGCGTTGCCGCCGGTGATCGTCCCGCTGAACGTGCCCCTGCCGCCCTTGGTCGGGACCAGCGTGCGGATGACGGCCGCGACCGATCCCGCCTGGCCCGCGGACGTCCGGAACGTGACGGCCTCGGGGAGGTCGCCGCGGGTGCCGTCGGTCCTGGCGCGGAACGTGGCGCTCGCGGTCTGGCCGGGCTTGAGCGTCAGCGTGGACGGGCTGACCGTCCCGCGCGCGACCGCCTTGCCCGCGGACGTCGCGAACTGCACCGGTCCGCTGTACGACTGGCCGCCGGACTGCGGGCTGTACAGGATCGCCGTCCATGTCCCGGCGGCCGGGTAGCGGACGTCGACGTAGGCGTGGTTCGCCGAGACGTTGGAGCCCTGCGGACGCGAGTTCGCCGCGTAGGCGCCGTTCGGGTCGATCAGCGTGAGCCGGACGATGGGCCCGAGCAGGGAGCCGTTCGGCTGCGTCGCGTTCACGCCCTGCCAGGCGGTCGAGACGCCGAGGACGTCGGTGCCCTTGGCGACCTTGAACGTGACCTTCTTGTAGGACCACGGCGCGCCGTTGGTCGCGTACGGGATGGTCGGCAGCGACGCGGCCTTGAACGGGACGGTCTGCCAGCCGGTCTGCTTAGTGCTGAAGGCCCGGGTCCCGAGGCTCACCTTGGTGGACGTGGTGCCGTGGTTGGTGAACGCGATCTTCTTGCCCACCGTCGCGCCGGGGGTGCCGGTCAGGGTCGCCTGGGTGATGTCGGGGACGACGTTCGCGGAGCCCTTGTAGGTGCGGGCGGCGTCCACGGCGGCCTTGGCGTCCAGCAGTCCGGCGCCCTGCTCGGGGCCGGGCAGGCCGAGGTCGTGCGCGGTGCCGGTGAGGAACCGCTTGACCAGCCACGGGGACGGCGACTGGCCGTGGTGCGCGTTCCGGTACGCCTGGATGACCAGCGCGGCGGCGCCCGCGGTCATCGGCGCGGACTGGCTCGTCCCGCCGAACGGCTGGATGGACGCGGGCTTGCCGGAGTAGCCGACGCAGGCCTCGTACTTGGACGGGTCGGGCGTGCACAGCGCCCAGTCGGACTCACCCGGCGCGACCAGGTCGGGGACGCGCCCGCCCTGGGAGATGCCGCCGGACGACAGCGCCGAGACGTTGTTCGAGATCCATTTTCCGGGCTTGGCGAAGCGCGCGGCCCCGTACCCGGTCTGCTGGTAGTTCTGGAAGTCGGTGGAGCCCGCGGCCGCGATCACGTTCGGGTCGGTGGACGGGCTGCCCTGCGTCCCGGTGATGCCGCCGTCCCCGGTGGAGACGGTGACGGTGATGCCCGCGCGGACCGCCGCGTCGTTGAACAGCTTGATCGTGTCGCGGCTGCCGTCGTCGGGGTACACGTTCGAGCCGAACGACTCGTTCAGCACGTTGACGTGCTTGCCGATCGCGTAGTCGATCGACTGGAGGATGGCCGAGTTCGGCATCAGCTCGCCGCCGGCCTTGAGCCCGACGATGGACGCGCCGGGCGCCATGCCGAGCACCCGGATCGTGCAGCCCTTCGGAATGCCCTGCGTCGGGTGCGCGTAGTCGGACGCGTCGTAGACCATGCGACCCTGCGCGGCGATCGCGGACGCGTCGCCGAACGCCTCGGCCGCGCCGGTCGGCGTGTTCGGGCCCTCACCGGAGAAGTCCTGGTAGTCGGTGAAGACCTTCTTGCCGTTGGCGCGGACGAAGTCGGGGTTGTTCGGGTCGACGCCGTCGGCGATGTAGGCGACGGTGACGCCCGTGCCGTCGATGCCCGCCTGGTGCGCGAGCCCGGCGCGGGTGGTCGTGAGCGCCTCGGGTTCGAGCAGGGGCTTCTTCGGGTCGGACGGGCAGACCGTGGGCGGCAGGGCGGACTGCCCCGTCTGCGCCTTGGCCATGCCCTTGACCGGGGCGGTCGGCTTCTGGTTGGGGGACGGGGGCGCGACCGGCACGTTCGTGTCGGGCACGACGGCCGCGACGGCGGGGTCGCCCGCGAGGGCGATGGCCTGGTCGGCGGAGACGGTCGCGGCGAACGACGGGACCGCCCGGTAGGCGGTGACCTTCGTCCCGCCCGCGGCCCGCACCCTGGCGACGAGGGCGTCCTTGGCGGACGGCGTCTTCAGCAGCACGATCACCCGGGACGGCTTGGCGGCGTCGGGCTTCGGCGCGGCCTGGGCGGGCGCGGTGACCGCGCCCGCTCCGAGGGCCAGCACGGCCGCGCCCAGCCCGGCGAGCAGGCCGCTCCGCCGGGTGGGCACGACGCCCCGCGGGTCCGTCCGTCCGGACGATCTCCCATTTCGTAGGGCCATGAGGTCCCTTCACAAGATCCGTCGCGGCCCCGGGCGGGTGTACGCGGCCACGAGAGCTACGTCCGGGCGGCAGGGCCGGACGGGTCGCCGCGGAGCAAATACGGCGAACGTCCGAATATCAACGGATCTTGACGAGTGGGACAAGAGGGAGAAAAGCGACGATTAGATCACGCTTGTGTTTGGGACACCCCCGGGAGGCGCATTCCGGCCGACGGTAATTCGCCGCGCTAACGTTCCGTCCGGTGCCGGAGTGCGGAACGTCAGCGGGCCCAGAAGGGGACGATCTTCTCGTCGCCCTTGGGGGCCAGGTCGCAGCCCTCCTGCACGACGGGGACGGGAGTGGAGACGAGGACCCCGGCGGGCGCGGCGACGACGGCCCGGAAGCCGTCCGGGGAGACGACCATCTGCCGGGCCACGCCGCCCGGCAGCACGATGGTGTCGCCGGGCGCGACGTCCATCCGGTCGTCGCCGACGGTGAAGGCCGCCCCGCCGTCCAGGCACGTCCACACCGACTCCTCGTCGAAGACGTGCAGCGGTCCGGTCGCGCCGGGCGCCGCGTCGACCTTCCACACGGCGAGCCTGGACGTGCCGCCCTGGGTGGGCGTGGCCAGGGACGTCATGACGCCGTTCGGGGTCTCGGTACGGCGTGCCCCGGCCTCACGGATCACGGTCGCAGCACGGATCACGGTCGTGTCGCTGATCACGGTCATGGGGGTCTCCCGCTAGAATTTAGACAACTGGGTTGTCCATATAGTCAACGAGGTTGTCTTTCATGTCAAGCGCCGACCACGACGCGCCCGGCTGGGAACTGCCGCTCCGGCTCTTCCTGGCGTTCCGGCAGATCATCGACGAGACGCACGACGAGCTGGCGAGACAGGGCCATCCGCACCTGCGTCCCATGCACGGCTTCGTGTTCCAGGCGATCGGGCCGCGCGGCACCGCGGCCGTCGAGCTCGGGAGGCGGCTCGGCGTCAGCAAGCAGGCCGCGGGCAAGCTCGTCGACACCCTGGAACGGCTCGGCTACGTCGAGCGCGGCGCCGACCCGTCCGACGCGCGTCGCAAGATCGTCCGGCTGACCGCGTTCGGCGTGGACGCGCTGGACCGGTCCGCGACGATCTTCGAGGCCGTCCGGGGGCGCTGGGCGGAGGAACTCGGCCCCGACCGGATGCGGGCCCTGGAGACCGACCTGCGGGCGATGACGCCCGGCGACCTGTGGCGCCTGGACGCCCCCGGCTGGTTCGGCGGCTCCTGACCCCCGGCGTGCGGGCGCGTCCGAAGTGATCTTCCGGACCGGTGCAGCGTGCGGGGCGGACCAGCGTGATCGTCGCGAACCGGTGCCCGGAAGACCCTTGCCGGGGCCGGTCAGCGCGGTTAACATCGCGGCGACTCTTAGGAAACTTTCCTAAGAATTATCAAGATTCCTGTTGGTTCGGGGGCGCGGACTGAACGGAGAATCATGGCCACAGCGGGAAGACGACGGGTCCTCGCGGTCCTGTCCGCACTCACCGCCGCGGCGGGGCTGACGCTCACCGCGGCGCATCCCTCGGCGGCCGCCGGCGCCGTCACCGCCACCTGCACCAAGACCTCCGACTGGGGCACGGGCTTCGAGGGCTCGTGCACGATCACCAACGGCACGTCCGCCGCGATCAGCGCCTGGAAGGTGGAGTTCGACCTGCCGTCCGGGACCGCGGTCACCTCGGCCTGGAACACCACGCAGACCCGCACCGGCGACCACTACGCCTTCGCCAACACGTCCTGGAACGGGTCGGTGGCGGCGGGCGCGACCACGAGCTTCGGCTTCGACGGGAGCGGTACGGGCTGGGCGTCCGGCTGCACCGTGAACGGCGCGTCCTGTGATGGCTCGGGCACCCCGCCCGGCGGCGGCGACACGCAGCCGCCGACCGCGCCGTCCGGGCTGAGATCCACCGGGAAGACCGACACCACGGTCGGCCTGTCCTGGACGGCGTCGACCGACAACGTCGGCGTGACCGGGTACGACGTCTACCAGGGGTCGGCCAAGGCCGTCTCGGTGACGGGGACGTCCGCGACCGTCACGGGCCTCACGGCGAAGACCGCGTACAGCTTCACCGTGAAGGCGCGGGACGCTGCGGGCAACGTGTCCCCCGCGTCGAACGCCGTGTCCGTGACCACGGACGACTCCGGCGGCGGAAACCCGCCGTCCGGCGGGACGAGGGTCATGGGGTACTTCACCGACTGGGGCGTCTACCAGCGGAACTACCACGTCCGGAACATCGACACGAGCGGCACCGCGAGCAAGATCACAACCATCAACTACGCGTTCGGCAACGTCACCAACGGGCAGTGCGCCGTCGGTGACAGCTACGCCGACTATGACCGCTTCTACGGCGCGGGCGAGAGCGTGGACGGGACGTCCGACACCTGGGACAACGGCGCGCTGCGCGGCAGTTTCCACCAGTTGCAGGAGCTGAAGAAGAAGTACCCGAACATCAAGGTGATCTGGTCGTTCGGCGGCTGGACCTGGTCCGGCGGCTTCACCCAGGCCGCGCAGAACCCGGCCGCGTTCGCCGACTCCTGCTACAAGCTGCTCAACGACCCGCGCTGGGCGGGACTGTTCGACGGCATCGACATCGACTGGGAGTACCCGAACGCCTGCGGGCTGAGCTGCGACACCAGCGGGTTCGCGTCGTTCAGGAACCTGCTCGCGGCCGTGCGGGCCCGGTTCGGCTCGTCCCAGCTGGTGACCGCGGCCATCACCGCGGACGCCACGTCCGGCGGCAAGATGGACGCGGCCGACTACGGCGGCGCCGCGCAGTACGTCGACTGGTACAACGTCATGACCTACGACTACTTCGGCGCGTGGGACGCCAAGGGCCCGACGGCCCCGCACTCCCCGCTGACCTCCTATGACGGCATCCCGATCAAGGAGTTCAACAGCACCGACACGATCGCGAAGCTCAAGGGCCTCGGGATCCCGTCCGGCAAGCTCCTGCTCGGCATCGGCTTCTACGGCCGCGGCTGGACGGGCGTCACGCAGAAGGCGCCCGGCGGCACCGCGACCGGACCGGCCGCGGGCACCTACGAGCAGGGCATCGACGACTACAAGGTCCTGAAGTCCAAGTGCCCCGTGGACAGCGTCGTCGCCGGGACGGCCTACGGGCTGTGCGGCAGCGACTGGTGGTCCTACGACACCCCGTCCACCATCGGCGGGAAGATGGGCTACGCCAAGTCCCAGGGACTCGGCGGCGCCTTCTTCTGGGAGATGTCCGGCGACACCTCCAACGGCGAGCTGGTCTCCGCCATCCGCTCCGGACTCGGCTGATCCCTTCCCCCCGGTCGCGGCCCGGACCTCCCAGAACGGTCCGGGCCGCGATCCCTCCCAGAAGGCCCCCGGTTCCTCCTCCCGCCGGGGGCCTTCACCCTGCTCACCGGGCGCTCTGCCGGAGCCCGTCGAACGTGGGCCGGAGCGCCTCCACCAGGCGGTCGGCGTAGGGCTGGGGCGACTCCGCGATGTTCGGACGGTCCTTGCGGAACTCGTCCCACTCGACGTACTCCAGGCACTCCCGGAAATTCGCGGCGAAGGACTCCCGGAAGCCCGGCTCGGTGACCGGCCCGTTCCTGTAGGAGTCGTCGGCGAGCTCGAGCACCTTCAGCAGCAGCTCACCGGAAAGGGACGTGTGCTCGGCGAGCAGGCACGCGTCGTACAGGTCCTTGCCCTCGGGGTAGGCGTCACTGTGCAGCCACAACACCTTCCAGGCCAGCGACAGTTCGGGCGTCGCGGCCAGGAGCCGCACCGATCCGGTGCCGTCCGCGCGCGGGACGACGGTGACCTCCGGCTCGGAGGGCAGCGTCTCGTTGAACACGAAGTCGATCTGGACGGTCCCGTCGGGCACGCCCTCGGCCGTCCACGGCAGGACGATCCGGCGGCCGGGCACGCGGTCGTAGGTCCAGATGTCGGACCAGACCGCGCCGTCCGCGTCGATGAGCACCGGCTTGCCGCGGCCGGCGTCCTCGCGGGACACGCGCTCGGCCTGCCGCGCGACGCCGGTCAGCAGGGCGTCGGTGCGCTTCTCGTTCACGCCCCACGTCGACGGGCGCAGCACGAAGTCCAGGTCGCCCGGGTCGCGTGCCGCCCGGCCGTACCAGGCGCGCAGGAGCATGCTGCCGCGCAGCATCAGGTTCTCCGCCCACCTGGACGCGGCGACCCCGGCGAGGACGTGGTCGAGCGCCCGGCGCCGCGCCGCGTACCAGCGCGCGCCGCCCGCCTCGTCGTCGAACCGGGGCTCGCTCGGCCGTATCCCCCGGTGGTGGTGCTGCATCGCCGGGTCGAACACGGGGATCTGCTCGGCGCCGGTGACCGTGCGGACCGTCGGGGGGATCCGCAGGCGGCGCGCGGTCTCCTCGTCCAGCGGCTCCCTCGGCAGGCGCGTGGTGGCGGGCCAGGGGCCCCAGGGCAGGTCGTCCCAGCTCATCGTGACTCCTCGGTGATCCAGCCGTCGTCCAGCGACGGCGTGTCGTCGTGCACGACGTACTCGCGCTCGACCTCGACGATGGTGTGACCGGCCGCGCGCAGGTCGGTGACCAGGGCGTCGAGGCGGGCGGCGGCGGCAGGGGCGCCCACGCGGTGGCAGCGCTGCGTGACGAACCGCTCGGGACGGCCGTCCGGGCGGACGCGCCGGGCGTTGCGCGACACGTGCGCGCCGTGCGCCGTCGCGGCGTCCGCGAGGGCGGCGAGGTCGGCGTCCGGGGTGAGCAGCAGCTTGACGTGGTGCTCGAAGTAGGAGCCGAGCGCGTCGCCCTCGGCGTCGGTGCGCGGCACGCCGTCGTTCCAGGGCGCGGCCTCGACCTTGACGCGGACGACGCGCAGGCCGTCGCCGCGCAGGTCGGCGGCCGCGCGTCCGGCGGCGGCCAGGACCTCGTCCCGGGCGCCGGACCGGCGCAGGCTCAGCATCGGCTGGACGGGCGTCCGGCCGCGGGCGAGCTCGATCAGGGTGAGCTTGAGTCCGCGTGCCGCGGCGGCCTCGCGCGCCCGCTGCGCGTCCGGCTCGGCGACCGTCAGATGGATCTCGAAATCCCCCGTGATGTTCACCTTTGGGAGGGTTCCAGAAATCCGGGAACACGGTCATCCGAATTTCGCAGAATGGAGGCCGGAAAGGAGATCTCCCATGGGCACCAGCATCGCCGCCGTCCTGTTCGATCTCGACGGGACGCTTCTCGACCACGACACGGCGGCCGTCCGCGCCGCCACGGAGTGCTGGCCGGACGCCGACGCCGCGTTCGTGGAGCGCCGCTGGACCGAGCTGACCGACGCGTTCGTCCTGCGCATGGTCCAAGGCGAGCTGACGCAGACCGAGCAGCGGCGGGGCCGCGCCATCGCTCTGGCGGGCGAACTCGGGCACCCCGGGTGGGACGACGCCACGGCGGACGCCTGGCTCGCCGGCTACCGCGTCCGCTACAAGGCGCATTGGACGGCCTACCCGGACGTCGGGCCCGCGTTCGAGGAGCTGGCGGCACGCGGGCTGCGGTTCGGGATCGTGACGAACGGGGACGGCGCGGCGCAGCGGGCCAAGCTGGAGCACATCGGCGTCCTCTCCCACGTCGCGGACTGCGTGATCGCGTCGCAGGAGGCCGGGGTGGCCAAGCCCGACGCGGCGATCTTCGCGGCGGCGTGCGCCCGGCTGGGGCAGGCGCCCGGGGCCGTCCTGCACGTCGGGGACCGGCTCGACACCGACGCGCGGGGGGCGGCGGCGGCCGGTCTCACCGGGGTCTGGCTCGACCGTGCCGACACCGGCACCGGCTCCGGCACCGGCACCGGCATCGGCTCCGCCGTCGGCGTCCCGCGCGTCGTCAGCCTCGCCGAGCTGGCCGCCCTCGTGGACGCGCGCCGGTGAGGGGCGCGGTCAGGCGCCGGTGGCCAGGACGGCCTCGATCTCCAGGGTGACCTCGACCTTCTCGCCGAGGCCCATGCCGCCGGGGATCGGCATGTTGGTGTCCACGCCGAACTCGGTGCGGTCGATCACGCCGGACGCGGTGAACCCGGCGCGGGCGCCCCGGCCGTCCGGGTCGAAGTGGTCCGGGCCGAACCCGCCGATCTCCAGGTCGAAGGTGACGGGCCTGGTCACGCCCTTGATCGTCAGCTCGCCGTCGAGCTCGAACCGGCCCTGCCCGCGGGCCGGGCGCAGGCCGGTCGAGCGGAACGTCATGGTCGGGTGGTCGGCCACGGCGAAGAAGTCGGCGGCGCGCAGGTGCTCGTCACGCTGCGCGCTGCCGGTGTCGACCGAGCCCATCCGGACGGTCGCGGTGACGCTGGAGTCGAGCGGATCCGTCCCGGTCGTGAACGTCGCGTCGAAGTCGCCGAACCGGCCGCGCACCTTGCTGATCATCAGGTGCCGGACGGCGAACCCGACGGTGGAGTGGACGGTGTCCACCGTCCAGGTGCCCGCGACGTACCCGGGGATCTCGACAAGTCCGGTGGTCATCGTGTCTCCTTGGTTCTGGGAAGTAAGTCGGTTCCTCCGAGGAACCGCCTTCATCCTGCGAGAACCTCGCGAAGCCCCACAAGAAGGCACTTTCACCTGCCCCACGCACCCGGAGATAACCATGGACGTCAGCGGCCTGAGCGAGCACTCCCCCGAGGCCTGCCGCGCCCGCGAGACCCTCGACCGCGTCGCCGAGAAGTGGACGCTGATGGTCATCGCGCTGCTCGGCGAGCGCACCAAGCGGTTCGGCGAGCTGAAGCGCGAGTGCGTCGGGATCAGCCAGCGGATGCTGACCGTGACGCTGCGCGGCCTCGAACGGGACGGCTTCGTCATCCGGACCGTCCACCCGGAGATCCCGCCGCGCGTCGAGTACACGCTGACCGGGCTCGGCCGGACGATGCTGGAGGCGATCGAGCCGATCATCGTGTGGACCGCCGCGCACGGCGACGAGATCGACGCCGCCCGCGCCTCCTACGACGAACGGCAGGAACCGGCCCGGACGGGGCAGGCCGCCGGCTGATACGGGCGTCCGGACGGGAGTACCGGGGTGCGGGATCGGGATTCCGGTTGTTACCTTGGACGGCACCTGGACGCCCGCACGGAGCAGAACGCAAGGACGATGGACCTTCACGAGGTGGGACGGCGAGCTAGCCGCGCCGAGCCGGAGAACGCGCGACGCGCGGTCCGGCTCGGCGGTGTGCGCCGCTGTCCCGACCACCTCGTGAGGGTTCACCATGCTGTCCGATGACGTCCGTTCGACCTTCCTGACCTTCTTCCGCGAGCGCGGCCACGTGCGCGTGCCGTCCGGCCCCCTGGTGCCGGACGATCCGACGCTGCTGCTGGCGAACGCGGGGATGAACCAGTTCAAGCCCTGCTACCTGGGCGAACGCGTGCCCGAGCACCGGCGGCTGATGTCGGTGCAGAAGTGCGTCCGCACCGTCGACATCGAGAACGTGGGCCGGACGACCCGGCACGACACGTTCTTCGAGATGCTCGGGAACTTCGCGTTCGGCGACTACTTCAAGCGCGAGGTCGTCCCGTGGGCGTGGGAGCTCCTCACCGGGCACTACGGCCTCGACCGGGACCGCCTCTGGGTGACCGTGTTCCGCGACGACGACGAGGCGGAGGCGATCTGGCGGAGCCTCGGGGTTCCGGCGGACCGGATCCAGCGGCTCGGCATGGTCGACAACCACTGGTCGATGGGCGTGCCCGGGCCCTGCGGGCCGTCCTCCGAGCTGCACTACGACCGGGGACCGGAGTTCGGGCCGGACGGCGGCCCGGCGGTGGACGGCGAGCGCTTCCAGGAGCTCTGGAACCTGGTGTTCATGGAGAGCCTGCGCGGCGCGGGCGACGGCAAGGACGGCTACGAGGTCCTCGGGCCGCTGCCCGCGAAGAACATCGACACCGGGCTCGGGCTCGGGCGGCTCACCGCGATCCTCCAGGGCGTCGACACCGTCTGCGAGACGGACATGCTGCTGCCCGCGTTCCGGCTCGTCCAGGAGCGGGCGGGACGGGAGTACCCGGGACGGCACGGCGGCGACGTCGCGAGGTCCATGCGGATCGTGACCGACCACGCGCGGACGGCGGCGTTCCTCATCGCGGACGGCGTGCTGCCGTCCGGGGACGGGCGCGGGTACGTGCTGCGTCGGCTGCTGCGCCGCGCGATCCGGCACGCGCGGCTCCTCGGGATCGAGGGCCCGCTGCTCGCGGACCTCACCGGACGCGTCGTCGGCGGCCTCGGCGGTTCCTGGCCGGAACTGGTCGCGGGCCGTCCGCTGGTGGAGCGGGTCGTCGCGGCGGAGGAGGAGCGGTTCGACCGGACGCTCCGGCAGGGCTCACGGCTGCTGGAGTCGGCGATCGCGAGGGTCTCGGAGACCGGGGCGGGGTCGCTGCCGGGGCGGACGGCGTTCGAGCTGCACGACACCTACGGCTTCCCCATCGACCTGACCTTGGACGCGGCGCGCGAGGCGGGCCTGTCGGTGGACGAGGACGAGTTCGGCCGCCTCCTGGAGGCGCAGCGCAGGCAGGCGCACGCGGCGGGCCAGGGACGCAAGGGGGACGCGGTCGCGCGGCAGGACCTCTACCGGGGCGTCCTCGCGCGGCACGGCCGGACCACGTTCGTGGGCTACGACAGGACGTCCGCGGAAGGACGCGTCGTCGCGCTCCTCGACGGCTCCGAGATCACGCGCGCGCACGAGGGCGCGACGGTGGAGCTGGTGCTGTCCCAAAGCCCCTTCTACGCGGAGGCGGGCGGACAGGTCGGCGACACCGGACGCGTCGTCACGCCGTCCGGGACGCTCGACGTGCTCGACACGCGGCTCGGGCTGGACGGGCTGCACGTCCACACCGTCCGGGTCGTGTCGGGCGAGGTCGGCGTGGGCGAGGAGGCGGAGGCGGTCGTGGACGCGGACCGGCGGGCGGCGACCGCGCGGTCCCACAGCGCGACGCACGTCCTGCACGCGATGCTGAAGCGCGTCCTCGGCGACCACGCGGCGCAGCGCGGCTCGCGCGTCGAGCCCGGGCGGCTGCGGTTCGACTTCGCGCACTTCGGCGCGGTCACCGACGGCGAGCTGGCGGCGGTCCGGACGCTCGTGAACGACTACCTGCTGGACGATCCGGACGTGCGGGTCTGGGAGGCGGACCGCGCGTCGGCGGAGGCGGCGGGCGCGGTCGCGCTGTTCGGCGAGCGGTACGGCGAGCGCGTGCGGATCGTGGACATCGGCGACGCGTCCCGGGAGCTGTGCGGCGGCACGCACGTCGGGCACGGCGCGCAGGCGGGTCCCGTGCACCTGCTCGGGGAGTCGTCGGTCGGGTCCGGGTTGCGGCGCGTCGAGGCGCTGACCGGCCCGGACGCGCTGCGGCACCATGACCACCAGGGCGCGCTGCTGCGGGAGCTGGCGGACCTGCTGTCGGTCCCCGCGGACCAGGCGCCGGACCGGCTGCGGCAGCGGCTCGCGACCCTCGCGGAGGCGGAGCGCGAGCTGTCGGCGCTGCGCGCGGCGGACCTGTCGTCCCGGGCGGCGCGGCTGGCGGCGTCCGCGTCGGTGTCCGCGTCAGCGTCGGTGTCCGGAGACGTCCCGGTCGTCTCCGCGCGGGTGGACGGCGTCCCGGTGGAGTCGCTGCGCGGGCTGGCGTCGGAGACCGCGGGGCTGCTGCGCCGTCCGGGCGCGGTCGTCCTCGGGACGGTCTCCGACGGCCGGGCGCTGCTGGTGGCGGCGGTCTCGGGGACGCTCGGCGTCGAGGCGCGCGATCTTCTGGCGGACGCGGCGCGCGTGGTCGGCGGCGGCGCGGGCGGGCGCGGCCCGGTCGCGAACGCGGGCGGACGGCGCGTGGAGGCGCTGTCCGAGGCGCTGAGGGTGGCGGAGCGGACCGTCCGGGACGTCCTCGCGCCCTGACGTCCTCGCGCCCTGACCCGACCCGGCCCGTCCGGGCGCCTGCTCAGTTCGGGACGATGACGGCGCGGCCGCTGATCTCGCCGTCATGGAGCCGCCGGTAGGCGGTGGGCGCCTCGTCGATCGAGTAGGTCTCGATGTGGACGTCCACCGCGCCGGCGCGGGCCAGGTCGAGCACCTCGACCAGCTCGGACCGGCTGCCCCAGTACGGCGACCGGACGGACGCGTCGTAGGCGATCGCGCCGAACCCGACGGTGGCCGTACCACCGCCGATGCCGACGATCGCGACGTCCGCCTCGGTGCTCGCGACGCCCGTGGCGATCGCGGTGGTGGGCGGGGCGCCGACGAAGTCGAACACGGCCTGCGCGCCGAACCCGCCGGTCAGCTCGCGGACGCGCGCGACGGCCTTGTCGTCGGACTTCACGGCCTCGTGCGCGCCGACCTCCTTGGCGAGCTCCAGTTTCGCGTCCGAGACGTCCAGGGCGATCACACGGGCCGAGGACAGGGCGCGGAGCAGCTGGATCCCGACGTGCCCGAGGCCGCCCGCGCCGATGACCACGGCGGTGCTGCCCGGCACGAGCCGCGGCAGCGCGCCCTTGATCGCGTGGTACGGGGTGAGCCCGGCGTCCGTCAGCGAGACGGTCTTCACCGGGTCGAGATCACCGAGCGGGACGAGGTGGCGCGGCGCGTCGACCAGCAGGTACTCGGCGATCGCGCCGGGCGCGCCGAGCCCGGGCGGACGGATCCCGAGGGCCGCGGCGCGGCGGCAGTAGTTCTCCTTGCCCTGCGCGCACTCCGGGCACGTCCCGCAGCCCCACGGCCCGTACACGGCGACGGACTCGCCGACGTCCAGGCCCGTGACGCCCGCGCCGAGCCGCGCGACCGTGCCCGCGCCCTCGTGGCCGAGCGTCAGCGGCAGCCCGATGCCCAGCTCGGCCGGGCTCTGCATCACGACGAAGTCCGAGTGGCAGACCCCGGCCGCGGTCACCTTCAGCAGGACCTGCCCGGGGCCGGGCTCGGGCTCCGGAACCTCGACGACCTCCGGCGGCCTGCCGGCCTCCCGGAACTGGACAGCCTTCATGATCTCCCCCTCGGTGACCGCCACGAACCCGCCTCACGCGGTCCATACCCCCAGGCGACACCATCACCCCATCAACCAGCTAAAAGCCCCAAAGAGGGATGATCTACTCGTGGAGATACATCACTCACCTCCGCATCTCTGCGCCCATGCCGCGGAACGGGATAGACTGCTGCGCGCTGCGGGCTGTAGCGCAGTTTGGCTAGCGCACCGCCTTTGGGTGGCGGGGGTCGCCGGTTCGAATCCGGCCAGCCCGACGGACGAGGCGAGGCGGGGCCCACGGGCCTCCGCCTTCCTCACCCGTTATCGAAGCGACAACCACCCGGAAAACCCGGTACGCTACGGTCACGGACGAGGCGATGCCTCACCCACGCGGATGTAGCTCAATGGTAGAGCCCTAGTCTTCCAAACTAGCTACGCGGGTTCGATTCCCGTCATCCGCTCCACGTTCGAAACGACAACGGCGGCCGATCGGCCGCCGTTGTCGTTTCTTTTGTACCGCTGTTTCGCGCCGTTCTCAGCAAAGATTCCCGGTGAGCGAGACGGCCCGCGAAGAAGTTCCGACCATCACCTTCGCGCATCCCTTCACCTGCTGCCAGGAGTGCGTCGTCGTGTTCCAGTAGGAGAAGGCGCGGGCGTCCAGGGGGAAGGTCACGCGGGCGGACGCCCCGGGCGCGAGCGAGACCTTCCCGAAGCCCCTGAGCTGCTTGGCGGGCTCCGGGACGGCCTTGCTGGACGGCAGCCCAAGATAGAGCTGCGGGACGGCGTAGCCGCGGCGCCTGCCGGTGTTGGTGACGGTCACGCTCACCCCGGTCGGCGACATCTTCAGGCCGGTGAACTTGAATCCGGTATAGGAGAGCCCGTGCCCGAACGGGAATGCCGGAACAAGGCCCTTGGCGTCGTAGTGCCGGTATCCGACCAGCAATTCCTCGCTGTAGCGGACGGCGCCCCCGACACCCGGGTACCGGGTCGCATCACCACTGGTCGGGGCCTGCTTCTCGGCGGCGGGGAAAGTGACCGGGAGGCGCCCGCCCGGGTCGACGTCACCGAAAAGGACGCGCGCGATCGCCGTCCCACCCGGCCCGCCCGCGTACCAGGACTCCATGATCCCCCGGACCCTGCCCGCCCACGGCGTCAGCACCGGCCCGCCGGTCTGCAGCACGACCACGGTGTTCGGGTTGGCCTTGGCGACGGCCGTGACCAGGGCGTCCTGGTCGCCGAGCCTGCCGTCGCCGCAGCGCAGCGCCAGGCACGCGACGTCGGCGTCCTCGGCGCGCGCGTCGGCGGCGAACACCACCGCGACCTTCGCGGCCCGGGCCGCCTTCACGGCCGCCGCGACGTCCGTGCCGTCCCGGTAGGTCACGTTCCTGGTCCCGGCGCGCGTGGTCAGGGCCTTCAGGGGTGTGACCGCCGACACGGGTTTGACGTACGCCGACCCGGTCGCCGACCGCACCTGCGCGGCGGGCTTCCCGATCACCGCGATCCCGGCGCCGGTCTTCAGCGGCAGCACGCCGCCCGCGTTCTTCAGCAGCGTGATCCCCTGCTCGGACAGCTGCTGCGCGGTGCGGTCGTGCGCGGCGCGGTCGACGCGTCCGTCGTTGACCGGACGGGCCCGGTCGAACACCCCGAACGCCAGCAGCGTCCGGAACCTGGCCCGGAGCCGCGCGTCCACGTCCGTCCAGGTGACCTTCCCGTCGCGCAGGGCCGCGCCGAGCGCGGGCGGGCTGTACTGGACCCCGATCGGCATCTCCAGGTCGAGCCCGGCCTTCATGGACCCCTCGGTGCTCTTCGCGCCGCGCATCCAGTCGCTGACCACGAAACCGGTGAAACCCCACCGCCTGCGCAGGACGCCGTCCAGGAGCGGGGTGTTGGAGCAGCTCGGCAGGCCGTTGACCAGGTTGTACCCGCACATGACGCTGCCCGCCCCGGCGTCGCGGACCGCCGCCTCGAACGGCGGCAGGTACACCTCCCGCAGCGCCCGCTCGGACACCACCGCGTTCACCGAGTACCGGTCGGCCTCCTGGTTGTTGGCCGGGAAGTGCTTGACCTGCGCGATCAACCCCCTGGCCTGGACGCTCCGGATCCAGGACGCGCCCATGCGCGACGACAGCAGCGGGTCCTCGCCGTACGCCTCGAACGCGCGGCCGCTCCGGGCCGTCCGCATGAGGTCGACCGCCGGGCCGAGGACGACGTCGTTCCCATGGTGGACGGCCTCGTCGGCGACCACGGCGCCCGCCCGTCCCGCCGCCGTCGGATCGAAGGTCGCCGCCAGGGACAGCCCGGACGCCAGCGCCGTGTTCGGTCCCTGCTTCACGCCCATCGACCCGGCGTCCACCAGGTACAGGTCCGGGATCCCGAGCCGCGGCACGCCGTGGACCGTTCCCGCGCGGAACCGCGCGTCGTCGGCCGCCCGCAACGGCCCGACCAGGTCGTCCCCCGCGAGCAGTGCGATCTTCTCCTCGCCGGTCAGCGCCGCGACCAGCGCGTCCGCCCGCCGCTCGACGGGCAGCGCGCGGTCGCACCAGGCCCTTCCGGACGGGACGGCGCACGGCGCGTCGTCCGGGGCCGCCCCCGCGACCTGGGCCCGCGTCACCGGGGACACCAGGAGCCCGGCCGCCGCCAGCGTTCCGACGACGAGCGGGGCCCTCCTTCTGATCATTCCTTGCCGACTCTCCCACGACGCGCTTCAGCCTCACGAAGCCGCAAAATTAGCAATCAGCACGAAAGGCGGACAAGATCCCCCAGGCTCAGGAGGGCTGGAGGAGGGCCCGGCCGGCCGCGCGGTGTTCGGCGGCGCTGGCGGGGTCGGTGTCGGCGAGGACGGCGGCGATGCCCTCGTGGGCGAGGGCCTCCTCGTGGCGGTAGCCGACCTCGGGGGCCAGGCGGAGGGCCTGGCGGTGGAGGCGCAGCGCCTCGTCGGGGAGGCCCGCGAGACGGCAGGTCTCGCCGTAGCCGTTGAGGAAGTGGATCTTCCAGTGCTCCTCGAAGAGCTCGTCGAGCAGGGCGAACGCCCGGCGGTGGCCGGCGAGGGCCTCGTCGTAGCGGCCCATCTGGCGGTAGGCCACGCCGAGGCAGTTGAGGCACCAGGCCTCGTTGTGCCTGTGGTTGTCCTCGCGGGCCAGGTCCAGGGCCCGGGTGAGGTGGCCGGTGGCCTCGTCGGGACGCTCGGGGGCGAGAGCCACGCCGAGGGTGAGGAGCGCCGTGAGGGTGGACGGCCAGGCCGGGTCGGAGGCGGTCAGGTCGAGGGCCTCGCGCGCCCGGGTGGCGGCGGCGTCCCGGTAGCCCAGCTGGAGGAGGGCCCAGGCCTCGTTGGCCGTCGCATGGGCCTTGCCCGTGACGGAGTCGATGGAGTCGTAGAGGGCGGCGGCCTTGCAGAAGAGGGTCAGGGGTTCCTGCGCGTTGCCCTCGTCCCAGAGGAGGAAGGCACGGCGCATGGCCAGTTCGGCCTCGGCCCAGGTGTCACCCGTCGCGGCGATCAGAGGTTCGGCGGCGGCATAGGCCGCGTGCGCCTCGGGCATGCGGCCCGCGTTGTAACGGGCGAAACCGAGGTCGCTGTGGGCCTCGGCTATGCGGAGCGGATCGTCCAGGCGCTCGGCGGCCGAAAGGGCGCGCTCGAACAGGACGTTGAGGTGGGTCGTCCCGCACCGGCGCGCGAAGAAGGCGTGCATGAAGCGCGGCAGTTCGCAGGCATGGACGTCGGCTCCGGCCGAGACCGCCGTGTCGAAGACGGCCATCAGGTTCGTGTACTCGGTGACGTACCAGTAGAGCGCCTGGTGCTTGTGCGTGAAGGCCGGGAGCTCGGCCGGGGCCTCGCCCGCGCGCGGCGCCCGGCCGCGGGACAGGTGGGGCATCACGGACTCGGCGGCCGCCGCCGCGTGGACGTAGTAGTCGAGGACGCGCCGGACGGCCCGGTCACGGTCGTCCTGCGCGTCGTGCTCGGCGGTGGCGCGGCGGGCGTGCTCCCGGACGAGGTCGTGCAGCCGGTAGCGGCCCGCGGACGGCTGCTGGACGAGATGGGCGTCGAGGAGGTCCTCCAGGATCGTCCGCGCGGTGCGGAGCGGGACGTCCGCCACGGCCGCCGCCACGTACTCGTCGAAGGACGAACCGGGCAGCAGGCCCAGCAGGCGGAAGAAGCGGCGCTGCGACCGGTCCAGCTGCCGGACCGACATCGCGAACGCCCGGTCGAACTCGCCCGGCCCCTCCGCCATGCGCTCGGCGAGGACGCCGACCGTCCAGCCCGGACGGTGCCGGAGGCGGGCGGCGGCCAGGCGCAGCGCGAGCGGCAGGTGGCCGCACAGGCGCAGCACCTCGGCGGTGTTCTCGGGCTCGCGGGCGAGGCGCCCCTCCGGGCGGCCCGCCTCGCCGCTCGCGCGCGCCAGCAGTTCGGCGCTCTCCTCGGGGGACAGCACGTCCAGCGACACCGGCGGGACCTCGTCCAGGCCGAGCAGGCGGTTGCGGCTCGTGATCAGCGCGACCGAGGGGCCCGCGCCGGGCAGCAGGTGGCGGACCTGGTCGGCCCCGGCGGCGTTGTCCAGGACGACGACCGCGCGCCGGGACGCCAGTTCCGAACGCCAGAACGCGGCGAGCGGCTCGACACCGCCCGTCTGCGGGATCCTCTCGGACGGCACGTCGAGCGCGGCGAGCAGCGTCCGCAGCGCCATGTCGGGGTCGAGCGGCTCGCGTCCCTCGGTGAAGCCGTGCAGGTCGAGGTAGAGCTGCGCGTCCGGGTAGGCGGCCGTGAGGGTGTGCGCGGCGTGGACGGCCAGGCAGGTCTTGCCGACGCCCGGCATCCCGTCGATCGCGACGAGCCGGTCGCCCTCGACGGCCGCGAGGACGCCGGCGAGGGCGTCCCCGCGTCCGGTGAAGTCGGGCACGTCGCGGGGCAGGTCGTTGCGCGGCGGGCGCGGCGCCCCGGCGGGCGGCGACGGCGGCGGCACCTGGCGGCTGGTCTTCGGCGGCGCGGGCAGCGGGCTCCCGGCGCGCTCCCACAGCGGACGCAGCGGACGCGGATCGCGCTTCACCAGGCGGCACAGCTCGACGACCGCGGGCCACGGCGGCACGCTCTGGCCGCTCAGGTAGCGCGACAGCGAGGACGAGCTGAGGCCGGTGTCCCGCGCCAGGGCGCGGACGCCGCGTCCGGAGAGGTCCTGGATCGCCCGCAGCCGTCCGGCCAGTTCGGCCTGAGGGTCCGTCGTCCGCCGTTCCACCACCATCGCGATCCCCGCCGCTCTGTCCCACCTCGCCGGAAGTCTCCCGGTTCGAGTCCTGGCTGGTCGTGACCGTACCAGCTGTCCCACGGTGTCCCACGGGGGTCGTCCCGGCGGCCCGTCCCGGCTGTGATGGAGCCATGCCCCCCGGGAACACGGGACGGGCCGGAAGGACCACAGAGGAGAACGACATGCAGGCTCGGATGCAGAACCCCGCCCAGGTGCTCGACGGCGCGATGAAGCCGATCCTGGACATCTTCAAGGCCGTCCACACCGGCGGCGTCGACGAGCAGACCCTCGAACTGGTGCACCTGCGCGTCAGCCAGATCAACGGGTGCAGCGCGTGCGTCGACGCCGGCGTGAAGGGCGGCCGGAAGGCGGGCGTCAGCGAGGACAAGCTGGCCACCACCGCCGCGTGGCGCGAGGCCCCCTACTTCTCCGACGAGGAGCGCGCGGCGCTGGAGCTGGCCGAGGCCGCGACACGGCTCGCCGACCGCCCGGACGCCGTCAGCGACGAGATCTGGGACGCCGCCGCCACCTACTACGACGAGAAGCAGCTCGCCGCGATCGTCATGATGATCAGCGTCACCAACCTGTTCAACCGGCTCAACGCCACCACCCGGCAGATCGCCGGCGCCTGGGGCTGATCCGCCCCGACCGCGTTCGCGCTGACCGAGCCGACCGACGCCGCCGAGGCCCGGATCACCGAACCGGTGAAGCGCGCGGCGGGCTGAGCCTCGACGGGCTGAGCATCGACGGACTGAGCATCGACGGGCCGTAGGTGATGCGGTGCGTCCCCGAGGGACGCACCGCTCCGCCGATTTCGACCTCAGACGGGGCAGGCAGGTCCCGGGCCGGCCTCGTCGATGTAGACCGGACCCGTCTGGGACTGGCCCGCGCCGAGGCTGCCGAAGGAGAGGATCCCGGAGCCGAGGACCTCGCAGTACGTGACCTTGGTGGCGTTGACGATCGAACCGGCCAGCAGGGGCGGGCTCCAGTGGCCGATCGAGCCCTGGGGAACCGAGACGACCGTCCCGTTCATCAGGTTCACGCAGAAGTAGCCCACCGCGCAGACACCCACTGCGGGAGCGGCCGAACGGGCGGGCGCGGCATTGGCGGGGGACGCGGCCAACGCCGCGGTGAGCGCGACGGAGGCGGTGAGGGCGACGGCGCCGCGGGCGACGGTGGCACGGCGTACGAAGGTCATGGCAACTCCGGAGTGGGAGACTCGGCGGGCTTCGGAGGGGCGCCCGCGTCGTTTCGAGACTCTTTCCGGGCCCTGGAGGTGTCAACGACCGTTACTGGCCGTCCACTTTCGTCCACCCCGTCCAGACCGGGCGGTAAGGGGAGTTCCCTGACGCATCCGTGTGTCTTGGGTGGGGCTTGGGGTTGGAGAGCCGCGAGTGGCGGTAGAGAGTGGCGTAGGGCCCGCGCGATCACCGAGGAGCCGTCATGCCGCCGAAGCCCCAGCCGCTGCCCCCGCGACCCGAGCCGCAGGCCGTGAGAGCTGAGCCGCAGGCCGTGCGACCTGAGCCGCAGGCCGTGCGACCTGAGCCGCGGGCGGTGCGAGCTGAGCCGCAGGCGGTGGTCGGGCCGCTCACCGACGCCGCCGTGTTCCTCGTGGTCACCATCGAGGCCGGGGCCGAGCAGGTGGTGCACGAACTGCTCGCCGACCTGTCCGGGCTGGTCCGGGCGGTCGGGTTCCGCGTCCCCGAGGGCATCCTGACCTGCGTGACCGGCATCGGGTCGGCCGCCTGGGACCGGCTGTTCACCGGGAACCGCCCGGCCGGGCTGCACGAGTTCGCCGAGCTCGACGGCCCCCGGCACCGCGCGCCGTCCACACCGGGCGACCTGCTGTTCCACATCCGCGCCCGCACCATGGACCTCTGCTTCGAGCTCGCCACGCAGATCATGGACAGGCTGCGCGGCGCGGTGACCGTCCAGGACGAGGTGCACGGCTTCCGGTACTTCGAGAAGCGCGACCTGCTCGGGTTCGTCGACGGCACCGAGAACCCCGGCGGGCCCCTCGCGGACCGCTCGGCGCTCGTGTCCGAGGAGGACGACCCCGAGTTCGCGGGCGGAAGCTACGTGGTCGTCCAGAAGTACCTGCACGACCTCCCCGCATGGAACGCGCTGCCGGTCGAGGCCCAGGAACTGGTGATCGGACGCCGCAAGCTGTCCGACATCGAACTCGACGACGCGTCCAAGCCGGACGACTCGCACGTCGCCGTGAACACCGTCACGGACCCGGACGGCACGCAGCGGCAGATCCTGCGCGCCAACATGCCGTTCGGCGCCGCCGGGACGGGCGAGTTCGGGACCTACTTCATCGGCTACAGCCACACGCCCGACACGACCGAGGAGATGCTGCGGAACATGTTCCTCGGCACGTCCGCCGGGAACACCGACCGCATCCTGGACTTCTCCACCGCCGTCACCGGGTGCCTGTTCCACGTCCCGACCACCGACTTCCTCGACTCGCCCCCGGATCTGCCCGCGTCCGGGCCGGGGGCGGCGGCCGCGGTCCCGGCGCCGCCCGTGGCCGGCGCGGCACCCGGAACGGCGTCCGGCGACCCCTTCGGGTCGCTGGGCATCGGCTGCCTGAAGGAGACACCGTGAACAACCTGCACCGCGAACTGGCGCCGGTCTCCGCCGCCGCCTGGGCCGACCTGGAGGACGAGGTCCGCCGCACCTTCACCCGCAGCGTCGCCGGACGCCGCCTGGTGGACGTGCCGGACGCGGCCGGGCCCGAACTCGCGGCCGTCACCACCGGCTACCTCGACCCGGCCGACTCCCCCGCCGAGGGCGTCACGGCGGCGCTGCGGACGAGCCGTCCGGTCGTCCAGCTGACCGTCCCGTTCACCGTCGCGCGCGAGGCCGTGGACGCCGTGGAGCGCGGCGCCCAGGACGCCGACTGGCAGCCCGCCAAGGACGCGGCCACCCGGCTCGCCCTCGCCGAGGACCGCGCGATCTTCCACGGCTACGCGCCGGGGCGCATCGCGGGGATCGCCGGCCAGGCCGTGACCGTGTCCCCGGCGCGTCCGCTGCCCGCCGAGGCGTCGCACTACCCCGACACGGTCGCCGAGGCCCTCGCCACGCTGCGGCTGGCCGGGGTGGAGGGGCCGTACGCGCTGGTCCTGGGATCGGAGGCCTACACGGCCGCGACCCGCTCGTCCGACCAGGGCTACCCGGTGTACCAGCACCTGGCCAAGCTGGTGGACGGCGGGATCATCTGGGCCCCGGCGATCGAGGGCGGCGTCGTGATGAGCACGCGCGGCGGCGACTACCGGCTGAGCCTCGGCCAGGACCTGTCCATCGGCTACACGGGCCACGACGCGTCCGGCGTCCACCTGTACCTGCTGGAGAGCTTCACCTTCCTCGCCTACACGGCCGAGTCGGCGGTCGCGCTGACCGGGCCGTCACCGCAGGCGCACAAGACCGGCTTCTGACCGCCCGCGTCCGCCGCGTGCCTCAGGAGCGGCTAGCGGACGGCGTCCAGGGCCATGAGGACGTCGGCGACCAGGTCGTCGGCGTCCTCGATGCCGCAGGAGAAGCGGATGAAGCCGGGCGGGACGTCGTCGCCGCCCCAGCGGGCGCGGCGCTCGGCGGTGCTGTGCACCGATCCGAAGCTCGTCGCCTCGCCGACCAGGCGCAGCGCGCGCAGGAAGCGGTCGGCGACGTCCCGCGACGGGAGCGTGAACGACACGACGCAGCCGAACCGGCGCATCTGCCGGGACGCGACCGCGTGCGCCGGGTCGCTCGCGAGGCCGGGGTAGCGCAGGCCGGTGACCAGCGGGTCGTTCCGGAGGGCGGTCGCGAGGGCGAGGGCGTTCGCGGTCTGGCGGTCGAGCCGCAGCCCGAGCGTCGCCAGGGACCGGTGCGCGAGCCACGCCTCCATCGGGCCGGGGATCGCGCCGACGGTCTTGCGCCACGTCCGGACGGCGGCGGCGAGCTCCGGGTCGCGGGCGGTGACGTGGCCGAGCAGCAGGTCGCCGTGGCCGGTCAGGGACTTGGTGTCGCTGGCGACGGCCAGGTCCGCGCCGAGGTCCAGGACGCGCTGGCCGAACGGCGTCGCAAGGGTGTTGTCGACGGCGACGAGCGCGCCCGCGTCGTGCGCGGCGGCGGCGATCCGGGCGATGTCGCAGACGTCCAGGCCGGGGTTGGACGGCGTCTCCAGCCAGACCAGGCGGGCGCCCTCGACGAGCGCGAGCTGCGCGTCGTCCGCGGTCGGGGCCATGCGGACGCGCACCCCGTAGGACTCCAGGCGGTCCCGCAGCGCGCGGGTCGTCTGGTAGCAGTCGTCCGGCATGACGACGGTGTCGCCGGACGCGACCAGCGACAGCATCGCGGCGGACACGGCGGCCATCCCGGACGAGAAGACCGTCGTGGTGCCGCCGCCCTCCAGCTCGCTGATCGCGTCCTCGAGCAGCGTCCACGTGGGGTTGGCGTCGCGGCCGTAGGTGTAGGGGCCGGTGGCCTCGCCGGACAGGTGGAAGTGCGCGGCGAACGTCGGGCCGGGCAGCTCGGGCGTGTACTGCTCGGGGGCGGGCCGCCCCGCCCGGACGCTCCGCGTGCTGTCCCCGTCCGCCATGCCGTCCTCCTTCTGCGGTCCTCGCCCGAAGGGTAACGGCACAGGTCAGGGCATATCGCGGCCGGGGTGGCCCGTGGTCGGGAGCCGTCGTCGCGGCCGGGTCAGGGACGGCGGCGGGGAGTGGGGGCCGGGTCGGGGTCGACGCCGCGGCGGGACGGGCCGGACGGCGCGGGCGCCGGGGCCGGGGCGTCGCCGTCGGCGGGGGCCGGGAGCAGGCCGATCTCGTCCAGGTAGGCGCGGCCGCGGGGCGTGATGTCCCACAGGTTGCTGCGCCACTCCTTGCGCCGCCACACGACGCCCGCGGCGAGCAGGCGGCGGCCGACCCGGCTGATCTCGGTGTCGTCGGTGCCGAGCTCGGCGGCGAGCTCGCGGTTGGACCGGCCCGGACGGGCGGCCACGGCGACCAGGAAGCGGGCCGCGTGGCCGCCCGGGCGCAGGCCGAGCTGGAGGCCGGACGGCATCCGGCGCAGCGCCCAGTGCGCGACGTCGATGAGGCCGAGCACCCGGCCCCGCTCCTCGCGCCGGTCGGGGTCGAGGGCCGGGACGTCGAGGTAGTGCGTCCGGCACAGCCACTGGAGGCCGTCCTTGAGGGCGGTCAGCGCCGGTTCGTCCGCACAGAGGGAGGCGTCGGTGATGAGCATGCCGAGCGCGCCGAAGTGCCCCTCCTCGATCGTCTTCGCGTGCTCCAGGGTCTCCAGCAGGCGTTCGGCCTCGGCGAGCCTGCCGCCGCTCGTGCCCATCGCCGGGGTGGTCGCCGAGGTCGTCGCCATGTCTCTGGTCCTTGTTCTGTCGGGGTGCCGTTGAGGTGCTGCCGGGGTGCTGTTCAGGTTCTGCCCGGGCGCGGTGACCGGCCGGTCTCGCGCGCCGGTCTCTCCACTGTCCGTCGATGCCAAGTGAATGTCAAGTGACTCATTCCAGAAGCGCCGGACGGCACGAAACCCTTACCGCGCCGGGGCTACCATCGGGTGACCCCCTAGTGCGCGCTGTCACCCCCGGAGGGCGCAGATGACGGATCGGCTCGCGGAGCACCCGCCCGCGACCGCGGAGTACCCGGCCGACCCGGCGGACCTCTTCGTCCGCCTGTACGACGAACTGCCCGCCGGACTGCACCGGGCCTGGCCCCTGAACCTCTGGTACGAGGACGCCCGCGTCCGGCGGACCGTGAACGACCTGACCGAGCGGATCATCGAGGACGCCGGGTTCGACCCGGCCGAGGCCGCCGCGCTCGTCGCGGCGGGCGGCGACCACGGCCGGTTCACGCTGCTGCTCGCCCTGGACGGCGCGCTCGCGCTCGCCAACCCGTTCGGGCCGTTCCACGACGCGTCCACGCTGACCGGGATCACCGTCCGGTACCTGGTCGAGGGCCGGTTCGACAGCGGCGCGGCGGGCGGCGCGCTGCTCCCCCGCTGCGCCCTGCCCGGACGCCCGGAGGGGCTGCGCGCGCTGCCCGACTTCTTCGGCGTCCACCGCGTCCCGCCGCACCTGTGGGAGAGGGTCGAGCACACGCGGCTGCCCGCCGTCCACGACCCGCACCTGTCCCCGGACGTGCCGGTCGAGGTCGGCTGCGCGCCGGTGATGGAGTCCTACGACGAGGTGCGGGTCGGGTTCGCCGAGCGGGCCGCGCGCACCGTGTACCGGCTCGACCCGGCCGACACCGCGGACGTCCGCGCGCGGATCCGGGCGATCGTCCGGCGGCTGGACGAGGCGGGCGCGCGGATCGCCGTCCTGCCCGAGGCGACCCTGTCGGACGGCCTGCTGGAGGTGTGGAAGGAGGCGGCGTTCGACACCGCGCGCCGGGACGCGCCGCTGCGGCTGCTCATGCTCGGGTCGGGGCCGCTCGGCGGGGGCGACCCACCGCCGAACCGGGCGGTGCTCATCGACCGCTGGACGGGCGCGGAGCTGCTCGTCCAGGACAAGCTGAGCCCGTTCGTGCTGGGCGAGCGGCAGATGCGCGACTGGGCGGTGCCGGGCGCGCCGGGCGCGGGCACGGCCGAGGAGGACATCGCGCCCGGCGCGGCCGTCCGGCTGCTGGACTGCTCGCTCGGCCGGCTCGCCGTCCTGATCTGCGAGGACCTGAGCCGCGCGGACCGCTGGGACCGGGAGCTGATGGCGGCCGGGGCGTCTCACCTGCTGGTGCCGATCTTCTCCAAGCCGATCCTGCGGTTCCGCTGGGAGGAGCAGGGCGCGCAGCGCCAGGTGAACACGCTCGGCGCGTGGGTGGTGGTCGCCAACAGCCTGGTCGTCGGGAACGCGATGCCGCCCGACCCGTCGCTCGGCGAGCGGCACACCTGCCTGGTCGCGGGCCCGGACGGCGCGGCCCGGCTCGACTACGCGTCGGTGCTCGCGTTCGGCAGCGCCGTCCGCGGCGACGAGCCGGGCCTCACCGCGGACGGCAAGCTCCCCGTCCTGCACGTGGGCGCCGCGCACGAGGCGTGGCTGCCGCACTGGTCCGACGACCTCCCCGGGGGCGGCGCCTTCGAGGAGGTCGGGCCGGACGACGTCAGCAGCCTCGACTGACGGTCCTCAGGGGTCAGTCGGGCCGCACCGGGGTCCTGTTCTCGACGAGGCGCTGGTCGGGGACGTCCAGGAGGAGGCCGGACCGGCGCCACGGCGTCTCGGCCGCCTCCCGGGCGCGGGCGGCCTCCTCGGGACGGCCCAGCTCGTCCAGGGCGACGGCGAGCAGGGACAGGACGCGTCCGCCGAGGTGCTCGTCGCCGATCTCGCCGAACAGCGCGGCGGCCCGCGTCCCGACGTCCGCGGCCTCGGCGGGGCGGCCGAGCCGCAGGTGCGCGACGACGATCCGGGGCAGGCACCACGCCTCGCGCAGCGGCATGCCGCGCGTCCGGTAGATCTCGCGGGCCGTCTCCAGTTCGCGCAGCGCGCGCAGCGGCTCCCCGGCGTACAGGGACGCGACGCCGAGCCCGAGCCAGCACAGGCCCTCGGCGTTGCCGTCGCGGACGGGCGCGGCGAGCGCGAGCCCGTCGAGCCCGTGCCGCCGGGCCTCCTCGGGCATCCCGGACTCGGCGTAGGCGATCGAGAGCTGCGCGTGGGCGCGGCTGATCAGCGCGTCGTCGCCCGGGAGGGCGTCCAGCGCGTCGCTGAGCAGGCTGATCGCGGCGTCCGCCGCGCCCATGAGGCGGGCGCCCGCGCCCATCGCGAACAGCACCCCGCCGGGCAGCAGCCCGGCCGGGACGGTCGCCCGGTCGGCGAGCGACGGGACGACGAACAGCTGGCCGACGAGCCGTCCGGGCGAGCCGCCGCTCCCGAGGTAGCCGCGGATCGCGGCCATGACGTTGGCGTGCTCGGCGCGCATCCAGGCGACCATCGCGGCGGCGTCCGCGAAGGACCGGCCGGTGTGCAGGGCGTCGACGGCGACGCGGTGCGCCTCGACGACCTCCGGTTCGCAGTAGATCTGGTACAGGATGATCGGCTGCCGGAACAGGCCGCGGATGCCCGCGAGATAGTGCTCCAGGAGCCGTTCCAGCGCGCGGGCGCACGAGATCGGGCCGTCGCCCGTCTCCGCGAGTCCGCGCGCGTAGAGGCGCAGCAGCGCGTGGTAGGCGTACCGGGCGGGCGCGCGGCATTCCAGCAGGCCGGAGTCGACGAGCGACTCGCAGAGGTCCTCGGCGTCCAGGACGTCGAGGTCGAGCAGCGCGGCGGCGGCCTCCACGCACAGGTCCGGGCCGTCGTGCAGGGCGAGCAGCCGGAACGCGCGGGCCTCCTCGATGCCGAGCTGCGCGTAGCCGAGCGCGAAGCACGACTCGACCGCCTCGTCGCCGATCCGCAGCTCGCCGAGGCGGCGGCGCTCGTCGGCGAGCCGCCCGGCGAGGACGGCCGGGCGCATCCGGGGCCGGGCGGCGAGCCGGGACGCGATGATCCGCACCGCGAGCGGCAGCAGCCCGGACGCCTGCACCAGGCGCAGCGACGCGTCCGGCTCGGCGGCGATCCGCTCGGGGCCGGCGACGCGTCCGAGCAGGGCGGTCGCGGCCTCCGGGGTGAACGGCGCGAGGTCCAGGTGGGCGGCGACGGGCAGCTCGGCGAGCCGCGTGCGGCCGGTGACCAGGACCGCGCTGCCGGACTCGCCGGGCAGCAGCGGCGCGACCTGCGCGGCGTCCCGGGCGTCGTCCAGGACGACCAGGACGCGGCGTCCGGCCAGGTGGGAGCGGAGCAGCGCGGCGCGGCGGTCCGGCTCGGGCGGGATCTCCCGGTCGGGCGCGCCCAGCGCGCGCAGGAACGCGGCGAGGACGGCGGCGGGCGGGGCCGGTGCCGGTCCGGCGCCGTGCAGCTCGGCGTAGAGCTGGCCGTCCGGGAACGCGTCCCGGACGGCGTGGGCGACGTGCAGGGCGAGCGCGGTCTTGCCGATCCCGCCGAGCCCGGCGACGGTCACGACGGGCACGGCGCTGCCGTCCCGGGTGGTGAGCGCGGCGGCGAGGCGGGCGGTCTCGGCGTCCCTTCCGGTGAAGTCGGGCAGGTCGGGCGGGAGCTGGGCGGGCGGGACCTGGGCTGGCGGGACTTGGGCGGGCGGCACCGGATCGGCCGGTGCGTTCCGGGTCGGCGGAGCGTCGGTGGACGGACTCCGATCGGACGGACACGGGTCGGATGGAGCTTTGGCGGGCGGCGCGTCGGACATGGCGATCCCCTCGTTCCCCTCAGGCGTTATTTTGCATGTCGGTCACGTCTGCGGCGGAAGGGACCGGATGGGCGATGGGCCGCGGTTCGCGGTGCTCGGACCGGTGCGCGGGTGGCGCGGGGACGCCGAGCTCGACCTCGGCGCGCCGCAGCAGCGCGCGATGCTGGCGTTCCTGCTGTTGCAGGAGGGACGGGCCGCCGCCGCGCAGACCCTCGTGGAGGCGCTGTGGGGCGAGCGGCCCCCGGAGCGGGCGCGCGCCGCCCTCCGCACCTACGCGTCGCGGCTGCGTTCGGCCGTCGAACCCGACCGCGCGCGGCCGTCGGTGCTGCTCACCGCCGGGGACGGGTACCGGCTCGTCCTGCCCGACGGGCACCTGGACGCCACCCTGTTCCGGACGCGGCTCGCGGCCGCCGAGCGCGCGCGGGCGTCCGGTGCGCCCGCCGCGGCGCGGCGCCTGGTCGCGGAGGCGCTGGAGCTGTGGACGGGCGACCCGCTGGACGATCTGCCCGGCCCGTACGCGCGGGCGCAGCGGGCGCGGCTCGCGGAGTGGCGGCTGGCGGCGTCCCAGACGCGGTTCGAGCTGGATCTGGCGCTCGGCCTGCACGAGGAGGCCGTCGCGGGGCTCGCGGCCCTGGTGGCCGAGCATCCGCTGCGCGAGGCGTTCCAGCGTCTGCTGATGCTCGCCCTGCACCGGTCGGGGCGGCGGGCCGAGGCGATCGAGGTGTTCGAGCGGTCGCGTTCGCTGCTGGACGCCGAGCTGGGCCTCGGTCCCGATCCCGGCCTGGTCGAGCTGCGGCGGGTCATCGCCGCGGGTCCGCCCCGGGGCTCGGCGGTCGCGCAGCTCCCCACCGACCTCATCGACTTCACCGGGCGCGAGGAGCAGGCCGGGGAGCTGGCGCGCCTGCTGTCGGGCGGGGCCTCGGCCGTCGCGGTGTGCGGGCCGGTCGGGGTCGGGACGTCGGCGCTGGCCGTGCACGTCGCCCATCTCGTCAGAGATGTGTATCCGGACGGCCAGCTTTATGCCGACCTCCGCCGCGACGAGCCCGGCGCGGTCCTCCTGGACTTCCTGCGGACGCTCGGCGTCCCGGCGGGCGGCGTCTCCGACCGCTGCGAACTCGCCGCGCGGGTGCGCTCGGCGCTGCGCGGACGGCGGATGCTGCTCGTCCTCGACAACGCGCCGGACGCCAGGTCGCTGCGTCCGCTGCTCCCGGGCGGGGGCTGCGCGGTGCTGGTCACCGGCCGCGTCCGGCCGGAGGGCGTCCCGCACGCCGTTGAGCTGGCCGAGTTCTCCGAGGACGAGGCCGTCGCGTTCTTCGGGCGCGTCGCGGGCCGGGACCGCGTCGCGCGCGAACCGGACGCCGTCGCCGAGGCCGTCGCGCTGTGCGGGCGGCTGCCGCTGGCCCTGCGGATCCTCGCGGCGCGGCTGGCGTCCCGGCCCGGCTGGACGGCCGGTTCGCTCGTCCGGCGCCTCGCGGACGAGCGGCGCCGCCTCGCCGAGCTGAAGGTCGGGACGCTCGGCGTCGAGGCGGCGTTCGCCCGCGAGCACGCGCGGCTCGACGACGGGCGGGCGCGGGCGCTGGCGCTCCTGGCCCGCTCCGGAGGAGTCGCGTTCTCCCTCGATCAGGCCGCCGAGCTGCTCGGACGTCCGCCGGAGGAGGTCGCGGACGTCCTGTCCGGGCTGGTCGGCTCCGGTCTGATGGTGTCGCCGTCACCCGGCCGGTTCCGGTATCCCGACCTGGTCCACCTCTTCGCCCGGCACCTCCCCGAGCGGCCCTAGCGGACGCACGCGCCCATCGTGGTCGGCTGCTCCCCCGTGGCGAGGAGGGCCCGGACGGTGGCGGACTCGGCCGTGCCGAGACCGACGAAGGCGTCCAGCGCGGTGCGCCATTCGCGGCGCGCGCGGGCCGTCTGGCCGAGCGCGGCCAGGGCCCGTCCGAGGACGACCCGGGTGCGCGCCTGCTGCCAGTCCACGCCGATGACGCGCGCGACCGCGAGGGACTGCGAGGCGGTGTCGGCGGCGTCCTGGAACTGGCCGAGCGCGAGGCGCGTCTCGGCCATCCGCATCAGGACCTGCGCCTCGCGGAGCGGCAGCGAGTGCGTCCAGCAGACCGTGAGCGCCTCGTCGTACGCGCCGAGCGCCTCGGTGTGCCGGTCCAGCGAGCCGAGGATCTGCCCGACCAGGTAGAGCGTGTACGCGACGGCGACCGGGGCGTCGGCGCGGCGGGCCAGCGCGAGCCCCTGGTACCCGGCGGCGAGCGCGGACGCCCGGTCGCCCGTCTCGAGGTGCAGCTGCGCGATGTTCGCCAGCCGCGTCGCCTGCCCCCGCAGGTTCCCCGTCCGGACGTCGATCGCCAGGGCCTCCCGGCAGTGGGTCAGGCCGGACGTGTGGTCGCGGCGGTAGAAGGCGTCCAGCGCGAGGATGCTCAGCGCCTCGGCGAGCGCGGGTTCGTCGCCCAGTTCGCGGCAGAGCTCCACGGCGCGCCGGACCAGCTCCGGGCCCCCGGGCCGCTTGGCGCAGTGGATCAGGTGGTAGCCGAGGACGAACGAGCCGGCCATCTCCGCGCGCCGGTTCCCGGCCGGGAGCGCCGCGTCCAGGAGGGCGCGGGCGGCGACGACCAGTTCCGCCCAGCGGGGGCCGTCGTCGAGCTGCTGCGCCAGCGCGAGGGTCAGCTCGGCGACGCCGTCCAGGGGCAGGGCGGAGTCGGACGCGTAGCGTGTGACCAGCGCGAACAGCTCCGAGAGGTGGTCGGTCGTCCACTGGGTCGCGGCGCTCGCGGACGTGAACCGGGGCGGCCCGGTGCGGGGCGCCTGGGCGGGGCTCTCACCGAGGACGACGAGGGCCTCCCGCTGCGCGTCCAGGTGGTGGGCGAGCAGGCGGGCGAACGCGGCGCGCCTCTCGCCGGCGCCTTGGCGCTCGCCGAGCGCGCGGGCGAACAGCAGGGTCAGGTTGTGGAAGCGGTACCGGCGCGGCGCGGGCGCGGCGAGCATGCCGAGTTCGACGAGCGAGTCCGCGAGCTCCTCGGCCTCCTCGTCCCCGGTGCCGAGGAGCGCGGCGGCGGTGCCGACCGGGATCACGGGCGCGTCCGAGAGCGCGAGGAGGCGGAACGCGCGGGCCCGCGCGGCGTCCAGCTGGTCGTAGGCGAGCTGGAAGGTGGACTCGACGGCCGTCCCGCCGAGGCGCAGCTCGGCGAGCCGCCGCCGTCCGTCGGCCAGGCGGCCCAGCAGGGACTCGACCGTCCAGTCCGGGCGCGCGGCCAGCCGCGACGCGACGATCCGGACGGCGAGGGGCAGCCGGTCGCACAGCCGCAGCACCTCCTCGGCGGCGGAGCGCTCGGCGGCCGTCCGCGCCTCGCCCGCGATCCGCGCGAACAGGTCGAGCGCGTCGCGGCGGTCCAGCGTCCCGAGGTCGAGGTGGCGGTCGACGGGGAGCGCGGCGGGACGGACCCGGCCGGTGACGAGCACCGCGCAGCCCGCGCCGCCGGGCAGCAGCGGCCGCAGGCGCGCGGTGTCGCCCGCGTTGTCCAGGACGACCAGCACCCTCCGGTCGGCGAGCCAGGACCGGTAGAGCGCGGCCGCGGCGGCGACGTCGTCGTTCGGCTGCTCCGCGTCCACGACGCCGAGCCTGCGGAGGAACCCGCGCAGCACCTCCCCCGGCTCGGCCGGCGCGGAGTCCGGGCCGGTCCGGGCCGCGCCGAGGTCGGCGTAGAGGACGCCGTCCGGGAAGGCCCCCGCGACCTCGTGCGCCGCCTGGACGGCCAGCGTCGTCTTGCCGACCCCCGCACCGCCCGCCAGCGTCACGACCACGGGCGCCCGCCCGCGCCGCTCGCCCCGCGCGGCCCCGGTGAGCGTCGCCCGCAGTCGTGCCAGCTCTCCGACCCGCCCGACGAAGTCCGGCACGGCCCGGGGCAGCTCGTACACCTGCTCGGCGGCGCCGTCACCGGACGGTTCGTTCGCGGCGGTCAGGTCAGGGGACGAGCGGAGGATGTGCTCGTGGAGGTCGCGCAGCGGGGCGGCGGGGCGGGTGCCCAGTTCCTCGGCGAGGGAGCGGCGGACGGTGGCGTAGGCGTCGAGCGCCTCGGCGCGGCGGCCGCTGCGGTAGAGGGCCAGCATGCGCAGGGCGTGCAGGCGTTCGCGGAGGGGGTGGGCCGCGGCGAGCGCGGCCAGTTCGACGGCGGCCTCGGCGTGGGCGCCCAGGGCGAGTTCGGCGTCCAGGCGCGTCTCCAGCGCGTCCAGGCGGAGGAGGCGGAGGCGTTCGCGGTGCGCGGCCGCGGACGGGCCGGGCAGGCCGACGAGGGGTTCGCCGCCCCACAGGGCCTCGGCGTCCAGGAGCAGGCGGCGGGCCCCGGCGTGGTCGCCGCGTCCGGCGGCGGCGCGCGCGTCCTGGACGAGCCGCTCGAACACCACGGCGTCCACCGACTCGGCCGGGACGCGCAGCGCGTACCCGCGTCCCGTCGAGACCAGGACGCGCGGACGCGTCCGGTCGTCCTCCAGCGCGTGCCGCAGCCGGGACACGTAGGTGCGGATCATGCCGACCGCGCGGGCGGGCGGCTCGCCCTCCCAGAGCGCGGCGACCAGGTCCCCGATCCCGGCCGTCCGGCCGCCGCGCAGCAGCAGCGCGGCGAGGAGCGCGCCCTGCTGCGGCGCCCCGATCCCGAGCTCTCCCCGTCCCTCACCCGCCTCCGGCGGATCGCGCCGGACCGTCAGCGGTCCGAGCAGCGTGAAGCGCAGTCGTGTCGAGGTCACCCCGGAAACCCTCTCGAACGCCGGTCATCGGTACGTGGTCGGCCATCGGAACGTGGTCGCTCGTCGGAACGTGGTGGCGGCCGTGCCGGGCCCGGTCACCGCCGGACGGTGAAGGGGGCCGGGCTGGTCGCGGATCCGCCCGGGGTGCGCACGACCGGCCGTCCGGTCGCCGCGTCCGCCGGGACGGTGGTGGTGAGGCCGGTGTCGGTGACGTCCGTGACCGGGGCCTCGGCGGAGCCGAAGCGGACGGCCGTCGCGGACGCCAGTCCGACGCCGGTGATGCGGACGCTCTCGCCAGGCGCCGCGTCCGCCGGGTCCACGCCCCGGACCTGCGGACCCATCGCCTGGTCGCGTCCCTGCTGCGCGGGAGCCAGCAGTGTCGCGAACACCGCGCGCAGCTTCTCGGCCGTCTCCCGCGAGAACAGCCCGACCAGCGCGGCGATCGCGGCGATCCCGTACGGGTTGACGTCGTCGGCGCCGCCCGCGCCCGTCACCAGGCCGCCGCGCAGCACCAGGTAGACGATGAGGCCGAGCAGCGCGCCCGCGAACGGCAGCATGAGGTACATCATCAGCCAGCTGCGCCGCAGCGACCGGTTCCCGACGTACCAGTACAGCGACCGCGACACGTGGACGCAGGAGCCGAGCGCGCCCGCCGCGAGGACGACGAGGAACATCGCCTTGTCGCGGGACACGTGCGTCCGCCACCCGAACCAGTCCAGCGTGTGCCCGGGCGCGGTGGTCGCGCCGGGTGGGGTGGCGGGCGGCCACGCCTGGACGAGCAGGGACACCAGCGCGGCCGCCAGCAGCACGATGACCAGCGCCACTGCGACGATGTCGCGGGTGCGCGCGTAGTCGCTGCCGACCGGTGACTCCTGCACTGAATATTCCTCACGTCGGGGATGTCTCACGCATATCGCTCCACCCGGGCGGGCCGTTTCCACGGTGACACACCCGGCGGGCTCTTGAATTCACCCCATCTCATTACGAATTGGTGGAGTCTTCATCCTTGGTTCTGTTTGGGGCGGATGTCCGCCTCTACGCTCGCCTCCCATGCGCCGAAAAGCAGCAGCACTCGCGGCCGCGGCCGTCGCCGCCGCCGGGCTCGCCGGATACTCCGGCACCGCCCGCGCCGAGACCCCCGCGGCCGCCTGTGAGACGCCCGCCGACCACCGGATCGCGCAGGTCCAGGGGTCCGGGGACGCCTCCCCCCTCGCCGGGCGGACCGTCCGTGTCGAGGGCGTCGTGACCGGTGACTTCCGCCGGGCCGACCAGCTCAAGGGGTTCTTCGTCCAGGACCCCGCCCCCGACGCCGACCCCGCGTCCTCCAAGGGCCTGTTCGTCTTCTCCACGCAGGACGTGAAGCCCGGCGACCGCGTCCTGGTCACCGGCAAGGTGACCGAGTACAGCGGGCTGACCGAGCTGTCGCCCGTGTCCGCCGTGGACGTCTGCGGCACCGCGACCGAGCCCGTCAGGCCCGTCGACGTGAAGCTCCCGCTCCCCGCGGGCGTGACCATGGAGCGGTACGAGGGCATGCTCGTCCGCTTCAAGCAGCGCCTCACCGCGACCGAGGTGTACAACCTCGGCCGCTACGGCGAGGTGTCCCTGTCGTCCGCCGGACGCCTGTTCAACCCGACCGAGGGCCGGGGGAGGTCGCAGGCGTGGAACGACGCGCACCGCGTCCTCCTGGACGACGGGTCGAACGTGCAGAACCCGGCCGTCCCGCCGTACACCAGGCCGAAGGTGCTGCGCGTCGGCGACTCGACGACGAACCTGACCGCGATCATGTCGCAGGGCTTCGGGACGTACCGGCTCGAGCCGCCCACGCTGCCGACGTTCGCGCGGACGAACCCGCGCCACGCCCGGCCCGCCCCGGTCGGCGGCGACGTCCGCGTCGCCGGTTTCAACACCGAGAACTGGTTCACGACGCTGAACGAGCGCGGCGCGACCTCGGCCGAGGAGCGCGACCGGCAGCTCACCAAGCTCGTCGCCGCGATCAAGGGCGTCGACCCGGACGTCGCGGGCCTCATGGAGGTCGAGAACAACGACGCCGCAGGCGCCGACTCGGCGATCCAGACGCTCGTCGACAAGCTGAACGGCGAGGTCGGCGCGGGCACCTACGCGTGGATCCGGCACCCGAACCCGGGCACCGACCAGATCCACGTCGTGGCGATCTACAAGCCCGCGAAGGTCCGCCCGGTCGGCGCCCCGCGCTCGACCGACGCGCCGGTCTTCGAGCGCCCGCCGCTCGTCCAGACGTTCGCGCGCGCCGACGGCAAGGGCACGACGTTCACGCTGATCGCCAACCACTTCAAGTCCAAGGGCTGCACCGGCGCGACCGGCGCGGACAAGGACCAGGGCGACGGCCAGGGCTGCTTCAACCCGCGCCGCGTCGCGCAGGCCAAGGCGATCACCGAGCTGGCCGCCCGGGAGAAGAACCCGGTCGTCCTCGGCGACCTCAACGCCTACACCGCCGAGGACCCGGTGAAGGCGCTGGTCGCGGGCGGTCTGGTCGGCCAGACCGAGCGGTTCGTCAAGCCCGCCCAGCGCTACAGCTACGTGTTCGACGGCCAGTCCGGCGAGCTGGACCACATCCTGGCCGGGAAGGCGTTCTCCAAGCGCGTCACCGGCGCGGCGATCTGGCACATCAACGCCGACGAGCCGCTCGCCGAGGGCTACCCGACGAAGTACAACCCGCCGTTCCTGTACCACCCGGACGCGTACCGGTCGTCCGACCACGACCCCGTCGTGATCGGCCTGAAGCTGCGCTGACCAGCGGAGACGACGATGCCCGGGGCGTGCCGCACGCCCCGGGCATCATCTTCTCTCAGGAGGTCGTCCCTCAGGACGCCGCGTCTCAGGAGGTCGCGGCGAACGCCTCGGCGAGGATGTCCAGGCCCTCGTCCAGCAGGTGGTCCGGGATGACCAGCGGCGGCAGGAAGCGCAGCACGTTGCCGTAGGTCCCGGCGGTGAGGACGAGCAGCCCGGCCGCGTGGCAGCGGCGCGCGATCGCGGCCGTGACCTCGGGGTTCGGCTCCTTGGTGCCCGGCTTGACCAGCTCGACGGCGATCATCGCGCCGCGTCCCCGGACGTCCCCGACGATGTCGTGCTTCGCGGCGAGCTCGCGCAGCCGCGGCAGCATCGTGTCGCCGATGGCGCGGGCCCGCTCCACGAGGCCCTGCGACTCGATCTCCTCCAGGACGGCGAGGGCCGCCTCGCAGGCGAGCGGGTTGCCGCCGTAGGTGCCGCCGAGGCCGCCGCCGTGGACCTTGTCCATGACGTCCGCGCGGCCGGTGACGGCGGCGAGCGGCAGGCCGCCCGCGATGCCCTTCGCGGTCGTGATCAGGTCCGGGACGATGCCCTCGTGCTCGCAGGCGAACAGGTCGCCGGTGCGCGCGAAGCCGGTCTGGACCTCGTCCGCGACGAACAGGATGCCGTGCTCCCTGGCGAACTCGGCGATGCGCGGCAGGAAGCCCGGCGCGGGCTCGATGAAGCCGCCCTCACCGGCGATCGGCTCGATCACCACGGCGGCCACGTTCTCCGGGCCGAGCTGCTTGGTGATCTGCTCGATGGCCTGCTCCGCGGCCTCCTGGCCGCAGTTCTCCGGCCCGGTCGGCCAGCGGAACGGGTAGGCCAGCGGCATCCGGTAGACCTCGGGCGCGTACGGCCCGAAGCCCTGCTTGTACGGCATGTTCTTCGCCGTGAGCGTCATCGTCAGCAGCGTCCGGCCGTGGTAGCCGTGGTCGAACACCACGACGGCCTGCCGCCCGGTCGCGTACCGGGCGATCTTGACGGCGTTCTCCACCGCCTCCGCGCCGCTGTTGACCAGGATCGACCGCTTCTCGTGGTCGCCGGGCGTGAGGGCGTTCAGCGCCTCGCAGACCTGCACGTACGACTCGTACGGCGCGACCATGAAACAGGTGTGGGTGAACCGCTCGACCTGCGCCTTCACCCGCTCGACGACGCGCGGGTTGGCGTTGCCGACGTTGGTGACGGCGATCCCGGAGCCGAAGTCGATCAGCGAGTTGCCGTCGACGTCCACGACGACGCCGCCGCCCGCGTCCGTCACGTACACCGGCAGGACGCTGCCGACGCCGGGCGGGACGGCCGCCGTGCGGCGCTCCTGCAACTCCCGGGAGCGGGGGCCGGGAATCTCCGTGACGATGCGCCGTTCCTGCGCGATTTCGCTGGTCATGGGGCCGACGGTAGACCGGCGGGGCCGTAGGCTGAACTCGCCGCGGCGGCGAATCGGTGTCGCGCGGCTCGCCCTGACGGAAGGACCCGGACGTGCCGCCCCGCCTCGCCGCCGTCGCCGCGCTGCCCCGGCTCGGCCTGCGCCCGCTCACGCCCGTCCCGCCGGACGCCCCCGTCTCCTGGGTCGCCGTCAGCGAACTGGAGGACCCGACCGCCTACCTGGAGGGCGGCGAGCTCCTCCTCACCACGGGCATGCGGCTGACCTCGGACAACGCTTACGACTACGTCGCGCGGCTCGTGCGCCGCGAGGTCGCGGGCGTCGGCTTCGGGATCGGCGTCGTCCACGACGCGGTGCCCCCGGCCCTGGTCGCGGCGGCGCGGACGCACGGGCTGGCGCTGCTGGAGGTCCCGCGCGCCACGCCGTTCATCGCGGTCGGCAAGGCCGTCTCCCGGATGCTCGCCGCCGAGTGGTACGAGGACGTCACGCGCGCCTTCCAGGCCCAGCGCGCCCTGTCCCGCGCCGCCCTGGACGGCCCCGCCGCCGTGATCGTCCGGCTGGCGCGCGAACTGGGCGGCTGGGCGCTGCTCCTGGACACCGCCGGAGCCGTCCGGCACGCCGAGCCCGCGTCCGCCGCGTCCCGCGCCGCCGCCCTCACCCCCGACCTCGCCCGACTCCGCCCCGGCCCGTCCACCCCCGCGCCGAGCGGGGCGGGGGCGCGGGGGCGGGCGGTCGTGGGAAGCCTGTCGCTGGTGGACGGGGACGCGCACGTGGTCGTCCAGGGGATCGGGCTCGGCGACCGGCCGCTCGGGTTCCTCGCGGTCGGGACGCCCGCGCCGCTGCCGCACGTCGCGCACACGATCGTCGGGGCCGCGGCGGCGCTGCTGACGCTCCGGTCCGAGACACCCCGCTCGGGACGCGACCTCCGCGCGGCGCTCGCCGCCGTGCTCCTCGGCCTCCCCGCGCCGGACCGGGCCGCGCCGAGGTTCCCCGCGACCGTCCTGGCCTGCGCCGACACGGGAATCGTGGACGCCCTGGAGGCCGACCCGCTGGGCGACCGCTGCCTGGCCCTGCCGCGTCCCGGGCATGTCGTGGTGATCGCTCCCGCGTCCGCCGCCCGCCGGGTCGCGGCCCTCGCGGGCGGCCCGTCCGGGATCAGCGAGCCCGCCGCGTCCGCCCCGGACCTGGCGGCGGCGCTCGTCCAGGCCGAACGGGCCCTGGCCGCCGCCCGCCGCACCGGCGAGCCCCTCGGCTACGACGAACTCCCAGGTCAGGGGCTTCTCGGCGTCCTCGATCCGCACCTCGCGCGGGGCTTCGCGGACGCCCTGCTCGCCCCCCTGGCCGCCGAACCGGCCCTCCTGACGTCCCTGCGCGCCTACCTGGCCTCCGGCGGGCGCCTGGAGGAGGCCGCCCGCGACCTGGACGTCCACCGGCACACGCTCCGCACCCGCGTCCGCCGCGTCGCCGACCTCCTCGACCGGGACCTCGACGACCCGGGCGTCCGGGCCGAACTGTGGGTGGCGCTCGCCGTCACGGACAACGCGACCGGTCCGATTGGCCTGACCGGAGCGTCCGACCAGGAGTAGGCAGAGATAACGTCGGGGTATGGACGTGACTCTTTTCTGGCTCGCCGGGCGCCCCGAGACCGGCACCGAAACCCTCGCCGTGACGCACCCGTACGACGGCCGCGAGGTCGGCGTCGTCGCCGTGCCCACGCCCGAGCAGGTCGAGGAGGCCGTGGCGGCGGCCCACGCCGTCCGTGACCAGGCCGCCGCCCTGCCCGTCCACGTGCGCGCGGACGCGCTCACCCACGTCTCCCGCCGCCTCGAGGAGCGGCTCGAGGAGATCGCCCGCCTGATCACCGCCGAGAACGGCAAGCCGCTCATGTGGGCGCGCGTCGAGGTCAGGCGCGCGGTGTCGGTGTTCCGGTTCGCGGCCGAGGAGGCCCGCCGCTGGTCCCCGACCACGCAGCGCCTCGACACCGAGCCCGGCGGCGTCGGCCGCCTCGTGTACGTGGACCGCGTCCCCAAGGGCCCGGTGCTCGGCATCGCGCCGTTCAACTTCCCGCTGAACCTCACCGCGCACAAGGTCGCCCCGGCGATCGCGGCGGGCGCCCCGATCATCGTCAAGCCCGCCCCGGCGACGCCGCTGTCCGCGCTCGTCCTCGGCGAGATCCTCGCCGAGACGGACCTGCCCGCCGGCATGGTCTCGGTGCTGACCGTCCCGAACGACCGCGCCTCCGACCTCGTGGACGACCCGCGTCTGCCCGTCGTGTCGTTCACCGGCTCCGTCCCGGTCGGCTGGTCGATCAACGACCGCGTGCCGCGCAAGCACGTCACCCTCGAGCTCGGCGGCAACGGCGCGGCCGTCGTCCTCCCGGACGCCGACCTCGACTGGGCCGCCCAGCGCATCGGCCTGTTCTCCAACTACCAGGCCGGGCAGTCCTGCATCGCCGTCCAGCGCGTCTACGTCGACGAGTCCGTCCACGACGCGTTCCTGCCGAAGCTCGCCGAGACCGTGGGCGCCCTGGTCACCGGCGACCCGTGGGACGACAAGACCCAGGTCGGCCCCCTCGTCAGCGAGGCCGCCGCCGAGCGCGTCGAGGCCTGGGTGAACGAGGCCGTCGCGTCCGGCGCGAAGGTCCTGGTGGGCGGCACCCGCGAGGGCGCCACCTACGCCCCGACGATCCTCACCGACGTCCCCGAGGACGCCAAGGTCCTCCGCGAGGAGATCTTCGGCCCGGTCCTGGTCGTCCAGAGGACCTCCGGCGTGGACGAGGCGTTCGCCAAGGTCAACGACTCCGCCTTCGGCCTCCAGGCGGGCGTCTTCACCAGCGACGTCAACATCGCCTTCCGCGCCCACCGGGAGCTGAAGGTCGGCGGCGTCATCATCGGCGACGTCCCGTCCTACCGCGCCGACCAGATGCCCTACGGCGGCGTCAAGGACTCCGGCGTCGGCCGCGAGGGCCTCCACTCCGCCATGACCGACTACACCGAAGAAAAGATCATGGTCCTCACCGGCCTGCCCCTGTAACGCCCGGATCGGGCCGTCCCGCCGTGGACGGCCCGATCGCCGGTCCAGGCCGGGCAGGATGAGCGGATGCATCCCGTCCTGCTCGGGTTGGCGGCCAACCCGGCCCTCCCGCCTTCCCTCCTGGACCGCCTGATCGCGACCGGCGACCGGGACATCGCGGCCGAACTCGCCGAACGGGACGACCTCACCCCCGAGCAGGCCGCCGCCCTCCTCGCCATCGACGCGTCCTGCGCCTGGCCGCTCGCCGCACGCCACTCCCTCGACGTCGACCCGGCGGCCTCCCCGGACGCCGCCCTCGCCTTCCTCTCCGCCGGCCGAGGCCACCCCGCTTGGGCCCGAACGCTGCTGGCGTCCCCGGACCCCGCGCTCCGGACACGCCTCGTCGAGTGCCCGAACCTCCCACCCGACGTCCAGGACGCCCTGGCCTGCGACGACGTCCTCGATGTCGTCGCGGAGTCCGCCCTCTGGGCCCCGTCCACCATCGCCGCCCGCCTCGCGCGGCACCCGCACGCCGACGTCCGCGCCGCCGTCGCCGCCAACGAGTCGACGCCCCCGGACGTCCTCGCCGCCCTGCTCACCGGGGACGTCCCGCCTCCGGCCCGGTGCGTCGTCTGCGAACGACGGCCGATCCCGTTCGTCCACGCCCCGGACTGCCCGCACACCGACTGCGACCTGCCACCCGGCGCCGCCTGCGACGGCACCCACCAGTCCACCGTGGGCATCATGCGGCAGCGCGCGCTGGAGAACCCGTCCACGCCGGCGTCCGCCGCGATGCCCTTCGCGGACCACCCGTCACTCGGGTTCCGCTGGGCCCTGGCGTCCCGCCCCGACCTCACCCCCGCGGCCGCCGCGCGCCTCGCCGAGAGCACCGAGCCCGGCGTCCTGGGAGACCTGGCGTCCAACCCGGCGATCACCGAGGACCTCATGCGCACCCTCGCCGCGTCCACGGACCCTCACATCCGCCGCGCGGTGGCCCGCAACCCCCGCGTCCCCCTGGACCTCCTGGTCGCCGTGGCGTCGAACACCAGGCTCGGCACCGCCGTCCGCGGTCGGATCGCCACCCGCCACGACCCGCCGAACACCCTCCACGCCCTCCTGGCGGACACCCCGGACCACCTGACCGCCCGAGCGATCGCTCCCCACCCCACCCTGACCGAGACCCGGCTCAGAACTCTCCTCGACCAGCACGGCAAGAAGATCGCAGCCCATGTGGCCGCCAACCCGAACGCCTCGTCCGAACTCCTGGAGGCCCTGGCCGCCCTGAACCCCTCCCAGGACGCGCTGATCGGGATCGCCCGCCACACCAACGCCACACCCACGGCACTCCTGCCCTGCCTCACCAACCCCAAGGCCAAACGCCACGCCGCCGCCCACCCCGCCCTCCCCCCGCAGACCGTCCTCGCCCTCCTCGCCGACGAGGACCCCCACGTGGCCGAAGCCGCAGCCGCCAACCCCGCACTCCCCACCAACGAGATGCAGCCCTTCATCGACCGACACCGCGTCCAATAAAACCCATTTATGACACCATTTTCGAATGCCACAAGGAGATATTTTCACCATGCAAGAAATCTGAAGCAATAAGACCTCACCTCCACCCACCCCGCCATACGCTGACCACAAAACCCCTGGAGGGTCCCCCCTTACTACAAACGGGAGTCGCCGATGCCCGCCGCCGACTTTCTCGACCCGTTCGCGTCCCTCTGGAACGCCATGGGCGTCCAGCTGCGCCACGAGCGCAAGCTCAGAGGACTGACACTGGACGACGTCGCGAGGATCATCGATGCCGACCGGCAGCGCGTAGGAAACTACGAAGCCGGACGCCTCAAACTCACCAAACTCCACGTCGAGGCCCTCGACGAAGCCTGGGGCACCGTCTTCTCCGCCATGCGCAGCTTCGCGGTGAAGATCGGCCAGGAGGAGGATTGGGTCAAGCAGCTCTGGGACTTCGAGAAGAACGCCGGAGATGTCAAGACCTACGCACACGGGCTCATCCCCGTGCCACTCCAGACCGAGGGCTACGCCCGCGAATCGCTGAAGAGCATGCGGATCGTCGCGGACGTGGAGCAGGCGCTCCGCGAACGCATGGAGCGCACCGAACTGCTGCTCAGCCAGCTCCCACGCCTGCGCCTGTGGGTACTGATCGACGAGTCCGCCCTCGACCCGCCGCTGGACTCCGACCTCAAGCGCGAACAGCTCCAGCACCTGCTGGACATGAGCGAACGCGTCAGCATCAGGGTCATACCGTCCAGCGAATGGAACATCGGAACCGCCGGGAGTTTCGAGGTCATCCAGACTCGATCCAGGCACGAGGTCGGGTACATGTGGGCCCAATTGGGCGGCAAAGTGGTACTCGACAGCGACGAGGTGAGGGACCTGGTGTTGCGGTGCGACCGCATGAACGCCCTGGCCCTCTCCGAGACGGCCACACGATCGCTCATCAGGCAGAAGCTGGAGGCCATCAGTGACCGAATGGCGTAAGAGCAGTCACAGCGGCGGCGGAAGCAGCAGCGGCGACTGCGTCGAGCTCGCGGACCTGGGACCCACCGTCGGCGTACGCGACAGCAGGGACCCCGAAGGCCCCCGACTGGAACTGGACGGCCCGGGCTTCACCACCCTCATCAACACCGTCAGGACCCACACCCCCGCCTGACCCCCACCCCGAACGAAGAACGGGCTCGCCCTCAAAGGCGGGCCCGTTTCGTTCGCGCATAAGGGCGTTCTCGACATCACGGGCGACACCAACGGGCGGTTTGTTCGAACGAAACCACGTTCGGTGACCCACTTACCGAAATCGCACAACGTGTCGACTCGAACACCGTTAGTGTCCGCCACATGCCCCCTTCAGAAGATCACGAGATAACTCTCGAACTCTTCCGGAACCGCCCCGAGCTGGCCCGGAAGGTCGCGGCCGAGGTGTTCGGCCTGGACATGCCGGACGACGTGTGCTGGCAGATGGGTCCCGAGACCGTCACCAACCTCGCGCCGCAGCAGATCAGCATGGACATCGCGCTGATCGGCTCGTCCGCCGACACCCCCCGGCGGGCGATCATCCATGAGGTGCAGCGCAAGGCCGGCAAGGCGGATCTGGAGCGCATCTCCTACTCCTGGCCGGAGTACGTGACCAGCATCCGGCGGCGCTTCCAGTGTCCGACGACCATCATGGCCATGTGCCCGACCCCGTCCATCGCGCGCCGCGTCCGCACCCCCATGAAGACCGGACATCCCGGATTCGACCTGACGGTGCTGGCTTACAGCCCCGAAGATCTCAAGCCGATCATCGACACCGCGTCGGCCCGGGAGTGGCCCGAATGGGTGCTCCTCTCCTCGCCGGCGCACGCCGACGTGGAAGGCCCGCCCGTCCTGGAGGCCGTGGCTGCGGCCTTGCAGGTCACGGACGAGGAGAAACGGGAAAAGTACTATGACTACGTGCTGGCACGCCTGACGGACGCCGCCCGACACACCCTGGAGACCATCATGAAGAGCGACACCTACAGGCCGCAGAGCGACTGGGGCCGCCGGCTCTGGTCCGAAGGCGAGGCCCACGGCAAAGCCGAGGGCGAGGCCGAAGGCAGAGCGAAGGGGGTGCTGGCGGTCCTCCGGTCGCGTGGGATCGAGGTCCCGTCCGAGGCGGCCGATCGGATCACCGCGTGCACTGACCTGCGCGTGCTCGATGTGTGGCTGGACAAGGTCGCGCTCGTTGAGCGCGTTGAGGAGCTGTTCGACTGAACCGGGTTGAGTGAACGGCCGGGCCGCGCGTCCTGAGGAGGGTCTTCAGGGGGCGCGGTCATTGTTTCGTGGGGGACATGCGGGGGTTGGTCGTCCAGGTGGTCAGGTGGGTGGCGAAGCGGGCGGCGGCTGGGGACGGGGTGGTGGGGAGGACCAGGGTCAGGCGGCGGGTCACCTGGGGGTTCTTCAGGGGGATGAGGCGGACGGTGTCGGTGGGGCCGTCGGCTCTCGGGGTGAGTTGGGTGGGTGGGGCCAGGGCCAGGCCGAGGCCGGCCTCGACGAGGTCGCGGAGGAGTTGCCAGTCGGCGACCTCGCAGATGACGCGGCGGGGAACGGCGGCTTCGGTGAAAGCGGCGTCGGTGCGGTGGCGGGTCGTCCAGGTGGGGTCGGTCTCGATGAAGGGCTCGCCGGCGAGGTCGGGGAGGGTGAGGGTCGCGCGGGTGGCCAGGGGGTGGCCGGCGGGGATGGCGACCTGGAGGTCCTCGGAGATCAGGGGGATGGAGCGGAGGCCTGGGGGCGGGGGGCCGAGCTGGTCGAAGAGGGCGCAGTCGAGTTCGCCGTCGGCGACCTTGGCGGCGAGGCCGGTGCCAGCGATCTGGCGGATGGAGACGTCCAGCGCGGGGTGGGCGCGGGCGAACGCGACGAGCAGGGCGGGGAGCGGGAGCAGGCGCGGGTTGATCGGGTAGGTGCCGATGCGGAGGTGGCCGGAGAGGAGGCCGCGGACGTCCTGGACGGCCTGCCGGGCGGCCTCGGCGGATTCGAGGGTGCGGCGGGCGGCCGGGAGGAGCGCGGCGCCCTCGGCGGTGAGCCGGACGGGGCGGCTCCCCCGGACGTAGAGGTCCGCGCCGACCTCGCGTTCGAGGGCGCGGACGGAGGACGACAGGCCGGACTGGACGATCAGCTCGCGGGCGGCGGCGCGGGTGAAGTTGCGTTCCTCGGCGAGGGCCACGAAGTGGCGGAGGTGGCGTAGCTCCATGGCCTGATTATCTCTGGAAGAGATGGAAGGTATCTCTACTTTCTGCCGTGGAGGGGGTTGGACCGGGCTCGGCGGCTTGCTTCTCTGGAGGGGTCACCCGTTCGAATGGAGTTGGTATGCCTGTCGTGTCCCTGGTTCGGAGCCGTCCACGCGCGGAGGTCGGGGCGTACACGCGCGCGTTCTGGGTCACGGCGGCGGCGTTCGCGGTCGTGATGGCGTTCGGGACCGCGCCGACCCCGCTGTGGCCACTGTTCGCGGCGCGGGACCGGCTCGGGCCGACGATGGTGACGGTGGCGTTCGCGGCGATCGTCGTCGGGACGGCCACCGGGTTCCTGCTGCTCGGGCATCTGTCGGACCGGCACGGGCGGCGGGTGGTGATCGTCCCGGCACTGCTGGTCACGACGGGGTCGGCGGTGCTGTTCGTGGTCTGGCACGGGCTGCCGGCGCTGATCGTCGCGCGGGCGCTGAACGGGGTCGGGACGGGCCTGATGGCGGCGACCGCGACGACCTATCTGTCCGATCTGTTCCATCGGGCGCATCCGGACCGTCCGCTGTCGCCGGTGCCGGGGGTCGTCGCGGCGTCGGCGAACCTGGGCGGGCTGGCGCTCGGGCCGCTGGTCGCCGGGGTGCTGGGCGCGTGGGCGCCGAGGCCGCTGGCCACGACGTTCGTGGTGTTCGCGGTGACGATGACGGCACTGGCGGTCGTCCTGCTGCTGGACGCGCCGGAGACGGTGACCGGGTCGGAGCGCACGCCGCGCCGGTTCGGGCTGCGGCCCGGGGCGGGGGCGGTGTTCGCGGGGGCCACGGGGATGGGTGCGTTCGCGTTCGCGGTGATGGGGTTCTTCTCGGCGCTGAGCGCGGTGATGCTGCGCGGCGAGCTCGGCGCGTCGTCGGTGTTCGCGGGCGGGATGCCCGGGTTCATCCTTTTCGCGGCGAGCGCGGTCGTGCAGCTCGCGGCGGGGGGCTGGTCGGAGACGCGGATGTCGGGGTTCGGCGTCGTGCTGTTCCCGGCGGGGCTCGCGCTGACCGTCCTGTCGCTGTACCGGCCGTCGCTCGCGGTGTTCCTGGTCGCGGCCGCGGTGACGGGGGCGGGCGCGGGGCTGCTGTTCAAGGCGGCGCTGGCCGAGGCGGCCGGGGCGGCCCGGCCGGAGTCGCGGGCGGGCGTCCTCGCGGTGTTCTTCGCCGTCGCCTATGTGGGGACGGGGCTTCCGTCGGTCGCGTTCACCGTGGCGCAGCGCAACTTCGGGTTCCACGCGTCGATGCTGTGGTTCGCCGTCCTGCTGTCGGTGGGCGCGGTCGCGGCCGTGGCGATCGCGCGACGCCGCTGAGGGGGCGGGCCCGTGCGGGCGGGCCCACCCCGGTTCATCAGGCGAGGGTGACGGTGACCGGCATCTCCTTGATGCCGTTCACGAAGTTGGACCGGACGCGCCGGACGTCGCCCGCGAGGCGGATGTCGGCGAGCCGCGGCAGCAGTTCCTCGAACATGACGCGCAGCTCCAGGCGGGCGAGCGCGTTGCCCAGGCAGAAGTGCGGGCTGCCCTTGCCGAAGGTGACGTGGTCGTTCGGCGTGCGGGTCACGTCGAAGACGTCGGGGTTCTCGAAGACGTCCTCGTCGCGGTTGCCGGAGGCGAACCAGAGGACGACCTTGTCGCCCTCGCGGATCGTCTTGTCGCGCAGCTCGACGTCGCGGGTGGCCGTCCGGCGGAAGTGGTACACCGGGGACGCCCAGCGCAGGAACTCCTCGACGGCCTGCTCCATGAGCGCCGGGTTCGCGCGGAGCCGGTCGGCCTGCTCGGGGTGGTCGATGAGGGCGCGCATCGTGTGGGTGATGGCGTGCCGGGTGGTCTCGTTGCCCGCGACGACCAGCAGCAGGAAGTAGTTGTCGAAGTCGTGCCCGGACAGCGGCTCGCCGTCCAGCGGGACCTCGTTGACCAGCTTCGACACCAGGTCCTCGCCGGCGCCGCCGCGGCGGCGCGCGGCCAGGTCGCGGCCGTACTCGAAGACCTCGAGGGCGGCGGGCGAGCGGAACGGCAGGTCCTTGTACTTCTCCGACTCGGCGCTGTGGATGACGACGTCGGCGTACTCGGGGTCCTGGTTGGCGATGATCCGGTTGCCCCACTCGATGAGCCGGGTGGTGTCGTCCTCCGGGACGTCCATCATGCGGGCGAGCACGTTGATCGGGAAGTCGGCGGCGACCTCCTTGACGAAGTCGAACGTGCCCTTGGCGAGCGCCCGGTCGAGGGTCTGGGCGGTGAGTCCGCGCAGGAACGTCTCGTACCCGGCGACGGCGCGCGGGGTGAACTGGCGCTGGAGGACGCGGCGCAGGGCGTGGTGGCGCGGCCCGTCGGTCTCCAGCAGCGAGCGGCGGATGCTCGCCTGCCGGTCGTCCACCTCCTCCAGGTTCACGAACTTCGTGGACGTGAAGGTCTCGGCGTCGCGGTCGACGCGGACGATGTCGGCGTGCTTGGTCAGCGACCAGAAGCCGCTGCCGCCGTCGTGCTCCGGCGTCCAGTGGACGGGGTCGGTGCGGCGCAGGTCGGCGAAGATCCGGTAGGGGGTCGCGCCGTCCAGGAAGAGGTCCGGGTCGGCGAGGTCCAGGGAGGTCGCGGTGCTCAAACGAGGCTCCTTACTAGAGGTGGTAGGCGTACTCGCGGAACTCCCAGTCGGTGACGTACCGCTGGAAGCGCTCCACCTCGTCGCGCTTGTAGGTCAGGAACGCCCGGACGAACTCCTCGCCGAGCACGGAGGTCAGGTCGGTGTCGGCCTCCAGCGCGTCCAGGGCGGCGGGGAGGTCGGCGGGCAGCAGCGGGGAGCGCTCGGCGTCGTAGCCGTACCCCTCCAGCGGCGCGGGGCAGTCGAGCTTGTCGCGGACGCCGAGGTGGACGGCGGCGACGAGCCCGGCGATGCCGAGGTAGGGGTTGGCGGTCGCGTCGCCGAGGCGGACCTCGATCCGGCTCGCGGCGCCGCGCTCCGGCGGGACGCGGACCATCGCGCTGCGGTTGTCCAGGCCCCAGTCGATCAGCCACGGCGCGAGGGTGTCCGGCCCGAACCGCTTGTAGGAGTTGATCGTCGGGTTGAACAGGGCGGCGAGCGCGGGCGCGTGGGCCAGGACGCCGGCGATGGCGTGCCGCGCGGTGTCGGAGAGGCCGTGCTCGCCGGTCTCGTCGGCGAAGACGTTGCGTCCGGCCTCGTCGCAGACCGACAGGTGGACGTGGAAGCCGGAGCCGCCCTCGTCGTTGAACGGCTTGGCCATGAACGTGGCGAGCCGTCCCTCGTGGCGGGCGATCTCCTTGACGGCGGACTTGAACCGGAAGGCGCGGTCGGCGGCGTCGAGGGCCTCGGAGTGGTTCAGGTTGATCTCGAACTGGCCGCCGGAGAACTCGTGGTTGCCCATGGTCACGCCGATCCCGAAGTCCCTCAGGTGGCGGAGCGTGGACAGCAGGTGGCCCTCGGGGTCGCCCTTGCGTCCGGCGACGTAGACGTTGCCGGGGGCGTCGCCGTAGCGGCGCCAGCCGGTGGGGCTCTGCGGGTCGGGCTCGCAGAGGAAGTACTCGAGCTCGGGGCCGGCGACGGCGGTGCGGCCGGTCGCGCCGAGGGCGGCGGTGACGCGGCGGAGCACCTCGCGCGGTCCCTCGGGACAGTGGTCCTCGCCCTCGGGCTCGTAGGCCTCGCCGAGGCAGTGCGCGACGCCCGGCTCCCAGGGGATCGGGGTGAGCGTCGCGAGGTCGGGGACGACCCGGATGTCGGGGAGCCCGGCGCCGAGTCCCTCGGGCACCGGGACGACGTCGCCCATCGGCGTGGTGTGGTAGACCGCCCGGCAGAACGCCAGGCCGTGCTCCATCACTCCGGGCAGCTGCTCGACCAGGACGTCCCGGGCGCGCTCGGTGCCGATGAGGTCGGGGTAGGCGACGCGGACGACGTCGATCCCGTCCGCGACGAGCCGTTCCACGACGGACGCGACGTCCAGGTCCGCGGCCGGGCCGGCGGCCGGGGCGGTGTCCGGGCCCGCGGCGGTGTGGTCACGGGCCGGGTCGAGTGGGTTGTTCACCGTCGAACACTCCCTCACCGGGGGGTCATTTGAGCCCAAACCATATGAGGCGAAGTAAGCGCTGACAAGACCTCCGGGCGACCGAAATCCGGTCCGGCCCCTGGTCATGTTCGAAGCCCGCCGATAACGTACGGACCCAAACGAACATCCGAAGGAGCAGCATGGACGTGCGAGGCTTCCTGCACCCCCGAACCGCGACGGGCCGGTCGTCGCTGATCCCGAGCCCGCCGTGGCACTACTCCGGCGACCTGCTCACGATCGAGTACCGGACGGACCCGGCGCGCGTGGCCGAGCTGCTGCCCGCGCCGCTGTCCCTCGCCGACGAGGACCCGGGCGCGGTCGCGCTCATCTGGGCGGACTGGCAGTCCTGCTCGTCCTCGGGCGAGGAGCTGCTCGACCCGGTGCGCTCGCAGTACAAGGAGTGCTTCGTCGTCGTCCGGTGCTCCTTCGAGGGACGGACCTACTCGCGCTGTGTCTACATCTGGGTCGACAAGGACTTCGCGATCGCGCGCGGCCTGCACCAGGGCTACCCGAAGAAGCTCGGCTCGATCCACCAGACCCGTCCGCACCCGTTCGGCGGGGCCGCGCCGCGCATCGCCGAGGGCGGACGGTTCGGCGCGACGCTCGCCGCCGCCGACCGGCGCCTGGCCGAGGCCGTGGTGACGCTGCGCGGGCCGTCCGAGACGAACGGGTTCGTCAACGGCCACCCCATGGCCCACCACCGGTACCTGCCGAGCATCGAGCCCGGCGGCGCGCCCGCGCTGGACGAGCTGATCGAGTCCGGCGCGTCCTCGTTCGAGGCGGGCCCGGCGTGGCGCGGCGACGCCGAGCTGCGGCTGTTCGACGCCCCGACCGAGGAGCTCGCGTCCCTGGAAGTGGACGAGATCATCGGCGCCTACTACCGGCAGGTCGGCGTCGTCTGGAACGGCGGGCGCAAGCTCGCCTGACGGTCTGAGCGGAAGCGGCGTGCCAGGGAACTCCCCCGGCACGCCGCTTCGGCGTTATGCGCGTCAGCCGCGGCCGATGCGCTCGTAGACCTCCGGGCGCCGCGCCCGCAGGACGAGCGCGAACCCGACGCCGACCAGCCCGAAGACGAAGATCAGGCCGGGCAGGACCCAGACCAGCGGGGAGTTCTTGTCCGCGCCGAGCAGGGCGTCGAAGTTGCGCAGGCAGACGACGAACAGCGCGGCCAGCCCGAGCCCGGCCAGGGTCGGCGCGATCATGCGGTTCCAGAGGTTCTCGTTCCGCGCGTCCTTGAGGAAGTACGCGACGACGGCGGCCGAGGTCAGCGCGAGCAGCAGCATCACGCCGAGCGCGCCGAGGTTGGTGAACCAGTTGAACAGCGTGAGCACCGGGTCCTTGCCGGAGATCGCGAACGCGACGACCACGGCGATCGCCAGGACCGTCTGCGTCGCCGAGCCGATGTGCGGCGACTGGTGCTTGGCGTGCGTCCGGGCGAGCGGGGCGGGGAGCACGCCGTCGCGTCCGAGCGAGAAGAAGTAGCGCGCGACCGCGTTGTGGAACGACAGCAGCGCCGCGAACAGGCTCGTGACCAGGAAGAACTGGGCGACGTCCGAGAACGTCCTGTTCACGTGCTCGGTCGCCAGGCCCCAGACCATCCCGGGGCCCTCCTTGCCGGACCGGTCGATGATCTGGCTCGGGCCCGCGCCGATCGTCATGGCCCAGGCGGTGAACGCGTAGAACCCGGCGATGATCGCGACGGCGATGTAGGTCGCGCGGGCGACCGTCCGGCGCGGGTCGCGGCACTCCTCGCTGTAGATCGCGGCGGCCTCGAAGCCCATGAAGCTGGCCATCGCGGCGACCATGGCCGCGCCGGTCGCGCCCGTCTGGACGGCGTCCCAGCCGAGCGGCTGCGCGGTCACGCCGTCCGGCGCGTCCCCGAACTGGGCGAGGTCGAACACCAGGACGGTCAGGAACTCGATCCCGAGCAGGACGCCGAGGACCCGGGCGTTCAGGTCGATCCGGCGGAACCCGAGGACGGCCACGACCGCGACCCCGGCGAGCGCGACAACCCACCACGGGAGGTCCCAGCCGAGCTTGCTCTTGAGCAGGTCGGCCGTGGTGAAGCCGAAGATGCCGTACAGGCCGACCTGCATGGTGTTGTAGGACAGCAGCGCGATGAACGCCGTCCCGACCCCGGCCACGCGCCCGAGGCCGTGGGTGACGTAGGCGTAGAAGGCCCCGGCGTTGGCGATCGAGCGGCTCATCGCGGCGTATCCGCCGGTGAAGACGATGAGCAGGGCTCCGAGCACCACGTAGAGGGCCGGGATGCCGAGCGTCCGCGACACCGCGAACGAGGTGGGCATGCCGCCCGCCGCGACGGTCAGGGGCGCGGACGCGGCGACGACGAAGAACACGATGCCAGGCACGCCGATGCGGCGTCCGGGCTGGTCGGCGGGAGCGGACAAGGGGGATGCGACATCTGAGATCGCCATCAACGGCTCCAGGCTGGGCGCGGGTGAGTGCGGGGGTGGGTGCGCGCGGGAGGATCGCCCGGGGAGTTCGTCGGGGGCAGGGCGCGGATCGCCCGCCACTGCCCGATATGCAGGGCGGATGGGTCGTTCGACCCCGCACGACTTCCGGGTTGCAGGGATCGTACGGATTCAAACGAGCTCCGACAAGAGTAGGTTTCTCGGGAGCCGACGACGGATGGAGAGCGCGTGACCGGGCACCACACCCTCGGCGAGACCGAGCAGGCCATCCAGCGGCGGCTGGGCGACGTCCCCATCCGGCACGACGCGATGATGGCGGTCTCCAACATCTACCGGGCCGCCACCGCCATCCGGCAGCACGTGGAGGGCTCGGTCCTGCGCCGCGCCGACCTCACCTGGACGGCCTTCGTCGTCCTGTGGGTGGTGTGGATCTGGGAGGAGATGGAGACCCGCCACGTCGCCGAGGAGGCGGGCATCTCCAAGGGCACCCTCACCGGCGTCGTCCGGACGCTGGAGGGCCGCGGCCTGCTGGAACGCCACCAGCACGCCACCGACGGGCGCCTGGTCCTGCTGCGGCTCACGCCGGAGGGCGGGACGCTGATGTGCGACCTGTTCCCGGCGTTCAACGCCGAGGAGACCTTCGTCGCCGCGCCCCTCTCCCCCGACGAGAGCAACACCCTCGCCCACTCGCTGCGCGCCATCGTCGAGCACCTGGAGGCGGACGGCGACCACCGCCGCCAGTCCCTCCTCGGGGACTCCCCGCCCCCGCCCCGCCGCTCCGGCCGCCGACCCCGCCTCTGACCCGGCTCGCTACCCGAGGGGAAGGCGCGCCAGGGAGCCGATCTCCAGGGCCGCCCAGAGCGCCTGGTCCGGCCCGAGGACCAGGCCGTGCGGCTCGCTCTTCGGCGTCGGAAGGTCGTGACCGGTGACGGTTCCGTCCCCGGTGATGCTTCCGAGACGGTTCCCCGCCCATTCGGTGAACCACGGAACACCGTCGCCGTCCACGGTGACGGCATGCGGACGGGAGGCACGGTCGGGCAGCGCGAACTCGGTGACCCGGCCGTCGAGATCGATGCGCCCGATCTGACCCGCGCCGATCTCCACGAACCAGAGGCAGTCGTCGCCCGCGGCGATTCCGACCGGCGCGGCGCCCTCGGTGGGCAGGTCGTACAGGGTGGTCTCGCCGCCGGTCGTGATGCGCCCGATCGCGTTGGCCTGGTTCATGGTGAACCAGAGCGCGCCGTCCGGGCCCGCCGTGATCGCGGACGGGAACGCGCCCCTGACCGGCAGCGGGAACTCGGTCACGGCGCCGTCCACGGTGATGCGGCCGATGCCGTCCGTGGCGGTCTCGGTGAACCACAGGGCGCCGTCCGGGCCGGTGACGATGCCGAACGGCCTGGCCTCGGCGGTCGGCAGCGGGAACTCCGTGACGTCGCCGTCGGTGGTGATACGGCCGATGCGGTTCGCGCGGTACTCGGTGAACCAGAGCGCGCCGTCGGGGCCGGGCGTGATGATCGTCGGGCCGCTGCCCGGTGCCACGGCGAATCTCCGGGGTTCCTCCCCGGGGACGAGGCGGCCGATCGCGGCGGCCTCGACCAGGGTGAACCACAGGGCGCCGTCCGGGCCCGTGGTGATCGCGTAGGGGCCGTCCTCGGGGCCCGCCACGGTGTGTTCCTCAATGGCTGCGCGGGTCATGTGCGTCCCTTCGTCGGGGTCGGTCGTCTGGAGGAAGGCCGGGCGGTCGCGGCGCCACTCGGGGACGTCCAGAGCGTTGAGCGCGGCGACGAGGCGCCTCTCCTCGTAGGTGAAGTGGGTCTCCATGAGCGCGGCCAGGCCGTCCAGCTCGCTCCGGACCCTGGCCGGGTCGCTCTCGGGCGACAGGCCGTCCACGAGGGCCTGGAGGCCGCGGAGGGAGTCCTCGATGACGCGGTGGTCCGCCGACAGTTCCTCAAGGACCGGACGCAGTTCCGGGAACTGTTCGGCGAGAACGTGGAAGGCGTTTCCGTCCTCGCCTTGGTGATGGCGGTTCAGGGCCGAGCAGAACGTCAGGCAGTGGGCTCTGAGTTCGCGTGGGCGGGCTCCGCCGGAAAGGCTCCGCTCGACGTCCTCGCGGAGGACGCCGAGTTCTTCGCGGAGCCAGAGGTGTACTTCGATGAGCTGGTTTCCGAACGCCGTGAGGCGCTCAAAGGATGAAGGCAAGCTTGTCCCTTGTCACCGCGCCTCCATGCCCGCGACGTTCTCCTCGCCGGGTGCACGCGACGCTGGACCAGGGATATACCGGCGCTCCGGAAAGGGGGTCAACCGAATAACTCAGACCGTGGCGGCGAAGGCGTCCATGAGCTGCTTGCGGTAGCGCGGGATCGCGCCCGGGAGGCCGAGCAGGACGACGCCGACGAGCTCGCCGTCCCGGTGGTAGCCGACGGCGCACTCGCCGGACGGGTCGCCCTCCAGGACGCGGATGTCGTCGTCGCCCAGCGCGGGCGCGCCGAACGACTGGATCCGCAGCTCGTACTGGTCGCTCCAGAAGGACGGCAGGGGCGCGAACGGCGGCGCGTCGACGCCGAGCAGCGTCCGGGCGGCCTTGCGCGCGGTGTCGGTCGGGATCGACCAGTGCTCGACGCGGCGGCACACGCCGTCGTAGCGCGGGTTGGGGAAGCGCGCGACGTCGCCGACCGCCACGACGTCCGGGCGGCCCTCCACGCGCAGGTCCGCGTCGCACAGGACGCCGTCGGAGAGGTCGAGGCCGTTGCCGTCCAGCCAGGACACGCACGGGGTCGAGCCGACGGCCTCGATGATGACGTCCGCCGGGAGGGCCGTGCCGTCCGACAGCAGGACGTCGCCGGCGTCGGAGGTGCCGAACGAGGTGACCGTGCGCCCGAGGAGGAAGCGGACGCCCTGGTCCTCGTGGCGGCGGCGCAGCTCGGCGCCGAGGTCGGCGCCGAGCGGGCTCGCCAGGGGCTCGGATGTCGCGCAGACGACCGTGACCTCCGCGCCGAGCTTGCGGGCCGTCGCGGCGACCTCGCAGCCGACGAAGCCCGCGCCGATCACGACGACGCGGGCCCCCGGCACGAGGACGGCGCGGAGCCGGGTCGCGTCGTCCAGGGTGCGGACGACGTGCCGCCGGTCCTCCAGGCCGGGCTGGGGCAGGCGGCGGGCCCGCAGGCCCGTCGCCACGACCAGCCCGTCGTAGGCGAGGGACGAGCCGTCCAGGAGGGTGAGGGTCCGGGCGTCCAGGTCGGACGACACGACGGGCACGCCGAGCCGCCAGTCCACGTCCCCGACCGAGGCGCGCATCCGGAACGCGACCGCCTCGTGGGTGACCTCGGAGGCGAGCACCTCCTTGGACAGCGGCGGACGGTTGTAGGGACGATGCGGCTCGTCCCCCACCACGGTCAGCCCGCCGGTGTACCCGGCCGCGCGCAACTGCTCGGCCGCGCGCAGCCCGCCCATGGACGCGCCGACCACCACGATCCGCCGCATGCTCATCCCTTCCTCGCCTAACTCCGGGAGGTCCCGGTCAGCCCTCGATGGTGATGGCCTGGAGCGGGCACACGTCGGCGGCCTCCTCGACGGCGTCGCGCAGCGACTCGTCGGCGGTCTCCTCGTACTCCAGGTGGCCCTCGTCGTTCAGGCGGAAGACGTCGGGGGCGGAGAAGACGCACTGGCCGTGGTCCTGGCAGCGGTCCATGTCGACGATGATCTTCATGGGGTGGGTTCCTCTCGAACAGGCAAGGGGGTCAGCGGCGCGGGGCGCGGACGCCCCGGAACTCCCAGTCGCCGCCGAAGGCGGTGGAGACGACCTCTTCGGACTCGGTCGGCTGGGCTCCGCAGTCGTCCCGGACCGGCACCGGGCCGGTGACGATGTGGTTGCGGAGGCGGCCCAGGCCCTCGGCCTCGACCTCGACGACGTCGCCGGGCGACACCGGGCGCGAGTTGGCCGGGGTGCCCGACAGCAGGACGTCGCCGGGGACGAGGGTGATCGTCCGGGCGATGTCGGCGACGAGGTAGTGCATGTCCCACTGCATCTCGTCGGTCGAGCCGTCCTGGACGAGCTCGCCGTTGACGTAGGTGCGCAGGTACTTGCCGTGGAAGTCCCAGCCGGTGACGAGGCCGGGGCCGAGCGGGCAGAGCGTGTCGGAGCCCTTGACGCGCAGCATCGAGCCCGCGTCGGTGTCGCGGAAGTCGTGCAGGCCGTAGTCGTTGGCGACGGTGTAGCCCGCGATGTAGTCGCCCGCCTCGGACGGCGCGATGTTGCGCGCGGTGCGGCCGATGACGATGGCGATCTCGCCCTCGTAGTTGAGGTACTTGCAGCCCTCGGGGCGGACGATCGCGCCGCCGTGCGAGTTCAGCGCCGAGGTCGGCTTGTGGAAGTAGGTCGGCGCGGGCGGCAGCGAGGTCTGGAACTCCTCGACCCGGCTGCGGTGGTTGAGGTGCACCGCGACGATCTTGGACGGCTCGACCGGCGGCAGGTGCCGCGCGTCCTCGACGCCGACCCGGCGGCCGTCGGCCGCGACGAGCTCGTCACCGTCGCGCACGACGCGGGTGACCGCGCCGTCCAGCAGGATCCGGCGGTATTCCACGGTCATCGGGTCGTCCATCCGTTCTCGGGCCGGTCGAACCAGAGGTGCACCTGGCCCGTGCCGACGCTGTTCTCGTACTCGCCGTAGAGGCGGCCGGGGGCGACGCAGTCCCGCTCGCCCAGCGCGCCGATCATCATGAGGTAGTGCCCGAACCGCGCCTCGGGCTTGTGCTTGAGGAACTCGGGCATCGTGTCCAGGACGCGGGCGTGGTCGCCCTTCCCGAACCACTCGATGCGCTCCTCGTCCGCGCGCCGGGCCTCCTGGGTGCGGATGTGCGCGGGGTCGGCGGACTCGTGGTCGCGGATCTCGCGCAGCGGCCAGAAGGTGTGCGACAGCGCGCCGGACGCGATCAGCAGGACGCGCCGGTCGGTGTCGGCGATCCCGGCGGCGAGGGCACGGCCGAGCCGCAGGCTGTCCTCGACGTCGGCGGTCTGGCAGACGCCGATCGAGATCCACTTCTTGCCGGCACGGTCCAGGTACGGCTCGTCCCGGACGCCGAGGTACTCCCACAGGTTGACCGTGGCGTACTGGATCGGCAGGTAGGGGTCGTCGACCGGGGTGATCCACGTGCCCTGGGCCCCGGCGTGCGCGGCGATGGCGTGCGCGAGCTCGGGGTCGCCGGGGATGTCGTAGGGCATCCGGCACATGCCGCGCGGCAGTTCGTCGGACGTGTAGAGCCCGGCGCGCCGGTCGTGCGAGGTGACGACGAACTCGACGGTCGTCGCCCAGTGCGAGTCGAGGACGACGACGGTGTCGTAGTCGTCCCGGTCGAAGACCTCCGCGCGCAGCGCCTGGAGGCCGGAGACCAGGGTGGAGTCCTCGCCGCCGTTGAGCTCGCGGCGGGTGACCTCGGGCAGGACGATGGTGGGGACGTGCGCGAGCAGTCCCGCTCCGACTACTTCTCCCATGGGGCCGTCACCGTGTTCTTCAGATCGCAGTAGAAGTCGAAGGACCAGTCGCCGCCCTCGCGGCCGACGCCCGACTGCCGGGAGCCGCCGAAGGGGGCGCGCAGGTCGCGGACGAAGAAGCAGTTCACCCAGACGGTCCCGGCCACCAGCCGGGACGTGACGCGCTCGGCGCGCTCGGGCGAGCCGGTCGCGAGGGTCGCGGCGAGACCGAACCTCGTCTCGTTGGCCATCGCGACGGCCTGCTCTTCGGTGTCGAAGGTCTGGAGGGTCAGGACGGGCCCGAAGACCTCCTCCGACGCGATCTCCGTGCCGGGCGTCCCGAACAGCGTCGGCCGGTAGAACAGGCCGCCGAGGTCGTCGTTCGGGCCGCCGCCGAGGAGCGTGGTCGCGCCGTCCGCCTTGGCCCGCTGGACGAAGCCGTCCACGCGCTCGAAGTGCCTGCGGTGGACCTGCGGGCCGATGTCGGTGGTCTCGTCGCGCGGGTCGCCCTGCTTGAGCCTGGACGCCTTCTCGACGAACCGCGCCGTGAACTCGTCCGCGACGGACGACTCGACGAGCAGCCGCGTCGCGGCGAGGCAGACCTGCCCGGCGTTGTCGTACTGCTCGACGGCGAGGTCGACGGCGAGGTCGAGGTCGGCGTCGGCGAAGACGATCAGCGGGGACTTGCCGCCCAGCTCCAGCGAGAGCGGGGTGAGGTTCGGCCCGGCCGCGGCGGCGATCGTCCGCGCGGTCGGGACGGACCCGGTGAAGCTGATCCGGCGGACGTCGGGGTGCGCGGTCAGCGGGCCGCCGACCTGCGCGCCGTAGCCCTGGACGACGTTGAACACGCCGGCCGGGAGCCCGGCCTCGGCGGTGATGTCGGCCAGCAGGGACGCGGTCAGCGGCGTCCACTCGGCGGGCTTCAGCACGACCGTGTTGCCCGCGGCGAGCGCCGGGGCGATCTTCCACGTGGCGAGCATCAGCGGCGCGTTCCAGGGGGTGATCAGCGCGCTGACGCCGGCCGGGTCCCAGGAGACGTGGTTGGTGTGGCCGCGGGTCTCGAAGTCCTCGTGGCCGAGGTTCAGCAGCCAGTCGGCGAAGAACCGGAAGTTGTGCGCGACGCGCGGCATGACCCCGCGCCGGTGGGACCGGATCAGGGCGCCGTTGTCGTGGGTCTCGACCTGCGCGAGGTCCTCGATCCGCTTCTCCACGCCGTCGGCGATGGCGTGCAGCAGGCGGGCGCGCTCCTCGCGGGACGTGCGCGCCCAGGCGGGGAACGCCTTGCGCGCGGCGTCGACGGCGGCCTCGGCCTCGCGGGCGCCGCCCGAGGCGATCTCCGCGAGCGGACGCTCGTCGATCGGCGAGACGTCGGTGAACGTCTCCGCCGACGGGACGCGCTCACCACCGATCCAGTGACCGGTGTCGACGGTGACACCCGCGATCGTTGCCACGCGGCACCTCCAGGTTGTTTGATTCCAAACAAGTTTCCGGACGGGAGTGACTCGGGTCAACCCCCACCTCTAACATTCGGGACCAAATGACATCCCCCGGACCCCGAGGAGGGACCGTGCCCGAGGTCTCCCACGCCGAGTGGCTCGACCGGGCCGCCCGGCTCGTCCCGGCGACCGCCCACCGCATCGACGGCGCGGACCACGCACCGTCCACCGACGACGGCTTCGACCTGGTCTCCCCTCGGGACGGGAAGGTGCTCGCGCGCGTCCCGTCCGCCGGGAAGGCCGAGGTGGACGCCGCCGTCGCCGCCGCCCGCCGCGCGTTCGACGAGGGCCCGTGGCCCCGCCTGTCCCCCGGCGAGCGCAAGGCCGCCCTGCTGCGCTGGGCCGACCTGGTCGAACGCGACCGGACCGAGCTCGCCCTGCTGATCTCGCTGGAGATGGGCAAGCCGATCGCCGAGGCCGACGGCATCGAGCTCCGCGCCGTGATCAACGGCCTGCGCTGGTACGCCGAGATCGCCGACAAGGGCCTGGACGAGGCGCCGCGCACCGCCGCCGGGTCGCTGGCGCTCGTCACCCGCGAGCCCGCCGGGGTCGTCGCCGCCGTCGTCCCGTGGAACTTCCCGCTCACGATGGCCGTCTGGAAGCTCGCGCCCGCGCTCGCGGCGGGCTGCACGGCCGTGCTGAAGCCCGCCGAGGAGTCGCCGCTGTCCGCGCTGCGCCTCGCCGCCCTCGCCGACGAGGCGGGACTGCCCCCGGGCGTCCTCAACGTCGTCAACGGGCCGGGCGAGGTCACCGGCCGCGCCCTCGGCGAGCACCCCGGCGTGGACGTCCTGGCGTTCACCGGGTCCACCGAGGTCGGACGGCACTTCCTGCGCTACGCGGCCGACTCCAACCTCAAGCGGGTCTGGCTGGAGCTGGGCGGCAAGTCCCCCAACATCATCCTCCCGGACGCCCCCGACCTGGACGCCGCCGCCGACACCGCCGCCTGGGGGATCTTCTTCAACGCCGGGGAGATGTGCACCGCGCCGTCCCGGCTGCTGGTCCACCGCGACGTCGCGGGCCGCGTCGTCGAGCGGATCGTCGCGCGGGCGGCCGCGCTGCGCGTCGGCGACCCGCTCGACCCGGCCACCGAGATGGGGCCGCTCGTGTCGTCCCGGCACCGCGACCGCGTCCTGTCCTACGCCGACGCCGGACGCGCCGACGGCGCCACGCTGCTGGCCGGGGGCTCGGCGATCGACCGCCCCGGGCACTTCGTCGAGCCGACGGTGTTCGGCGACGTCACGCCGTCCATGCGGATCGCCCGCGAGGAGATCTTCGGCCCGCTCCTGTCCGTGCTGACCTTCGCCGACGCCGACGAGGCCGTGCGCCTGGCCAACGACTCCGACTTCGGCCTCGCCGCCGCCGTCTGGACGTCCGACCTGTCCTCCGCGCACCGGATCTCGCGCGCGCTCCGCGCCGGGACGGTCTGGGTCAACTGCTACGAGGAGGGCGACTACAGCGTCCCGTTCGGCGGCGTGAAGCTGTCCGGCCACGGGCGCGACAAGTCCCTGCACGCGCTCGACAAGTACACCGACCTCAAGACCACCTGGATCGAGCTGTGAGCAGAGACCTCCGGCCGCTCATCGCGCTGCCCTGCCGGTTCTCCGAGTCGGCCTCGGCGCTCCGCTACCGGGCCGAGGTGACCGCGCGGGCGCTCGCCGAGGCCGTCTGGCGCGGCGGCGGCGAGCCGTTCATGATGCACCCGGCCGCGCCGGACGACGTCGCGTCCCGGCTGGCGCGCTGCGACGGCGTCCTGCTGCCGGGCGGCGGCGACCTGCACCCGCGCCACTACGGGATCACCGACGAGCACGAGACCCTCTACGACGTGGACGGCGACCAGGACGCCTTCGACCTCGCCGTCGCCCGCCACGCCCTCGGCGCCGGGCTCCCGCTGCTCGCGGTCTGCCGCGGCCTCCAGGTCGTGAACGCCGTCCTCGGCGGGACGCTCCGCCAGCACATGGAGCCCGACCACCGGCACCACGTCCACCCGGTGGCCGTGACGCCCGACACGCTGCTCGCCAAGATCACCGGCGGCGCGGAGCTCACCGCGTCCTGCTACCACCACCAGGCCGCCGAGACCCTCGGGACGGGCCTGACCCCGGTCGCCCGCGCGGCGGACGGCACGGTCGAGGCCGTCGAGCTGGACGACCCGCGCGGCTGGTTCCTCGGCGTCCAGTGGCATCCCGAGGACACCGCCGCGTCCGACCCCGCCCAGCAGGCCGTCTTCACCGAGCTGGTCGAGGCGTCCCGCCCCCTGTAGACGCCGTTCCCTGGCGTCGGCACCGGATGCCGACGCCAGGCGGGCTGTCAGGTGGGCGCTTGTCAGGCGGTGGCGACCTGGACGGCCGCCGGGGCCGGGGCCGGGACGACCTCGACGTCCGCGACCTCGTCGGCCGGGGACCCGGCCGTCGCGACCTGGGTGAAGAAGGCGTCGAGAAGACCGTCCATCAGGGCGGCCGTCCCCTCGACCCGGGTGGCGAGCTCGGCGCGGATGGCCTCCGGGTCGTGACCGGCGGCGCGCAGGACGGCCGTGCCGCCGTCGGCGAGCCACTTGTCGAACAGCGCCGGGTTGATCTCGGGGTGGAACTGCACGCCCATCGACCGGCCGAGGACGAAGGCCTGCGGCGCGGAGCCCGTGCGCGCGACCGTCCGCGCGCCGGGGGGCGCGATCCAGCGGTCGTCGTGGAACTGGAACCACGGACCGGACGGGACGAGCCCGGGGTCGTCGGTCTCGACCTCGACGAACCCGTGCTCGGAGTACGCGGCGCGCTCCGTCCGGCCGCCGAGCGCGGTCGCGATGAGCTGCCCGCCGAAGCAGATCCCGAACACCGGGACGCCCGCGGCGTGCGCCCGGCGGAGCAGCGCGAGCTCCGGCTCGATCACCGGCGCGATCTCCGGGTCGTGCGCGGTCCAGACGGAGCCGAGCGGCACGACCAGGTCGAAGCCGAGCGGATCGGGCAGCACCGCGCCGGCCCCGGTCACCACGTGGACCTCATGCTCCCAGCCGCGCTCGGTGAGCGCGGCCTGGAGGCCGTTGACGGGGCCGGGGGCGGGGGAGTCATGCTGGATGATCAGGGCTCGCATGCACATATCGTACGACCCCGAACAAAATCCCTACCAGGACATCTTGGACAGACCCATACCAGGACATCCCGGATCCCCTTCGCCCGGCCCCCGGGGTTGCGCTCCGCGTGGTTTGCAGTAAACATTTACTTCATGACCGACAGCCGGACCACACTGCTGGACGCCGCGGCCGAGGAGTTCGCCCGCCACGGCTTCAAGGGCGCCCGCGTCCAGGAGATCGTCCGGCGTGCCGGGGTGAACGAGCGCATGATCTACCACCACTTCGGCAACAAGGAGGGCCTCTACCGGGCCACGATCCTGGAACTGCGCCGCCGCACCGGCGAACTCTGGACGCCCGTCCTCGCCGAGGCCGCCGCGATGGACCCCGTCCCGGGCGTCCGGCGCGCCCTCCAGGGCCTGTTCGACACGCTCGACACCGTCCCGCAGATGATCGCCCTGATGCTGCACGAGTGGCTGTCGGGGGAATGGCGCTCGTCCATGCCCGGCCCGGACGAGCTCCCCGCCGAGCTGCGCGCCCTGCATGAGCGCGGCCAGGCGGCCGGCGACTTCGCCCCGGACGTCCCGTTCGAGGTCTCCTACGCGGCGATCATGGGAATCGTCATCTCCACCACCGTCTTCGTCGGGCGGTTCGCCGAGTTCAACCCCGACGTCGTCCCCGCCGACCGCGCCCGGCAGCGCGAGGTCGCGATCGACCAGCTGCTCTACGGCATGTCCGCCCGAAGGTCCTGACCCTCGTCCGTCCCGGCCGGGACTCCCCCGCCCCGGCCTCTCCCGAGCGTCCCCTGAGTCCAGCCCGCCCCCCGTCCCCGCACCGTCGTATCCGTCGCGCAGTAAATGTTTACTGCACTCTCGCGAACCGGGAGAGACCGGCCATGACCGAGACCGCCTTGAGCCCCCCGCCCGAACGGCGGGGCCTGTCCCCCGCGCTGCTGCGGCTGGCGGGCGTGATCACGCTCGCGTCGCTGATGATGCAGCTCGACATGACGATGACCGGCGTCGCGACCAGGACGCTGCTGCACCGCTTCGGCACCACCCTCGGCACCGTCCAGTGGGTCACCACGGGCTACCTCCTCGCGATGGCCGTGGTCGTCCCGGTCGCGGGCTGGGGCATGGAGCGGTTCGGGGCGCGCGCCGTCTGGCTGACCTCGCTCGTGGTGTTCCTCATCGGGTCGGTGGCCTGCGGGTCGGCCTGGTCGATCGGCTCACTGATCGCGTTCCGGGTCGTCCAGGGGCTCGGCGGCGGGCTGATCCTGCCGCTCGCCCACGCGATCGCCGCCCGCGAGGCCGGGTCCGAGCGGCTCGGGAGGATGACCGCCGCGATCGCCGTCCCGTCCCTGCTCGGGCCCGTCCTCGGCCCGGTGCTGGGCGGCTGGATCGTCGACGACCTGGACTGGCGGTGGATCTTCTTCGTGAACGTCCCGGTCTGCCTCGTCGCGCTCGTCCTGTCCGCCCGCGCCGTCCCGGCGGACCGGGGCGACGCCCGGGCGCCCCTGGACGTCCTCGGCCTCGTCCTGCTCGCCGGGGGATGCGCGGCCCTGGTCTTCGGCTGCGCCGAGGGCGGACGCCTCGGATCGGTGACCGGCCCCCGCGTCCTCACCTCCCTGGCGGCCGGGGCGGCCCTGCTGGCCGCCTACCTCGCGCACGCCCTGCGCGGACGGACCGTCCCGATCATCGACCCGCGCCTGTTCCGGTCCGGCGCGTTCGCCGGGCCGGCCGCCGGGATCCTGCTGGCCACCGTCCTGATGTTCGGCGCGCTCGGCCTCCTGCCGCTCTACTTCCAGCAGGCGCGCGGCGAGGACGCCCTGCACACCGGCCTGCTGGTGATCCCGTTCGGCGCCGGCATGGGCGTGGCCCTCGCCGCGTGCGGGCTGCTCGCCGACCGCGTCCCGCCCCGGCCGCTGGGCGTCGCCGGGGCCGTCCTCACCGGAGCCGGAGGGCTCCTGCTCACCCGCCTGGACGCCGCCACCGGCACGGTCACGATCGGCGTCGCGCAGGCCCTCTACGGGGCGGGCGTCGGCGCGCTCCTCGTGACCATCCTCACGGCGGGGATGCGGGGCGTCGCACCGGAGGCCATCCCGCGCGCGTCCACGGCCCTGCGGATCCTGCAGCAGCTCGGCGGGGCGTTCGGCAGCGCGCTCCTGTTCGTCGTCCTCCAGCGGCGTGAGCTTCACCACCCCGGCGCGGACGCCTTCGGCCACACGTTCCGGTGGGTCGTCGCGTTCTCGGGCCTGACCCTCGTGGCCGCGCTGTTCCTGCCGTCCCGGAGGCGCTGAGGCTCCGGCGCGCGCCGATTCCCGGATGTGAGCAGGGACCTGTTCCCGTCCGGGAAGAGGCGGCGGCGGGCGCGGGTTGCCACTGAGCATGAGTCTTCCGTTCTCCGTGCTCGATCTCGCGCCCGTCGCGTCCGGTTCGACGTCCGCGCAGGCGCTCCGCAACACCCTCGACCTGGCCCGGCACGCCGAGGGCCTCGGCTTCCACCGGTACTGGCTCGCCGAGCACCACCGGATGCCGGGCATCGCGTCCTCGGCGACCGCGGTGCTGATCGGGCAGGTCGCGGCGGCGACGGAGCGGATGCGGATCGGATCCGGCGGGATCATGCTCCCCAACCACGCGCCGATGGTGGTCGCGGAGCAGTTCGGCACGCTCGCGGCCCTGTTCCCGGACCGGATCGACCTCGGCCTCGGCCGGGCGCCCGGCACCGACCAGGAGACCGCGCGGGCGCTGCGCCGCACCCCCGGGCCGCTCTCGGTGGACGACTTCCCCGAGCAGCTCCACGAGCTGCGCGGCTACTTCGCGGACGGCGGGACGATCACCCCGGCGGCGGGCAACCGCCCGCCGTTCTGGCTGCTCGGCTCCAGCGGCTACAGCGCGCGCCTCGCCGGGCTGCTCGGCCTCCCGTTCGCGTTCGCGCACCACTTCAGCGCCGAGAACACGCTGCCCGCGCTCGCCCTGTACCGCGAGTCCTTCCGTCCCTCGCCGGACGGCCTGGACGAGCCGCACGCGATGATCGCCGTGTCCGTCACCGCCGCCGAGGACGACGCGACCGCCGAGCGCCTGGCCCGTCCGCAGGCCCTGTCGTTCCTGCGCCTGCGGCAGGGCCGCCCGGGTCTGCTGCCCTCCCTGGAGGAGGCCGAGACGTACCCGTACACGCCCTTCGACCGGGAGGCCATCGCCGCCCGGCAGGACGCGCAGGTCGTCGGCGGCCCGGACACCGTCCGGCGGAAGATGGACGCGCTGATCGCGTCCACCGCCGCCGACGAGGTCATGGTGACCACGATGGTTCCCGGCCACGCGGACCGGCTCCGCTCCTACGAGATCCTCGCCGGCCTCTACGAGCTGCCGGGCACGGCGGAGCGGGAGGCCGACCCTGCCCTCCGCCGCTGACGGCGGAGGGCAGGGCGGCCTTGCCGGGCGGCCTTGCCGGGCGGCCCTGCCGGGCGGCCCGTCTCACTCGGCGGGCCGCGCCTCCGGCGTCCCGGAGGAGGCGGCCGACCCGACGGGCGGCGCGTCCTCCTCGAGGGACAGGACGGCGTTCGGGCACATCCGGACGGCCGCCCGGACGTTCGCCCGCTGCTCCTCGGCCGGCCGGTCGGTCAGGAGGACGACCGTGCCGTCCTCGTCGGACTGGTCGAACACGTCCGGGGCGTGCAGGACGCACTGCCCCGCCCCGAGGCAGCGGTCGTGGTCGGCGATGACGCGCATGACGCTCACTCCTCCCAGGCCACCGGAAGCCGGTGCACCCCGTAGATGGCCATGTCGTGCCGCATCGGCACCTCGTCCGCCGGGACGGCCAGGCGCAGCCCCGGCAGTCCCTCGAAGAGCCTGGTGAACGCGATCCGCATCTCGACCCGCGCGAGCTGCTGGCCCAGGCACTGGTGGATGCCGTGCCCGAACGCGACGTGCTGCGACGGCGGCCTCGTCACGTCCAGCTCGTCCGGACGGTCGAAGTGCGCGGGGTCGCGGTTGGCGGCGGGCAGCGACAGCACCAGGGTCTCGCCCCGGCGCACGCGCCGCCCGTGGACGTCGGCGTCCTCCAGCGCCACCCGGGTCGTCCCGAACTGGATGATCGTCAGGTAGCGCAGCAGTTCCTCGACCGCGCGGTCGGCGATGCCGGGGTCGGCGCGGAAGGCCGCGAGCTGGTCCGGGTGGTTGAGGAAGGTGAGCGTGCCGAGGGACAGCATGTTCGCGGTCGTCTCGTGCCCCGCGATCAGCAGCAGCCGCCCGATCCCGCCGAGCTCGGCGTCGGTCAGGTCGTTGTCGCCCCTGATCAGGACGCCGAGGAGCCCGTCGTCCGGGTCCCGGCGCTTGGCGTCGACGAGCTCGCGCATGTAGCCGGTCAACGCGTCGCGGGCCGCGAACACCTCCTCGTCGGTCGTGGTGAGGCTGAGCGCCGTCGCCGCCCACGCGTGGAAGCGGGCGCGGTCCTCGTACGGGACGCCCAGCAGCTCGCAGATCACCAGGGACGGGATCGGCAGCGTGAACGCGGGCACCAGGTCGGCGGGCGGGCCCGCGGCGCGCAGCGCGTCCAGGTGCTCGTCGACGATCCCCTCGATGCGCGGCGCGAGCGCCTGCATCCGGCGGGTGGTGAAGTACGGCGTGAGCAGCCGCCGCAGGCGGGTGTGGTCGGGCGGGTCCATGGTGAGGAGCAGGCCGGGGCGGTCCTCGGGCTTGAAGGTGACCCGCCGGACGGGCGAGGACGCGGTGATCCGGTCGGCGCTGAACCGGTTGTCGGCGAGGATCGCGCGGACGTCCTCGTGCCGGGTGAGCAGCCAGCCCTCGGCGCCGTCGGGGAAGGCCAGCCGGGAGATCGGCGTCTCCTCGCGGAGCAGGCCCAGCGCGGGCGGCGGGTCGAGCGGGTCGTCGCGCCGCAGGGGCAGAGCAGGTGCTCCGGCAGGTGTCGCGGACGGTACGGGCGCTGCGGTGGCGGGGGGCATCGGAGCGGAGGCGGGGGGCAGTGGAGCGCGCATGGGAGGTTCCCTTCCTCGGTGGGTCGCGCTATGCCGCCACGCCCCGGCGGGACGGATGCGGGCGGCCCGCCGGAAGGGAGCGGCCTCACTACCGAAAATAGAACTGTTTCGTTCTATGTGCCAGGGGGCCGCGCGTTCGGGACGTCCAGAAGGGGCCCGAGGATGCCGTCCACAAAGCGATCGACAAGCTCCTGACCTGGTGATTCATCCTTAACAAGGGCATGACTGAGGATGACCGCGAAAGGCAGATCGACGAGCAGGGCGGCGTCCAGCCGGTCCGGGATCTCGCCGCGCCGCAGCGCCCGGTCGAACGCCGACTCGATGGACCGCCGCACCGGCGCCGCCAGCCGCTCCCGCCGCAGCCGGGCCAGCTCGGGGTCCCGGCGGCTGCCCTCCAGCACCGCGATGAGCAGCCCCCGGTCGAGCCCCGACCAGCCCGCGATGTAGGCGGTCAGCAGCCCCCGGACGTCCTCGACGAACGACCCGGCGTCCTCCTCCCCCACCTCCGGCCGGTAGCGCTCCATCGCCGCCACCACCAGATGCGCCTTGGACGGCCACCGCTGGTACAGCGTCGCCTTCCCGGCCCGCGCCCGCCGGGCCACCAGGTCGAAGGTCAGCCGCTCGTACCCGACCTCGGCGAGGACCTCCAGGACGGCGTCGAACAGCTCAGCCCGCCGCTCCGGGCGGCTGAGCGGCACCTTCCGCAGCCCGCCCCCCGCCCGGGAACCGTCCGCCGCCCGAGACTCACCCGCGACGCGCCGCCCGTCCACCGCGCCCTTCCCGTCGACAGCGCCTTTCCCATCGACAGCGGCCTTCCCGTCGACAGCGCCCTTTCCGTCGTCCGCGCCCTTCCCGTCGTCCGTGGCCTTCCCGTCGTCCGCCCGCTTCGCGCTCTCCGGCAGTTCCCGCGCCGCTGATTCGTCTCGCACGCCGTCCGTCCTCCCGCACCCGGATCCCTGGGTGCTCAGCACGGTAGGCCCCATCCCGCCGCTCGGCAGCCCCCCGCGCCACGACACGTCCCCATCAGGACACGCGCCGCGGACTCCCCGCGTCGGCTCAGGGCGCCGCGCGCCGGACGTAGCGCCGGCTGCGGCCGTCCGGATCGGGGCGCAGGGCGGGCAGTTCGCGTGCCAGGACGTCCGCGACGCGCGCGCAGAACGCCTCGGGCTCGTCCGCGGCGTCCGGCTCCTCGGGGACGATCGCGTCGACGATCCCGTCCTCGTACAGGTCGGTCGCGCGGATCCGCTGCGCCGCGGCCATCTCGGGCGCGCGGTCCGGCGTCCGGTGGACGATCCCGGACGCGCCCTCCGGCGGCAGCGGCGCGAGCCACGCGTGCCGCGCCGCGAGGACGCGGTCGGCGGGCAGCAGGGCCAGCGCCGCGCCACCGCTCCCCTCGCCCAGCAGCAGGCACAGCGTCGCCGCCCGCAGGGTGATCAGGTCGGCGAGGCAGCGCGCGATCTCGCCCGCCAGCCCGCGCTCCTCGGCCTCCGGCGACAGGGCCGCGCCGGGCGTGTCCACGACGGTCAGCAGCGGCAGGCCGAGCTCGGCGGCGAGGCGCATGCCGCGCCGCGCGACGCGCAGCCCGGCGGGCCCGATCGGCCGTCCGACGCGCTGCGCCGCCCGGTCCTGCCCGATCACCACGCAGGACGCGTCGCCGAACCGCGCGAGCGCGAGCAGCAGCCCCGGATCCGCCTCGCCGTCGCCCGTCCCGGACAGCGGCGTGACCCCGGACGCCCCGAACCGCAGCAGCTCGCGCACCCCCGGACGCTCCACGCGCCGCGACCGCTCCACCGACTCCCACGCCGGAACGTCCGGCAACCCCGCGCCCGCCCCCGCAGCACGGACGCCCGGAGCAGCGCCACCACCTCGAGCCGGAACGCCCGGGACGCCCAGAACGCCCGGGACGGCGCACAGCACGTCCAGCGCCTGCGCGGCGACGTCCGGAAGGTCGTCGACGCCGACGACGGCGTCCAGGAGTCCCTTGGCGGCGAGGTTCTCGGCCACCTGCACCCCGGCCGGGAAGGGCTCGCCGTGCAGCGTCTCGTACACGCGCGGCCCGAGGAAACCGATCAGCGCGCCGGGCTCGGCCGCCGTGACATGCCCCAGCGACCCCCACGAAGCGAGAACGCCTCCGGTCGTGGGATGCCGCAGGTAGACGAGGTAGGGCAGCCTCGCGGCCCGGTGCGCCATGACGGCAGCGGCGATCCGGGCCATCTGGACGAACGCGATGGTCCCCTCCTGCATGCGCGTCCCCCCGGACGACGGCGCCGCGAGCAGCGGCAGCCCTTCCGCGGTCGCGCGCTCGACGGCCGAGACGATCCGGTCGGCCGTGGCGACGCCGATCGATCCCGCGAGGAACGCGAACTCGGACACGACCACGGCCACGCGCCGTCCCCGGAGAAGCCCTGACCCGGTCAGGACGGCCTCGTCGCGTCCGCTGCGCTCGCGCGCCCGCGCGAGGTCGGCCTCATAGCGCGGGCTCAGCGCCGCATAGGTGGGCGGGGCGTCCCAGGACTCGAAGCTGCCCGGATCCAGAACCCGGTCCAGCAACCCGGCGGCGTCCGGCCGCTCCAGCGACGCGCTCATGCCTCGCAGGCTAACCTCCGTCCCGCGGCCGCCTCCTCTACGGGGCCAGGGGAATCCTCAGGACGAGGCGCGCACCGGCCCTCGCACCGGCGGCGACCAGCGTGCCCTCGTGCGCGTGCGCGATGTCGCGCGAGATCGGCAGCCCCAGACCCGAGCCGCCCGTGTCGCGTTTGCGGCCCTCGGCGAGCCGCTGGAACCGCTGGAAGACCCGCTCGCGGTCGGCGGGCGGGATGCCGTCCCCGTCGTCCGCCACGGTCAGGACGGCGTCGGGCCCCTGCCGCTCGACGGTGATGCCGACGCTCGTCCGCGCGTGCCGGACGGCGTTGTCGAGCAGGTTGGTGATCAGGCGGAGGAGGGGCCCGCGGGCGCCGAGGACGACCACGCCCGGCTCGGCGTCGACGTCCACCGGGACGCGCCGGGGCCGCGCCCCCTCCTGCCGGGCCAGGTCGCCGAGGTCCACGGGCTCGCGGTCCAGCGGGACGCCCGCGTCCAGCTTGGCCAGCAGGAGCAGGTCGGTGACGATCCGCTGGAGCCGGTCGGCGTCGTTCAGCGCGTGCCGGGCGACCGAGGGCCAGTCCTCGTCCTCGGGGTGCTCCAGCGCGACCTCGAGCTGGGCGCGCAGGCCGGTGAGGGGGCTGCGGAGCTCGTGCGAGACGTCCCCGACGAACTGCCGCTGCCGCGTGACGTTCTGCTCCAGCCGGTGCAGGGTCAGGTTGACCGACGAGGCGAGCTGCGCGATCTCGTCGTGCGTCTCCGGGACGGTCACCCGCCGCGGCCGTCCCTGCCCCGACCCGGTCACCTCGGCGAGCTCGCCGCTCATCCGCCGGACGGGCCGCAGCGCGCGCCGGACGGCCAGCCAGACCGAGACGGCGATGAGGCCGAGCCCGAGCGGCACGGCGAGCACCAGCAGGAACGTGAAGTACTCGCGTGACTGGACGAAGCCGGGCATGGAGACGCCCGCGTAGAGCACGCGCCCGCCGCCCGGCGTGTCCGCGTGCGAGGCCACCACGAACACCTGTTCCTTGCCGAGGGTGCCCGTCCTGCTGGGCGTCGGGTGCCCGGCGTCCGGGCGCAGGTCGCTGATCGGCGGACGGCCGCTCGCGGCGGGGCTGGACGCGCGGACGCGCCCCTGGTCGTCCAGGACCTGGAGCAGCGGGAACTCGGCGTCGCCGGGACGCAGCGCGCCGTCCCCCTGCGGGTCGGTGGCGCGGACGGTGTCGGCGAGCACGCCCACGGCGGTCCGGCCCCGCTCGCGCAGCGACTGGAAGACGGCGTTCCGGAGCGTGACGTAGAAGCCGGCCGCGCCCGCGATCAGCAGCACCCCGACCACCAGGGTCGTGACCACCGTCACCCGGGTGCGCAGCGACCAGGGACCCGGCGGCCAGCGCCCCGACATCGTTCGCGTCCTCCCCCGTCGCAGCTCCATGCGGCATGAAACCGCCCGAAGGCCCACGCTGGAGGTTGCGGCGGCCGGATTCCACCACCGGGGGCCGGGGCTGGCCGTACCGGGAAGATCCGCTTACGCAATCTTGTGCGGCGGCGGGGACACGCGCGCCGGAGGAGGTGGTTTCCCGGCTCCGACCTGGGAAGACGTGCCGGTGGCCGGGACGGGCCGTGCCAACGCCGTCCCGGCCACCGCGCGCCCGCCGTCAGAGCGCCCCGAACGGCGGGGAGGCCCTGCCCAGGACCCGGCTTCGCGCAGTTCCATCCTGACCAGGATTCCCTACAAAGTCAACTGATTTTATAGGGAATCGGAATCGATGTCCGCGCGGGCCGGAGCCTCCCACCCCTGGGGTCCCGTCCCGCGCGAACACCGCCTTCGGAGCCGCCGACCGCCTGCCCGTACCGCGCCGAGGAGGTTCCGCCGGGGAGGGCGGGCGATCGCCGAACCACTCCCCACTCTGCCCCGTCCACGTGCACTGCCCGCTACATCCAGATGACGATCACGTTTCGCGGTTCCGTGCGGATGGGGCACCATGTGGGGCCGGACCTCCGGTGAACGATCCGGACCAGAGCGACGAAGGGCCCCAGGGACGGCATGGACCAACACGAGCGCCGGCCGCCCCACGCCCCGCGCGGCCGGCCGGACCCGGCGGACGCCCCGGCGTCCCCGCTCGAGCCGTCCGACCCGCGGGCCGTCGGCGCGTACGCGCTCCTCGGACGCCTCGGCGCGGGCGGCATGGGCACCGTCTACCTGGGCGTCGAACCGAACTCCGGCGCCCGCGTCGCGGTCAAGGTCATGCGCCCGCACCTCACCGACGACCCCCGCTTCCTGCGCCGCTTCCGGGACGAGGCCCTCCTCGCCGGACGCGTCGCCTCGTTCTGCACGGCCCGCGTCCTCGCCCACGGCGAGGAGCACGGACGCCCCTACATCGTCAGCGAGTACGTCGACGGGATCACCCTCCAGCAGCGGATCACCTCCGGCGGCCCGCTGCCCGCCGCCGACCTGCACGGCGTCGCCGTCGGCGTCGCCACGGCGCTGGCCGCCATCCACGCCGCCGGGCTCGTCCACCGCGACCTCAAGCCCGCGAACGTGATGCTCACGCTGTCCGGCTGCCGCGTCATCGACTTCGGCATCGCCGGGACGCAGGGGTCGCCGGGCTCGGTCAGCACGTCCGGGACCGTCCTCGGCACACCCGGCTGGATGCCCCCCGAGATCCTCGCGGGCGGCACGGTCTCCCCTGCCGCCGACGTGTTCACCTGGGGCTGCCTCGTCGCGTACGCGGGCACCGGCCGCCTGCCCTTCGGCGAGGGCACGGCCCCCGAGATCGCCCTCCGCACCGCCCAGGACGCGCCCGACCTCGCCGGACTGCCCCCGCAGCTCCTCCCCGCCGTCCGCTCGGCGCTCTCCAAGAACCCGCAGGACAGGCCCCCGGCGTCCGAACTGCTGATGTCGCTGGTCGAGCAGACCCCCTCCGCGCCGTCCAACGGGAAGGACCGGACCGAGATCTTCGGCGCCGTCCCGGCCGTCGCGCACGCGCACGAGGACGACCCGGCCGCGCACACCCAGGCCTTCAACGCCGTCCACGGCGACGCCCGCACACAGACGTTCGACGCCGTCCAGGACAACGCGCACACTCAGGCGTTCGACCCCGTCCACCACAGCGCGCACACGCAGGGGTTCGGGTCGTCACCAACGGCGTCCGCGCCCTCGCACATGAGAACGCGCGTCCTCATCGGAGTCGGCGCCGCCGCCGCGACCGTCCTCGCGGGCGCCCTGGCCCTCGGCCTCACCGACAAGAGCGACGCCGCCCCGCCGCCCAAGCCGTCACCGACCGCGTCCACCCCCGCGCCCGGACCGCCCGCGCCCACGGCGAAGCCGAAACCCAAGCCCAAACCGAAACCGAAGCCCAAACACGGAAAGAAGCGCGGCCACAAGAAGCACCACGGCCACTGAGACCGGAAGCCGGAAAGCTCAGGTGCGCCAGATCAGGATCAGCGCGCAGTCGTCGTCCCGCTCGGCGGCCATGAGCTCGACCAGCTCGCGCGCGCCCTTCCGGAACCCGTTCGGGACGAGCCGCTCCGCCTCGCCGAGCAGCCGGTCGATCCCGGCGTCCAGGTCGCTGCCCGGCGACTCGACCAGGCCGTCGGTGTAGAGGAGCAGCGCGTCCCCGGCGCCGAGCTGCCCGCGCTCCGGGACGGCCGCGAGGTCCGGGATCACCCCGAGGACGACGCCCTTCGCCGGGCTCACCTGCCACGTCCCGCTGCTCGCGTCGAACTGCACGGCCGGCGGATGCCCGGCCGACTCGACCGTGTACTCGCCCGTCGCCAGGTCGATCACCACATGGACGGCGGTGACGAACCCCTCGTCCCACTGCTGCCGGTGCAGGTAGCTGTTGCACGCGGGCAGGAACCCCGCCGTCGGGACGGACCCCAGCAGCCCGCCGAACGCGCCGGACAGCATCAGCGCCCGCGTGCCCGCGTCCGTCCCCTTGCCCGACACGTCCACCAGCGCGACCTCGAGCACGCCGTCGTGCAGCGCCGACACGACGAAGTCGCCCCCGAAGGACGACCCGCCCGCCTGGAGCATGACGACCTGCGCGTCCCAGCCCGCGGGCAGCTTCGGCATCTCGCCCTGGCTGCGCAGCCGGTCGCGCAGCTCCAGCAGCATCGAGTCGCCGCGCAGCCCCATCACGCCGAGCTGCTGCCGCGTCCGCGCCAGCGTCACCGCGAGGAGGGACGTCACCCCGAGCGTCGCGACGATCCCGGGCCCGGTGTTGCTCGGCGCCTTCCACGCGTCGTAGCAGACCATCAGCGCGACGACCCCGAGCAGCACGCCCAGGGTCCGCACGCGCAGCATCAGCCCGCCGCCGAGCAGCGTGAGCACCAGCGCCCCGGACGGCGACCACCGCTGCGACTCCACCGCCCCGAACCCGAGGACGATGGCGAGCAGGGCCAGGCTCGCGAACAGGTACCGGTCCCGCGACTGCGTGCCCCGCCGCAGCCACCTGTACAGCGCCACGAGCACGGGGATCCTTCGCAGGAACGCGCGTACTCGCGGCGGAAGCAGGTGCACCAGACGTTGAAGCATGACGTGGGCACTGTACCGAGCATCGGCACGAACGGCCCGCCTTCCGCGCCCGCCGTGACGGATCGCGACGGCGCGGCGACCCACGATGACCACACCCGAGCCCGCCCGCCCCTTGCCTTTCGGCCCGCCCGCCCCCGGGCCGTCCGGCCCTTGCGGCGCACCCCGCCCGCAGGTGTCCAATGGGTGAACGACCGACGACAGGAGACCGCCATGTCCCAGCCCAGCATGCGCATCACCGTCGACGCCGCCGTCCGCGCCCGCGACGTCTCCCGGCCCGTCCCCGAGGGCGCCCCGCAGCCCCCGGCGCCCGCCCCCGCCGACCCGCCCCGCCAGTCCCGCGCCGCCAAGAACGAACGCCGCCGCCTGGAGAAGCGAGGCCTCCGCCCCACCGCCTGAGGCCCGGCCTCCAGAGGGGGCCTGTCCGGGGGACGCTCCGGTGCCGGGAGTTCCTTGAACTCCAGATGGCGAACACTTATCGTGTCCGTCCAGCAACCGTACGCATTCGCTTGGAGTGAGCGCCCACGCGGGCACATCCGCGTGCGGTGCCTCCTCTGGACCCTGGGACGGCGGAAGTGCCACCACTCGACGGCGCCGGCGGGGGCTACCTCGCATCGGCCGCCACCTCCGAGGAACAGATCAAGGCCGCGCGTGACCTGTGGCACTGGACGTACCACCTGGAGAACGGCCTGCCCGTGAACGCGCCGGGCCGTGTCGCCGGATTCGCCCAGGACGCCGACCACCTGATCGTGACCGACACGTCGACGGGCGCGGTCGTGGGAACCTGCCAGCTGTTCGAGGAAGGGGTCGTCGAGCAGAGGTTCCTGCTCGGCCTTCCCCGGTCGGTGACCTCGTCGATGATCCAGCTCGGACGTTTCTGCGTCGATCCCGGGCATCGCAGCGGCGCGGTGTTCGGCCTCCTGGCGGCCGAGGTCGGACGGTACCTGGTGCGCAGCGGCCACCGCTACGTCGTCGGCTGCCTCAACGTCTTCCTGCCCGAGGGACACGACGCCGCCCTCAACATGTGGGAACTCGCCGTCCGCGACCACGCGCCGCCCGAGGGCCTGAGCGCGGAGCCGCGCGTCCCGTGGGACGTGCCGCGCGACCTGGCCGCCGCACCGAGCTACCGCGCCCTTCCTCCTCTGGCCCGCTTCTACCTGCGGTGCGGTGTATGGATCCTGGGCGATCCGGCCTACGTGAAGGAGGTCGACTCCGTCTGCTTCTGCTTCCTGGTGGACACGGACAACGCGGCCCCCCTGCTCTACCGGTGCTACTTCCCCGACGGACGTGGTGACCGCGCCGTCCGCCCCGCCGACGGCGCCACGAGCGTCGGCCGAGCCTGAGGAGCGGCAGATGGCGAACACGGACGGACTGCGGATCGAGGACCTGGCCCGTCCGGTGTTCTCTCCCGACGCGCAACGCGTCCTCGACAGGCTCGCCGAGGACGCGCCCGCGCACGCCTTCGAACCCGAGCGGCTCATGCGGGCCGCCGTCGAGACGGCCTCGGCGGCCCACGGACGCCGCCTGGACGACTTCGGCGACCCGCGCTTCACCGAACCGCTGGGGATCGTCTGCCAGGACCTGAACGCCGAACCGGCCCTCACGGGCTACGGGCGGACCCAGTTCCACCGCGAGTTCACGCGGATGCTGGTCCAGCGGCTGCGCCTTCAGGACCTGCTGCGTCGCCATCCCGAGATCCACGACGTCCGGATCCGGCAGCCGATCATCATCGTCGGTCTGCCCCGCAGCGGCACCACCCACCTGAACAACCTGCTCGCCAGCGATCCGCGCCTGCGGCACCTGCCGCTCTGGGAGGCGATCGAGCCGATCCCGGCCCCGGGCGACGCTCCCGGTGCGGCGCTGGACGCCATGACCAGGCGCGGACGCCACCGGGACATGGTCACGCCCCATCTCAGGAAGATGATCGACGTCGCACCGACCGACGCCCACGAGGACGCCGAACTGCTGTGCCTCTCGTTCGCCTCGGGCCTGATGGAGATGCGCGCGCCGATGCCGGGATACCTGGAGTGGTACTCCGGGACCGACCTGCGCTTCGCCTACGAGCACCTGCGCACCACGTTGAAGGCGCTCACCTGGCTGCGGGGAGGGCGGCGCTGGCTGTTGAAGTCTCCGCACCACCTGGACCATCTGCCGGAGCTGAAGAACGTCTTCCCGGACGCCGTAGTGGTGTTCACCCACCGCGACCCGGCGCCGGCGGCGGCGTCCCTGGCCACGATGAACGCGTACATGATGCGGCGCAGGCTCTACCCGGTCGACCTTGGGGCGGTGGGACGCCACTGGAGGCGGCGCATCGAGGAGCTGCTGCGGAAGATGCAGGAGCACCGCGCGCTGTTCGCGGACGAGCAGTCGGTCGACGTGGTCTTCCACCGCTACATGGCCGACAACCTCGCGACCGCCCACGACATCTACCGGGTCGCCGGGCAGCCCTTCACGCCCCAGACCCGGGCCGCACTGCGGGCCTACCTGGACGGACACGTCCGCCACCGGCACGGCCGGATCGACTACCGGCTGAGCGACTTCTCCCTGGACCCCACGGAGTTGCGCGTCGGCCTGTCCTCCTACACGACCCGGTTCGGCGTCCAGGAGGAGCCGATCCGGTAGCGCCCCCGACTCCGAGGGCGCCGCGGGTCAGCCGATGATGACGGGAAGCCGGTCGAGCCCACGCCCCGCCACGCCGGGAGAGTAGTCGAGGGGCCCGGCGTCCAGCACCGGATCCCGTGCGATCAGCCGACCGAGACATGCCTGGATCTCCAGCCTGGCCAGGGCCGCGCCGGAGCAGAAATGGATGCCGGACCCGAAGGTCAGGTGGCGGGGCACGGTGCCGCCGTAGCGGGTCAGATCCAGCAGGTCCGGGTCGGTGAACGCCGCGGGGTCACGGTTGGCCGCACCGACCAGCAGGATGACCACCTCCCCTTCGGTGATCCGGGTCGACTCGAGTTCCATGTCCTCCAGGGCCACCCGCCACAGCAGGTGTGTGGGCGAGTCGAAGCGCATGAGCTCCTCGACCGCCTCCGGCAGGACCTCCGGGTGGCGCTTCAGCCATGCCATCCGGTCGGGATGGCGCAGGAGCGCCAGCGTGCTGTTGGCGATCGCATGGATCGTCGTCTCGTGGCCCGCGACGAACAGCAAGCGGCAGGTCGCCAGCAGTTCGTCCTCGTTCAGGGCGCCCTCCTCGTCGCGGGCCCTGATCAGGTCGCCCAGCGGATCCGGCAGATCGGCCCCACCCGCCCTGGGGGCCGGGACGGCACCGGCGCGCCTGTCCGCGATCAGACCCCGGAAGTACCCGGCGAACCCCGCGCGGGCCTCCAGCATCCGGGGGCGCAGATCGACGGGTTGCAGGGGAAGCGGGTCCAGTGCGCGAATGCACGCCTCCGACCAGGCGGCCAGCCGGTCATGGTCGGCGGCCGGAACTCCGAGCAGCTCACCGATGGCCCTGGTCGCGAGCGGGCGCGCCAGGGCGTCCAGGAGGTCGACCCGTCCGGAGACGCCCTCGACGACGTCGCGGGCGAGTTCCTCGATCCAGGGACGCATCCGCTCCACGGCCCGGGGCGTGAACGCCTTGCCCGCCAGCCGCCGGAGCCGGGTGTGGTCCGGCGGGTCCTGCATCATGAAGTTCAGGCCCTTGGCGGCCTCCGCCTCCGGAGCCGGCCCCCCTGTGCGCGCCCAACGCCCGAACCGCGGATCGCGCAGTACCTGCGTGCACACGCTGTAGGACGCCGTCACCCACGGGCCGGACGGCGTCCGCCGCAAGGGCCCCGAGGCCGAGAACCTCCGGTAGTGGGGATACGGATCGGCCTTGAACGCGGGGTCGAACGGGTCGAACCCGAGGAAGCCGACCGGGTCCGCCCGACGGGCCACGGGCGTCGTCGGAACGCGGTCTTCGGTGTCCGTCACTGGCGCGCCTTTCGCGGCTGGGTTCGCACGGCGGGCGACGGCGGCCTGGGAACGCGGCGTTCCCGGGTCCCGGACCATCCCGTCGTGATTGGCTACTCACTGTATTTGCACAACTACCCAAATGCGCAACGGTTGGGCCACCGGCCGTTCCACGACCGAGGAGCGTGTCATCGACATGAAGCCGCATGCGCCGCCGCAACCGGCCCTGGCCAGGGGCGACGACCAGGACATGGCGGTCCGGTGGCGGCGGGAGGTGTTCGCCGACGACCTGAGGGGGCGCGCCGCCACGGCGCCGGACGCGCCCGTGTACGTCGGGCACCGGCGGGGCGAGACGGTCACGGTCACCTTCGGCGAGCTGGCCGGGCGGGTGGAGCGGCTGGCGGCGGCGCTGCAGGCGCGGGACGTCGGGCGGGGGCGGGCCGTGGTCTTCCGGCTCCCGAACGAGTGGGAGACGGCCGCCCTGTGGCTGGCGTGCGGACGCGTCGGAGCGGTGGCCGCCGCGGTGCCGCCGTGGTTCGGGCGACGCGAGCTGGACCTCGTCCTCGGCGCGGTCACGCCCGCGCTGCTGGTGACCGAGGACGGGAAGCCCTGCAGTGGGCGGACGGCCCGGGACCTCCCGGCCGAGCCCGTCGCTCTGGGCGGGTTGCTCGCGGAGGCGGCCGCCGGGGCCCGGCCGGTGGAGCCGATGCCGCCCGTCCACGCGGACGAGGTGTGCCAGCTGGCCTTCACCTCGGGGACCACGGGACGTCCCAGGGCGGTGGTGCACACCTTCAACACCCGGTACGCGGCCCTGTGCGCGGCCGTGCGGCAGATACCGCCCGGGGTGGCGACCGCCGCGATCGCCGACCTGACCCACACCGTGGGGTTGATGTTCAACACGCTCGCGCCGCTGGCGACCGGACGGCCCTCGGTCTTCAGCGCCGACGACGCCCCGGAGACCTGGCTCGGCCTGCTCGCGGCGCAGCGGGTGGGATGCCTGGTGTCCACTCCGCCGGTCCTTCGGGATCTCGTCGCCGCCGCGGCGCGCGGCGGGCACGCCTTCCCGGACCTTCGCCAGGTCGTCAGCCTGGGCGCGCCGATCCCCCCGCGGCTCGCCGGACGCCTGCGCGCGGTGCTGGCCCCGCGGCTGGTCAACGCCTTCGGAACGACCGAGACCGGCATGCTCGCGGCGACCTCGCCCGGCGAGGACGTGGCCGAGGAGACGCTCGGCCGCCCGATCGAGGGCGTCCGGATCCGCCTGCGCCCCCGGGACGCCGGCCCGTCCGGCGACGGCGGGCACCTCCAGGTGCGGACGCCGGGTCTGTGCCGCCGCGTCATCGACCTGCGGACGCGGGAGGAGGTGTGGTCCGCGGAGGCCGGCGACGGCTGGTACGACACCGGTGACCTGGTGGAACGGGACGCGCAGGGCCGCCTTCGCCACCTCGGCCGCGCGTCCGGCCGGGTCGGCGGCGACAGCATGATCCCCGTCGCCGAGGTCGAGGACGAGCTCCTGGAGCACCCCGCGGTCGCCGACGCGGCGATCGTCGCCGTCGACGACGCCCAGGGACACGAGGTCGCCTGCGCGGTGATCGTCGCGGACGGCACCGCGCCCTCGCTGGACGACCTCCGCGTCCACCTCCGTGCCCGGGGCATGACCGAGGTGTACCTGCCCGAACGCGTCGCGGTGATGGCGGGCCTCCCCCGCACCGCCCTGGGCAAGCTGCACCGGTCCGAGATCCAGCGCCGGGTCACCGGCGGGAGCGTGCCGCGCGAGAGCCGCGCCTTTCCCCCACCGAGGGCGATCGACGCCGCCGACGCCGAGCGTGTGGAGGCCATGGCGCGGTTCCTGGCCGGGCACACGACCGCCGAGGCCCTCCGGGCCGTGCTGCCGCCCGGCACGCGGCACACCGCCGTCGACGATGTCCTCGCGCGGGATCTCGAGCTCGACCACGGGGCGCTGCTGCTCTTTCCCACCGCTGTCGACGCGGCCGTGGCCGAGTTGGCCGCGCGGGGCATGACGGTGTCGGATCCCATTCCCAGCACGGTGGTCCGGGACCGGCTGGCGGCACGCTACGGGCGTCCACCTCAGGACCTGGCGGTGACGATCGTCCAGGCCGCGCCCGCGGAGGACGCGCACCGGTCGCTGGAGCTGTTCCTGCTTCCCACCGGCCCCGGGGACGACGCGATCAGGGCGGACGAGCAGGCGGGTCGGCACGAGGCGCACCTGGCGTTCCGCGTCGCCGCACCGGCGGGCCACCGGCTGGACGCGGTCTACGCCGCCCTGGCCGGCGCCGCCGGGCTCACGGCCGACGGCGGCGGCTTCAACCCGCACCACGGACGGACCGGACGCACCGTCCTGTACTTCCGGGGGCCCGGACGGCTTCCGCGTCCGTTCGCCTGGCCGCGCCGCCTGGAGATCATCGCCGAGGGGCACCATCCGGACCTGCTGCGCCGCCACCTCGGCGAGCCGGAGGTCCGGCGCGGGGAGGGATCATGATCGAGGTGATCGGGGCGGGCCTGGGCCGGACCGGCACCTACTCGCTGAGGACGGCCCTCGAGGTCCTGGGCTTCGGGCCCTGCCACCACATGGCGTCGCTGGGCGAGGATCCGGCGGTGCTCCAGCGCTGGGAGCGCCTGCTGGACGGCGGCCCTGAGCGGTGGGAAGACCTGTTCGCGGGTTTCGGCTCCGTCGTGGACTGGCCGGCCTGCGCCTACTGGGAGGAGCTCGCCGACACGTTCACCGGCGCCAGGGTCATCCTGACGACGCGTCCTGCCGACCGCTGGTACGACAGCGTCGCCCAGACCATCTACAAGTCGTGCGGTCCGCCGCCGCCGAACCTGGACGGGCTGCTCATGCGGCTCGAGGACCGGCTCGACCCCTGGCTTCGCCGCCGTCGCCGCGTGGCGCGGACCGTCATCTGGGACGACACGTTCCAGGGCCGCTTCACCGACCGCGAGCACGCCATCGCCACCTTCCACCGCCACAATCGGCGGGTGCGGGAGCACATCGCGGCCGATCGCCTGCTGGAGTTCGACGTCGCGGAGGGATGGGAGCCGCTGTGCGCCTTCCTCGGCGTCCCGGTGCCCGATGAGCCCTTCCCGCATCTGAACAGAGCGGCGGCGTTCCAGGACGGGCTCGCCCGGCGCAGGCGTCGGATCCTCACGAGGCGGACGGCGGAGAAGTCCGCCGGCAGCGCCGTCCGCTGAGGCCGGGAGAAGGCAGGAGAACGCGAGTGCCGACGGGCCGAGGGGGCTCGGGCCGTCGGCACTCGTCAGGGGTCAGGACTCGCGCGGGAGCGGGGGGAGGTCGCCGGTGCGCTCGAACTCGCTCAGCATCGTGATGCGGCGGGTGTGACGCGGCTCCTTGGAGTACGGGGTGGCCAGGAACAGCTCGACGAAGCGGGTGGCGTCCTCGACGCTGTACTGGCGGGCGCCGAGGCTGATGATGTTCGCGTCGTTGTGCTCGCGGGCCAGGCGCGCGGTGTCGTCGCTGAAGACCAGGGCCGCGCGGGCGCCCTGGATCTTGTTGGCGGCGATGGCCTCGCCGTTGCCCGAACCGCCGATGACGATGCCCAGGGAACCGGGCTCGGCGACGGTCCGCTGGGCGGCACGCAGCACGAACGGCGGGTAGTCGTCCACCGCGTCGTAGACGAAGGCGCCGCAGTCGACGGGCTCGTGGCCGTTGTTCTTCAGCCAGTCGACCAGGTGCTCTTTCAGTTCGTACCCGGCATGGTCGCTTCCAAGAAACACGCGCATGCGCCGATTCTCGCAGGTCGTGAACGATCTTGAGACGGCGGCGAGGGGTTTAGGCCGGCGGGGACGGCGGTCCACCGGGCCGGGGCTCCGCGGGGGTCTCGTCCGCGGGGGCGGGCGCAGGCTGCGCGGGGGCGGGCGCGGGCTGCGGGACCTGCGCGGGCGGTCCCGGCGGCGGGACGTTGGGGGCCCACTGCGGGTAGCCGGGCGGGGCGTACTGGGCGGCGGCGGACGGCGCCTGCGGGTGAACCGCCGGCGGACCGGCGGCCCCCTGCGGAGCGGCGGGGCCCTGCGGCGACGTCGCCGGACGCGGCCGGTAGGACCGCAGGACGAGGACGGCCACCATCGCGCCCAGACCGGCCACCCACCCGAACCAGAGGCCGAACTGGGCGCCGTAGCCCGCCTGCTGCCAGATGGCGTAGTCGGCCATCTCCGAACGGAGGCCGGAGTTGAACGAGCTCGTCGGGTAGATGGCGTCGCTGTAGAGGACGCCGCGGACGATGCCGCTGAGGCCGGCGGCGACGAGGGTGGCCCACCAGCCGAGGACGAGGGCCGAGAACAGGCCGCGCTCGGAGCTGAGGGCCCGCGCGGCGCCGAAGACGATCGCGCCGAGGAGGAGCAGGAAGAGGAAGGTCGAGACGTCGTGGGCGAAGACCACGTCGCCGGCGGGGCCGCTCAGGCTGCCGCCCCGCCCGGTGACGCGCCACGCCGGGGCCTGGGCGATCAGGAGCATCGGCCCCATGCCGCGGTTCATGTTGACGTCGTGCTCCACCAGCGCGTCGGCGACCCACTGGTTCCCGACGACCAGGACATAAAGGACGGTCGGCACGAGCGCGCCGACCGCCACGACGAGCATCCGCCGGACGGTCATGCGCGCACTGTAACCCCGATCACTCCGGCACGGCAGGGCTTTTCGGGCGTGGATCCGTGCCGGTTCAGGCCGGTTCAGTCCGGCTCAGGTCGGCTCAGGCCGGGTAGCGGAAGTCCGGGTCGACCTGCTTCTCCAGGGCCGCGACGGTCGCGGCGTCCGGCCTGCTCCGGGCGTACCGGAGGTGGAACTCGACGGCCTGGCGGTGGTAGCCCGGCCAGTCCTTGCGGCGGGCGTCGACGGCGGCGAGCATCCAGTCGAGCGCGGCCTCGTTGGCCGACTCCAGGCGCATCCCCTGCCGTCCCTGCTCGAGCGCGCGGACGGCGGCGGACTGCCCGACCCAGGTGAGCAGGTCGTCGCCGACCTCCTCCCGCAGGAAGGCGATGTCGCCGTCGCCCTGGATCTTGTTGCCGACGACGGTGAGGGCGACGCCGTGGTCGGCGGCGTACCGCTTGTACTGGCGGTAGACGGCGACGCCCTTGCGGGTGGGCTCGGCCACCAGGAACATCAGGTCGAAGCGGGTGAACAGGCCGGACGCGAACGTGTCGGCGCCCGCCGTCATGTCGACGACGGCGTACTCGCCCGGGCCGTCCACGAGGTGGTTGAGGTAGAGCTCGACCGCGCCGGTCTTGGAGTGGTAGCAGGAGACGCCGAGGTCCTTGTCGGTGAACCGGCCGGTGACCAGCAGGGTCGCGCCGTCCACCTCCTGTCCGAGGGCGTGCACCGGGTCGTCCCCGGCGAGGGTCAGCAGGCGCGAGCCGGAGCCGGGCGGGGTGGTCTTGACCATCGCGGACGGCCCGGGGATCCGCCAGTTCCGGCCGCGCAGGTGGGTCCTGATCTCCGGGAGGCGGTCGCCGAGCGCCGGGATCTTGGCGGCGACCTCCTCGTCCAGGCCGAGCGCGGCCCCGAGGTGCTGGTTGATGTCGGCGTCCACCGCGACCACGGGCAGGGCCCTCGCGGTGAGATGCCGGATGAACAGCGAGGACAGGGTGGTCTTGCCGCTGCCCCCCTTGCCGACGAACGCTACCTTCACGAATGCCCCCGAAACGGATATGAAAACCGTTGCCATTTGTGGAGAGCCGAGTCTGCTGCAGCGGAGATCGGGAGGCAAGGATCTCCGGGACCCTCCGCAGGTCACACCCGCGACACCCGCGCAACCTGTTGCCCGAAACACGGGTGAACATCCCCTTTCGGGTATTGCAAATCCCTTGCAACTGCGTAGATTTGGTCACAGCGGTCACTATGCGAGAAGGGCGGAACCGGATGGGTGAGAGCGGCGTCGGAGTGCGGCGCTCGCTCGGCGCGGGCGAGTGGGGACGACTCGGCGGAATGGCCGCCTTCGTCCTCGGGCTGCACGTCGTCGGGTGGGGGATCCTGCTCCTGCTGGTGCTGCCCGGCCACTACCGGCTCGGGGACGGCAAGCTCTTCGGCATCGGCGTCGGCCTGACCGCGTACACGCTCGGCATGCGGCACGCGTTCGACGCCGACCACCTCGCCGCGATCGACAACACCACCCGGAAGATGATGAACGAGGGCAAGCGCCCGCTGTCCATCGGCTTCTGGTTCTCGCTCGGCCACTCCTCGGTGGTGTTCGTCTCCTGCGTCCTGCTCGGGCTCGGCGTGAAGGCCCTGGCCAACGGAATCTCGGACGAGAACTCCGGCCTGCACCAGGTCACCGGGACGATCGGCCCGACCGTGTCCGGCACCTTCCTGGCCGCGATCGCCGCCATCAACCTGGTGATCCTCGTCGGGATCGTCAAGGTGTTCCGGCGGATGAAGGCCGGCGAGTACGACGAGGCCGCGCTGGAGGAGCAGCTCAACAACCGCGGGTTCATGAACCGCATCCTCGGCCGGTTCACCAAGCTGATCACCAAACCGTGGCAGATGTACCCGCTCGGCTTCCTGTTCGGGCTCGGCTTCGACACCGCCTCGGAGATCGCGCTCCTCGCGCTCGCCGGGAGCGCGGCGGCGGGCGCCGGACTGCCCTGGTACGCGGCGCTGTGCCTGCCGATCATCTTCGCCGCGGGCATGTCCCTGTGGGACACCATCGACGGCACGTTCATGAACTTCGCCTACGGCTGGGCGTTCTCCAACCCCGTCCGCAAGGTCTTCTACAACATCACCCTGACCGGCGTCTCGGTCGTGTTCGCCTTCGTCATCGGCGGCACCGAGCTGCTCCAGGTCCTCCAGGACCGGGCCGGGCTCACCGGCGGCTTCTGGGACTGGATCGCCAAGCTCGACCTGAACATCGCCGGGTTCGTCGTCACCGGGCTGCTGATCGTCCTCTGGGGTGGCGCGATGCTCTACTGGAAGCTCGGCCGGGTGGAGCAGCGCTGGTCCGCGGGCCTCGCCGACGGCGCCGACGAACCCGCCCGCTCCGGCGCCTGACTCCGCGTGTGACCTCGCGCGCGTGCGCGTCCGCCCCGCGCGCGAGGTCAGCGGGCGTACGTCAGTCGAAGATGGGGTCGCGGGTGCGGGTGCGCTTGAGCTCGTAGAAGCCGTCCACCGACGCGACCGCGAGGACGCCGTCGAACAGCCTCAGCGCCTGCTCGCCGCGCGGGATCGGGGTGACGACGGGGCCGAAGAACGCGTGCCCGTCGATCTCGATGACCGGGGTGCCGACCTCCTGGCCGACGCGGTCGATGCCGTCCTTGTGGGACGCGCGGACGGCCGGGTCGAGCGAGGTGTCGTCCGCGGCGTCCGCCAGCTCCGGGTCCAGGCCCGCGGCGGTCAGCGCCTCGCGGAACAGCTCCGGGCTCCACTCGCGGCGCTCGTTGTGGCGGCGCGTTCCGAGCTCGGTGTAGAGGCGTCCGAGCGCCTCGGCGCCGTACCGCTCCTCGGCGGCGATCGCGATCCGCACCGGGCCCCAGCCGCGCTCGATCATCTCCTTGTAGCTCTCCGGGACGTCCTTGTCCTCGTTGAGGACGGACAGGCTCATCACGTGCCAGCGGACGTCGAGATCGCGGTGCTCCGCCACCTCGTGGATCCACCGCGACGTGATCCACGCCCACGGGCACAAGGGGTCGAACCAGAAGTCGACGCGCTGGGACATCGTCACCCTCCTCGGGGCAGATCAGAACTTTCTAGCGGCAACCCGGCGCCGTCCGCCCGAATTCCCGCGGAACGCGGCGGGACGGACCGGTCGCGGCGTCCCGACCAGCGTAGAGGCGGCCGGCACCCGCCGTTCAGGCCGACCACCCGGCACGGACTCCCGCGCGAGTCCGGCCGGAGCCCGGCCCCCCGCCCGGCCGGAAGCGCCACTCACGGCGACCGGGACGACGCGTTCCGCCACGAAGCGGCACGACCCGCCCTCACGCCGGCGCGACGTCCGCGGAACAGGGGCGGTGCCGTCGACGCGGGAAGCCCCCCGGCATTGGTAGACATGGGGGTGACAGGGTTCTTTGACGACCAAGGAGTACACGTGGCAGGCAACCTCACGCGCGACGAGGCGCGGGCACGGGCGCGGCTGCTCACCGTCGAGTCGTACGAGGTGGAGCTCGACCTGACGACCGGCGACGAGCGGTTCGGCTCGACCACCGTGATCCGGTTCGGCTGCGCCGAACCGGGCGCCTCGACCTTCGTCGACCTGCACGGCGGGGTCGTGCACGAGGTGACGCTGAACGGCCGGGCGCTCGACCCGGCGTCCTACGACGCGGAGAAGGGCCGCATCCCGCTGCCGGAGCTCGCCGCCGACAACGAGCTCAGGGTCGTGGCGGACGCGACGTACTCCCGCTCCGGCGAGGGCCTGCACCGCTTCGTCGACCCGGTCGACCGGTCCGTCTACCTGTACACGCAGTTCGAGACGGCCGACGCGCACCGGATGTTCACCTGCTTCGACCAGCCGGACCTCAAGGCGACGCACGAGTTCACGATCACCGCCCCCGAGGACTGGGAGGTCGTGTCCAACGAGGCCCCCGACAAGGTCGAGGGCCGGGTCCGGCACTACCCGAAGACGCCGCCCATCTCCACCTACATCACCGCGCTCGTCGCCGGCCCGTACCACGTCGTCCGGGACGAGTACCGGCGCGCGGACGGCTCGGTCATCCCGCTCGGCGTGTTCTGCCGCGCGTCGCTCGCCGAGCACCTGGACGCCGACGCGATCGTCGACGTGACCCGCCAGGGCTTCGCGTTCTTCGAGGACGTCTTCGGCCGCCCGTACCCGTTCGCCAAGTACGACCAGCTGTTCGTGCCGGAGTTCAACGCGGGCGCGATGGAGAACGCGGGCTGCGTCACCTTCCTGGAGGACTACGTCTTCCGGTCGCGGGTCACCGACGCCGCCTACGAGCGCCGCGCCGAGACGATCCTGCACGAGATGGCGCACATGTGGTTCGGCGACCTCGTCACCATGCGCTGGTGGGACGACCTGTGGCTGAACGAGTCGTTCGCGACGTTCATGAGCGTCCTGTGCCAGTCCGAGGCCACCAAGTGGACGGGCGCCTGGACGACGTTCGCGAACCTGGAGAAGGCCTGGGCGTACCGGCAGGACCAGCTGCCGTCCACGCACCCGATCTCGGCCGACATCCCCGACATCCGCGCGGTGGAGGTCAACTTCGACGGCATCACCTACGCGAAGGGCGCGAGCGTCCTGAAGCAGCTGGTGGCCTACGTCGGGCGCGACAACTTCCTCGAGGGCGTCCGGCACTACTTCGACCGGCACGCGTGGGGCAACACCGTCCTCCCGGACCTGCTCGGCGCGCTGGAGGAGACCTCCGGCCGCGAGCTGACGTCCTGGTCGAAGGAGTGGCTCGAGACGGCGGGCGTCAACACGATGCGCCCGGTGTACGAGCTCGACGCGGACGGCAACTTCACCTCGTTCGCCGTCCAGCAGGAGGCCAAGGCCGACTACCCGACGCTGCGCTCGCACCGCCTCGCGATCGGCCTGTACGACCGGACGCCGGACGGCATCGTCCGCCGCCGCCGGGTCGAGCTGGACGTCGTGGGCGCGCGCACCGAGGTGCCCGAGCTCGTCGGCGACAAGCGGCCCGACCTGATCCTCGTCAACGACGACGACCTGACCTACACCAAGGTCCGGCTCGACGACCACTCGCTGCAGACCCTCGTCGACGGCATCGGCGAGATCAAGGACAGCCTGCCGCGCGCCCTGTGCTGGTCGGCCGCGTGGGACATGACCCGCGACGCCGAGATGTCGACGCGCGACTACGTCCGGCTCGTCGTGTCCGGGATCCGCGGCGTCACCGACATCATGGTCACCCAGACCCTGCTGCGGCAGGCGCGCACGGCGGTCCAGCAGTACGCGGACCCGGCGTGGCGTCCCGAGGGCCTGCGCCTGATGGCCGACGCCCTGTACGACCTCGCCCGCGAGGCCGCGCCCGGCTCGGACTTCCAGCTGGCCTACGTCCAGGCGTTCACCGCGGTCGCGACCTCGGCGGAGCACCTGGCGTACGTCCGGGGCCTGCTCGACGGCACCGAGATCCTGGACGGCCTCACCGTCGACACCGAGCTGCGCTGGACGCTCCTGCGCCGCCTGGTCTCCACCGGCGAGGCGGGCCAGGACGCGCTGGACGCCGAGGTCAAGCGCGACCCGACCGCCGCGGGCGAGCGGCACGCCGCCGCCGGCGCCGCGTCGATCCCGACCGCCGAGGCCAAGGCCGCCGCCTGGGACACCATCGTCTCCGGCACGCTGCCCAACGCCGTCTTCCGCGCCACCATCGGCGGCTTCGTCGACCCCGACCAGACCGAGCTGCTCGTCCCGTACGTGGACAGGTACTTCGCCGAGGTCGGCCGGATCTGGAAGGAGTGGTCGAGCGACACGTCCCAGACGTTCGCGGAGGTCGGCTACCCGTTCCTCGTGATCGACCAGGACACGGTCGACCGCACCGAGGCGTACATCGCGGACGAGAACCCCCCGTCCGCCCTCGTCCGCCTCCTGTCCGAGGGCCGCGACGGCATCACCCGCGCCCTCAACGCCCGCGCCAAGGACGCCACCACCTCCTGACCCACGCGCCGAACAAGGCCGCCCGGCATCCCGCCGGGCGGCCTTTCTCGTGTTCATCCGGTCCGCTCCCGCAGTGGCCCAATGTCCTGGGCCTAAGCTGTCAGGCACACTGAGAGTAGTCAGGTTTCACAAACACCCTGCATTCGGTCGACCACGCTGCGAAACCTCGGGCATGTCGAACGAAGGCGGTGAAGGGCGATGGGAGCCGCAATGGCGGCAGTCTCACCGATGGAGCTGCCCAACCGGGCCTACACCATCCACGACATGGTCGAGCTCAACTCCGAACGCTGGCCGCGATACGAGGTGCTGGACGGGATCCTCGTCGTGAGTCCGGCCCCCAGTTCGGATCACCAGATTCTCAGCGACAACCTCCAGACCCTGCTCACCCTCCAGGCCCCGTCCGGCGAGACGGTCATCTCCGCGTCCAACCTGCGCCTGCACGCCGACGAACGCGGGACGGTCCCCGACCTGATCGTGCTGTACCCGGAGGTCGAGACGGCCCGCCGCACCTGGTTCGAGGCGGACGAGGTCCTGGCCGTGGTGGAGGTCGTGTCTCCCGGCAACCGCACCCACGACCGCGTGACGAAGACCGCCATCTACGCGGAGGCGGGCATCCCCTACTACCTGCGCACCGAACTCGCCCCCTTCCAGGGCCAGGGGAGCTGCCACCTGCCGGTCATCCTCGTCCAGAAGCTCGACCGGGACGGATACCAGGAGGTCGAACGCCTCTCGTCCGGTGCCGTCGGCTCACTGGCACGGCCCTTCCCCCTGAAGGTCGACCCCGCCTCGCTCCTCGACCCCCGCTGGCAGCGCTCCCTCTACGCAGGCTGAGGACGCGCCGGAGCAGGCTTCTCGACAGGACACTCCACGACGAGAAGGCCGCCCGGCATCCCGCCGGGCGGCCTTTTCGGTCTAGTCGTAGACGTAGGTGTGGGTGGACCTGTTGATCATCGGTCCGCGGCCTTCGCGTTGGCGGCGGATGGCGTAGGTGCCGGGGGCGATGCCGGAGGCGCCGTGCTCGGGGTGCATCAGGTGGACGGGCCGGTCGGCCCGCAGGACGCCGAGGGCGAGTCCGTCGCGGTCGTGGAGGTCCTCGGTCCAGCGGCAGGAGAGCGGCTCGGCGACGAGGGTGTGCGGGTTGCCGCCCGCGCCGCCGCGCAGCACCTCCACGCCGTCCGGCGGGACGGGGCGCCAGCGCGCGCGGTCCTCGACGGTGACGGCGTCCGCGAGGTCGGCGAGCGGGACGACGATCAGGTCGCCCTGGGCCTGGAGGCCGTCGAGGACGGGGATCGCGGCGTCCATCTCGAGGTGGTCGAGGACGTCGAGTCCGGTCTGCCGGGTGAGGTCGGACAGGGTCAGGGTCATGGGCATCACCGTGAGGGTGTCAGGTCCGGCGCTGGAGCCGGGCGTACTGGTCGGAGTCGAGGCCGTAGGTCCAGGCGGCGGCCGCGAGGGGGTCGGGGAGGTCGAACGGGACGGTCAGGCCGTACCGGCGGCGGGTGCCGTCGCGTTCGACGGACCCGTTGACGGTGAGGAGCAGCCGGGCGGGCCCTCCCCAGGTGTTGCCGGGCAGGTCGAACAGGCACAGCTCGGAGCCGGGGTTGCCGGGGTCCGGGGCGCTGCCGACGAGCCGTAGCCCGGCGAGCTCGGTGTAGGCGTCCCAGCCGAGGCGCTCGATGGCGCAGCGGCGGATCTCGACGTTGGGCTCGGCGGCGATGCGCTCCGGGGTCGGGTCGGTGATGACCCACTCCGGGACGCGCGTGCCGTTCACCGCGTGAAAGCCCCAGCCGTCGGCGTACCGGACGGCCTGCCCGTCCACGCTGTGCGGACGCCGTCCGCCGTCGGGCGCGGAGTCGGTGCGGACGTCCACGGGACGCTCGGACACCACGCACTCCTCGTCGCCCGGCCACCACCAGCCGCAGGAGCGCGCGACCGCCGCCCACACGTCGAGCTGCTCCGAGTCCTCGGGGCGGAGGCGCAGCAGGCCGGTGCGCCGCCAGACGTCGTACGCGCCCGCCTTGTGGACGCCGTGCTGGCCGTAGCAGGCGTATCCGGACGGGTCCCCGGCCTCCGCGTTCAGCAGGGCGCGGAGCGGCATGAGGAGCGAGTCCCGGACGGTCCGGGTCAGCGCGGGGAGCAGGGCCTCGGACACGACGAACGCCGCGTCCGCGCCCTCCCGGACGGCCTGCTCCGGCGCGTCCGTCCGCCAGCGCTCGAAGTGGAAGTAGCCGTGGACCCGCCGCCGCCGCGCGATCACGTCGCCGACGCGGAGGTCCAGCCTCGCGTGGAGGGCGGCGATGAGGCTGGCGGCCGGCCAGCCGTCATGGCGGTCCGGGAGGGCGTCGAAGCGGGGCGGGGGCATCGGCCGGGTGGTGGCCCCGGCGGTCGGGGCGGCGGCCGGGGACGGGACCCAGACGAAGCGGGGCGCGGGTCTTCGGACGCGGGCGTACAGCTCGGAGATGGCCGCTTCGGCGGCCGGACGGTCCGCGGGGAGGGCGGAGAGGCCCTCGTCGATCCACTCGTCGCGGATCCGGGTCGCCAGCCGCACCGTCTCGAGTGCGTCCCGGCGGGCGTCGGCCGCGGTTCTCAGGGCGCCGCGCGTGCGCGGCGTGGGGTGCGTCATCGCACCGGGGCGTCAGGCCCCTTTCCGTCGATCATGGGCCGATGGTGGCACGGCGGGCGCCGGGCGGGCAAGGGCCCGGCCGCCGGAGGATTCCGCCGGGCGGCGGATCGAACGGGCCGGACCGCATGGCAGAGTGACGGGGTGGAGACCGCGCGGGACGTGCTCAGGGTGTTGGCGGAGCGGCAGGCGTTCGGGGATCTGGAGGCCCTGACGACGGGTGCCCGGGGGCCGGTCGCGCCGCTGTGCGCGTTCGGGCAGCGGGTGCTCGACCTGGACGCCGAGGACTTCGGGATGCCGGAGGAGGCCGGGGAGGTCCCCAAGGACCTGCTCGACCGGGCGCGGGCGAGCCGGATGCCGCAGACCGCGAAGGAGCGCCCGCGCGGGGCGCTGGCGAGCCTGCGCCCCGCGTACCGGCTGCTGCTGGAGGTCATCGAGATCCGGTGGCGGCGGCGGGAGATGGCGCCGCTGGTCGCGGCCGTCCACATCGCGAGCGAGTACGCGCCGATGCTGGCGTGGGAGCCGGTGCTCGGGCACGCGGGCGACCCGGCGCTCATCGGACGGTCGGTGACCGGGCCGGGCAGCCGGTTCGGGGTGCCGGTCGAACCGGGGTCGGAGCGCAACTGCGACCACACCCGTCCCGAGCGGTCGGCGTGCGAGCGGACGCTGCGGGTCGCGCACGAGCCCGGGCCGGGCTGGCGCGCCTACCTGGACCGGCAGCACAGCCAGGTCGCGCGGGCGCTCGGCGACTGCGCGGCGCGCTGCCGGACGCCGTGCAGCGTGATGTCCCGGCTCGACGACGGCGTCCGGCACGACCTCACCGACCGCTGCCGCCTCGCGGCCGACTTCGCCGACAGCGCGCTGGTGCGGCTGCGGCACGCCGCGCCGGTCGGGCACGGTTTCGGGGTCCCGTCGCCCGAGGAGGTGCAGACGGCGTGGGCGCGGGCCCGGTCGTCGCTGCGGCACCATCCGCTGGGCGAGGAGGCCCTCAAGGACGAGGACACCGACGACTACCCGCTGCCGGGCATGCCGGGCCTGTTCTCGGTGATCGGCGCCACCGAGCTCACCCCTGACGACCTGCTCGGAGAGGTCTCGCGCCGCCTGCTGGCCGCCCTCGCCTAAGGCTCCGGCGGCGCGTCGGGCCGTCCGGGAGGACGGAACGGCCCGACGCGTCCGCCATAGGGATCCGCCGGTTCGGTCATTCGCCGGTCCCTGCTCCTCGCGCTGCGCGCACCAGGGCGCGGACGCCGTCGGCGACGCACCTTCCCGCCGACGAAACGTCGCATAGGACGCGTCTCCCCTGAAGGTGCCGTAAAGCATCCCCAGAGCGTCCATCTTGGCCGTGTGGACGGCGTCCCGGTCCGGGAGGTCCGGGACGGTGTTCCGGGCCCGCAGAGGGCCGCTGAGGCGGTCGGCGCGCTCCCGCTCGTCCTCCGCGCGGCCCGGGGTGCCGAGACGTCCGCCCCGGGCGGGCGGGGCGAAGGTCAGGCGTGCCAGATCTCCGGCTTGCGGTGGGCCCAGGGGCGGGCCTCCTCGAGCTGGGCGGAGAGCGAGATGAGCGTGGACTCGCCGCCGAGGCGCCCGGCGAGCATGACGCCGATGGGCAGGTCCTCGTCCGTCCAGTGGAGGGGGACGTTCACGGCGGGCTGGCCGGAGATGTTGTAGACGGAGGTGAAGGGGGTGAAGAGCTTCTGGCGCTCGAAGTTCTCCTCGGGCGTCTGGCCGTGGAAGTGGCCGAGGGGCGCCGGGGGCTGCGCCAGGGTCGGGTGCAGGACGGCGTCGTACTCGTCCAGGACGGGCAGGACGGTGCGCATCGCCGCCTGGAGGGACGCGTGGGCCGTCATCAGCTGCGCCGCGGAGGTCGCCTCGCCGCGGGCGCGCAGCCAGCGGGTGAGGGGCTGGAGGAGCTCCTCGCGGTCGGGCGCGACCGGGGTGAGCGTCGCCATCGCGGCCCACAGCGTCTCGAAGTGCGGGACGAGGCCCGCGTCCCACAGCAGCGGGACGTCCACGACCTCGTGGCCCAGCTCCTCCAGAAGCTCCGACGCCGAGTCGTAGGCGGCCCGGACGTCCGGGTGGATCTCCACGCCGGGGACGCCCGCCTCGATGCTGCGGGCGATGCGGAGGCGGCCCGGCGGGCGCCCGGCGGCCGCGAGGAAGGTCCCCTCCCCGCCGGACGGGGCGTGGAACATGTCGCCGGGACGCGGCCCCGCCATGACGTCCAGGAGGAGCGCGGCGTCCCGGACGGTGCGGGCGATCGGGCCGTTGGTGGACAGGCCGAACAGGTCCGGGACGATCGGGCCGTGCGAGATCCGGCCGCGGCTCGGCTTGATCCCGAACAGGCCGCACGCGGACGCCGGGATCCGGATCGACCCGCCGCCGTCGCTACCCTGCGCGACCGGCGCGAGACCGGACGCGACCGCGGCCGCGGCCCCGCCGGACGAGCCGCCCGCCGACCGTGAGGTGTCCCACGGAGTGCGCGCGGGGGGCGCGACGTCGTTTTCCGTATAACAGGGCAGACCGAATTCCGGGGTGTTCGTCTTGCCCAGATGGACAGATCCCGCTTCCCTCAGCCGGACGACGACGGTGTCGTCGGCGAAGCCGGTGAGGTCGGCGTGCGCGGCCGAGCCGAGCGTCATCCGGACGCCGGACACCATGTTGAGGTCCTTCACCGGGACCGGGACGCCGAGCAGCGGCGGCAGGGCCTCGGGGTCGTCCGCCGAGGCCACCAGCCTCTCGGCCGCCCGCGCCTGCTCCAGGGCGAGCTCGGGGGTGAGCGTGACGTACGCGCCGACCCGGTCGTTCAACCGCTCCGCGCGGTCGAGGTAGTGGCGGGTCAGCTCGACGGGCGAGATGTCGCGGGAACGGACGGCGGCTGCGGTCTGTTCGGCCGTGAGGTCGTGGGTATGAGTCACAGAGTCGAACGCTAGCCGCAGGCCCGGGAGGAGAATGAACCTACCCGTTCGCCGGGTTCGTGAACCGCGCGGAAACGGCGACAAAAGTATTAACCCGGCATGACTGGTCGGGGACCCGCGAACTGATTACTCTGCGCTCGGAGGATCATGATTCCGGCGCGAAAGGAACACGGAGCGTCACCTATGGCGATCACAGAACGGAGCAACGGCCAGCAGGCCCGCGGCCAGCCCGACCCGGCCGCGCAACAACGTCCGCCCGAGGGCGACCCGGCCGCCGGCCCGCCCGGGCACGGCCCGGTCGAGGAGCCCCCCGGCCCCCGCTCGTTCGGCGGGATCCTCGCCGATCCCACGATCCGGCCCTGGCTGCAGCGCGGCGTCGTCGCGCTGGTGGTCCTGGCCCTGGTGTGGGTCGCGTCCAGCCTCCTGCTGGGACTGGTCGCGGCGGCCCTCGTCGTGGTCGGGGACGTCGTCCGGCGCAACCGCACGGCCTCGACCGTCGAGGCGTGGCAGAAGGCGTCGGCCGTCGAGCGCAAGACCGAGCGGCAGCTGAGGTCCCTGGAGAAGAACGGATACCGGGTGCTGCACGCCCGGGCCGTCCCCCGCGACGACGACGGTGTCAGCGACGGGCGGATCGACCACCTGGTCATCGGCCCGAGCGGGGTGTACGCGATCGACTCCGAGGCCTGGGACAAACGGCTGCCGGTGCGGACGCTCTCCCACCGCAAGCTCTTCCACGGACCCTTCAACAAGAAGGACCGCCTGGACGAGACGGCGTGGGAGGCCGGACTGGCCAGCAAGATCATCAGTGAACAGGTCGGCTTCGAGGTGCCGGTCCAGGGCTCGGTGGCGATCTACGGGCCGTCCATCCCCTGGAAGGTGATGCGAGTCCGCGACGTGGACGTCTACGCCGGGAACCGGGCGCGGGGCTACCTGCGCCGCAGGCCGCGCATCCTGACCGTCACCGACGTGGAGCGCATCTTCGAGGCGGCGGAGGAGTCGCTGCCGCCGAAGTACCCCGACTCCGACTGACCCGCCTGGTCCCTTCTGATCTCTTCTGATCCACACGCACCGCCCGGGCGGTCCAGCCGGACCGGGCCGCCCACCAGGCTCGACGACGAGCCCCCAGGCCGCCGGACACGCGTTCCGGCCGCCACGGAGGGGCACCCCGGCGCCCGGGGTGCCGCTTCCCGCCCCCGGACGTCCCTCGAAGACCCCTCCCCGGTCCCGGGACACGCCGCCCCTCCCCCAGGCCCCACGGGCCCCTCGGCTCCTCGCCTCTCGCACGGCAGCCCCTCGCCCCGGCGGCCCCTCCCCCCGGCCGCTCCGCGCCCCCGGCGGGTGATCAGGCCGGGCACACGCAGGGCGTTGGTACGATCGGACCACACCGGCCGGCCGACCCGTTCCGCGGACCGGCGTCCGCGCGCGGCGGCCCCGTCCGACGCGTCCGGCACGCCCCCGCGCCCTGAACCGCGCAGGCGCCCCTGAACCGATCAGGCGCTCCGAAACGATCAGGCGACCCGAACGGGTTCGGGTGACCCGGCCCGCGCCGACCGGCGGCAGCGCCGCGCGACCCGCCCGCTGCCGCGGCCCGAGCCCGGCCCGCGC
>NZ_RFFG01000109.1 GCF_003696215.1 Actinomadura harenae | reverse complement strand
CCGCCACCCGCCACCTCCCCAGACTCGATCCCGACGGGATCGAGTCTGGACACAGAACCCGCCCGAACCCGGCAAGCCCGACGGCGTGTCACCCAACCCGGTGATCATTTCCGGTCAGCGCACTAGCGCTCAGACTTCACTTGCTGAGCAGGTAGAAGTTCGCGTAGTGGTCGGGCGAGAAGTAGACCTTGCCCGTGCTGCTGTGGACGATCCGGTAGGCGTCCCGGGCCGCGCCCTTGGCCCGCGAGTAGACGTCGTACTCGTGGTAGGACACGCCGCTCGGCAGCTGGCCCTCGCGGTTCTGGAACACGCCGCCGGTGTAGTTGTAGCGGCCGTCCGGCCACGCGTACCAGCCGCTGCTCGACGGCCAGCCCTTCGACGCCCAGGTCGCCGCCGCGCTGCTGCCGTCCGCGCACGTCGACATCGTGCAGGTCTGGTAGACGGACGCGTTCGCGGCCGGAACGCTGACCGCGGCGCCCGTCACGGACGCGGCGGCGACGACGGTGACGACGGCGCGTCTGGTCCAGGACGCGCGGGCCGTCCGGGGGTTCTGCTTCTTGGCGAACTGCTTCACGGGGCCTCCTTGGCGAGGGGACGAACACCGTTATGTTCACCAACGACGGGCGTCCGAAATATGGCAAGAGTGGCCAAAATCCCGTGCGCCGCGCGCCGTCCACCCGTCCGTCCCGCGCCGGACACCCGCCCGTCGCCCGCCCATTTCGCCCTGTGACGAGGGATTGCTTCCGGTTTGGAGGGGCGTGGGGGCGGAGAGGATCGTCCACGTGACGATCTTGAACCTGGTGCCCCGTCCCGCCCGGATCTCGCCCGGCGCCGAGCCCGTGCCGTTCAGCGGGACGGTCCGGACCCGCGTCGACGACACCCTGCCGCCCGAGGGATACCGCCTCACGGTCGGCGCGGACGGCACCGTCGAGATCGCCGGCGGCGACGACGCGGGCGTGTTCTGGGGACGCCAGACCCTCCGCCAGCTGCTCGGCCCGGACGCCCACCGCCAAGCCGGATCCGACGCGCCCCGCGAGCTGCCCCAAGTCGTCATCGAGGACGCGCCGCGCTTCCGCTGGCGCGGCTTCATGCTGGACATCGCGCGCCACTTCACCCCCAAGAACGGCATCCTCCGGTACGTCGACCTGATCGCCGCGCACAAGCTGAACGTCCTGCACCTGCACCTGACCGACGACCAGGGCTGGCGCATCGAGATCAAGCGGTACCCGAAGCTCACGGAGGTCGGATCGTCCCGCCGGAGGACGCGGATCGGCCTCGCCGAACCGGAGCTGTGGGACGAGCGCGCGCACGGCGGATTCCTCACCCAGGACGACCTCCGCGAGATCGTCGCCTACGCGGCCGAACGGCACATCACGGTCGTCCCGGAGATCGACCTGCCCGGTCACATGCAGGCCGCGATCGCCGCGTACCCGGAGCTGGGCAACACCGACGTCACCGACACGGCCTCGCTCGGAGTGAAGACGGACTGGGGGGTCAACCCGCACGTCCTCAACGCCGACGAGGAGACGCTGCGGTTCCTCGAGGGCGTCCTGGAGGAGGTGCTCGAGATCTTCCCGAGCCGGTTCGTCCACGTCGGCGGCGACGAATGCCCCAAGGACGAGTGGAAGGCGTCACCGTCCGCGCAGGCCCGCATCCGGGAACTCGGCGTGGGCGACGAGGACGGACTGCAATCGTGGATCATCCAGCACTTCGACCGCTGGCTCACCGAACGCGGCCGTCGCCTAGTCGGCTGGGACGAGATCCTCGAAGGCGGTCTCGCCGAAGGGGCCGCCGTAATGAGTTGGCGCGGACGCGAAGGTGGCGTCACCGCCGCCATGGCGGGCCACGACGTCATCATGAGCCCGACCCAAGAGGTCTATCTCGACCACAGGCAGAGTGACCATCCGGACGAGCCGGTCGCGTTCGGCTGGGTGCAGTCGCTTAGGGACGTGTACGAATTCGAGCCCGTCGCACCGGAACTCACCGGAACCGAGCAGGCACACCACGTCCTGGGCGCGCAGGCCAACATGTGGACGGAGCACACCGAAAGCCAGCAGCGGATCGACTACATGGTCTTCCCGCGCCTCAGCGCGTTCGCCGAGGCGGTCTGGTCGCCGTCCGAGGGGCGCGACTACGACGACTTCGAGCGCCGCATGCGCGAGGAGCACTACGCCCGGCTGGACGCCATGGGCGTGGACTACAGGAGGCCGGGTGGGCCGCGGCCGTATCAGACACGGCCCGGCGTCCCCGGCCTCCCTTACACGTCACCCAAATACGCTTAGCCGCGCCAAGGGCGGACGTCCACGATCGGCGCGGGACCCGACCGCTGCCCCGGCGACGGGACGGCGTAGGTGTTCACGTACCGGTCATTGGGCGTGCCCGCCGCCCAGGTGTCGCTCGTGCCCGCGAAGACCGCCGCGAAGTAGCCGTCGCCATAGGCGCGGACCTTCGCGCTGTAGTGGCCCTTGCGGTCCGTCTTCACCCACTTGACGTGGTACCAGGTCTTCTTGCCCTTGAAGCGGAAGATGATCCGGACGCTCTGCCCGCCGAACGCGGCGTACCCGTTCTTGGACGTGTTCCAGCGGGACAGGTACCCGGAGACGGTGATGTACTTGTTCTTCTTGATCGACGTCTTGGAGGCGTTCAGCTTCGTCATCTTCGTCGACCAGCGCCACAGCTTCTTGGAGGGCGACACCGACGGCGCGAAGTTCGCGTCGCCGAGGAACCGCGACCGCCAGTAGCCCGAGTAGTAGACGCGCAGCGACGTCTTGTACCCGCTGCCGTAGTCCGCGAAGGTCTTCACGGTCTTCCAGCCGGTCGTGCCGTTGGCGGAGTACTCCAGGACGACCTTGCGGTTGTAGATCTGCCCGCCGCCGGACGGCGAGTTCAGGTTCGTCCAGGCGGTGATCTGGCCGTAGGCGTCCATGGTGGCGGAGAAGGCGAGCTTTCCTGCGTACCGGACGGTGGTGTGGCCGAGGGTGACCCGCTTGCCCTTGTAGAGGCCGGCCGGGCTGGTGTCGACGTAGAACGTCCCGCTGCAGTTCGGCTTGACGGACGTGCTGAACTTGCCGTCCGCGCCGACCGTGAGCGTCTGCGGGGCCATCGCGGGCGCGGTGCAGTCGCCGTCCGGGGTCTGCCCGATGACGGCCTTGCCGCCGGGGACGGCCGTCCCGTTGTAGGTGACGGCGCCGCTCAGGGTCAGCGACTGGCCCTCGTCCAGGGTGGACTTGTCGGCGTTCATGACCGCGTCGGTCTGCCCGCGGGTGATCGCGACGGTCACCTGCCCGGACGTGAGGCCGAGCGACGGAACGCTCGCGGCGACGACGACCGAGTCGGACGTGCCGTTGGGCGACAGGGTCGCGGTGTAGTTGCCGTCGGCGTCGGTGCTGCCGGCGGTGACGTCGCCCTGGCCGGCCGGAGCGGTCAGCTCGACGGCGGTCCCGGCGGCGACGGGCGCGCCGTCGGTGCCGGTGACCTTGCCGGTGATGGTGGCGGTCGGGTGCTCGGGGTCGACCGAGGCGGGGGCCGCGGCGATGGTGACCGTGCCCGTCCCGTCGTCGGCGAACGCCGGCAGGGTGGCCAGGGTGCCGAGCAGCAGCGTGCTCGTCACACCGACCGTGGCGATGCGAAGCAAGGGGTGTTCCCTCCGCGTCGGGTGTGAAGAAGGTGAAGAACGTTCAGCGGAAGCAGAGCGTACGTGCGTGTGGGGTGTGGAGAAGTGTGTGTGAAAGGGCGACGCGCGAGGGGACGTTCTGGTTGACGCCGGACATAGATTCGTGATCAGTCGGGCATACCGGCCACCTCATTCTTGCCAGACAATATCGTCTGTTAGAGACTCGCCAGCAACCGGGGCGAACCCGGCGGGCCGACGACCCCTGGGGGCGAGCACGGTGACCGAGCAGCAGATCGGCGAGCACGCGGCGCACGCGGACCTCGGTGCCCACCGCGCCGCCTACCCGTCGATCGCGGGCGCCCAGTCACGGCACGCGAACCGCGTCGGCATCGCCGCGCTCGTCATGCTCGCCCTGTGCGTGCTGTGCCTCGCCACCGGCTACCCGGCCCTGATGTTCGTCCTCGCCGTTCCATTCCTGATCTTCGCGTACGCGTACTTCCGCTACTCCACGATGGCCGGACGCAACGAGGGCGCGCGACTCGACCTCTTCGAACGCGGCCTCACGTCAGCGTTCGGGGGAGGCGTCCGGGCCGTGCGGTACGACAACACGAACGTGCTGCAGAACATCGTCCGGTACACGCGCTATGGCCAGACCACGCGCATCACCTACGCGTACACGCTGACCGACACGGCCGGCCGGCAGGTGACGCTGAGCGGCGGCTTCGCCCATCCGGAACAGTGGGGCCCGGCCATCCAGCAGGCCGTCACGGACGCGCAGCTCCCGATGGCCGTCACGCGCCTGCGCGCGGGCGAGCGCCTCGACTTCGGACCACTGTGGCTCACCCCGACCGCGGTCGGCTCCGGCACCAAGTCCGTCTCCTGGACCGAGGTGGACGACGTGAAGGTCAACAGCGGCGTCGTCTCCCTGCGCGTCACCGGGAAGTGGCTGTCGCTGTCGACGACGTCCGTCAGCCGCATCCCGAACTTCTTCGTCTTCCTCGCCCTGGCCGACCACCTCCGCACCAACGCCCAAGCCCGTCCCAACCCCTGAGACGAGCGCGCCTCGGCCTTAGAGGGGGGCGCGGCCAGGCGGACGGTCAAGACGGACCTAGGCGGTCAAGGTTGGGGTCGGGCGCTTAGTGAAGGCAAGCAGGGAAGGCCAGCAGGGAAGGCCAGCAGGGCAGGCGGTCAGCAGGGCAGGCGGTCAGAGCGGGTTCAGACGGCCGGGCGCGGGTCAGTCCACGCCACAGGGCGGGACGATGTCGCCGGCCAGGACGCCCGCGACGATCGCGCCGACCTCGGCGGCCGTCTCGTGGGACGGCGCGGGCGCGACGACACGGGTGCCGTCGCCGATGAAGTACGTGCCCGGCGTCCGGGTGGTGAGGTTCCAGGTCCACGGGCCGGGCCGGTAGGGGCCGAGGAAGCCGCCGCCCCCGGAACTCATGATCATCTGCGCGGCGGCCTCGTCCGGGCGGCCGAGCGTCACCAGCAGGGGAGCGGCGCCCGCGCGCGGCAGGCTCACATAGCCGACCTCGGCGCGGCAGACGGCCATCACCGGCCCCTCGACCGGCGTCAGCTCGGCGTCCAGGTGGACCGACGCCTGCCAGACCACGGTGTCCAGCAGCTTGACCGGCTCGACGTCCTCGTCCACGTAGAGGCACTCGCGGGTGAACCGCTCGGCGCAGGCCCGGAGGATCCGCGCGGGCAGGGGCCCTGACCAGCGCGTGTACGGATCGTAGACGCCATGCTCGAACAGCACCTCCTCCATGTCGTACAGCACGTGCGCGGCGGCGCCGATCACCGAGTGCGTGTAGAGCGACGTGCGGTCCGCGCGGGCCACTTCGAGGATCTCGTCCCGGGCGGGACTCAGCGTCTCGTCGTACATGGCGGCTCCCTTCCGGCGTCCCAGCATCGCGGACGCGCACGCGCGCGAGGCGGGCCCCGGACCAGACCGTCCCCGCCCAGGCACGCAAATGTGGCCGCCCGGCACGGATTACCCTGATCCGGCCATGGAACTGCGTCAGCTCAGATACTTCGTCACCGTCGCCGAAGAGCTACATTTCGGACGCGCAGCCGAGCGTCTGACGATCGTTCAGTCGGCGGTGAGCCAGCAGATCGGACGGCTGGAACGGGAGCTCGGCGTCGAGCTGTTCGACCGCTCGCCCCGGCACGTCCGGCTGACCGAGGCCGGCGCCGTCTTCCTTCCCGCCGCCCGTGCCGTCCTGGACGCCGAGCGCCGCGCGGTCGACACGATCGGCGAGTACGTCGATTCACGTGAAACCGTCCTGCGCCTCGGGACGAGCCGGGGGATGGGCGACCGGCTGACCCGCGTCCTCGAGGCGCTCGCCGCGAGCGGCTACCGGGTCGAGCTGGCCGCGGTCTCCCCCGAGGAACGCCTCCGGCGCGTGGCCGAGCGCGAGCTCGACGCCGCGTTCCTCCGCGGCGTGGACGACGACCTCGGGCACGACGTCCGGATGATCCCTGTCTGGCGGGACGAGCTGATGGTGGCGCTCCCCAGCCGCCATCCGCTGGCGAGCGCGCCCACGCTGGACCTCGGCGACCTCGCCTCGCTGCCGCTCGTCCTCGTCGAGCGGCGCGCCAACCCCGCGCTCGTCGACCTGGTCACCCGGGCGTGCCAGGACGCCGGATTCACCCCGGTTCCGGGGCCGCCGCACAGCACCCTCCAGGACACCCTCGCGTCGCTGGCCGCGGGCACCGACGGATGGACGGTCCTCTACGCGTCCGCCGCCGACCAGGTCCGCACCACCCGGGTCGCGTTCCGGCCCGTCCGGCCGCCGCTGTCGCTCCCGGCCATGCTGGTCGTCCCGCCGAACACGCCCTCGCGCACCGAGGCCCTCCTCGCCGCCTGCCGAGTCCAGGACCACGATCTCGGATCGTGATCGCTGCGCGCGCAGAGTGCCCCTGGTTCGGGACGGACCGGAGGAGTGAAGTGGAGACCGTTCCACTCCCCTTCTCACCAGGAGCTTCACGGTCATGTCCCTGAGCATCGGCATATCCGGCGAGGCCGTCGCGGCCCCGGTACGTCCTCCACGGCGGACGACGTTCCGGTTCGCCGGGATCGCGGCGGGCAACTTCATGATCGCGCTGGACGCGACGATCCTGAACGTGGCGCTGCCCGACATGCGCTCCGACCTCCACGCCCCCGCGGCCGCGCTGCCCTGGGCCGTGGACGCCTACACGGTCGTCCTCGCCGGTCTGATGCTGGCGTCCGGCTCGATCGCGGACCGCTGGGGACCACGCCGCGTCTACCGCGCCGCGCTCGCCGGGTTCGCGCTGTTCTCGCTGCTCTGCGCGTTCGCGCCGGACGTGACGGTCCTGATCGCCGGGCGCGCCCTCCTCGGGGTGCCCGCGGCCGGGCTGGTGCCCGCGTCGATGGCGCTGCTCGCCGCGCTCTTCCCCGACCCCGCCCAGCGGTCGCGGCGCATCGGCGCGTCCGTCGCGATCACCGGGATCGGCGTCGTCGGGGGACCCGTCCTCGGCGGCGCGCTGGTCGCGCTCGGCGGGTGGCGGCTGGTGTTCCTCGTGAACGTCCCGGTCGCGCTCCTGACGCTCGCGGCCTCGCGCGGACTCAGCGGACACCGCGGCGGGACGGCCGGGCCGGTCGACCGCTCCGGCATCCTCCTGTCGGTCACCGGACTCGTCGCGCTCACCTTCGGCCTCGTCGACGGCGGCACCGGCGGCTGGCTCCGGACGCGTCCGATCGCGGGCCTCGTCATCGCGGCGATCGCCATCGGCCTGCTGCCCGCCGTCCAGCGGCGCGCCGCGTCCCCGGTCCTGCCGCCCGCGCTGATGGCGCTGGGCCGCGTCCGCGTCGACCTGATCGTGGGCGTGATGTCGCAGTTCGTCTACTACGGGCTCCTGTTCGCGCTGACGCAGTGGATGGTCGACGGGAAGGGCCTGTCGCCGGTCCAGGCGGGTGCCGCGTTCCTGCCGATGACCGTGCCCGTCCTGTTCGTCCCGCTCCTGACCGGCCGTTACGTCGTCCGCTTCGGCGCGCGCCGCGTGATGCAGGCCGGGATGGCGCTCGACCTCGCGGGCGGGATCCTGCTGGCCGCGGGCGGCGACTCCCTGTGGACGATCATCCTGGTGCAGGTCCTCGTCGGAGTCGGAAGCCCGCTGGCCATCCCGTCCTGCATCGCCGACATGTCCGCGGCCGTGCCCCTCGCGCTCGCCGGGACCGGCCAGGGCGCCCTCAACGCCGCCCGCCAGACCGGAACCGCCCTCGGTGTCGCCGTCTTCGGGACGCTCGCCACCCTCTCCTCCACGGGCGCCGTCCTCGCCGTGGGCGCCGCCGTCACCCTCGCCCTCATCTCCCGGACCGCCTCGGCGAAACAGGGGTCAGCTCTCTGAACTCCCCCGCTCGGCGAGCACCTCCTGGAAATGGGCGCACCGCGTAACGTCCTCATGCCCGCACCCGAGGGCGCATTCGAGCAGCCTGAGGGACTTCTGAGCTGCGGCGATGCGCGTGCGAAGCGCCTCCGCCTCAGCACGCAGGACGGTCCGTCTCCGTGCCGGTTCGGCGATCAGCACGCGGATCGTGTCCAGTGAGAGGCCCGCCTCCTTGGCACGCAGGATGACGGCGACGCGCGTGGCGTCGGCCTCGGCGTAGCGGCGGCGCCCGGCGGTGTCCCGCGCCGGATCCAGCAGCCCCTCCGCCTCCCAATGCCGCAGGACATGGGTGGCGAGCCCGAAACGTCCGGCGATCCCACCGATGGTCGTCCGCTCCGGACGGCTTGACTTCATGTCGACATTAAGTCGCAGCCTTACCCGCATGATCAAGAACCTGATCGCCGCCCTGGACGCCGCCGACGACATGCCCGAGGCCGTGCGCCTGCGCACCGCGTCCTACGACCTTCTGCACGCCGGGCCCGGATCGTCCATCGTGGACGTCGGCTGCGGCACCGGGCGCGCCGTCGCCGAACTGGCCGGACGGGGTGTCCACGCCACCGGCGTCGACCCGAACGAGCAGATGATCGCCGTGGCCCGCGACCGCGCCCCCGAGGCCGACTTCCGGATCGCGTCCGCCGAGGCCCTTCCCCTGCCGGACGCGTCGGTGAACGGCTACCGCGCGGACAAGGTCTTCCACGAACTCCCCGACCCCGCGAAGGCCCTCGCCGAAGCCCGCCGCGTCCTCACCCCCGGCGGCCGCATCGTCCTCCTGGGCCAGGACTGGGACACCTTCGTCATCGACTCGGACACACCATCGCTCACCAGGACGATCGTCCACGCGCGCGCCGACCTGGTCACGTCCCCGCGCGCCGCCCGCCGCTACCGCAACCTCCTCCTGGACGCCGGGTTCCACGACGTCCGGTCCGAGGTCCGCACCGGCGTCTTCACCGACGCGTCCCTGTCTCCGCTGCTCACCGGCCTGGCCGAGGCCGCCCGCACGACCGGTGCGATCACCGCCGCCCAAGCGGACGCCTGGATCGCCGACCAGCACGCCCGAGCCGCCACCGATCGCCTCTACCTGGCCCTCCCCATCTTCATCACCTCAGCCACGGCCCCCTGATCCCCCGGCGAAGGCCCCGACTCGCGTCCGCCAAGAAGCGGAACAGATCAGAGGCCAAGGGCGGACAGGCCGGGGTGGTCGTCGGGCCGGGACCCCTGCGGCCAGTGGAACAGGCGGTCGGACTCGGCGATGGGGAGATCGTTGATGCTGGCGTGGCGCTCCGTCATCAGCCCGTCGTCATCGAACTCCCAGTTCTCGTTGCCGTAGGAGCGGTACCACTGCCCGGACTCGTCGTGCCATTCATAGGCGAAGCGGACGGCGATCCGGACGTCGTTGTAGGCCCACAGCTCCTTGATGAGGCGGTAGTCGAGCTCGCGCTCCCACTTGCGGGTGAGGAAGGCGACGATCTCGTCCCGGCCGTTGACGAACTCGGCGCGGTTGCGCCACCGGCTCTCGAGCGAGTAGGCGAGGGCGATCCGTTCGGGCTCGCGCGTGTTCCAGGCGTTCTCGGCGGACCGCACCTTCTGCGCGGCCGTCTCCGCGTTGAACGGCGGCACGGGCATGCGTCGCTCCGTCATGACGTCTCCTCCCATCCCGGCGAGAACGACCGTTCTCGCCATCAGCGGATACAGTACGAGAACGATGGTTCTCACACCAGAGGAAGCGCCGTGACCGACACCACCACTCCCCGCCCCCCGGCCCCTCACGAACCACTCCCCGTCCCGACTCCAGCCCCCATGCCGCCAGGTGCCGCAGTCGGACGTGACGCAGTGGCAGGGCCACTTCAGGGAGAGAGGCACTCCCTGGAGGGCGGCCTTGGTGGCGACGCGGTTCGAGAGCGGGTGCTGGACGCGGCCGAGCGACTGTTCTACGGCCAGGGGATCCAGGCCGTCGGCATGGACGCCGTCCGGACGGCGTCCGGAGTGACCCTGCGGCGGCTCTACCAGCTGTTCCCGTCCAAGTCGGCGCTGGTCGAGGCGTATCTGGCCCGCCGGGACGAGCGTTGGCGTGACGCGCTCGCCCGGTACGTCGAGGCGACCGAGGGCACTCCGCAGGAGCGGGTGCTGGCCGTGTTCGACTGGCTGGCCCGATGGTTCACCGAGGACGACTTCCGTGGCTGCGCCTTCGTCAACTCGTTCGGCGAGCTGGGCGCGACATCACCCGTGGTGGCGTCCGCCGCCCGCCACCACAAGGACGCCTTCCGCGCCTATGTCGCGGGCCTCACGGAGGCCGCCGGTGCCCCGCCGGCGACCGGTTCCCACATCGCGCTGCTCGCCGAAGGCGCCATCGTCACCGCGGCCGTCTCGGCCTTCCCCGCCCCCGCCGAGGACGCCGGGCAGGCCGCGCGGATCCTGCTCGCCACGACGGCGTCACCGTCCACAGATCACCTCCCGTCCTGAACGCCGACCACCCTCGACGCTACGCCGGACGCCCTCGAACGGCATCGTCATCCACAGCCTGTGGATAACTTCTGTGCACAGCCGGTGAGCTCGAAAAAGGTCCCTGTATCACCACTGTCTCCCCATCGTCATCCCCAGGTTTTCCACGGACCGGCCCGGAGATCAATCACCGGCGCCGTTCGAGATCGCGGACGGTCGCCGACGGACGCCCCAGCAGGCGCAGGGCGGCCTGGCTGGGCGATCCCGGCTCAGCCGTCCACGTGACGATCCGCTGGTCGGGCTCGTCCGGGAGCTGGAGCGGCAACTGCGCGAGCGTCAGCGGACCTACCAGCGGGTGGTGGAAGTCCTTCACGGTCGGCCCGCACTCCTTCACCATGTGGGACGACCAGGCCGACGCGAACCGCGGGCTCTTCAGCGTCAGCTCGCCCACCAGGGAGGCGATGCGCGGGTCGTCCGGGTACCGCCCCGCGGCCATCCGCAGGTGCGCGACGACCTCCTCGACCTTGCCGTCCCAGTCGACGAACAGCTCACGCATGTGCGGATCGAGGATCACCATCCGGGACATGTTCGGACGATCCGCCGGACGCGCCGGAGCGTCGGCGTCCAGGTGCCCGCCGAACATCGCGTGCCCGAGGGGGTTCCAGGCCAGGATGTCCGTGAACCGGCCCATGACCATCATCGCCGCGTCCGGCGTGGCCTCCAGGAGTTGCTCGACGGCCGGGTGCAGCCGTTCGCGCGGGGTGCGCCGCCGGGCCGCCGGGCGCGTGCCCGCACTGTTCAGCGACCGGAGGTGGAGGCGCTCGGGCTCGTCCAGGCGCAGCGCGTCCGCGAGCGCCGCGAGCACCCCGTCGGACGCGTTCCGGCTCTGCCCCTGCTCGAGCCGCGTGTAGTACTGAACGCTGACCCCCGCGAGCTGGGCCAGCTCTTCGCGCCGCAGCCCGGGGACGCGCCGGCGCGTCCCGTAGCTGATCAGGCCGACATCCTCCGGGGTCAGCCTCGCGCGCCGCGACTTGAGGAACGTGCCGAGATCGGTGTCCAGCTCCATGATGTCCAGTATGTCCGGACCGAGGGGCGGGATCCTGTCCCTGCCGGTGGTACCAATCGGCGGGTTCTGGGCAGTCCGAAAGCGACGCGGCAGATTCGTCGGCGACCGGCGGGACCGTCCCCCGGCCCGAGCCCAGACGAAGGACCCGCCATGTCCGTCCAGACCGACCCTCCGGACGCCGCGACCGCCGCTACCGCCACCGATGCCGGGGGCTCGCCACCCGCGCCCGGCCGGATGTCCACCCGCCAGAGACTCGTGCTGACGCTGCTGCTGGGCGCGCAGTTCATGCTGGCGGTCGACTTCTCCATCCTCAACGTCGCGCTCCCCGACATCGGCCACGCGCTCGGCCTGTCGCTCGGCGGACTCCAGTGGATCGCCACCGCGTTCGCGCTGCCCGCGGCCGGGTTCACGCTGCTTTTCGGACGTGTCGCCGACCTTTTCGGACGCCGTCGCATGTTCATGGCCGGACTGCTCCTGCTCATGATCGGCTCACTGGCCGGCGGCCTCTCGAACGGCCAGGCCATGCTGCTGACCGGCCGCGTCCTGCAGGGACTCGCGACCGCGCTCGCCACCCCTGCCGCGCTCTCGCTGCTCACCACCTCCTTTCCGGAGGGCCCGCTACGCCGCCGCGCCCTCGGCCTGAACGGCGCGCTCATGGCCGCCGGGTTCGCCGCCGGGGCGCTGTTCGGCGGCGTCCTCACCCAGGGCCTGAGCTGGCGCTGGACGTTCCTGGTGAACGCGCCGGTCGCGGCCGTGCTGCTCGTCGCCGCGCCCGTCCTGCTCGCCGCCGACCGGGAACGCTCGCGGGTCCGCCTGGACGTCCCGGGCGCGATCACGGTGACGGGCGGCCTGCTCAGCCTGGTGTACGGGGTGACGCAGGCGGGCCACGTGGGCTGGAGCGACCCGGTCGCGCTCATCGCGATCGGCGCCGGCGTCCTGCTGCTCGCCCTTTTCGGTCTCGTCGAAACCCGCGCCGCCGAACCGCTGGCGTCGATGCGCGTCCTCACCAGGCGGACGGTCGGCTGGGGCAACCTCGGCGGCTTCACCGTCTTCGCGATGGAGACCGCGATGGTCTTCCTGCTGACGATCTACCTGCAGAACGTCCTGGGGTACTCGGCGCTGGTCACCGGCCTGGTCTTCGGCGTCCCCGGGGTCACCGCGGCGATCGCGGGCGTCGTCGGGCCGCGCCTGATCGGACGCATCGGAGCGCACACCAGCCTGGTGCTCGGCCTGGCGGTCCAGGCGATCTCGAACCTGGCGCTGCTCGCGCTCGGCACCGACCGCGGCACCGGCCTGACACTCGTCCTCGTGACCAGCGCGATCGGCTTCTTCGGCCACGTCTACGGGATCGTCGCGTTCACCGTCACCGCCACGTCCGGCCTGCCGGACGACGAACAGGGCCTCGCCACCGGGCTCACGACGATGTCCCAGCAGATCGCGTTCACCCTCGGCATCCCGGTGATCGGCGCCGTCGCCGCCGCCCGCACCGGCTCCTCGACCGCCGCGTCCGATCTGCTCTCGGGCATGCGCCTGGCCATCGGCGTGGACGTCGCGCTGACCGTCCTCGTCGTCGTCCTGATCGCGTTCTTCCTGCTCCGCGCCCCGCGCCGGACGCCTGTCAGCTGACCCCGGCGTCCGTCGCGCGTCGTCCACCCGTCGCGCGTCGTCCACCCGTCGCGCGTCGTCCACCCGTCGCGCGTCGCCCGTCCGTCGCGCGTCGCCCGTCCGCCGGAGGCCGCTCGGCCGGCGCCTCGGCGGACGGCGGAGCGCTCACGGACCCGAAGGCCGCCTGAGCGGCGCGGACGAACGCCGCCGTCGCCGGAGAGCGCGCGTCGCGCGGCCAGGCGACCGACAGGACGGCGGGCTCCACGTCCACCACCGGGATGTACGCCAGCTCGGCGCGCGGATACACGCGCGTCACCCATTCGGGCAGCAGGCAGACGACGCAGCCCAGCTCCACGAGCCGGAAGACCTGCGTCAGATCGGACACCGGCGGACGGGGTTCGGCGACCAGTCCCCGTCCCTCCGCCAGCGCCCGCCGGCCATCGATCGCGGGTGGCGTCTCGCCCGGGACGGCGGGCGACCCGTCCGGCAGGAGGCGCCCCGACAGATCGGCGAGTTCCAGGGTCGTGCGCGCGGCCAGCGGATCGTCCGCCGCGAGAACGGCCATCCGGGGCTCGGTTCGCAGGGGCTCGGCGTCCAGGCCGCGGCCGTCGAACGGGCTGAGCACCAGGGCGACGTCGGCGAGCCCGTCACGAAGCGCCTGCGGCTGCTCGCCACGTCCGCCCCACACCAGCTCCACCGGGAGCGCCGCGTCCTCCTGCTGGTAGGCGGCCAGGATCGCGGACAGCATTCCGCCGTCGATGTCAGCCTTGAGCGCGAGCCGAAGCCGAGGCTCTGGCCGTCCAGCGTGACGGGCCCGGCGAGCGGCCGCGCCTACGGATTCGAGGACGGTCTGGGCGTCCCGCAACAGAACCTCACCAGCGGGCGTCAGCGAGACGCTCCGCGTGGTGCGTTCCAGCAGTGTGACCCCCACCTGACGTTCGAGCTCGCGGATGGCCCGGGACAACGGCGGTTGCGCCATCCCCAGGCGCTCGGCGGCGCGGCCGAAGTGAAGCTCCTCCGCGACCGCGACGAAGTACCGGAGTTGCCGCACCTCCAGATCACTCATATCGGGAGGGTATCAATCGCGATCGAACCGGTCCTTCAGCTTCGGCGGGACCAAGGGTTGGCTGATCGGTGCATCCCCCATCGGAGGTTCACCAATGATCGTCATCACGGCGCCCACCGGCCAGATCGGCCGCCAGATCCTCGAAACCCTGCTCGACACGAACGCCAACGAGAACGGGGTCACGCCGCCCATCCGCGTCATCGCCCGCGACCCCGCCCGCCTCCCCGCGCGCGTGCGTGAGGAGACCGAGGTCATCCAGGGCTCGAACAACGAGAAGGACGTCCTCTCCAAGGCGCTCACCGGCGCCGACAGCGTCTTCTGGCTCGTCCCACCGGACCCCTCCGCGCCGAGCGTCGAGGACCGTTTCCTCGAGTTCACCCGCCCGTTCTGCGAGGTCATCGCCGAGACCGGCGTCCAGCGCGTCGTGGGCGTCTCCACGCTCGGACGCGGAGTCGCCAAGAACGCCGGCCACATCTCCGCGAACCTCGACATGGACGCGATGATCGAGGCGACCGGCGTCCACTACCGCGCCCTCGAACTGCCCGGATTCATGGAGAACATGCTGCGGAGCATCCCGGCCCTGAAGGCCGCGGGCCTGTTCAGCTCGCCGGTCACGCCGGACCGCAGGGAGCCCGCCGTCGCCACCCGCGACATCGCCGCCGTCGCCGCGCGCCTCCTGCTCGACCCCACGTGGGAAGGCCAGGAGGGCGTTCGGATCCTCGGCCCCGAGGACCTCTCCGCCGACGACATGGCCCGCGTCATGTCGGACGTCCTGGACCGCCCGATCCGCTTCCAGCCGGTGACGTCCGAGGAGTACAAGGCCACCATGATGCGCTTCGGCCTGAGCGAGGCGTGGGCGCAGGGCCTGGTCGACATGATGCGGGCCATCGACGAGGACCGCATCTACCACGCGCGGCCGCGCACGCCCGAGGACGGCAGCCCGACCTCGTTCCGCCAGTGGTGCGAGGACGTCCTGAAGCCCGCGATCCAGAACTAGTCGGACGCAACCAGGAGAGTGCCGCGCTCGTTGGTCAAGCGTGGCACTCGTAGCGTTCATGTCGGTCCCCGGGCTTCTGCTCGGGCTGATCGTGTTCTCCGTCCTCGACCATCTGGGCTGGTGGGCGCACCGCCGGTTCCGTCTCCCCTGGCGGCGGGACGACACCGGGCGCCCCGTCTCCTCGGTCGCCGTCGGCGAGCTCAGCGCGTTCTTCCAGGGCACGCACCGGAACCAGATCGACCAGCGCGCCTCGTCGCTCATGATGCGGGACGACGAGACCGACGGCGCTCCTCCGCGCACCCGCATCGACCTCAACAACGGATCCGCCGTCATCCGGCTGCCACCGGAAGAACGCTGACAACCCGCCGCCGACCTGCGGCAACGCCTCAGCCGAGAGCGTCGAGCTTGCGCTGCAGAAGCTCGCGGTCGCGGTCGTTCGCGCAGAGTTTCACGGCGAGTTCGAGATCGGCGCGGGCCTCGTCGACGCGTCCGAGGCGCGTCAGCAGCTCGCCCCGGACGCTCGGCAGCAGGTGCGAGTTCTCCAGCGTCCCGGCCGTGACCAGGTCGTCCACGATCGGGAGGGCGGCGGCCGGGCCGCGCGCCATCGACACCGCGACCGCCCGGTTCAGCGCGACGACCGGGGACGGCGCGAGCCGCCCGAGCGCCTCGTAGATCTGGACGATCCGCTCCCAGTCCGTCGCCTCGACCGACGGCGCGACCGCGTGGCGTTCGGCGATGGCGGCCTGCAGCCCGTAGGCGCCGAATCCGCGGCCGAGCCGCTCGGCGCGGGCGAGGGCGGCGCGTCCGCGGCGGATCGCGGCCTGGTCCCAGAGGCCCCGGTCCTGCTGTTCGAGCAGCACCGGGGCGCCGTCCGGGGCGGTGCGGGCCGGGAACCGGGCGGCGGTCAGTTCGAGCAGGGCCAGCAGGCCGTGCACCTCCGGTTCGTCCGGGAGCAGGCGGCTCAGCACGCGCGCGAGCCGCAGCGCCTCCGCCGCCAGGTCGAACCGGATCACCTCGTCGCCCGAGCTCGCCGACGACCCCTCGGTGAAGATCACGTAGAGGACGCTGAGCACCGAGCCGAGCCGCGCGGCCCGCTCGTCCGCCGCCGGCTGCGCGAACGGCACCCCGGCCGCCGCGAGGGTCTTCTTCGCGCGGGTGATCCGCGCCTGGACGGTCGCGGTCGGCGCGAGCACGGCGCGCGCGATCTCGTCGCTGGTCAGACCGCCGACGACGCGCAGCGTCAGCGCCACCCGCGCCTCCCGCGACAGGACGGGGTGGCACGCGACGAACATCAGCGCGAGGACGTCGTCGTCGATCTGGTCCGGGTCCCACAGCACCGCGTCGGCGTCCCGGACGGGATCGACGGGAGCCGCCCCCGCCGCGGCGCCGCCCTCGCCCAGCTCGTGGGCCAGGGTGGCGTACCGGTCGTCCAGGGCGGAGCGGCGGCGGAACGCGTCGATCGCGCGCCGCCGTCCGACCGTCAGCAGCCATCCGGCGGGGCTGCGCGGCACGCCGTCGCGCGGCCAGCTCACCAGCGCCTCGGCCAGCGCCTCCTGCGCGAGGTCCTCGGCGAGCGCGAAGTCCCCGGTGTAGCGGGCGAGCGCGCCGACGATCCGCGCGGACTCGATCCGCCAGACCGCCGCCACGGCCTCGCGTCCGGCCCTGCCGGAGGCCCCGGCGCCGGGGCCTCCGTGGGCCGCCAGGGCGTTCCCGGCGAGGGTCGCCGCGATGTCCCCGGACGCGAGCCCCGCCGCCGCCCACTCGTCCATCGCCACTCCGCTCCCGGATGCGGCGTTCCCGGATGCAGTGTTCCGGGACCCGCCGTCATCGGGAGCGGACAAGGGGCGGCCGGCGGAATCGGTCATCTCAGAGCTGCCCCGTGGACTCGCGCCACTCGCGCTCCTTGCGGACCCACTCGTTGTCCTGCGGGAACTCGTCGATCGTGGTGACGCGGCGGATCTCGGTCTTGAAGCCCGCGCCGGTCAGCGGCGACCGCTTGGCCCACTCGACGGCCTCCTCCTTGGACGCCACGTTGAGGATGTAGAAGCCGCCGAACAGCTCCTTCGTCTCCCCGTACGGGCCGTCGGTGACGATCGGCGGCTCGGCCGAGTAGTCCACGACGACGCTCTCGGACGCGTCGGCGAGGCCCTCGGCGGCGAGCAGCACGCCCGCCCTGATCAGCTCCTCGTTGTACCGGCCGACGGTCTCCAGCATCTTGCCGAAGTCGACGTCCGCCATGCTCGCGTAGCCCTCGTCGGTGGCGCGCATGATCATCATGTACTTCATGGTTCTGTCTCCCCTGTCCGTTTCCGAGCCTAGGTCCAGCCCTTCACACCTAGGTCGAACGGGGGCGGCCCCGGATCGACACGTCCGCGAAAATTTCTTCGGGAGACTTCCTCGAACGTCCTTGCCGCAGGTCACACGGGCTGCGGGCTACCGATCCCCGTACGACTCCAGGCCGCGCAGGATGAGCTCGAGACCGAACTCGAAGCGGTCCTCGCCGTCCGCCGCCTCAGGCGACAGCATCGGCCCGACGTGCCGCACGGTCGCCGGGAACCGGTCCGCGGGCAGCGCCTGGAAGAACTCCTGTACCTGGCCGAGGAAGCCGCTCATGTACTCCTCCTCCGACAGCCCGCTCGCGCGCCGCCGGATGAGGTGCAGCGACCCCTCGTACGAATCCGCGTTGACGTACAGGAACAGGCGCTCGACGCCCCAGACGACGACGTTCGGCGGGATCCCCGCGGCGAGCAGGGTGCTCAGCAGCCACTCGTTGACGCGCAGCGAGTTCACCCCGGTCGGGATGGCGCCGAGCGCCACGCGCGCGATGTCGGAATGCGCGGACATCACCTTGTGGACGGCGTACGCGACCTCCTTGACCTGCTCGCGCCAGCGCGCCGGATCCGGCTCGGGGAGCGCGATCTCCCCGCAGATCCGGTCGAACATGATGTCGAGCAGTTCCTCCTTGTTGGAGACGTGCGCGTAGAGCGAGGCCGGTCCGGTGTCGAGCTCCTGCGCGACGCGGCGCATGCTGAGGCCGTCGAGGCCCTCGGCGTCCAGGATCCGGATCGCGGTCTCGACGATGAGGTCCTGGCTGAGCGGCTGCTTCGCCCGGCCGGACGCCGCGCCCTTGCGCTGCCCGCGCCATCCGGGCACCGGGAGGGACGCGCCCGGGGCGTCCCCGCTCGCGGCCGCCGCGGCCCTGGCCCGGGGCCTGGACCCGGAGTCCTCCCGACTCGCCACGCGCGTCCTCCCTCGTCCGGACGGCCGCGACCGGCCGCCCGCGAACATCGTACTGGGCGACGAATGCCGTACCCGATACGAACATCGATCGAGGTAGGAACGGCGTTCGCAACGCCTACGAGGAACGGAGACGAGAAACCGAGGCCGACCGACCCGGCCTGGAAGGGGAGGGGGAGGGGGTTCCACGCGACCGGAGCGGAATCCGCTCGGCCGCGTGGGGTTCCCCCGACATCCGCCTCATGCTCGACAACACCCCCGCGTCCCTCACCCCCCAGATTGGGATCGCTGGTGACGGAGCCGCCCGGCGGACGTGTCCGAGGCTAGCGGCATCCCCGGCGGCGGGTTGCCCCTTCCCGCCCCACCTGCGCCGAACGGCCCTCCACAGTCGACGAACGGTCATCCACGGCACACCGGACCGATGCCGTCCGTCGATCCGGGGGACGGTCCCGCGAAACGGTGGCAACGTCCAAGAAATCACCTGAAAGCAGGCCGATTCCGAACGAATCAACCCGCGAGGTTTTGTCGGATCGGGCCGCTAACGTTCCTGCTGTCGGTACAGGACGAATCACGTTGGGACACCGCATGGCGGACGGCGAGTCGACCAGGAACCTCGCCCCGATCAAGGGGCGCGAGGATTCCCGCCTGTCGGATCTCCGCCGCCTCATGGCGGAGGAGCCGGCCGATCCGGACGTCGTGGAGAAGGCGCGGAAGGCCAAAGAGGCCGCACTGCTCGACTTCGGCATCGGGCAGAGCACGGTCGCGTCATGGCTGTACTCCAAGTGCCACCACCACATCGCGACCACCGCGATCCCCACGGCGGCGGTGATCGCCACCGGCGACGGCACCTGCGCCCTGCTCTACAACCCGTACTTCTTCCTCGAACTCGACCAGGAAGGCGTCAAGTTCGTCCTGTTCCACGAGGCGCGGCACCTCATGCACCGGCACCTCTACGTGGACGAGGTGCTGCGCAGCGACCCGAGGTTCACGCTCGCCGCCGAGGTCGCGATCAACCACGTCGCGCTGCTGAGGCTCCACCGGCCGTCCCTGCCGACCGTCCCGGGCGAGAACGGCGGACCACCCGAACCGGTGGGCATCGACCCCCGCAAGATCCACGACCAGTACAAGGACGACCTGCGCGCGCAGGGCCTCACGCCGGTCACCTACGACGAGTTCGTCCACACCGACCTCACGGTGTACGGCGAGCTGCGCCGCATGAAGACCCTCCAACGGCCCAGGCTCGCCTTCTGCGCCCACGGCGGCGAGGGCGGCGCCCTCGGGCAGGGCGTCACGCTCGACGACGAGACCGTCGGGGAGATCGGCGACGCGGTGCTCCGCGAGGTCGTCCAGGCCGCTCTGCGCGGCAACCGGGCCGCCCGCGACGAGATCCTCGACCTGGCCGACCGCTCCACCGACGGCGGCGAGCGGATCACGCGGATGTGGGGCGGCCTCGGCCTGGACAAACTGCGCGGCACCACCCCGGTCACCCGGCGCGTCGACTGGTGGCAGCGCTGGCTGGTCGACGTCCTCGCCTCGAAGCTCGAGGAGAGCGAGCGCCTCATCTACCCGAAGAAGCACGGCGCGATCCTGCTGGCCCTCGGCCACGACCCGATGCTGACCCGGCGCGGGCCGGAACGGAAGAAGGTCGTGCTGGTCGCGTTCGACACGTCCGGGTCGATGCCCGACTCGGTCGTCGCATGGCTGACGACGCTGGTCGGGCAGACCGACGGCGTCGAGGCCCACTGGCTCAGCTTCGACGGTGTCGTCATGCCGTTCGTCCCCGGTGAGCGGGTGTACGGCGGAGGCGGCACCGACTTCCAGAACGTCGTCGACTACGCGGAGGGCCGCCTCAAGGTCGCCGGCAGGCGCCTCGAGACCGAGCCCGACGCGATCATCATGGTGACCGACGGCTACGCGTCGCACGTCACCCCGCGCGAACCCGACCGGTGGATCTGGCTGATCACCGACGGCGGCGACGACTGGCCCGAACGCCACCATCCCCCCATGGCCTGCCACCGGGTCACGTCCGAACGATGACCGAGGAGAACAGACCCGTGCCCACCGCGCCGGCGCAGAGCCGTCCCCCGCGAGCCGACCAGGGCGAACGGCGGTGGCGCCCCACCGCCACCTTCCCGGACCCGCCCGAGACCGGCGGTCCGGCCGCGCGACTCGAGAAGTTCATCGACGCGATGATCGAGACCGGCCAGACCGGGCAGATCTTCGGCGAGCACGGCATCGGCAAGACCTCCACGTTCGTCTCCTACATCCCGGCCCGCTTCCCCGGCACCGAGCTGGTCGTCGTCCCCGCCGCGAACCTCACCCCGGACGATCTGCTGGTCAACGCGCCCGTCCGCGACGAGCGCAGCGGCGAGCTCGCGCTCCGCCAGCTCGTCATGCGGCAGCTCGTCCCGGGACGGCCGTTCGTCCTGCTCATCGACGACTCGCTGCAGGCGGGCAGCACGGTGCAGTCGCAGCTCATGCAGATCGCCTGCGACTGGAGCCTCGGCGAGTACGACCTGCGCGAGCTCGGCTGCGTCGGCGTCTTCCTCACCGACAACGAGTCGACGGCCGAGACCAGCGCGCGCCGCTCCGACCTGGCGATCCTCGACCGGATGGTCACGCTCCGGCTGTCCGCGAACGACACCGCCTGGCGGCGGGCGCTGGCCGAGCGCTACCCCGACTGGGACCTGCACGAAGTGTTCCGGCAGTGGGCCTCCCTCAGCCCCCACCTACGGCACCTGTTCTCGCCGCGCACCCTGCAACACGTCCTCGACTGCGCACGCGCCGGATTCCCACTCGCCTGGGGGCTGCCGCTACTGAACGGCACCCGGCTGGCCCTCGTCGACCAGCGGAAGGACGGCGAGCCTGGACGCGACCACACGTCCGAACTGCTCGACGGCATCGCCAAGGCGGTCGGCGTGAGCAACCCGTCCACCGTGTCCGACCCGGTCCGCCGCATCCTGCGCGCCGCGATGCAGAACCGCTGGGCCGTCCTGCTGCAGGGCCCGCCCGGATGCGGCAAGACGGAGATCACCAAGCAGATCGCCCGGGAGGAGACGGGCCGCCCGCCGGTCTACTTCTCCCTGCCGGTCACCAACGTCGAGGACCTGTGCGTCCCCGTGCCCACACCCGAGGGCGCGCTCGACGCGCTGCTCACCCGCTCCCTGCTCGACCCGGCCCCCAAGGTGCTGGTCTGGGACGAGTACAACCGGCCGAAGGACAAGGCGACCTTCGCCAAGCTCATGGAGGTCACGCAGGAGTGGACGCTCGCCGGACGCCGCATCCCCAACCTCCGCGCCCAGGTCGCCTTGCAGAACCCGCCCTACCACCTGGGCCGCAAAATGCTGGTGAGCAGCAACAACGTCGCGCAGGCCACCCGGTTCACGGTCAGCTACGAGGTGCATCCGGACGACATCCCGGCCAACGAGTGGCTGATCTCGACGTACGGCGAGACGGCCGAGACCGTCCTCGAATGGTGGAAGAACGACATCGACGACGAGGGCCGCGACTGGGTCACCAAGCGCACCCTCGAGCGGCTGATCAAGCTGCACCGGGTGGACCTGCCGCTCCAGTCGGGCCTGATCTACCTCGGTGAGGGCGAGTTCGCGCCGGTACCGCTGACCGCTCTGGAGGCCCGGCTCACCGGCCTGCGCAAGACCGGCCTCGCCGAGATCGCGGACGACCTGGACGGCTGGGAGGCCCGGCTGGCCACCGCGGCCGAGACGTCCACCGAGGGCACCGACGACACCGACCTGGTGCACCAGGTCTTCTCCAACGCCGAGGTGTCCCAGCTGGAGCGGAACCTCGACGCGGTGGCCCGCCTGCTCCGGCACCTTCCCCCGAAGCTGCGGGCCACCTACCTCGTCGGGCAGACACCGGAACGGCAGCGGTTCTGGGTGGCGGCCCTGGGCCGGATGGCCGAGCTCGCCACCGCCGACCGCCCCTAGAGCGCCGGCCTCACCTGAGGCCGCTCGCCCTCCCCTTCGTCATCCTCGCCCTCGTCCTCGCCCTCTTCATCCTCGTCGTCCTCGTCCCACTCGTCGTCCGCGTCCTCGTCGTCGAGCTCCCAGTCCTCGTCGAGGTAGAGGTCCTCCTCCTCGATCTCCCGGATCATGGGGACGTCCACCGTGGACTGCTCGTGCTCGACCGTCCAGGAGTTGCGGAAGAAGTCGAACCGCAGGTGGAAGTGGTCGGCGGTCTCGGTGAACAGGATCGGCGGGACGAGGAGGTCGAGCGTCCCGACGGCGGTCGCGGTGGAGACGAAGTCCTCCGCGTCGAAGGCGGGACCGTCACACGACGCGAAATTCACCGGCGTCATCGCCTTCTCGCTGAGGACGTGGATGAGATTGCCCTCGACCACGAACCGGTCGGGCGCGAAGACGACCTCCTCACCGAGCAGCAGGATCGGCGCCGGCATGACCTTCGCCTTCGCCTCCCCCTGAAGCCGGGCGTAGTGGGTGACGGCGCTCTCCATGCGCGTCGCGTCGTAGTTCCCCGGGGGACCCGTGTGGAACGAGCAGCAGGGCTCGCTGTGCTCGTTCGCCTCCTCCGGCTCGGGGAACAGGAGGGACTTGTCGAACGCCACGACGGCCGACTCGCTGCGCCGCTCCGCCAGGAACCCCGGGACCCACGCGGCGTCCTCGGCCTCGATGGCCTCCGACTCGCACAGGTCCCGGAACGCGGTGTCGCCGATCTTGCAGTTGAAGTAGTCGAGCAGAGTGATCGCGGCGCACTCGGCCGCCGTGACGTCGTCGCCCTTGGCGAACCAGAAGTCGTAGCCGTTCGCGACGAACTCCACCCCGCGGAACCGCTTGTGGACGAACGCCCCATCGCCCGCCCCGGTCGGCGCGAGCCCGTTCCAGTGCGCCGCGGCGACCTGGTCGTAATAGGCGTCGGCGTGCCGCGCGAGCTCGGGGGCGAAGACGCTCTCGCCGGTCAGGTAGGTCGCCTTGCTGAACAGCGCGCCGATCTCCGGGTCGTTCCCGAGCCCGGCCTCACCGAAGACCAGCTCGGTGCGCAGGAAGATCTTCTGCCCGTCCCGGTAGGGCGCGCCCTCGTGCTCGTACCGCTGGTCGAAGACGACGCAGGTCAACGTGGGAATCTCGGTGAGCGATCCGCCCCCGGTGAGGTCGAGGACAGGCTGCCCCTCGCCCGACCCGCCGGTCAGGTACAGCAGGACGGTGTACCGCGACACGTGCTTACGCGCCGCGTCCCGGTACGGCGTATCGCGGTGACGATGGAAATTGGCGTCCCCCGGCTCGAAGCGGTTGCACCGGAACACCGGGTTCACGTGCGAGAACCCGTCCATGGCCGCCTCGGGCATCGCCTGCGCCATCGCGGGCGCGAGGGCCTCGGCCAGGAGCGCCGAATGGAAGACGAAACGCTCGCCGCCACGCGACCCCGCGTTCAGAGGCGGGACGTACAGATTCAGCGAGTCCAGCCCCTCGAGCGCAGCGCGGGTCGCGTCCGGAAGACGCATCGAGAACGAGTACGCGCCCTCGGCGAACTCCTCCGGGTCGTCCAACCCGAATTCCAGCGGGACGTCCATGAACAGCCGGTCGAGCGGAAGGATGTTCTCGAACGTCCGGTACGACAGCTCGTGCGGATCGGCGAAGACCGCCACCAGGTACTGCGCGTCGTCGATCGGACGGGCGAAGTACTCGCGCACCTCCTCATCGATCAGCTCGGCATCGACGAACCGCACCGCCTTGAACCGTGCCGTCGGATGCCAGGACACCGCGAGCCCGTCGACCACCGCCGCGGGCTCACAGGCCGTCGCGTCGACCTCCGCCCGATACCGTACGGCCTCCTCGTCCAAGGCCGACAGTTCGAAGAACCGATCACGCAACTCGATGCTCACGGGCACCTCCAGAGGACGCGTAGCGCGGGTGGGAGCTGGGGGGCGTGCGCGAGCAGCCTCGCGCCGTCGGTGCCGACGTCGGCGCGGTGCAGCAGCAACCGCCGGAGCGAGCCGGCGAACGGCGCGTCGAGCAGCGTCCGCACCCCCTCCGCGCCGATCTCGCAGTAACGAAGGTCGAGCTCGGTGAGGTTCTCGAAACGATGAAGCGCGGCGACACCGTCCGCCGTGATGTGGTTCCGCTGAAGATGCAGCCGCCGGACCCCGTTGAACGCCGCCGACTCGGCGAGCGCGTTCAACCCCGAGTCACCGACGAAGCAATACCGCAGGTCAAGCACCTCAAGCCGCCCTGGCGCCCCCGTCTCGCCCCGAAGCAGAGCCGAAACGGCCAGAGTCCGCGCGCCAAGCGCGCCGATACGCAGATACGACAGATCGAGCTCAGTGAGCCGCCCGACGTTCAGCGTCGCGAGCCCACCTGTCTCAACGAACGGCGCGGGCAGCGGATCCCCGTCCTCATCCCGCCCCTCCCCGTCGTCCCAGTGGTCCTCGCTCCCTTCGGGAGGCCTGACCCGCAGCCCCGTCACGAACGGCGACCGCAACACCTGCTCGATCGCCACAGGCGCGTCGTCGGACCACTCCACCGCGACCCGGGAGGCGAACCCGAACCGCCGCTCCAGCACGGTCGCCGTCGGAGGTAACCCCCCGTCCCAGTCATCCCGGTGCTTCTCCTCCAGCGCCGCGACCTCCCGGTCCAACGCCCCCCGCCGCCGAGGACTCACCCGAGCCCGCCGCCGCTCGAGCCGGATCAGCTCCCCCCGGGCGTCCCCCCGCCCACTGAGCCACTCCCCGTACACGTCCCACGAGGCCAGATCCCCAGGATCCTCCCGCAGCCTCCGCTCAACCACCTCGATTTCCACCCACGGCATCGTAGACACCCCCACCGACAAACCCCCGCGACTTACAAAATCCCCTCCAGTCGATGCCGAAGAGCCCGAAACCGCGAAACTCAGTCGTCGTCCGATGACCTCCCACAGCGCGCCTCCACCGGCCCTGTACCGGGGACAGCGTCGCGTTCACGGACATGGGAAAGGGAGGTGACCACGGAGGGGCGGACGGCCTGAGAAAGACCAAGAGCCCGGTTCGCGTGAACCGGGCTCTGAGGTGAGATTGGGTGGGCGTACCAGGACTTGAACCTGGGGCCTCATCCTTATCAGGGAAACAGAACAATGCGGCTGACCTGCACAGATAGTGACAAGTGCAGGTCAGCCGTCGCCGTTCAGAGACCTTGGGCGACGCT
>NZ_RFFG01000108.1 GCF_003696215.1 Actinomadura harenae | reverse complement strand
TCCCCCCGCCACGGCGCGCAGTCCCGCGCCCCGCCCGCCGGGACGGTGCGGCAGCCCGCGGCCTCGGCGCCCTCGCGCAGCGCGGCGGGCACCTCGTCCTCGACGGTGAGCAGGAGCGCCGCGCCCGCCTGGTCCAGGACGTCCCGGACGCGGCCGGCCGGCCAGCTCGCGTCGGCGGGCACGTACACGCCTCCGACCAGCTCCAACGCGAGGAACGCGGCCAGCACCTCGATGCGCCGCTCGCCGCCGACGCCGACGACCGTGCCGGGCTCCACGCCCTCGCGCTCCAGGAGCGTCGCGAACCGCCGGGCCTCGACGGCGAGCTCCGCGTAGGAGAGCGCGCGGTGCTCGTCGGCCACCGCCGGGCGGTCACGCTCCGCCGCGTACCGCTCGACCCGGGTGATCAGGGGGGTGTCGATCTCCATGCCCCGGTCCCGCACCATGCCGTGCCGCGCGGCCAGCTCGCGGGCGCGCGCGATCTCGGCGGGCGGGACGTCCAGTACCGGCAGGGCCTCGACCGGCAGCAGGCGGTCGCGGACCGGGAGCCCAGCGTTCATCGTCACCCTCCGTAATGCGGTGGCGCTCACCCGTCATCACCGGATAATCCGCCTGTTCGGACCCGGTTCGCAGCGCGGGAGAAGCTTATGTCCGGCCCCGGCCACTCCTGCCGGGTTTCTGTCATATATCAACCCTACCGGCCGGTAAGCCGGGGGTTGCGAGAGAACATGCTGGTAGGTACCGTGATGATCCGCCACGGTTCGACCAGATGATCGCGGCATAGTCCGCGGGAAGCCGGAGAACGGCCGGAATTGCGTTCGAACCATTCGCACAACGGATCGGCGAGGGGCCTTCCAAACCCTTTCGTCGTTTCGCCGTTCCCACTCCCGCCGACCAACGAGATCGGTTTTCTCCCCAGGGTGGCAGCGTGCCCATCATCACCTCGCCGCAGGGCTTCAACGTCGAAGACCTCTATGTGGACCTCGATCCCGTGCTCGGCGTCCCCCTGTACCTCAAGTGCGAGGGGTTCAACTTCGCCGGCTCGGTGAAGCTGAAGGCCGCCGCCGCGATGGTCGGGGCCGCCGAGCGGGAGGGCCTGCTCCGACCCGGCTCCACCATCGTCGAGTCCTCCTCGGGCAACCTCGGCGTCGCGCTGGCCGTCATCGCCGCCGACCGCGGCTACCGCTTCCTGTGCGTCACCGACCCGCGCTGCAACCCCGCGTCCGTCCGGACGATGCGCGCGCTCGGCGCCGAGGTGCTCGTCATCGCGGGCCAGGACCCCAACGGCGGCTACCTCGGCAGCCGGATCGCCCTGGTCCGGCGGATCTGCGCCGACCGCCCCGACCACGTGTGGCTCAACCAGTACGCCAACGCCGACAACTGGCGCGCGCACTACGACGCCACCGCGCCCGCCATCGACCGCCGGTTCCCCGACCTGGAGGTCCTGTTCGTCGGCGCGGGCACCACCGGCACCCTCATGGGCTGCGCCCGCTACTTCCGCGACCACGAGCGCCCGGTGACGATCGTCGCGATCGACGCCGTCGGCTCGGTCACCTTCGGCGGCCTCCCCGAACGGCGCATGGTCCCCGGCCTCGGCACCAGCACCCGTCCCGCCCTCGTGGACGCGTCGTACGTCGACGACGTCGTCCACGTCGCCGAGCCCGACACGATCCGGACCGCCCACCGCCTGTCCGCGCGCGGCTTCCTGTTCGGCGGCTCCACCGGGACGGTCGTCTCCGGCGCCGCCCGCTGGCTCGCCTCCCGGTACCCGTCCGGCGGGCGCCGCCCGGTGGCCGTCGCCATCGCCCCCGACCTCGGCGAGCGCTACCTCGACTCGGTCTACGAGGACGGCTGGCTCGCCGAGCACTTCCCCGAACTGTCCGCCGCCCCCGAGCCGACATCCGTCCCTGAGCCGACACCCGCCCCTGAGCTGACATCCGCCTCCGGCCTGTCCGCCACCCCCGGACTGGAGGTGCCGGACGCCGACATCCTCGGCGCCCGGCCCTGACCCGACGATCCGCCACCGCAGAGGAGCGACTCCCGATGTCCCAGAACCCGTCGTTCGCCGTGATCTCCGGCGCGCAGGTGCACGACGCCGTGCACGGCCGCGAACCCGAGGTCACCGCCATGGTCGAGGCGGCCTACCGGCTGCACGGCGAGGGCGCGACGGTCAACCCGGACTCCTACTTCCTGCGCTTCCCCGACCAGCCCGCCAACCGGATCATCGCGCTGCCCGCGTCGGTGAAGGGCGAGGTCGACGCGCACGGCATCAAGTGGATCTCGTCGTTCCCCGGCAACGTCGCGAACGGCGTCCCGCGCGCGTCGGCCGTGCTGATCCTGAACGACACCGAGACCGGGTACCCCTTCGCGTGCCTCGAGTCGTCCATCATCAGCGCCGCCCGGACGGCCGCGTCCGCCGCGCTCGCGGCGGCCCGCATCGCCGACGCCCGCGGCGACCGGCCGCGCCGGGTCGGGTTCGTCGGCGTCGGGCTGATCGCCCGGTACATCCACACCTACCTGGCCGCGAACGGCTTCGCGTTCGACGAGCTGGGCGTCTTCGACCTGTCGCCCGAGCACGCCGAGGGCTTCAGCGCGTACCTCGGGCGGACCGAGCGCGGCACGATCACCGTCCACGCCTCCGCGGAGGACCTGGTCACCTCGTCCGACCTGATCGTCTTCGCGACGGTCGCGGGCGAGCCGCACGTCCACGACCCGGCCTGGTTCGCGCACAACCCGCTCGTCCTGCACGTCTCGCTGCGCGACCTGTCCCCCGAGATCATCCTCGCGTCCTGCAACGTGGTGGACGACGTCGAGCACTGCATGAAGGCCAACACGTCCCCCCACCTGGCCGAACAGCGCGTCGGCCACCGCGACTTCGTCGCGGGCACGCTCTACGACGTGCTCACCGGGAAGGTCGTCCCGCCCGCCGACCGGCCCGTCGTCTTCTCCCCGTTCGGCCTCGGCGTCCTGGACCTGGCCGTCGCGCGCCACGTGTACGACCACGTGACGGCGTCCGGCGAACTGCACGAGATCCCGGGCTTCTTTCATGAAATGAAGCGCTACGGCTGACCTTCCGGTCAGATTCCCGTCGTTCCGCCTGGACACCGGGGGCCCCGCGCGTTAGACGTGGGGTCCCCTCGGGCAGGAGGAGCGCGTGAGGAACCGGGCGGCCGTCCTTGTCTTCGCGGCGATCGTCCTCGCCGCTCCCCCGGCCGCCGCCTCCCGCGCCCCCTCTCCGCTCCGGCCGGGCGACCCCGGCCCCGCGAACCCCTTCACGGCACGCGGCGGCACGGGGGCCGCGGACGGCGGCGCGTCCTCGTCCGGCGCCTCACCGCATCCCGGCCCCGGGGTGGGCGCGGTACGGACGAAGCTGGTGACGTCCGGGGCGCTCTGCCCGACCGTCCTGCTGGACGGGCGCGGCTACCCGCTGGCCTCCTGCGTCGACCACACGACACGCCACAGTGAGCTGCGGCTACTCGATCCGGACAGCCTCGACGTCCTGGCGTCGATGACCCTCCCGGCCGACGGCCGCCCGGACGGCTCCCCCATGTACCTGGACGACCACGACCGCGTGGTCCTCGCCGACGGCGCCGACCACATCCTGCGCGTCGCGCACTCCCGGTCGCCGTCCGGCGCCTGGACGTTCCGGACGACGGACGACTGGAACGCGGGCCGCGCGGTCGGCGCCGCCGACCACATCGAGAGCCTGACCCCCGACTTCGGCGGACGCGTCTGGTTCTCCTCGGCGAACGGGACGGTCGGCACCCTCACGTCCGGCACCGTCCGCACCCTGGCGCTGCCGAAGGGCGAGCGGGTCGCGAACGCGATCTCCTCGGCCCGCGCCGGAGTCGCCGTCGCGTCCGACCACGCGCTGTACGTGATGCGTGCCAGACCGGACGGAACACCCGCGATCACGGCCCGCCTCCCGTACGACCGGGGCCCGGCGCAGAAACCCGGGCAGCTGAGCCGGGGCACGGGAACCGCCCCGGCGTTCTTCGGGCGCGGCGGCGACGGCTACCTCACCCTCACCGACAACGCCGCCCCGCGCGAGAACCTGCTGGTCTACCGGCTGGACCGCGCCTCCGGCCACGCCCGGCGGATCTGCCGCGTCCCGCTCTTCGGCGCGGGCCGCAGCGCCGCCGAGAACGCGCCGATCGCCGTCGGGCACAGTGTCATCGTCGCGAACACCTACGGCTTCGACGCCACGATCGGCGACCCGCCGTCCCCGCTCCCCGGCGGCCTCACCCGCGTCGACGTCCGCCGCCACGGCACGGGCTGCGACGTCGCGTGGACGAACCCCGTCCCGTCCGCCGCCGTGCCGAGACTGTCCCTGCGGGACGGCCACGTCTACACCGTCCAGCGCGTCATGGAGGGACTCACGTCGTCCTTCGCGCTGGCGGTCGTCGACGCGTCCACCGGCCGGACCGTCCGGGTGACGACGCTGGGCACGGGCGAGTCCTACGAGACGTTCCAGCTGGCCGGGGTGAGCGGGCCGTCCGGCGTCCTGTACCAGCCGACCGTCAGCGGCATCCTGCGTCTCTCGCCCTGGCGCAGGGCCGAGCGCAGCCTCCTCGCGGACGCCCCGCCCGACGTCACCGGTCAGGGCCCGGGCATCGGGTAGCGCCCCAGGCCCGTTCGTCCCGGGACGCCGCGTTCACCCCGGCCGCACCGCCTTGCCCCGGAACGGGACGGAGGCGGGCGGACGTCGTCCCAGGACTCGGCCCGCACAGGTGAGGGCGGGGTTGCGCCGGTGTTCGACGAGTGTGACTCCGGGGTGAGCCAGGGGGCTGGAAGGGCCGTGGCGCCGTACCGGATCGCGGGGTCCGGCGTTGCGGACAGTGGCCCAGGAAGCGGGTGGGAAGCGTGAGGCGTCACCGCCTCCCGCCGAAGCATTGACCGAGAGTGCGCCTGGGATATACAGAGGGTTGTCATCGCTGCTCGGGGGAGGTTCCACCATGCCAGAGGCTGCCGCGGGACGGAGTCTGACCGCACCCTTCACGATGACCCCGTACACGGAGAACTGCGCGCGGTTGTGCGAACGCGCCGAACACGTTCTCGTCGGGGTCAGCCCGGGAAACGGCTACTTCAACCAGGAGCGGCTCGCGGCCCTGCTGCGCTGGGCGACCGCGACGTTCGCCCGGGTCGACGCGATCGTCCCCGACGCGTCCCTGGTGCACACCTACCAGGCGCTGGGGCAGTCCCCCGAGACGGCCTGGGCGAACGTCCGGCACAAGGTCGGCAAGACCTACCGGCGCATCGCGCGCGCGTGGGAGGAGAACGGCGTCCCACCGGACGACCAGCGCATCCACCTGCTGTCGGACTTCGTCGACCATCCCGTCTACGCGCGGCTGCGCGCCGAGACCGACCGCGCGATCGACGTGGACCCCGCGCTGCGGGCGGCGTTCCTCGGCACCAGCCGCAAGGTGCTGAGGGCGTTCCTCAAGGACGAGGAGCCCACCGAGGCGCAGGTCGAGGAGGGCAAGAACTACCTGACGGCCGAGATGCCGCTGTGCCTCGACACCCCCGCGATCATGGGCGTCCCCTCGTCCGTCGCCGTGTACCACCACCGGCTGCCCATGGCCGAGGTGATGTTCGCGTCCCCGTACCTGAACGTCTCGCCCCTGCAGGGGCACGCCGTCGTCCGGCCCCCGTCCGACTGGCGGGCCGACGGGAACGGCGGCGCATGACGGCGCCCCGGGACGAGGCGTCCGGAGGCACGACGTCCGGAGACGAGGCACCCGCAGGCGAGGCGTCCGGGGACGTCCCCGCGTTCCCCTTTCGCGACTGGGGCTTCGAGCTCGCCCCCGAGTACGCCGGGGCGGGCGCGGACGCCGCGCGCCGGGTGACCACCGTCACCGGCGACCTGGCCTGGCTCGTCACCCGCTACGACCTGGCCCGCCGGATCCTGGTCGACCCGCGGCTGAGCATGACCGCGGCCCTGGAACCGAACGTGCCGCAGCAGGAGCCGGTCCCGCAGCGCGCCCCGGAGGGCACGGCCGACATCATGACGACGCTCAAGGAGTCCGGCCTGCACAAGGTGATCGCGGACGCGCTGGGACCGCGGGCCGTCCGGCTCCACCGGGAGTGGACGCGGGAGCGGGCGGTCCGCCTGCTGGACGACACGGTCCGCGACGGCGCGCCCGCCGACCTGCGGGCCGGGTTCTCACTCCGGCTCCCCTTCACGGTCGCCTGCCGCGTGCTGCTGGGCGACCTGGACGCGGCCGAACGGGCCCGGCTGAACGCGCTGGCCGACGTCGCCCTGTCGTGGGGGCCGGGGTACAGCGGGCACGCCGTCGCCGACCTGGCCGAGGCACAGGAGGAGATGTACCGGTTCTTCCTGTGCCGCGTCACCCGGCTCGCCGGCGCGCCCGGCGACCACCTGGTCAAACAGGTCGCCGCCCGGGGCGTGCTCGACGAGCGCGACCTGGCCGTCCTCGCCGTCTCGATGTTCATCGCGGGCTACCGGACCGCGTCGAGTTTCCTGGGCGGCGCGGTCGTCACCCTGCTGCGCCACCCCGAGGTCCTCCGGGCCGTCCGGGACGACCCGGACCTCGTCCCGGCGACCGTGGAGGAGCTCCTGCGCTTCACCCCGATGGCCACCGGCGGCGCCAAGCGCCTCGCCTTAGAGGACATCGACCTCGACGGACTGCTCATCAGGGCCGGTGACCTCGTCCTGGTCTCGCTGGAGGCGGCCAACCGCGACCCGGCCGCCTTCACCGACCCGGACGCCTTCACCCCGGGACGGGACGCCCCCGGCCACTTCGGCTTCGGGCACGGCAGCCACTACTGCCCCGGCAACCGCCTCGCCCGCATGCAGCTCGAAGCCGCCGTCGTCGCACTGGCGGACCGCTCGCCCGCGCTGCGCTTAGCCGTCCCCGCGCACGAGCTGCGCTGGATGGAGGGAGCCGCCTTCCGCATGCCCCACGCCATCCCCGTGACCTGGTGACCCGTGAGCAAACCCTCTGGACGCGGCGGCGGCACGCCCGCCGAAGTGCTGCGGGTGATCCGGACGCGCAGCACGGTACGCGAGTTCACCGACGTGCCCGTGACGGACGCCGACGTCCGGGCCCTCGTCACCGCGATGGTGCGGCGCCCACCGCGTCCAACATGCAGGCGTGGGCGTTCGTCGTCGTCCGGGAGCGGCTCCTGCTCCAGTGCTGGCCTTCGGGCCCGGCATGGGTCGGCGTCCCGTCCCTACGGCCTCAAGACCACCACCCCGGACGCCCCCCTCCCTGACGCCCCCGCCTCAGACCGTCCCACCTGCGGAATAGCGTTTGCCTCTGTACGGCTACATCGGGATCCTCGTCCCCATGACCGACGGGACATGGCTGAACCGGGACCACGAGATGCCTCCGGGCGCGGAGCTCTTCCGCAGCGACCGCCGCTTCTTCCTGGAGGCGTACAGCGCCAGCCACGGCCAGTTGCTCCTGCGCAGCATGGAAGGCGAGGACGCCCTCGGCAGGCATCACGACACCACGATCGAGATCCTGTTCAAGCCGGTCGACGCCCTCAGCATCGAGGCGTTCCTCCACGGTGTGACGATCCGCCGGGCCACCGATGACGAGACCTCGGAGATCAAGGGGTCCCTGGCCGGTGTCAGCGGCGACGACGTGAGAGTGTTCCTGATCGACAGCCGTGACACGACCGGCTACGTCATCGCCAGGGCCGTCGGCTGGAGGGAGGGCGTCCTCGGGCGCACCTTGCCCAGCCTCTTCAACGGCCCGAGCCGGTACACGCCGCGCTGGCCTCACCAGCCGCTCTTCGGCTTGAACACCGGGCTCAGTGAGGCGTCGGCCGAGGAGCTCGTCCAGGCGCTGCGGTCTCCCGCCGATGAGCGGCGTGAGCGGTTCCGCTTCGTCCACGTCCTCATGACCCGCGCCGCCGAGGGCGACGGCGCGAAGGTCGCCGGGTCGGGGGTGTTCCTGACCAGGGAGGACGCCGAGGAGGCGCGGGCCGTGCTGGCCGCGGAGATCCCCGACTGCTGGATCGAGGACCTGCCGGTCGTCCTCTGACCCCGGAGACGGAGACGGCACCCCGGGGCGTGGGCCTCGGGGTGCCGGTGCGTGTTCGGTGAGGGGCGGGACGGGTTCGTCGCATCCGGACTCGGTCAGTTCTGGCGGGCGCGGGAGACCGCGACGGAGGTCCCGAGGATCAGGGCCGCGCCGAGCCAGAGGACGCCCCGGAGGGCGAGGTGGTCGACGACCAGGCCGCCGAAGAGGGCGCCGAGGGCGATGGCCAGGTTGAACAGGCTGGTGTTGAGGGCGGTCGCGGCCTCGGCGGCGTCGGGGGCCGAGCGGAGGATCCAGGTCTGGACGCTGACGGGGATGCCGCCGAACGCCAGGCCCCAGACGACCAGGAGGGCGACGCCGCCGACGGGGTTCGCGCCGATCAGCGGGAACAGTGCGAGGACGGCGGCGAGGGTCAGGCTGACGGTGAGGATCGTCCGGCGGATGTCGCGGGACAGCATCGTCCCGGCGAGGAAGTTGCCCGCGATGCCGGCGGCGCCGAAGAGCAGGAGCAGGCCGCCGACCGCGTTCTTCGGGAGCCCGGCCACCTCGCGCAGCAGCGGGTTGACGAAGGTGAAGGCGGCGAAGTTGCCGCTCACCAGGAAGAACGTGGCGAGGATGCCGGTCCGGACGGCCGGGACGCGCAGCTGCTCCCCGAGGGCGCGGAGCCGGACGGCGTCACCGGCCGGAAGGGGCGGCAGGAGGGCGGCCAGGGCGCCGACGATGAACAGCCCGAGGACGGCGACCGAGACGAAGGCGATCCGCCAGTCGGTGAGGCTGCCGATCAGGGTTCCGGCGGGGATGCCGAGGACGTTCGCGGCGGTCGCCCCGCCGAAGGTCAGGGCCGTGGCCTTGGGGACGGCGTGGGACGGCACGAGCCGCACCGCGATGCCCGCGGCCATCGCCCAGAAGCCTCCGATGCCGATGCCGACGAGGAACCGGGCGGCGAGCAGCGTGCCGAAGTCGGGGGCGAGCGCGGTGAGGATGTTCGCCACGACCATCAGGGAGATCAGGCCGATGAGGACGTGGCGGCGGTCCAGGCGGCGGATCGCGACGGGGAGCAGCGGCGCGGCGGCCGAGGCGACCAGGCCGGGGACGGTGACCATGAGGCCCGCGACGCCCTCGGAGACGTGCAGGTCGGAGCCGACCGAGCTGAGCAGGCCGACGGGGAGCTGTTCGAGGGTGACCATCGCGAACGTCCCGGCCGCGACGGCGCCGACGCCGAGCCAGCGGCGCAGGGGGACTTTCTCCGGCACCTTCTCCGGGGCTTGGGCCGGTACTCGGGCGGTCCCGTCCTGGGTGGCGTTCATCGCCCTATCTCCTTCACCTTGATAATCTCAACGTTGAGATATCATCATGGAAGCGCTTCAACGTCAAGTCTCTTAATGTTGAGACACCCGCCACACGAGAGGGCTTCGCCATGGGCGACGCGATGGACGCGATCCTCGAGCAGTGGGCGCGCGAGCGCCCCGACCTGGACACCTGGGCCATGGGGGTGAACGGCCGCCTCGCGCGGCTGCGGCACCGGCTCCAGCAGGCCAACCGCGACTTCTACGCCGAGCACGGGCTGGAGAACCACGAGTTCGACATGCTCGCCACGCTCCGCCGGTCCGGCGCGCCCCACCGGCTGACGCCCGGCGCGCTGCTCAAGGCGTCGATGGTCACGTCCGGCGCGATCACCAACCGGATCGACAAGCTGGAGGCCAAGGGCCTGGTCGAGCGCGTGCGGGAGGCGGCCGACCGGCGCTCGGTGTTCATCCGGCTCACCCCGCGGGGACTGGAGCTCATCGACGGCCTGATGGGGCCGCACGTGGAGAACGTGTCGCGGCTGCTGTCGGCGCTGCCGCCCGAGCGGCGCGAGGAGTTCGACGCCTCGCTGCGGATCCTGCTGGAGTCCCTGGACGACACGTCGATCCACTGACCCGTATGCTTGCCAAGCAAGCGTTTGGCCAGCTTTCCGGGAGGCGGACGATGGGCCTGGTCGAGACCGAGGAACTGCGGGAGCTGCGCGCCACCCTGCGCCGCTTCTTCGCCGAGCACGCGCCCGTCGCCGAGGCGCGGCGGCTGATGGCGACGACCGGCGGTCTCGACCGGGACCTGTGGCATCGGATGGCCGCTGAGCTGGGCCTCCAGGGGCTGGCCGTCCCCGAGGAGCACGGCGGGTCCGGGTTCGGGGTGCGCGAGCTCGCCGTCGTCTTCGAGGAAATGGGACGCGTCCTGTTCTGCGGCCCGTTCCTCGCAACCGCCGGGCTCGCGCTGCCCGCAGCCCTCGCGGCCGACGCCACCGACGTCCTTCCCGGCATCGCGGACGGCACGACCATCGCGACCGTCGCCTGGACGGAGGACGACCGCTGGGACGCCCCGCCGGCGGCGTCCTGCGAGAACGGCGTCCTCAACGGCGTGAAGACCTACGTCCTGGACGGTCACACGGCCGACCTCGTCCTGGTCACGGCCCTGTACGACGGCGCGACGTCCCTGTTCGCGGTCGACGGCGACGCCCCGGGCCTCACCAGGACGCCGCTCCCCACCCTCGACCAGACGCGCAAGCTCGCCCGGCTCGACTTCACCGACGTTCCCGCCCGGCTCCTCACCAGGAACGGGGACGCCGCCCTCGCGCGCGCACGAGACGTGGCCGCCGCCCTGCTCGCAGCCGAGCAGGTGGGCGGGGCCGAACGCGCACTGGAGATGACGGTCGACTACGTGAAGGTGCGCAAGCAGTTCGGGCGTCCCATCGGGAGCTTCCAGGCCGTCAAGCACCGCTGCGCGGACATGTTCGTGCAGGTGGAGTCGGCGCGCTCGGCCATGCTGAACGCCGCGGACACCGCCGACGGCGCCCCGGACGAACTGCCCGTCGCCGCCGCGCTCGCCAAGGCGTTCTGCTCGGACGCCTACTTCCACGTCGCGGGCGAGACGATCCAGCTGCACGGCGGCATCGGGTTCACCTGGGAGCACGACGCGCACCTGTTCTTCAAGCGGGCGAAGGCGTCCCAGGAGTTCCTCGGCCCGCCCGCCGGCCACCGTCGGCGGCTGGCGGGCCTGGTCGGCATCACGGGTGCAGCGGCAACCCCTTGAGGAGCTTGTCGACGGGGTTGCGCGGGCCGTGCAGGGCGATCCCGACCAACGGAAGGTCGTCCGCCTCCCGCGCGAGGACGGTCGCGCGGTTGTCGGCGTCGTTGCCGGTCTTGAACATGTCCTCGATGTAGACGGCCTCGCGGATGTCGTCCCGCGCGACCGCGCGCGCATGAGCGGACGCCAACTGCTCGGCGGTGGCAACGTAGACCAGGACGGGCTGGACGAACATCGGAAGGTAGCGGTTGCCGGAGGCGTCCTCGTAGGGCTCGCCGATGACCGAGGGCGTTGCCCCGGCGACCGCGCTGGACAGGAACGCGGTCACGTTGAGCCGCTGCCAGGCGGCCAGGTCGTCACGGACCACGATCCCGATCTTGGTGTCGAAACGCATGCCCGCAGCCTGGCCGGACCCTGGCCGCGCGGTCTTGAACGCTCGTGCGCGACCATGGGTGAGTGCGAGACCGTGGATCCGTGGACGGCGAGTGGACCCGCTACTGGCGCGCGCCGGACCGTCCGGTCGAGGCCATGCACGCGCACTTCGAACGGCACGTCTACCACCGGCACAGTCACGAGGCGTACTCGTTCGGGGTGACCGAGGCCGGGGCGCAGGCGTTCCGCTGCCGGGGCGGCGCGCACACGAGCGCGGCCGGGATGGTCATGGCGTTCAACCCGGACGACCCGCACGACGGGCAGGCCGCGGACGCGCTCGGCTTCACCTACCGGATCGTGCACCTGGGCCCTGAGCTGGTCGGGGACGTCCTGGTGGACGCCCGGATCACCGGCGGCGCGCCGCTGTTCGCGTCGCCGGTCGTGACCGATCCGGTCCTCGCGGCGAGCCTGCGCGACCTGCACGCCGGGCTGCTCGGCCACGCGTCCGCGCTCCGCCGGGACGAGCTGACCACGCGCGCCGTGACGGCCCTGGCCCGGCGTGCCGCGCGGCTCTCCGAGCCCGGACGCCAGCTGGACGGCGTGGTCGCGCGCGCACGAGAGATCCTGCATGACGATCCCCTCGCCGACGTGACGGCGGACGACCTGGCCAAGGCCGCCGGGAGCAGCCGCTTCGCGCTGTACCGGGCGTTCCGCCGCGCCTATGGGATGGCGCCGAGCGACTACCAGCGGCAGCTGAGGCTCCGCGAGGCGCGCAGGCTCCTGCGCGCGGGGACGTCCCCGGCGGACGCGGCGGCGCGCACCGGCTTCGCGGACCAGAGCCACCTGCACCGCTGGTTCGTCCGCTACTACGGCTTGACTCCCGGAAAGTACGCGTCCGGGGCACAATGACCCTTGTGAAACGTGTGAGCGGGAGCCTGTTCGGACTGGCCTACGGGGACGCGTTGGGCGCCCCCACCGAGTTCCTCGGCATGAAGCAGATCCACCGGCGGTACGGGGTCGACGGGCCGCGCGACTTCGAGCACACGCCCGCGCTCGTCACCGACGACACGCAGATGGCGCTGGCCGTGGCCGAAGGGCTGGTCGACGCGCTGCGGAACCCGCCGTTCACCGCCGCCCTCATCAAGCCGATGTGGCGGCGGCGGTTCGTCGACTGGCTGCACGATCCCGAGAACAACCGCGCGCCCGGCAACACCTGCCTGCGCGCCTGCGAAGGGCTCGACCGCGGCCTGCCCTGGGAGCTGGCGACGCAGATGGGGTCCAAGGGCTGCGGCGCGAACATGCGCGTCACGCCCGTCGGCCTCGCGCCCGGCCTCAGCGACGACCAGCGGGCGGGCGCGGCGCAGCTCCAGGCGGCGCTCACGCACGGGCACCCGACCGGGCTCGCCGCGAGCGAGCTGACGGCGTTCGCGACGCGCTGGCTCGCGGACGGCATGGCCCCCGCCGACCTGCCCGCCGCGCTCCGGGACCGCGCGAACGCGCAGCGCACGGTGTACCGCGAGGCGTGGCTCGGGAGCCTGTGGACGAACTCCCAGGATCCGTCCGCCGAGGCGTTCATCGCGCGCGGCTGGGACGAGTGCCTGGCCGTCCTCGACCGCCTGGACGCGGCGCTCCTGCACTCCCCCGACCGCTCCGCCGACCCGTGCGAGGCGACCGGCGCGGGCTGGGTCGCGGAGGAGGCGTTCGCGACCGGGCTCTACTGTTTCCTGCTGTTCCCGGACGACCCGGTGTCGGCGATCTGGCGCGGCGCGGCCAGCTCCGGCGACTCCGACTCCATCGCGTGCCTGGCGGGCGCGTTCGCCGGGGCGCACCTCGGCATGGACGCGTGGCCGGCCGAATGGGCGTCCCGCATCGAGTACGCCGACCGCCTGCGCGCGGTGGCCGATGCCTGGGACTGAGCGCCGTCCGGCGACGCCCCGCCACCCGTGGGCCAGGCTGGTGACGAGCCTGGCCCTGACCGTGGCGATGTTCGCCGGGGCGGGCCTGTGCCTGGAGAGCGCGATCACGCAGGGGAACGCCACGAGCCGGGCCTCCGCCGGAAAGGGACGCCCCGGCACCTTCGTCGCGGACGTCCGGCGGTGTTCCAGGAGCTGCTCCTGGTACGGAAGCTTCACCGCCGACGATCTCACCGCGCCCGGCGCCCGCGACCGGGAACTGCGCGGCGCGCACGAGTCGTCCGTCACCGCCGGCCAGAGGATCCGGGTGCGTGACGTCGGACGGTTCGTGCAGGCCGACGGCGGCAAGGCGGAGTGGGGCTCGACGATCGCCAACGCGATGGGGACGTTCGTCCTCGGGATCTTCGGCGTCCTCGGCGTGGTCAGCATGACCGTCCTGTCGAACCGGCACCGCCGCCGGCGTCGGCGTCCGGCCTAGACGGCGGTCCAGCCGACGAGGCGGTCGATGACGATCTCGATCACCGGGCCGTCCGGGCGGCGCTCGCGGTAGTGCGGGTACCGGGCGGCGAGCAGGTCGAGCGGGACGGCCATGGCATCGGGGTCGGTGAGGATGCGGGCGTGGCCGTCCGCGCGGACCCACCAGAGCCGGTCCCAGTCGTCCTCGTAGTGGTCGGCGAGGACCGACGCGTGCGGACTCACCCGCAGGTTCGCCAGCCGCCGCAGGTCACGGGTGGTCTTGGGCTTGTGGTCGACGGCCGTGACGACGCTTCCGCCGGACACCGCGAACGTGATCGGCACGAGGTGCGGACGCCCGGCCGCGCCTCCCGCCCCCGGCGACACGGTGGCGAGGCGGGCGACGGGCGCGGCGGCCAGGCGGGCGAGCGCGTCCCCGTGACTGAGGCTCGGCACCCGTCCATCCCATCACGGCAGGTCAGGGGTCGATCGGCAGGGGTCAATCGGCGAACCTGGGCGGACGGCCCTGCCGGCGCGCCCGCGTGGCCTCCTCGAAGTTGCGCGTGGTGAGCCGGACGAACAGCTGGCCGAGGCCCTCGTGGTCCATGTGCGCCTCCAGGCTCCCCGCGTCCAGGCCCGCCCAGAGCATCCGCTTGGTGAGCTCGACCCCGGGACGGCTGAACCCGACGATCCGCTCGGCGAGCTCGTAGCAGGCGTCCAGGAGCCCGTCCGGCTCGACCGCGCGGGAGACCAGGCCGACGCGCTCGGCCTCGGCGGCGTCGACGTCCCGTCCGGACAGCATGATCTCGAACGCGCGGGACGAGCCGATCGCGCGCGGCAGCAGGTAGGACAACCCCAGCTCGCTCGCGGTCAGGCCGTTGTTGATGCCCGCCGCGCGGAAGTAGGCGTCGCCGGACGCGGCGAGGCGGATGTCGGCGGCGAGCGCCAGGCACAGGCCGCCGCCGATCGCCGGGCCGTTCACGGCCGCGATCACCGGCTGGTGCATGCGGCGCAGCGTCCGGACGACGTCGTCGAGCAGTTCCATCGAGCGCAGCGCGATCGTGGACACGGTGAGGCCGTCGATGCCGGGGATGCGTCCGGGGGACTCCTGGTCGGCGCCCGAGCAGAACCCGCGCCCCGCGCCGGTGACGACGACCACGCGCACGTCGTTGTCGCGGGACAGGCCGGCGAGCGTGTCCCGGAAGGGGACCATGACGTCGAACGCCATCGCGTTCATCCGCTCGGGCCGGTTCAGCGTGACCAGCGCGACGTGCGGACGGGGCCGTTCGACCAGCACGAAGTCGGACATGGGCGTCCCCTCTCCCGGCGCACCTAGCAAGCGCTAGGTTACACGTCCGGCCCCGCGGGAGGAACGTAACTCGGGCCCGCGAACCGCTCGGCCGCCTCACCGAGCTGCGCGTCCGTCAGCACACGCGGCTCCCCCGCCGCCCGCGCCTTCAGGTACACACCGCACAGCCACTCCAGGAGCAGCGCGTTCTCGACCGCCTCGTCCAGGTCGCGGCCGAGCGCGACCGCGCCGTGGTTCGCCATGAGCGCCGCGCGCCGCCCGCCCTCCAGCGCCGCGACGACGTTGCGGGCCAGCTCGGGCGTCCCGTACGTCGCGTACTCGGCGACGCGCACGACCCCGCCCAGCATCAGCGTGTAGTAGTGGATCGCCGGCAGCTCGTCCACGAGGGTCGAGACCGCCACGCAGTCGGCCGAGTGCGTGTGCACGATCGCCATCGCGTCCGTCTCGCGGTAGATCGCCAGATGCATCGGCGTCTCGGACGACGGCGCCAGGCCCTCCTCCCGCATCCGCCCGTCCATGTCGAGGACCGGGCAGTCCTTGTCGGCCAGCCTGTTCAGCCGCGCGCCACCGGGCGTCACCACGACGCGTCCACCGGCCCGCACACTGATGTTGCCCGCCGCACCTCCGACGAGCCCCGCCTCGACGACCTCACGCCCGGCCCGCACCACACTCGCCCGCGCACCCCAGTACATCGGAACACCTCTCACTCCGGAACATCCCGACCGCAGGCTACGACCCGGCGGGCACGGCCTTCGAGGCCCAGCGGACACGGACTTCGGGGCCTAGCGGACACGGCCTCCGAGCGCGACCGCGCCGCCGCGGGCGGGGGCCGTGTCCAAGAACGTAGACGCGCTCCCAAGGTGTCCGGTTTCATGGTTGGTGCACGATTCTTGCCCGGGGTCGTTCCGGCGTACGCCGAAACTGTGGCGGCGGGGACACCTCGCACGACGTTCTCCGACGTCAGAGGGGGCGCGGGCCTGCGATTCCGTCGCCCGTTCCCACCGGTTCCCGACGGAGAGGCCGCAACGCGGTCCGGGTTCCTTCGCGGAAATGTCAGGGCGCCGTCAAGCGCGCCCTTTGCCTGCGAGGTTCGTCCCATTAAGGTGACTCAACGTGTCGAGCGATCGGAAGCGGGAAGTCAGCGCGGGGTCACGGAACCGGCGGCCACGGGCCGGGTCGGCGGACGACGCCGCCCCCGCCGAAGCGTCCGAACCCGGAGACGACGCCGAAACCGACACGGCGGCGACCGAGGCGTCCGGAACCTCCGGGACGCCCGCGGACGACGGCGACACGACGGCACACGACACGACGAACACGGCGAACGAGGCGGACGCGGCGGACGCCGGCGACCCGCCGGCCATCACCGAGGTGCGGGACGCGCTGCGCGACCTGCTCGGACGGCTCGACCGCGAGACCGACCGCGCCGCCCACCGCGAGTCGGTCATCGACCGGCTGCACGAGGAGAACCAGCGGCTGCGGCGGGGCGAGCTCGAGTCGATGCTCGAACCCGTCCGCGCCGCGCTGTACAAGGTCCACGACGCGCTGCGGCAGGCCGCCGCGTCCCCGCCGGAGCCCGAGCAGGCCGCCAAGCTGCTCGGCGAATGCGCGGACGAGGTCGCCGACGCCCTGGCCAGGACCGGATCCGTCCGGTTCGCGGTCAAGCCCGGCCAGCCGTACGACGCGTCCCGCCACCGCCCCGTGGAGCGGGTGGAGGTGGACGACCCGGACCGCGACGGAACGGTCGTCGCCGCCCTGACGGACGGGTTCGAGAAGGGCGACCGGGTCGTCCGGAAGGCCGAGGTCCGTGTCGGGAAGTCGGTCAAGAGCGATGCGCGGCGGCGGACGGAGCGGGACGATGGTCATCGACGGCCGGCGCGCTGACCACCCGGCCGGACCGCCCCCGACCGGCGGCCCGGCCCGGGACGGCACGCCGTCCGCCCGACCGGTGGCCGGCGACCCGGTGGCCGGCGCCCGCCGCACCCCGGTAGCGATAGGTGAAGAGGATATGGCTGTCTACGGGATCGACCTGGGAACCACCTACTCCTGCATTGCCTCCATCGACGACGTGGGACGCCCCGCGGTCCTGCGGAACCTGGAGGGCACCGACACCACACCGTCGGTGGTGTTCTTCGAGAGCGAGGACAACGTGGTCGTCGGGCAGACCGCGAAGGACACCGCGGTCCTGGAGCCCGAGAACGTCGTCAGCCTGGTCAAGCGGGACATGGGCCGCGAGGTGGCGCGCGACATCCAGGGGATCGAGTACACCCCCGAGGAGCTGTCGGCGTTCATCCTGCTGAAGCTCGTGACCGACGCGCGCACCCAGTCCGGCGAGGACGCGCGCGACGTGGTCGTCACCGTCCCCGCCTACTTCGGCGCGGCCGAGCGCGACGCCACCCGCAAGGCGGGACGGATCGCCGGGCTCAACGTCATCGACATCGTGTCCGAGCCGATCGCCGCCGCGATCACCTACGGCGTGCTCAACCCCGAGCAGGACCGGACGATCCTCGTCTACGACCTCGGCGGCGGCACGTTCGACACCACGGTCATCACGCTGCGCGGCGGGCACATCGAGGTCATCTGCACCGACGGCGACCACGAGCTCGGCGGCGCCGACTGGGACGCCCGGCTGGTGGAGTACCTGGCCGAGCGGTTCCGCGCCGAGCATCCGGACGCGGGCGACCCGCTGGACGACCGGCAGTCCGAGCAGCAGCTCCGCCGCGACGCCGAGGACGCCAAGAAGTCGCTGACCAACCGCACCGCGCACACCGTCCGGGTGATGCACGACGGGCGCAGCGCCACGGTCGAGATCACCCGCGAGCGGCTCGAGGAGCTGACCCGCGACCTGCTGGACCGCACCATCGAGATCACCGGCCGGACGCTGGAGACCGCCAAGGAGAAGGGCGTCGACGAGTTCGACGACCTGGTCCTGGTCGGCGGCTCCACCAAGATGCCGGTCGTCGCCGCCCGGCTGTCCACCGAGCTCGGCCTGAACCCGCGTCTCCAGGACCCCGACCTCGCGGTCGCCAAGGGCGCGGCGCTGTACGCGTTCGAGGAGACCTACCGGCGGCTGCTCGCGGCCGGCGAGGACGACCGGGCCGAGGAGATGGCCGGGCGCGCCGGGCTGTCGGCCGACCAGAAGGCGCAGATCGCGGGCCGCCGGATCCGCACCGTCGCGTCCCACGCGTTCGGCATCGTCGTCGTCGACCGGGACAGCGGCGCCGAGCACGTCGCGCACCTGGTGCACGCCAACGACGAGCTGCCCGCCGCACACACCGAGGACTTCTACACCGTCCACGACGAGCAGACCTCCGCCGACGTCCGGGTGATGGAGCAGGCCGGGTCGGTCGAGTCCGCCGAGCTGGTCGACAACTCCGAGATCGCGACCGGACAGATCCGGATCCCGGCCGGCAAGCAGGCCGGCTGGCCGATCGGCGTGACCTTCGAGCTCGACGCGTCCGGGCTGCTCAACGTCGCCGCCGTGGAGAAGGAGACCGGCGAGCGGCTGGAGCTGAAGGTCGACGTCGGCGGCATGTCCGAGGAGGAGGTCGAGCGGTCCCGCACCGCGCTCTCCCGGGTGAAGGTGAGCTGAGCGCGCGATGACGACCGGCGCGCGGCCGTCCGGGACGGGGTTCGACGCGGCCTACCAGCGCGAGGTGCTGGAGCCGGCGCGGGCGGCGGGCGACCAGCCGCCGGAGGACCTGCGGGTCCGCTACGCGCTGCCCGACCAGCCGACGCCGGAGGCCGTCGCGGCCCGGGTCAAGCAGGTCCGGCAGTGCTGGCGGCGGGCGCGCGGCCAGCTGAAGTACCGCAAGCTCGTGGACCGGCTCGAGGCCGAGCACCGCGAGCTCGCCCCGGTGTTCGCGGCGGCCGAGCGCGGCGACCTGAACCCGCTGCGGCAGCGGCTCGCGGGCGGGCAGGCGCGGTCCCGGCGTCGCCTGGAGGTCGCGGGCGCGCGGCTCGCCGACGCGGGCGGCCTGATCCAGATGGTGACGCCCGGCGAGCTGGAGGACATCGCCCGCACCGCCGGGGTGACCGGCGCGGAGCTGTCGGCGCTCGCGGCCGGCCGGATCGAGGTCCGCGAGCCGGACGCGCTGCCCGCCGCGCCGCCGTACGCCGCCTACCCCAAGGTCCGCGAGTCGCTGGACGTCCTGGGCCGCCGCAACCTGGCCGACTTCCTGTTCGGCGGGCGGATGGGCGGCCCGATGCGGGTGCTGGACGCGTTCGCCGCGCCCGGCCGCGACGGCGGCCCGCTGGTGCCGTCGGCGGACGCGGTCGCGGCCGTCGCCGCCGAGTGGGCGCGGCGCAGCCGGGACACGAGCACCACGCACGCCCAGACCGTCCTGGCGGCCCTGCGCGCGGGCCAGGGCGAGGACACCGGCGCGCACCTGACCGACCTGATCCGCTACGACGTCGTCGACCGGCTGCGCGAGCGGCTGCGGCAGCGCGCGTCCGAGCGCGCCCTGCTGCGGCACGCGACCGAGGAACTCGGCGTGGACGCGTCGGACGCGCGCCGTCTCGTCTTCGCCGTCCTGCGCGAGCAGGCCCCGGCCGCCACCGGTCCCCCGCAGCCCGGCCCCGCCGACCGCCTCCGCGAACTCCTCGGCGCGGGCGAGATCTACGCCGCCGCCGAGTTCGCCCGGGCCCTCACCGAGCCCGCCCCGTCCGCCGCCGACGGGGGACAGGACGGCGCCCAGGGCGGAACCCGGACGAGCGGACGGCACGCGGCCGCCGGAAGCGACCTGCCCGAGGACGTCGCCGTCCTCGCGGCGGAGGCGCGGCACCGGGTGGCGACGGCGACGCGGCTGCGGGAGGCCGCGGCGGACGAAACGGACACCGACCGCGCGTGGCGGCTGCTCGCGGACGCCCTGAAGCTCGTCCGTGACCTACCCGGCGCGGCCGACCACCAGAAGCGGCTGCCGCCGAAGCCGGTCGAGAGCCTGATCGCGACGGTCCACGCGGACCCCGAGCCCTCGGTGCGGCTGGTGTGGGAGGCGTCGCCGTCCACGGCGGGCGAGGTGCTGTACCACATGGTGCGCCGCCGGGACCGTCCGCCGCACGGGCCCGCCGACGGCGAACCGGTGCCCCTGACCAGGGACGACGACCCGCCGGTCAACGTCCACCTCTACTACGCGGTCATCGCGGTGCGCGGCGAGGCCGCCGCGCCGCCGACGGTCGCGGGGCCGATCCTGGTGCGCCCGGAGCCGCGCGAGGTGGAGCTCGCGCCCGGCGACGGCACGGTCACCGGACGCTGGCGCTGCCCGCCGGAGGCCGCGCGGGTCGCGGTGTTCCGCGCCGGGCGGAGCGGCGAGCAGGCCGTCCCCGCGGGCCGCGAGGGGTTCTCCGAGCGGGTCCCGAACGGCGTGACGCACCACTACCGGGTCTGCGCCGTCTACCTGGACGACCAGGGCCGCGAGGTGACCACGCCGGGCGTCCGGACGTCGGTCACGCCGTCCGCGCCGCCGGAGCCCGTCTACGACATCGCCGTGGACGCGTCGGCGGGCGACGAGGACGAGATCCTCGTCCGGTTCGAGCGGCCGGGGCACGGCACCCCCGAGATCGTCCTGCTGGACGCGCGGCCCGAGTGGCCGCGCAGCGCGATCGTCCCGGTCGAGGACGTGCGGAAGGCGTCCCGGCGGATCCCGAACGCGGTGACGTCCGACGGGATCCTGGTCAAGCCCGGACGCGGCGGCTGGCTGCTCGCGGTCACCGCCGCCGAGGGCACCGCCGCGGTCGGCGCGCACCACCGGTACGTGAACCTGCCGCCGCCGCGCCGCCTGGTCGCCGAACGGCGCGGCGGCGTCGTCCACGTCGGGTTCGACTGGCCCGACGAGGTCGCCGAGGTCGAGCTGAGCTGGCGGATCGGCGTGGACGCCATCGCCACCGGGCGCATCGAGGCGAACCTGGTGTCGGCGGGCCGCATCGAGGCCGGGCGGCTCCCGACCGCCGCGCCCGAGCGGGTCGCGGTCACGCGCGCCGCGTACGAGGCGCAGGGCGGGCTCCGCGTGGAGGTCCCGGAGGCCGAGCCGGTCGAGCTCGCCGTCGCCACCGTCAGCACCGCCGACGAGCAGCGGGTCGTCGGCACGCCGGTCATCGTGGAGGTCCAGGCGCGGACGCTCGTCCGGTACGAGCTGGAGCGCACCGGGCCGCCGTGGAAGCGCGCGCTCACCGTGAGGCTGTCGGCGGAGCGTCCGCTGCGGGTCGGCTCGCTGGAGCTCGTCCTGCGGCGCGGACGGGTCATGCCGCACCGCCCGACGGACGGCGAGACCCTCGGATCGTGGACGCAGGTGCCGGTTCCGGGGGAACTCACCGTGCCGCTGCCTCGGTCCGCGGGCGAGTACTGGCTACGCTGCTTCACTGATGACACCGTGGTCGAGTTGACCGACCCCCCGGTCCGTCATCTGCACAGCCCCCGGTAAGCGCCCCCAGGAGGAGCCGGTGTCCCTAGCGTCCCGGGTGAGCCTGCCGGGTCTCGCCCGGCAGGAGATCACCTGCCCGTACTGCTTCGCGGAGATCGCCCCGCAGCGGATCCCGTTCCGCTGCCGCGGCCAGGTCGGCCGCAGGCAGGGCTGCGCGCCCGTCCTCGACCGCGAGCTCGCCGAGTACACCGGTTCGACGGCGGGCGCGTCCCTGCCGCCGGTGTTCGCCGCGCCGCCGCGCTCGGGCGGGCGCGCCGACTGCCCCGACTGCGCGCAGCCGACGCACAACCGCGTCTGCCCCGAGTGCCACAACCCGCTGCCGACCGCGTACTGCGACTCCCCCGGCCGGATCGTCGCCCTCGTCGGCGCGAAGAACGCCGGGAAGTCGACGTACATCGCCGTCCTGCTGCACGAGCTGATGAACCGCGTCGGCACCGAGCTCGACACCTCGCTCGTCGCCTGCGACGACCGGACGATCGAGCGATACAAGCGGGACTTCGCGCGTCCGCTCCTGGAGGAGCGGCGGCTGCTGCCGACGACGGCGAGCGCCGCGACCGCGCCGCGCGAGCCGCTGGTGTACCTGCTGACCCGCACCCGCCCGTCGAAGCTGGCGCGCACCCCGCTGGCGGGGATGGGACGCGCCAAGCACGACGCGCTGGCGCTCGTCCTGTTCGACACCGCCGGTGAGGACCTGCGCAGCCGGGAGGTCCGCGACCTGCACCTGCGGTACCTGGAGGCGGCCGACGCGATCATCTTCCTGGTCGACCCGCTGGAGCTGCCCGGGGCGCACAACGCGCTCGCCGACGAGGCGCAGCCCCGCGAGGGAACCCTCGGCGAGGACCCGGACAGCGAGCCGATCAACATCATCGCCCGCGTCACCGAGGCGCTCCGCCTGCGGCACGGCCTGCGGCCGGGCGAGCGCCTCCCGGTCCCGGTCGCGGTCGCCCTCACCAAGATCGACGCGCTCGGCCCGGCGGTGTCCCGGCAGTCCGCGCTGCACCGTTCCCGCTCCGGTTCCGGCGTCCTCGACCTGGACGACCGCTCGGCGGTGAACGAGCAGGTCAGGGCGCTGCTGCACGACTGGAACGCGGGCCAGCTCGACCTGTTCCTGTCCCAGCAGTACGCCGACTACGCCCTGTTCGGCCTGTCGGCCCTCGGCTCCATGCCCGAGGGCGACCGCGTCGGCGCGGGCGGCGTCCGCCCCTACCGCGCGGAGGACCCGCTGCTCTGGCTCCTCTACCGCTTCGGCATGCTCGACGGGGATTGACGTCCCTCCCCTCTCTGACGAGAGGGGAGTCCCGTAGCTCGCGCCACGGTGGGTTTCTGCTTCACAGCCGACTGCGGAAGGGAGGGCCCTTGCCGTCTCACATCAGCTCCACAGACCTCGCCGGGGCCGTCCCCGGCTACGACCAGACCGGCCGCAAGAATGTTCTTGGCCGCGTTCAGGTCCCGGTCGTGCCAGGAGCGGCAGTGAGGGCACGTCCAGCGCCGGGTGGACAGGCCCAGCTCGCCGAGGACGTGTCCGCAGGTCGAGCAGGTCTTGGAGGACGGGTACCAGCGGTCGATCACGACCAGCCGACGCCCATGGCGTTCGGCTTTGTACTCCAGCTGCCGCCGGAGCTCCCCCCAGCCCGCGTCGGATATCGACCGGGCGAGCCTGCGGTTCTTCACCATGCTGGAAACCGCGAGGTCCTCGATCACGATCGTGTCGGCTCGCCGGATCATTCCGGTACTGGCACGATGCAGGTGGTCACGCCGAGCGTTGCGCACCTTGCGATGGGCTCGGGCGACCTTGGCCTGGGCCTTCCGGCGGTTACTGCCGCCTTTGCGACAACGGGCCATGCGCCGCTGATAGCGCGCCAGATGACGAACCTTGCGTTCCAGCGTGCGCGGGTTGGCGATGCGGACACCGTCACTGGTCACCATGAGGTCCTTCAGCCCGAAGTCCACGCCGATCGCATGGCCGGTCTCGGGAAGTGGCTCAGGCGCGTCGGTGTCCACGGCGAACGAAACGTACCAACGGCCGTCGGGCTCGCGCGAGACCACGACCATGGTCGGGTTGAGGGCGGCGACCTCCACGTTCTCGAAGGACCACACGAACCGCAAGGGCGCGTCGCTCTTCGCCAAGGTCAGCTCGCCGCTGCGCATTCGGAACGCCGAGCGTGTGTAGTGCGCGGACTGCCGCGCCGTCCGCCGCTTGAACCGTGGGTACCTGGCGCGTCCCGCGAAGAAGTTGGCGAACGCGGCATGCTGGTGCCGCAGCGTCTGCTGCAGCGGAACACTGGACACCTCATTGAGAAAGGCCAGGTCCGCTTCGCGCTTCCATGCTGTCAACGCCGCGTCGGCCGCCTTGTACGAGGTGGCCCTCCCCTCGCTGCGATAGGCACGCTGCCGCTCGGCGAGCGCTCTGTTCCATACGAGGCGTACACACCCGAAGGTGCGGGCCAGCAGCGCCGCCTGCTCGGCGTTCGGGTACGCGCGGCACTTGTACGCCGTTCTCATGACTCCGACTTTACGAGAGTCGGCATCACGTGTAAGAGAGATGCCGAAACTCTGTTGCGGATGCGCGCCGCGCTCCACGGATGCCGCCCGTGGGCGGCCACGGCGACGCCGGACGGCGCCCGTAAGCGCCCCCTTTCCGACTTGCTCCTGGGTTCAGGACGGGAACATCATGCGAGAGTTCAGGTGAGAACGGCGATGGCGTGGCAGCTTCATTACACGTCGGCTCGGCGGGGGCCTACGGGGCGGTCGGGGTTCCAGTTCGTCGCGGAGACTCCGGGGCTGCCGGACGGGATGCGGGCGCGGGTCACGCCGCACCTGTCGTACCGGCCGCCGCCGGAGGCTCCGCTGTCGCCCGCCGACGACGAGCTCGACCAGTTCCCGGTGTCGTTGCTGTACGACCGGGTGGACGGGCGTCCGCTGCTGTTGCGGTGCCGGTATCTGGGGCGTGACTACTCGGGGCGGTACGGGAACTTCTTCGCGCACGCGGTGGTCGCCGAGCCGGACGAGCTGGAGGGCGTGAGGCCGGTCGAGTTGTGGCACGCGCCGCTGTGGAGCGACTCCCCCGCGTCCGAGACCGATCTGCCCGAGGTGGACGAGCTCGTGCCGGACGAGGGGCTCGATCCCGAGTCCCTCGCGGCGTGGCTGGCGTCCGGGGACGGTGGGGACGCCTATGAGCGGCTCGCGCGGATCGTGGACGCGGTCGTGGCGGTCCTCGGGCGGGGGCACGGGCGCGTGGTGCTGGTGTCGTCCGACATCGAGGCGGTCGCGCGGTGGATCGCGGTGGTGTCGTACTCGCTGCCCGTCGCGGTGGCGTCGGCGTTGTCGTTCGTGACCTACAGCGCCGACCCGGACGGGGCGCCGCAGCGGCTGGTCGGGACGACGCCGGACGTGTGGGCGTCCGCGCAGCGCACGTCCCCGGCGGTGTTGCTCGAACGGCCCGTCCAGGGGGAGGACGAGGCGGGACGGTTCGCGCGGACGGTCGCGGCGTGCTGGCGGGACGCCGACTTCGCCGGGCTGGACGCGCTGGCCGAGCTCGCGTCGTCGGGGTCGGGCATGTCGCCCGACGCGCCGGATCCGGCCGTGCTCGACCGGGCCGCCGGGCTGCTGGCGCTGTGCCGGGGCGAGCACGGCGTCCCGGAGGACGAGGAGGCCGGGGCGGCGGACCTGCTGACGCGGCACGGCACGGCGATCCCCGACTGGGTGTGGGGCGACCTGGTGCGCGGCGTCCCGTCGATGGGGTACGACCTCGCGCTGGCGGTGCACCGGTGGGCGGACGCGGCGGGCGCGTCGGAGGTCGCGCGGCAGTGCGCGGCGCGGGCGCTCTCGCAGGCGCCCGATCTGACGTCCGTGGTCCGGCTCGCCGTGGACGGGACGTCGCGGGGGGACATCGTCGCGGCGGCGTCCGGGCGGGCGCGGTCCGGGGCGTCGGATCTGCCCGGGGCGTTCGCGGAGTGCCCGGCCGGGTATCGCGAGGCGCTTCTGGAGGGTGTCCTGAACGGGCTGCTCGTGGCGGACGAGCCGACGCGCAAGGCCGCTCTGACGGACGCCGCCTGTGACCTTCTGCACGACGAGATGTTCGAGAGCGGGACGCTCGGCGCGTTCGATGCGCCCTTGGTGGCGGCCGACGTCCTGGCCTCGGTCGGACGGCGGGTGCCGGAGCGGCGGGTGGCGGTGACGGGCCGTGTCCTCGGGCTCGGCCTCAGTGTCGTGGAGCTGGATCCGGTGCTGAGCGCGGTCTGGGAGGATCCGCCGGACGCCGTGACGTGCCTGGAGCTGGTGGCGGCGCATCCGGAGGGGTGCGCGGAGCATCCGGCGCTCGGGGTCCTGCCCTCGCGGACGTTCATGCGGATCGCGGCCGGGTACGGCGGGCTGACGGAGGCGTCGACGCTGCGCCTGGCCGAACGGGTGCGGACGATGCTGCCCGGTGGCGCGGCGGACGCGGACGCGGCGATCGTGCGCGCGCACGCGGACGCCGTGACGTCCGAGAAGCCGGTGGACGCGGCGCGCGCCCTCGACGCGCTGCCGCGCGCGGGACGGCTCGCGACGCGGGCGTTCGAGTCCGCGGCGGAGCGGCTGG